>JAAYJT010000007.1 GCA_012522795.1 Bacteroidales bacterium | reverse complement strand
CTGTTCGCCAGCCTCTTTAATGATTTGAAGCTTCTCGTCTTTACTGAATTTTCTCTTTTCCATTTCTGAGTACATAATTACTGATTTTTATTGGTAATCATGTCCGATTTTATAAGGGGCCAAGACAATAACCTCTACACCAAAAGAAATGATGTAAATAGTAATTCCAGGATTGAGAAAATGAATAATGATACAGGAACAAGGACATACCGTTTACCCAATTGCCTTTATTGATACTGAAATTGACCCACAAAGTCATAAAATCCTTGACATTGGAAGTATAAGGGACAATGGAAATTCATTTCACAAAGCTTCGATAGCAGAATTCATTCAATTTCTTCATGGCACACAATTCGTTAGCGGGCACAATATTTTTAATCACGATATAAAATACATTGGCAAAGCTCTTAGTTATGCCGGAATAGATCTATCCAACATTATTGACACTTTATTTCTTTCACCCCTTCTTTTTCCTACCAAACCATATCATTCACTATTGAAGGACGACAAACTTCAATCGGATGACATTAATAATCCTTTGAATGATTCAATCAAGGCAAAAGATTTATTTTATGACGAAATTGCCGCATTCCGGCAGGCAGACAGCACAATCAAAGAAATTTTTTATTTGTTACTAAACGACAAAAGGGAGTTTAATGCCTTTTTCCGGTTTATATCCTACAAAAGCGAAAACACTGATGTTGAAAGCCTTATTCACCAAAAACTCAAGGATGAAATTTGTGAACATGCTAATTTAGCCAAAATAATTCTTGATTCCCCTATTGAGCTTGCTTACTGTCTGGCGCTGATCCACTCTTTTATCGAACGCAAAAAACAGATTCGATCACTCCACCCTGGGTTTTAAGAAATTATCCCGAAGTTGAACGGATCATGTTCCTTTTACGCAGCAATCCATGTTTGTCGGGTTGTTCGTATTGTAATAAAGCTCTGGATGCGTGTAGCGGATTGAAAAGGTTTTTTGGATATGATTCATACAGACTTTTTGGAGGCGAACCATTACAAGAGGAATCAGTAAATGCGGCAATCAGAAATAAATCATTACTTGCGGTTTTTCCTACCGGTGGAGGAAAGTCCATTGCTTTTCAGGTACCTGCCCTGATGAGCGGAGAAACCTCAAATGCTTTAACTATAGTAATTTCCCCGCTTCAATCGCTCATGAAAGACCAGGTTGACAACCTCGAAAAAATCGGAATCACCGATACTGTTACAATCAATGGCTTACTTGATCCGATTGAAAGAGCAAAATCTTTTGAGCGGGTTGAAGAAGGTTCAGCATCTATTCTCTATATCTCACCTGAATCGTTACGATCAAAAACTATAGAACGACTAATCCTGGGAAGAAAAATTGCACGTTTCGTGATTGACGAGGCGCACTGTTTTTCAGCCTGGGGACAGGATTTCAGAGTGGATTATCTTTATATAGGTGATTTCATAAGAAACATTCAGAAAAAGAAAAATCTCGAAAACGGAATTCCTGTTTCATGCTTCACTGCAACAGCAAAACAAAAAGTAATAGAAGATATATGCGATTATTTTAATGAAAAGCTTTCGCTGGATCTTGAACTTTTTACATCAAAAGCATCACGAACGAATCTGCATTACAAAGTCCTTAAAAAAGAAAATGAAGAAGAAAAATAGTAGCAAATAATATGCGGTATAGTTAATTGTCATTGCAGTGCGTATTCGAGATGCACAACTCGTGTCAAAAGTAGTTGTAACTTGACAGGTAAATCACCCGCATTCTCATAATGTCCATAACGCTAACCGTTGTGTGCCATTAAAAGCAACTATTCGACAGCAAATAGCATCTTGAAAGAAATTAGACGATAAAACAAAAAGCAATAATATTATTACCGATTTCATTTTTGATAATTGGAATCCTGATAATTCATTCTTGTGCAAAAGACAATGATGATAAAATGAAATGTTCTATTTCTGGTAGTGTTATCGGATATAATCCCGATAAATGTGGATGCTGCCCTGGTTGGTTGATAACAAACGGAGACGATACATTAAAATTTCTTACAGTACCTGACAATGAATTACTATGGGATTTGGTTAATTTTTATGGATACCCCATTGCAATTCAGTTTAATTACAAAGATGATAATAGTTCATGCGCAGATTACTACAAAACAATGACATGTGTTGAATTTGATTTGGATTTAAATTGCTCAAAAACTGGAGAAATCATTGATTATAATGGAACTGAATGCATGTGTTGTCCCGGTTGGATTATAAAAACTGGAAAAGATACAATAAAAGTATTAAATCTTCCTATTAAGAGCCAAGTCAGAAATATCGTTGAGACTTCAGGTTTTCCGATTCCAGTAAAATTGGATTATGAAAATATTTCAGGAACTTGCAAAGATTTTTATAAAAAGGTAACTTGCATTAAGATAAATAATTAACGGCACACAATATAGCCAACCGTTAGGCGTCAGCAAGCGACAGTACAGAGGACAATTAAATAGAAAGTTAATGTTAAAATATAAACCGATAGTAAATGGCAAAATTTTCAAGATATGGAAAAAAGTAGATTAAATTTGAGGAATGTGGTTGCGATAGTAACCTGCCTCGCTCTAATGACAGTTTTCGTTTCGTGCGAAAAGGAAGACGGAAAGTCCGAAAAATCAATTATTGGAAAGTGGGTTACTTCTGATTATAATTTAGTACATAACGACACAATATATTTTACAGAGAATATGCGGGTAGAGGGTTATTTTATTTTTGCGCATACAACATTGTACCCAGCAAGTTCGTATTATTATACTTATTCTTTAACAGGAAATGTTATCCAAATAACAAGTTATCAGCCCGAAAGTACGGAATTTAGCGAATCTTTTGCATATCTTTTAAATAGCAAATCGCTAACCATTAAAGGTTTTAGCAATCCTTTTTCGATTACTGCCGAAGCAAGAACAGATGTACATTTCACAAAAATCGAGTAGGAAAAATAAAATAATTAATAATAACTGCCGAACGCCTAACACGTGGTTACATCAATTGGAGCTGATGATGCAGATTCGTTTTTTTTTAATCCTAATTGCGTTCTACACCTGTATTTTCCCGGGATTGTCAATAGTTTTGATATCCAGTGCATCGCGTAAACCATTTCCAATTATCATAAAACTCAAAACCATGAGCATAATGGCTATCCCCGGAAGTATTGCCAGATAAGCCTTATCGAGGATTATATAGGTATAGTTCTCTTTTATCATAGTTCCCCACGATGGCATAGGCGGCTGCACACCAATACCCAAAAAGCTTAATCCTGCTTCAATCAGTATGGCAGACGCAAAATTGGCAGCCGAAATAACTATTACAGGTCCGATAACATTTGGAAGTATATGCCTTGTAATGATTCGCCAATGCCTGAAGCCAAGTGCGCGTGCCGCTTCAATATATTCTTTTTCGCGTATTGAAAGCACCTGTCCCCTTACCACTCTTGCCACTTCAACCCACATAGTCAGCCCCACAGCTACAAACACCTGCCAGAAGCCCTTGCCCAAAGCAAAAGTAATGGCAATAACCAGCAAAAGAGTAGGAATTGACCAGACCACATTGATCAGCCAGACTATCAAATTATCAACCCAGCCTCTGAAATATCCGCCAAGAGCACCTGCCATTATTCCTATCATTAGAGATATCAGCACTGAAATTATACCTACTGACAAACTCACCCTTGTCCCTATCATCAGTTGGCTAAGCACATCGCGCCCATAGCGGTCAGAGCCAAGCCAGAATCTGCGTTCCACCAGATACTTTTCCTTAACTATAATCTGCAATTCTGCAATGCTGTTAACATGGATTTCTCCTTCAATATCGTAAAAACGAATTGTATCAGAACCAATATATTCAGCTTTAAAATCCTGTGGCAGAGGATAAACCACATCTGCCAGATTAAAACCTGATTCTGCTGTAAGTTCAGAAGGAAAGAGGTCAAACTCTGTCAATATTATTTCATCATTAACGAACCTGTAACTATTAAAAGGAATGAATGTATAGATATTCCGCTTTCCATAGATCATTGTTTTAAACCAATTCTGTTTGAACGCAAGCTCATTCTTCCTTATTTTCAGCATATTAGCTTTAAAACCGGGTGGTTGTGCCGAGATTTCTATATATTGCTGATTTGCGAAAGGAGTACTGTCAGGGGTAATAAGATAACCCATAACAGCAACGATAACGGCCATGCCTATGAATATCATTGCAATAAGCGCAAGCCTGATTTTCAGCAAACGTTTCCATGTAAGGTGCCGCAATGACTGAGAAGCTTCATATGCTTTTTTCCTGAACATAAGCCTTTTGCTGATAAAGTGACAAAACTAAAGATTTTCCTGAAGCTAACTATATGAGATGAGTATGAATTGTCAGACAACTGTTTATCACACTATTACCCGTTATCAATGTGAAATCAGGATGATACGAATCATACCTCAATGCAAAATCGCCCCGCTTCAGCACAACTAACTGTAGTGCTGAACCACTAAATTACTGAACCACACTGCAAAAGCTATCTTACAAATCTCAGATTACCGGGAATTATACCGGCTCTGACTGAATCTATCATAGTGCTTCCACTGGCATCGTAACGGTAAACAACACCGGGCTGAGCAAAATCAAGAGGGTCAGAAAAATAAATTTCATCATTGTCAGGATCAATTTCAAGGGCAGAACATGTTTTTTCCATTACAAGTTCAAATGCATTCAAAGATGAAGCGCCGGTATTTAATGAATATATCTTTCCGTTGTAGGTGAACAATATCCTGTTTTTCTCTTTGTTAACAGCTATTTTAGGAGCGAAATCAGTACCTTCCATCATTGTTCTTCCAATAATGCTAAAATCATTAGGATTTATCTTCACTAATGAGCCATCAGTATTATTTTCAGGGTTCATCCAGTCAAAAACACCACCGCAAATAACCCATATATTTCCTTCTTTATCCTGAACCAGATCAGAAGGATTACCACCGACCACCATAGTGTGAATCACTTTATCAGTGTTTGTATCAATTATCATAATTGTTGAATCGGACGACATACCTGCCGAATTCAGGACCCATACATTAGAACCTGATAAGATCATACGGTCAGGACCATGGCTGGTGGAAACTGTTCCTCTTTTTTCATATTTATTGAGATTGATAATGGCTACATGCCCTGCCCAATCGCTTACGTAGGCTTTTTCTTCATTAATTCCCAGAAAATAACGTGGCTGGCTCAAACCCTCAATGACACCGGCAGATTCAAATGTTCCCGCATTTACAACTTCAATTTTTGAAGCATTGTTTACAACTACATAGGCTTTGTCTTTAAACACCTCAACACTTTGCACAATATTACCCAAAGGTCTGTTGTTCACCAGTTCAAAGATATCATTCTGTATGGTTTTGGTTTTCGGGTCATAAAAACTGATAGTACCTGACCCGTCCATAAAAGGACCTTCATTACTGATAAAAACTCCTTGTGAATATTTACCCGGTAATGGGTTGTCTTCTTTTTCGCAGGCTGCAAATGCAAAAACCAATAATGCACTGATGATCAATAGTTTCTTCTTCATTTTTAATAGTTAAAAATTAATATTTAGATACTTTATCAAATAACAAATCGAAGATTAAGGATAAATGAAATGTACGTCCGGGCATTGGACGATATTCGATGACCTGATAAGCGTGATTTGTAAAATTATTTACTGTAGCATTTACAATAAGCGCAGATCTTTTCATCTTAAAGCGTTTTGCCAGATTGAAATTACCAGTATAATACGCCGGAAGTTTATTTGTATTTGTGCGGTCAGTAAAACGCGAACCCGTGATCTTGTTTATCATCTGCAATTCCCAACTACGATACGTAATACTGGCAGAAAACACGGCATTGTGAACCGGAGTGTAGATCAACTGCGGTTTGTGTTTAATATCCTTAAATGAACTTGCTTCGTACAAAGATTTGCCTGCATTCCACGACAATTCAAAACGGTATAATAATAAAGGAGTGTGATGTTCAAGCTTAAGGCTGTTCTCAAATCCAATTATGATCACCGAGCCTATGTTTTCCGGTTTCCAGTAAAAATTATCAGCAGGCAGCCATGTAATCCAGTTTTTGATCTTGTTAGCATAAATAGTTATAGAATACGAACCCGTTGTATTCTTTTTCCGAAAGGTAAAGTCAGCTCCCGACTCAAAGTTTATACTTGTTTCTGCTTTCAGATCCGGATTTCCTCCTGTTACCCAAAATCTGTCATTCAGGGTTGGAATTCTATAATTACTTGAAATATTCATCCGCCCATCAATCATGCCGGCTATTTTTCCTTTCCATCCAAGTGATAATGCCGGTGGGATCCCGCTATGATCGCTGGCATATTCTTTTCTTGCACCTAAGCTAAATGTCCAGTGTAGTTCAGGGATTGTACGGGTAGCAAGCATAAATACCGAAAAATGTTGCGGGTCTTTATTTTCTGTGTAATTCTCAGTTCTTGCATGATGAAGCTGATAAACAGCTCCGGCAGTTAAGTGTATATTTCCTGCTATTACAGTATTCACATTTGCTTCATTATTCCATATCCCCACATGTATTTCCGATCTCAGGTCAATAAGTGAGTCTATATAGTTCAAAAAATCATAATGATAGCCCGACTTGAACAAATATTTGGTTTTTTCATGTTCTATATTCCATTGCAGATATCCTCTCAGCATTCTGTCAAGTTGACGGGCAATACTTTTTGCCATTGTCATTGATGGCGGTATTCCTGCTTCACGCTCCTGCATCCAGAAACCGGCTTTCAAATTATGTTTATCACTTATTTTTAAAAATGCTTCCTGTAAAAGCCCAAACTGTATTGCATCAGCATTTGTCAGTCGTTCAACAGGTTTACCATATTTGGCAATATTCTCATATTTGAAATTATTTTCTGATGAATTAAACCAAACCGCAGTTGAGAAGCCAAATCTGCTCTTCGAAAAAGCCGCTTTCAATGCCGTTAACTTATCGCCATATTGCCCGAATTGGGTTGCCAGACTCAATTGATTCTTATTTATACCATTCTGACTATTTAAAAGTATGCTCCCTCCTATCGCCCCGCTTCCGGTAATAGTACTGCTGCCTCCGCTAACAAGTTCAATATTGTTGAATAAAAAAAGCGGCAGCATCGAAATATCAGCCATAGCAATATTGGGAGGATTAATATTAAAACCATTCCAGAAGACTGCTGTATGCTGAGGTGCAGTACCACGAATACCAAGAGTTGCCAAGCCTCCGGCACCATAGGTCTTAACAAAATGACCACTATGTGCTGACAAAACATCTGAAAGTTTTAATCCTGGCATTTTCCTTAAATCACCAAGATTCAGCGACTGAACTTTTAATCCGGCGCTGTATTGCTGGATCCGTTTTGCACTTATCACTACCTCATTAAGCTCCATAACTGTATCTGACTCTATGGTTTGAGAAAACGCATGAGACCATACAATCAGGAATAATATCAGCAGTTTTATCTTCATTCTATGCAATTCATACCAAAAAAAACCATTCATACGCCATTCAAATGATTCCGGCAGAAAAGAGATAGAATAAATTGAGTTTCTGGAACAACAGCAAAATATTCCCGGCTTTTATCCCGAAAGCACTGAAATCATGTATGAAACCGGCAGGTCTTCTGACTTGCTCTCTTTTTGAAAGCCTTCCCATTTTCAAAAAAACAGTGGCTCAAAATGGAGTTCAAAAAGAAATAAAGAGCTAACAGCAGCGGGTACTGTTCCTGATTCTCACAGGATTCCCTATTAAGCCTGGTTTCCGGTAAAGAAACTATGGGCACCGATTTGACGGCAAAAGTAAATTATTTTTCGAATCTGGCAAAGCAGAATGCAAAATTGCCGGAATAAAGCATAAGTATTCACAGAGTTTTTTACAAAAATGCAATTCTTGTCAGGGTTTATATTATTTTTGTTACCATATTTCATTTGCGAACTATTTAACTATATGGAACTAATTCATCTGAACCAGGAAAAATGTGCACAATGCATGCAATGTGTACGGGATTGTCCGGTCAGGGCAATAAAACTGGGCTGGGATCAGGAGTACCCTGAAATATTGCACGAAAGGTGCATAGGTTGTGGAAGTTGCCTGCGTTCATGCGATTACGGAGCTATTACCTACCATGATTCCATTCCGGCAGTACAGGAAATGCTTGCATCAGGGCAAAAGGTAGCTGCTATTTTGGATCCGAGTATTGCTGCTGAATTTCCTGATATTACTGATTATCGAAAACTGGCAGGCTTACTCCGCCTGCTCGATTTTGCATGGGTTGCTGAAACAGCTTTCGCTGTGGAAGTCATTGCTCAAAAATACGGAAAGCTGTTAAAAGAATTTAAAGGCAAATATTATCTCACTTCCAACTGTCCGAGTCTGGTTTTGTTTGTTGAAAAATTTGAACCACAACTTACCGGCAATCTAGCACCCATGCTTTCGCCAATGCTGGCTATGGCAGCTATCATGCGCGAAATTTATGGTCAGGATATAAAAGTTGTCGGCATTGTTCCCTGTATTTCGGCAAAAATTGAAGCTTCGCGTTCGGAGGGGCAATCAAAAGTGGATGAAGTCATTACTTTTACTGAATTAAGAACCCTGTTCAAAGGTATGGATATCAGCGAGGCATCTCTTGAATTTTCTTTTTTCGACCCGCCAAACGGTCGTTATGGCTCACTTTATCCCATTGATAACGGTTTTGTTCAGATTGCCGAGATAAATGAGAATATTTTAACGGGTAATACACAAACAGCTTCAGGTAAGCACGAGTTCATGCAGTCAGTAAATGAGTTTGCAAGATATCCGGAAACAGTTAAATCAAATTTCAATATATTCTATAACAAAGGTTGTATGATGGGTCCGGGTATGACCTTTAGCAGTGATTATTACAGGCGTCATGCTCTGGTTAAGGATTATGCATCGAGGCGCATAACCGCTGTTGATGAAAAAACCTGGAATGAGTATCTTGAGCGCTTCAGCAAGCTTGATCTTTCATGTAGTTTCATTACTGACGATCAGCGTTTGCCTGTACCCGGTGAAGATAAGATAAACGAAGTACTGAAGATCATAGGAAAAGAGAACGTTGAAGATGACACAAGCTGTAATCTGTGCGGGTTTAACACATGCAGGGATTTTGCAATTGCTGTGAGCCAGGGTTTGGCAAAAACCGATTTATGTATACCATATTCATTAAAAACTAAAGAGAACTACATTAAAATACTGAAGAACCCTACTGAAAGATACGGGGGAACAATTCAGAAGATCATTGATGTAACTGAACGTATCACAAAAGGCGATTATCACTCTTCAGGGAAACTACCTGATATTGTTGCTTCAGAAACCGAAGCTACAGAAATGAGAAATCTTGCCGAATCGTTGAGCACAATGTGTAACACTGTTGGTAACCGCGAAATTAAAATGACGCAAAAGCTCACACAGGCTGAACATGCCTTGCAAACACTCGGGGTATTGATTCAAAAACTGCCGGCAGGAATTGTAATAGTAAATGAAAATCTGAGAGTGGTTGAATCAAACACCAGCTTTGTGGATATGCTCGGCGAAGATGCTGCCATGATAAATGAAGTGATACCGGGTTTAAAAAATGCTGACCTGAAAACATTGTTACCTTTTAGTTTCTATAACCTTTTTAAATATGTACTTACCACCAATACCGATGTTCTGGGTAAAGACCTGCATTTTGAAGATAAAATGCTTAACATCTCAATTTATTCAATTGTGAAGAATAAAGTTGTCGGTGCTGTAATTCGCGATATGTATCTACCTGAGGTTCAGAAAGAAGAGCTCGTAAAACGACTTACCGAAGTAATAGATCAGAATTTACAAATGGTTCAGGAAATAGGCTTCCTGCTTGGCGAAGGGGCTTCAAATACCGAACGTATGCTTAACTCATTGATAGAAACACATCGCGCCCATCAAAAAAAGATTGAACAATGAGCCAGGAATTCTACATAGAAGTACATTGCCAGCAAAAAAACCATGGTAATGAAAGGATTTGCGGCGATGTTTTTCAATCAGAAAGGATTGGTGAAGAACGCCGCCTTGTTGCTGTATTATCAGATGGTATGGGTCATGGTGTGAAAGCCAATATTCTTGCTACACTCACAGCCCGTATATTGCTGAATTTCACGAAAGATCGTAAGAATTTTGAGCGAATTGCCGAGATCATAACCAAAACATTGCCGGTTTGCAGCATACGTAAAACCAGTTACTCAACCTTCACCGCAATTGACGTATCATACGAGGGAGAAGTAAGCATTCTTGAATATGATAATCCGGCATGTTTTATTGTACGGGATGGAAATCCGATTGAAATACAATGGCAGAATTTTGTAAGCGAAGGAATGCAGGGCAGAAAAATGCTGATGCGAAATGCAAGTTTTCAGATAAATCCTTATGACAGAGTGGTGTTTCTTAGCGATGGCATAACACAATCAGGATTGGGTGCTAAATATGCCGATGGGTGGGGTCGCGAAAACCTTAAAAGTTTTGTTAAGGAAACATTGAAAAAGAATCCTGAAATGTCAGCAGCCGAACTGGCAACCAAGGTACTGACCAAAGCTTTAGCCAACGATAATTATAATCCTGAAGATGATTGCTCGTGCGGAGTAATATTTTTCAGAGAACCCAGAAGTCTGTTGTTATGCACAGGTCCTCCCTTTGAAGAAAAGAATGATGAGATTTTTGTCAATAAATTGCAAGAATTCAATGGTAAGAAGATCATTTGCGGAGCTACAACAGCAGATATAGTTGCCAGAGTATTAGGGGAAGAAGTCGAAGATGAAACTGAGTTTTACGATCCCGACCTGCCGCAGGCGTCCTTTATGCCGGGTGTAGATTTGATCACTGAAGGTATGCTTACTCTCAACAAGGTCATTAATCTGCTAAGTAATTATGACAGCAATACGGTTTTCACCAAAGGACCTGCTGACAGGATTGCATCAATGCTTATTGATACTGATGAGATATTTTTTCTGGTTGGAACCAAAATAAATGAAGCCCATCAGGATCCATCGCTGCCAATTGAACTGGATATCCGGCGTAATGTGATAAAACGCCTGGCGCAACTGCTCGAAACCAGGTTCCTGAAACATATAAGGGTTGAATATTTCTGAGCCTGCCTTTTATTGAGTTTCTGGATTTTCAGACCCAAAAGGTTTGAAATGATAAACGCTGCTATATCAGCAATATAGTTATACGAATTGTATTTACAAAATAGCCCAAGCTGTTTTGTAAATTACAATCGTTAATGCCGATGGTTAAAATATTCAGAACAATTGAGTAGAGCGATAATTGTTCTGTTATATTTTTCCAACCGGTATAATACAAAACCAAAGCCGGTGAATTCAAAAGATCATTCAAAAATAACCAGGAGTTAACAACATGACTTTGCCATAAGTCAATTTGATATAACTTTGCCGCATGGAAACAAAAAGAATCTTATTTGTATGTCTTGGCAATATTTGCAGGTCGCCTGCCGCCGAGACAATATTTGGAAAACTGGCTTCTGAAAGCGGACTTACAGTAAAAGTTGATTCGGCAGGAACCTCCGGCTGGCACGAAGGTGAAAAAGCTGATCCCCGTATGCGTCATTTTGCTAAAGAAAGAGGGTATAATATTACCAGCATTGCAAGAAAATTCAGACCTACTGATTTTGACGATTTTGATATGATAATTGCAATGGACGACAGCAACTATGAACATCTGATAAACTTGGCTAACAACAGCGGACATAAGAACAAAGTATCAAGAATGGCTGAATATATCAGGGAAAAAGGCTTTAACGAAATTCCTGATCCTTATTATGGTGGCGACGAAGGCTTTACACTGGTAATTGACCTGCTTGAATATGGTTCGAAAAAACTTATAGCTGACCTGAAAAAGAAAACGAACGATAAATAGTTTTAATAATGTTATAATTACCTCACAAATAATATTTTTGAATATTGAGTTTCAAATAATTACAACATAAGTGGTTCAGATAAATACTAAAAACTCATAGTTCAAATAATTTAATATATTTTTGTGAACGCTAATTCAGTATCATGATAAATGGCTTAATAACACTTTTTTTTAATATCAGCGGAGGCGAATTATTAGTTATTATACTGGCTGTATTCATAATTTTCGGACCTGCCAAACTTCCGGAAATGGCGCGAAAACTAGGACGATTGATGAATGAAGTGAAAAAAGCTTCGGGCGACATTACAAAAGAATTCAGACAGGAAGCTGCTGCTATTGAACAAAGTTTAAAAAAAACTGCTGATGAAGTATTAAAAGAAACTGAACCGGTTGTAAAAACTTTTCAACAAGATATTGAGGAGATTTCTGATAGCCTCCGATATGATCCTGAAGCTAACAAAGAAAATGCCAACCAGAAAACAACAAATAACGAAAAACCAGAAAATCAAATACAATAATTTATATTACTGTCGTTTTAATGCATTGAATCCTTTGCAGAGTATAATCCATATATAAATGAAGCTATTCCGAGGTCTGATACCAATTTTATTTTTTATAATTTTCATGCCTGAGCAAGGCATTGCCCAGCGCAGATATAACCGCATGGTGGCTGCTGCCGAAAAAGCTTACGAAAGCTGTCAGTTCAATACTGCCCTGAACCGGTATAAAAAAGCATATTCCCGTACACGCGACAAGGATAAAAAGAATTTTGCCATGTATCAGATGGCTGAATGTTATCGTCTGATCAACAACACAAAACGGGCTGAAGTGAATTATAGGAGATTACTACGTCCGAAATATGAAGAAAAAGAACCTCTGGTTTTGCTTCATTATGCTGATATGCTTCTTACAAACGAGAAATATGATCTTGCCGAAGAGGCATATCATGCTTTTAATGAACTAGCTCCCGAGGATGAACGCGGAAACATAGGGCTTGAATCAGTGAGGCTTGCCCGCGAATGGCTTGAAAATCCGACAAAATATGAAGTTACCAACGAAAGGAAAATAAATTCCCGTGAAGATGACTTTGCCCCAAGTTATGCTGACAGAAATTACAATTCAATAATTTTCACTTCCAATCGTGATGGAATTACCGGCAAGGGTAAGGACGACTGGACTGACAGGGGTTATTCTGATCTGTTTTATGCCAGGCGCGACCCAAAAGGCGATTGGGGGACTCCTATATCCATTGATAACCAGGAGGTTGTGAACTCTCAGGCACATGAAGGAGTAGCTGAATTCACACAAAGATTTACCAATCTGTACTTCACCCGTTGTTACGGAATAAAAACTGAAGAAGAACCAGACGAAGGCTGCCAGATATACAAAGCAACACGGGAAGAGAACTCATGGACTGAGCCTGTTAAAATAGATCTAGGCGGAGATAGCACCAGTGTTATAGGGCATCCTACACTTAGTTCGGATGAGTTAACAATAATTTTCAGTTCCAATTTCGAAGGTGGATACGGAGGTAAAGATCTATGGATGGCAACCCGCTCATCGGCAACTGAAGAGTTCGGACTGGCAAAAAATCTTGGTGAGCTTATCAATACCATGGGCGATGAGATGTTCCCTTTCCTTCGAGACGATACTATTCTTTATTTTAGCTCAAATGGTCATCCGGGAATGGGAGGACTTGATATTTACAAATCATCGCTTGTTAACGGCGAGTGGCAGAAACCTGTAAATATGCAGTATCCAATCAATTCACCTGGCGATGATTTTGGTATTACATTTAAACCTGATGAAGAAGTTGGATTTTTTAGTTCCAACAGGCGCGGCGGACGCGGAGGAGACGATATTTATTCATTTATCAAACCTCCTCTCGTTTTCAATCTTCAGGGTATTGTAAGAAATGAAGCCACACTTCAATATATATCCGATGCTTCAATAAAGATGGTTGGAACCGATGGCTCATCAGTAGAAGCCCGTACTGATCCAAAAGGATTTTACAGTTTTGCACCCTCACAAATCAAGCCTAATACCACTTATGAACTAACAGTGGATCAGCAGGGATTTTTTATTAAAACAGGTAAAATAACAACTGTAGATGTATTCGCTAATAAAGATTTTACTGTTGATTTCCTGCTTGAACCTATTCCTGACAAACCCATCCCTCTGCCTGAAATTCGTTACGAACTCGCCAAATGGGATCTTCTTCCGCAGTATAAGGATTCATTGCAGGGATTGATAACCATACTTGACAACAACCCTACCATTATAGTTGAACTTGCAGCTCACACTGACTCGCGCAACACCTTTGAATTCAATGATATACTTTCACAAAAACGTGCAGAATCAGTAGTGAACTATCTTATTGAACGTGGAATTGCTTCCGACAGGCTAATGGCACGCGGATATGGGAAAAGAGTTCCAAGAACCCTTGAAAAAGACATTACCATTAACGGATACACATTCAAAGAGAACACTCTGCTTGATGATCCATACATTGAATCTCTTCCAACCCTTCAACATAAAGAAGCTGCGCATCAGTTGAACCGCCGTACCGAGTTCAAGGTTCTTAGCCGCGATTACGTTCCTAAACGAACCACTAAAAAACCTACTGATATTCAGATAGTTGTGAACCCTGAAGAAAATATAATTACATACCGAAGCGGAGATAAAGGTGAAATTTATGTTCCATGTATTCTGAACCGCTATAATTTGATATTTACTCTAAACACCAACAATAAAAATGATATTGAGCTCTCGTTGGATCAGGCTCTTAAGCTGCTTAACGATGGCGCTATTAACAGAAATGATTTTGAGGGTGATGCTGAGAAAATTATTGGAGCCGGTACAATAGCTGACAAAGCGGTATTTACAATTCGGGAATTACGTATTGGCGACAAAACAGTTAAAGACCTGAAAGCCACAATCAATCACAGGCAATCCGATCCGCTCTCAGTTGGTGAAAATATTCTTAACCAGTTTGGGGAGTTCACAATTAATAAGGAAAACCGACAAATCATTTTCAAATAACATGAAAGACCTGTCACGATATGGTCAGCGAGGAGTTTCATCTTTAAAAGAAGATGTACACAAGGCTGTCCGCACCACTGATCGTGGCATTTTCCCTGGTGCTTTCTGCAAAATTATACCCGATTTTCTGGGTAATGACCCTGAATTCTGCAATATCATGCATGCCGATGGTGCAGGTACTAAATCATCGCTGGCATATATTTACTGGAAGGAAACCGGTGACCTAAACGTCTGGAAAGGAATTGCACAGGATGCTATTGTCATGAACCTTGATGATCTGCTATGCGTGGGGGTCTGCGATAATATGCTGCTTTCTTCTACCATTGGCAGAAACAAAAATCTGATCCCCGGCGAAGTTATTACTGCATTAATACAAGGCACTGAAGAGTTTCTTGAAAAAATGCGTGACCTTGGTATTGGCATCTGGTCAACAGGAGGAGAAACCGCTGATGTAGGCGACCTGGTTCGCACTGTAATAGTTGATTCTACAGTGATAGCACGGCATAGACGCGACAGGGTAGTCTCAAACCATAATATTCAGCCCGGCGATGTGATTGTAGGACTTGCTTCTTTTGGGAAAGCAAATTATGAACCTGAATATAACAGCGGAATAGGTAGTAATGGACTTACTTCAGCCCGTCATGATCTGTTTAATAAGTTATATGCCGAAAAACACCCTGAATCTTTTGATCCGCAAATTCCTCTCGAACTTACATATTCAGGTAAACTCAAACTTGACGACAAGACTGAAATTCCTGAAATGAATGCAGGCAGATTGCTCCTTTCTCCAACTCGCACTTATGCTCCGGTCATAAAGGAAGTGTTGCAGCATTTTCAACCTTATATTCATGGAATAGTGCATTGTACCGGCGGAGGACAAACCAAGGTAATGCACTTTGTTGATAAAATCCATATTGTAAAAGACAATCTGTTCCCTCCTCCTCCTGTTTTTCAAATGATACATGAACAATCCGGCACTTCATGGAAAGAAATGTATCAGGTTTTTAATATGGGGCACAGAATGGAAATATATTTACCTGAGAACCTTGCTGATAAGATCATCTCTATTTCTGAAGATTTTGGTATTGACGCCAGGGTTATTGGACATTGCCAGCCAAGCAATTCAAAAAAGTTGTCAATAAAAAGTGCTAACGTACAGCATGAAATAATTGAATATAGCTTTTAGTAAAATCCACTTCACACCGCTGATCGTTGAAACACACTTTAGCTGATTTCAATTGATCCGGGACTGGAAGTAGAAAACAAAAAATTATTTTTCAAAAATGATAATGAAGTAATTTATTTTACTATTTTTGCACCTGTCAAAAATGGTGGCTATAGCTCAGCTGGTTAGAGCATCAGATTGTGGTTCTGAGGGTCGTGGGTTCGAATCCCATTAGCCACCCCAAAAGCCCTGAAAATGCAGGGCTTTTTATTTTGGTGCAACTATCCTGAATCTCTGTTCCAGACGATTTCCGTTTTCATCAACCATTACAAGGTGCTTAAGTCCTGTACCTGAGCTAATTGCGAAATTGTGTTCATTTCTGGTAAATCCAAGATACTCTCCGTCAAGATGCCAGTAAATTACTGCGTCCTTATCGCTATGAACGGCCTGCAATACTAATTTTCCCATTTTACCACCCAATTCACGAGGTATCATTGCCTGAATATTTCCTGAAGGATAAATAAGCTGCATAGGATTGTTCTCCTGAGTGCTTTTACAATCAGGATGCCATGGAGGTAAGTCCTGATAGCTGGGATGATGCATGCGATAAAACCATTCCATGGCGGGCGGGAGTACGAACCACGAGACTTTTTGTATTTTATGAACCTGATAACAATCGCTGTTTACACGATATTTCCCTGAAACATCGAGATGTACCGGAATATGATACGGGCAGCTTGTGGTTCTCTGGCTCTTCAATGAAATCCATACCGAATCGGTTTCAGTACAATTATCACCGGCAATATGTCCGCTTTCAGTACAAATATTTTCAAGAACCATATCATCATAAGGCTGTCGGAACATGGTTGTAAGCGGCAAAATGCCGAAAATATCAAATAAGATCGGGGCAGCATAGCCTACCCCGGTCAGATCGGGGCGGCCTTCGCCGCTGGCATTGCCTACCCAAACTCCAACAGTGTATTCTGGCGTTGTTCCTACAGCCCATGCATCACGGTTTCCATAGCTTGTTCCAGTTTTCCAGGCAACCCTCCGCGAATTTGAAAACATCTTCCAGCCGGCTTCTTCTTCCGGTCTGTTCACTTCAAACAATGCATTGAATGTGAGCCATATAGCAGAAGCATCAAGAATACCGGTTGGTTCGGGTTCTGATCTCTTGTTTTTCCTGTTCTTTTCCAAATCATCATCTGATGGCAATAAAAAAACAGGATTAAACATATCAGAATTATCATACATGCCATCGTTAAGGGTATAATTCTGCAACACTTTTGAAAGACGTGCATACATTGTCGTCACATCCCACAGAGTAGATTCTGCTCCTCCAAGTATCAGCGATAATCCGTAATGCGCAGGAGGATGCTTCAGTGTTTTCATACCCAGTTTCTGAAGGAGATAATAGAATTTCTCAACACCATACTGCTGAAGCATACGAACAGCCGGAACATTAAGCGACCTTTGAAGTGCGCTGTATGCCTGTACCGCACCATCAAACTTACGATCAAAATTCTGGGGATTGAAACCAGGAATTTGAAATGGATAATCCGGCAATAAAGTTTTATGTGTGATCAAACCCTCATGTAACATTGCTGCAAACAGAAAAGGTTTCAGAATACTGCCCCCGCTTCGCTGAGCAGTGATAAGGTCAACCATAGCTCCGGGCACCATAGTTTTGGGATCCGAAACATTTCCCACATAAGCCAGTACCTGACCGCTATTATTATCAATTATCAGCGTCGCTGCATTATGGATCTGATTTGAACGATAATAAGCCGCATGACTGTTCACAATTCGGGTGGCGTTCTTCTGAAGGTAAAAATCAACCGTGGAATTGATAAGTTTCCCCTGCCAGGCAATATTCATTCTTTCAAGCAGATGCATTGCTTCAACCGGAAGGCTGACAGGTTTATCGGGTAAAGGCTCAATTAAGGCAAGGTCGTAATCTTCATGACTTATAATTTTTCTTTTCAATAGTTTTTCGAGTAAAAGATTACGCTTTTGAAACAAGTCCGGACGGTTGCGTCCGGGATGAATAAGAGCAGGAGTATTGGGTAAAACAGCTAATGTTGCAGCTTCGGCCCAGGAAAGATTATCGGCATTACAGCCAAAATATCTCCATGCTGCCGCATCCAAACCCACAACATTTCCTCCAAAAGGAGCATTTGAAGCATACAGAGCCAGTATCTCACTCTTACTGTAACGCAATTCAATCCTGAATGCAATAAATGCTTCTATTATCTTTTCAGTAATGGTTCTGGGTTTGTTTTTACGCAACAAACGTACAACCTGCATGGTAATGGTACTGGCACCACTGATTTTTCGGCCTGAACTCAGGTTTGAATACAAAGCTCTGGAAATTGCAATAACATCTACCCCCGGGTGAAAGTAAAACCGTTTATCTTCAAATGCTATCAGGGCTTTTGCAAATTTCTCAGGTACATTCTCATTGTGAGGGAAGCGCCATTGCCCATCGGCAGCGATCTTTGCTCCTAATAATTCGCCATTACGATCAAGAACAACGGTAGAAGTCGGGTCATTAAAAATGGTTCGGACCGGAATAGCCAGAAACAATACTATAATAAGTACAGAAAACAATAGTAATATTAAGGCTTTCCTAGATTTTGGCTTCATGCTTTATGATTTGTAAAAGCGAAATTAAATCTTTTTATGATAAAAGTGAATGCTTTGGCAAAGGAACGTTCCTAACATTTACAAGAATGCAAATTTACTTTTCAGGAAGAAATATCCTGCATTAATTAAAACTATCTCAGGATGTTCAACAGGGCTTTATAACTCATTTACCAAACCTGTTTTGCTGTTAAAGGATATTGTAAATATCTATTATTTTACCGGCAACTTTTTTGGTATTAAACTTTAAATTCACAAGTTTTCCGGTTTGCATATCAAACACCCAGCCATGAATTCTTATTCTTTTCTCCAAAAGTGCTTTTTGCACATCTTTTATTTTCACAAGGTTAATACAATGTTCAAGAACGTTTAATTCCACCAGCCTGTCAGTTTTTTCATCAATAGATTTTATAGCATTCAGCTCTTTCTTATGCAAACGATAAACATCACGGATATAACCAAGCCAGGGGTTCAGTATCCCCATATCAGTAGTGCTTATAGCAGTTCTCACGCCACCACAGCCATAATGGCCACATATCACAATATGTTATACCTTAATATGAACAAATGATTATTTTTATATACGAGCCAGATTATCAGTTAAATCATTAACAAACTCAATTGCATTTTCAAGTCTTTGCTCTTCAATGCCTTTTATTATCCTGAAAGGCAGATCCCTATGCCTGAGTTCATGCAGATATAATTCCATTAAATACTGCCGCTGATCAGGATGTTCACGCTGAGGGTCCGGTTCCCAGGGAAGATCAATATCAGTTAACAGGTAAAGATCAAATTTTTGTTGTGAGATATGGTTTTCAATCCATTGATGACATTTTCCATATTTAACATCGCACCATATTTTTGTTACTATCAGTTCGGTATCGCAAAAATGATATTTTGCCTCATGCGGAGGCGCAACATTATTCATACAAAACTGATTTTGAGCTATATACAAAATATCATCATAAGTATAATCACGTTCAATCCGGTTCAGATAATCTCTGGCAAACTCAGGTACCCATATAGTTTTATAATGCTTTGCAAGCTCTTTTGTAAGACGGGTCTTGCCGGTAGATTCCGGACCGGTAACGGCAATTCTTTTGTTCATAGCTCACCTTCAAGGTGTAATTTTTTCCATTCAATATATCCCAAAACGGCAAGTATGAGGAAAACAAAATACTGGAAACTTGTAAAAACCAGCCCTTTTGAAAAATATAATGGAACCGAAACAATATCACCAATGATCCAATAAATCCAGTTTTCAACCTTTTTACGAGCCATAAGTATCATGCCTACAAGAAAAACCGAAGTTGTAAACGAATCAATATAAGGAATATAAGAATTAATATAGGCAGTGTCGTCTTTCTTAAATATCCATATCAATCCGAAAATTGCAAAATACGAAATTACTGTAAATACAATTCCTGCCCATTGCTCTTTCTTTGAATTCCATGTTATACGCACAATTTTTTCATCATTTTTCTTACGAAGCCAGTTATACCATCCATACACGCTGGTTATAAAATAAAAGAAATTAATGCCCATATCGGCATACAACATGGCATTAAAGCAGATATAAACATAAATGAGTACCGAGATTATGCCGGTAGGATAAACAAGAATATTGGCTTTACGGGCATACCATACACTAAGGAGCCCAAAAATCACAGCTACTATTTCAAGCCAGGTGGTTTCTATCAGGTTGTAATAAAAAATTTCAAAAAACGTTGATAGTATCATTTCCAGTGACTTTGATCAATATTTACAATCTTAATAACAAAAACCGAATTTGAGAGTTCAAAAGATTTGTGGATCTCTGATTTAAGGATTTCCATTATGGTATCATATTCTCCAAAAATCTGAGTGCTAAGCCCATTTGTCTGAACTGTAATATCTTCGTACTGTTTAAGCCGCCCGATAAAGTCAAAAATTAGCGACACATGCTCCGTTCCAATGGGATAATAACTAATATCAAGAGAAACCTTCATAATATTTTTTGCCTGCAAATTTAATGTAAAAAACATGCTACTTTTGGCAAAAAATCAATTACATGTTTCTTTTTATTAAGAAATATCCTACAATCTATTAATTACCAACATATTATCATTATGGAAAAGCGCATTTTGAGTATTCTCACCCTTATCTCTTTTATAATTCTTCTCAGCGGATGTCTGACCGTAGAAAGAAAAGAATATACTTTTGAATTAACCGGAGATAATTCAGGGAGATTAACAATCCGGTATATTAATATCATGTCAACGTTAGATGACGGACAAGACGTTTCAGGAGATGATTTTGAGGAACTGATAAACACCTACCTGAACGGAACTGCTATTGAGGATGAATATCCTATGGCTACAGTGGTCAGTAAAAAATTATATGAACAGGATAACCAGTTATGCGCCGAGGTTATAATTGAGTTTACTGATCTTGCTTCTGTTAAACTTCATCAGTTCGATCCCAATTCCGGGTATTTTCATGTAATACCTTCCGGCGGATTTGTAAATGAAAGATTTGATAATACAAATGGGCAATATGCCAGTGACGAAGTGCCAATTATTAGGTGGCCATCTGCTGTAAGAAAACTTGAATTCAGTACTATTCTTAACGAACCGGATGAGGATACTGTAAGTCTGTTGCCTTATTTTCTGGAAATGAAATAGAAAAGGCGTCTTTACAGAAATTCTACAAAAAAATTTGTTTTCTCTGAGAAATTTCAGGGAAGTCACTCATTTTTGATTCCGTTTATTAGCGAATGGGCTAATTCTTTGATATTAATCCCATCAAAATTACCGGAACTCATTAATAGCAAAACACTATTGATCCAGTCATAGTTTTTCAATTCCTGAACAAGAGTACCTGAATCGGTAAGAACCTGCAATTTATCATTGGCAAAAGCAGTAAAAACATCCTGAATTGTGATAGGAGGTAATTTCTTCAATGCTATGGTATGAGGATTAAAATAAACAAAGGCTACATCGGCTTCATCCATACAGCCCTTATATTCTTTCAGGAAGTTTTTGCTAAGGCTACTAAAAGTATGCAATTCCATGCAGGCAACAAGCCTGTGCCCGGGATACTGCTCTCTTACAGCATTTATAGTGGCTTTAAGTTTTGAGGGCGAATGAGCGAAGTCCCTGAATATATGCGTCTGCTCATATGTTAATACTTTTTCAAGCCGTCGGGCTGCTCCTTCATAAGAAGCTATAGCCTCCAAAAAATCCTTATCGCTTACACCACATTCCCTGCAGACTTTCCATGCCCCGGCAAGGTTCTGCAGATTATGTCTGCCAAAAACCTTTAAAACATATTCTTCCCCATTGAAAACCAATTGAGTAAGTCCATCTTTCACATAATATTCGGGTGTATTGTACGGTATACGAACGATATTGTTAGTGTTTTCCAGCGCAATATTTCTTACAAGCTCATCTTCTTCATTATAAATAAGTGAACCACCACCTTCGATCATTTCGGCAAACATGCTGAACTGAATAACATAATCATCAAAATCAGGGAATACATTTATATGATCCCATGCTATCCCGCTTATCAGGGCAATATGAGGATGATAAAGATGAAACTTGGGCCTCGGATCAAAAGGTGCAGTAAGATATTCATCGCCCTCAAAAATCATAACAGGTGCTTCATCGCTAATTCTTACCATGATCTCAAAATCAGCTACCTGAGCACCAACCAGGTAATCAAAATCCATATTACAAAATCGCAAAACATGCATCACCATTGCAGTAATTGTAGTTTTTCCATGACTACCACCAATAACTATTCTTTTTTTCGTCAGGGCATGTTGATACAAAAACTCAGGAAAGGAATAAATCTTTATCCCAATTTCATTAGCGCGTGCGAGTTCGGGATTGTCTTTACGGGCATGCATGCCTACAATTACAGCATCAAGCGAAGGATTGATCTTTTCAGGAAACCAGCCATAATTCTTCGGTAACAAACCTAAAGCTTCAAGCCTGGATTTTGCAGGATCAAATATTTCATCATCAGAACCAGTAATTTTATGTCCCTTGTGATGCAGGGCAATGGCGAGATTATGCATAACAGCGCCACCAATGGCAATGAAATGATAGTTCATCTGTCAGGGTTTTATCAATGGTGCAAAGTTATGAAATGACATGTGTTTAACAGGTTTTATTTTTAAAAGACATGATTTTTTATGTTGCCTGTAAGAATCCAATATTATCAAATAAACAATTATACACTGATAATCAAGACATTAAAGCTCTAATTATTAAGAATTCTGATTGTTCCCAATATCTTATGTATGTTTGCATTGCCAAATCACCAAAAGGAATATTGATGACAGATAATTACAGAGCACAAACAGAAAGCAGGAAAAAAGTAGCTGATCTCAATAATCAGTTTGCCACGGGCAGCCCGAAAGAGGTAATTGAATGGGCTATTGACTATTTTGGAGATAAAATAGCTTTATCATCAAGCATGAGTGCTGAAGATCAGGCAATTTTACACATGATGCATGGATCAAAAAAGCAATTCAGGGTTTTCACTCTTGATACGGGCAGACTTTTTCCTGAAACCTATGATTTGATTGACATTACTGCAAAAAAATATGGGATCACAATTCAGGTCTTTTTTCCGGATAAGCAGCAGGTAGAGGAAATGGTAAACGAAAAAGGCATAAATCTTTTTTATGAAAGTATTGAGAACCGAAAGAGATGTTGTGAAATAAGGAAGGTTGAACCTTTAAGAAGAGCTTTTAAAGGGCTTGATGCATGGATCTGTGGTTTACGCAAGCAGCAATCCTTAACCCGTAATAATGCAGGACTTTTTGAGTGGGATGACAAATTTGACCTGATAAAGATCAATCCGCTGATAAACTGGTCTGAAGAAGATCTATGGGATTATATCCACAAACACAATATTCCATATAATCCTCTTCATAAAAAAGGCTTTCCAAGTATTGGATGTCAGCCATGTACACGCGCAATACAGCCGGGTGAAGACATACGCGCAGGCCGCTGGTGGTGGGAAAAACCTGAAACTAAGGAATGCGGACTGCATTTTCCCAAATTATAGTTGACCATCAGTCAAACACAATGATCTCAAAATAAGAAACCGGTAATTGCCGGAAATAATAGCCACCAGACCACATTACATATAATACTTCAGCTATCAGATTTTTTTGATAATCGCAAATTCTCATGAACTCCCATATCTTAAAACCGGGCTGCGTACAAGAATGTCCTGCCTGCCCTCACCGTCATCTTGGTTATGATGAAAGCCTTGCTGCAAAGCAGGAATGGGTAATCAAACGTATGAGAGAATTTGCACCGCTTGTAGATAAAATCCGTGGTGTTAGTGAAAACAAATTATGGAATTATCGTTCAAAAGTCTGCCTGTCAGCAGAATATGAAGACAAAGCATGGAAAACAGGAATACGGCGGAAAGATCAAATATATGCAATTCATGATTGTCCGGTTCATGATATAACAGTGAATCAGAATATTAAGCTGCTGATCAGCGTTCTTCCGGAAAAAGAAAAATTCCCTCTTGCTTATTATATGCAATACGGCGCTCAGCTCACCCTGGTGGTTAAATGTAAAAACCTGCCGGATTTAAGCTGGCTGGATGACAAAACAACTGAAAAACTCAAAAAAAAACGGTATTGAGGGATTATGGTTACATCTGCATCCCAGTGCCGGAAAGAAAGTTACTGGTAAAGGCGGATGGCATCTTATAGCCGAAAACTCCGGTCAGTAAATACAACAGGACTGATATACGGACCATCATCATTTCAGCAGGTCATTCCTGAATTATATTCCTATTCATTAACAGAAGCAGTTGATTTCCTTACTCCTGATCTCAATTCAGTATTTATTGATCTGTATTGTGGCATTGGTACTTCCTTGCAACAGTGGATTAGTTCAGGTTCTCAAACTATAGGGGTGGAACTTAGTGGAGAAGCGCTGGAATGTGCCTCACAAAATACACCTGAAGCTGAATTATTACGTGGTAGCTGCAGACATCGTATTCCACAGTTAGAGGAATATGTTCAAAAGGCAAATTCAAAAAACAAGGAAATTCTCATGTATGTAAATCCTCCCCGTACGGGGCTGGAAGCTGAAGTAACAGAATGGATATCAAAAGAATTACATCCTGGGAAAATAGCATATCTTTCCTGTAGCGCCGGCACGCTCCACCGCGATCTTAAATACATGCAGGAATATGGATTAATGGTAAAAAGAATAATTCCCTACGATTTCTTCCCTCATACCCTTCATGTTGAAATGCTGGCTCTTATCGAAAAAATTCAATAAACGGACTAAAGCCCAATTCTATATTATAACAAACGAATAATCAATTGCCGCAGGCTTTAGCCGATGCGATAGAAATAAAACACCATTGACGGATTCCTGTAGCTTCTAAATCAGTTATACCGCTTACCGAAGTAATATCCAAGGAAAAAACTAAGAAAACAAGATTCTCTTTCCCGTAAAGCCATCATTTGAACTCCTTTTGGGAAATAATCAAAAACAGCACCCAGCTCAAAAGCTGAAATTTTTTGGTTCTGACGGCCTATATCAAACGAAAAGCCTCCCTTCATATAAACTCCGGGATGAAAACTCAAATCATCAAACCCCTTTGTAAACGGAGCTCGGCCGTATATGTTATCAAGAGAATGCTTTTCCGGATCATATTTATCTACCGCAAGGGTATATTCATAAAAATTGGGGTTAACTTTAAGTTCCTTTATGATATATAGATAAACTGGTTTTGCGAAACCCAGGCTCCCGCCTGCAAACCAGAAATACCTGATCTCAACCCCTCCCCAGTATGGTTTGCGATTCAATAATTTTTGCTGTCCGCCACCACCTCTCAACACATACAGATTATTCATCTTTCCATAAATATAACTTCTGGAATTACGGTAATAAGGGTTATAAATACGGGTTTCACGGGCATCTTTTATTTCAAGTAAATTAAACTCGTACAGCCATTTGGTGTAAAAAGTCTTGTTTTCACCTTTCCGAAACTCAATCCCACCGCCGGAAGAACTGATAAAAACCCCGCCAAAATGCTCTTTCTGCAATAATATATCAGGTTCGTCCATCTCCTCCGGAAATTGAGCAACCGAAATGAAATGGAACAACTGAAAAGCGACAAGCAAAAAGAAAGCATTTCGCATGATCACTGATTTGAAGATTGCAAAATTACGATATTAATCGCCCGCAACCTATTATTAAGCCAGTAAATCTGAAATATAAACCAATCAATAACCCTGCTCTTTTTTGAACTTACGGTATTCACCATAAGCAGGGCATTTTTCACGGGTTTTACAGGAAGAGACCACTATTCCCGCTAAAAAAATAAAAAGCAGTACTAAAGCCTTTTTACGAATTTTAAGATAATTCAGGTTGTTAAAACGCATCCTATTTATAAAGTGTGTTATTATTTTCAGAAACTTATCAGGCAATAACCTTTGTAGATATATATAACTAATGTAACTTTGGGATATTGTTCAAAACAGATGATATTTTGCAAAATCCAGCTATAGGAACAAAAACATAAAATACTGTTATGGGCAATTAAGGAAACATAGCAGTTCTGTAATGGCTAACCACCAAAAGTCGTGAATGTGCAAGCGAAAAACGATATAAAAGAAAAGAGTATCCAGTTTCAATATCTGATAATATCGACTTGGATACTGAAAATTGTTAAGAGTAGGTGAACATCTAAAACAACTTAATATGAAAACAATAAAATCATTATTGATGTTAGCATTAGCAATTTTCGTGATTACAATCAACCTCAATAGTTGCACGAAAAGTTATCATGAAGAACCCTTCGATTCATCTGAAATTCAAACTAATAGTTTTACATCAGAAAGCAAAACAATTATTTTTGATTTATACATTGAGTTTTGGACGAATCCTTCGTCAAATTCTATTTCTGATATTCAAAATGCAATTGATGAAGGAAATTACAATGAATTATTAAGATTGGCAAAATTCTCTGAGGAAGAAATTAGGCCTTTCATGGAATTAGCTTCTTTGCAT
This sequence comes from Bacteroidales bacterium, assembly GCA_012522795.1. Taxonomy (GTDB): domain Bacteria; phylum Bacteroidota; class Bacteroidia; order Bacteroidales; family JAAYJT01; genus JAAYJT01. Next base: position 41,522 of record JAAYJT010000007.1, on the reverse strand, counting down.
TTCGCACCTCAATCTGACAATTTTGAAGCAACAGATTGTAACTTTTTGCAAGATAGCACCCATTTCTCTAACATTATTTCATTTGTTGAAATAATTCAAAAAAGTGGAGGTGCCGAGAAATTCTTTAGTACTAGAGATCAAAGTGATACTAATAGCTCAAAAACTACTGGCCCAGAATGGGATCTCGTTTACCTCTGCTTAGCTGGTTGTTATATGAGATGCTTGCCATTACAATGGAATCCACCAGCATGGTTTACATGTTATGCTGCTTGTGCATCATTTTGTTACTATTTTCCAGGCTAAAGATATATATTTGTATCAGCAGTTTATTCTGCTGACACTTTTTCCCTTATTAACACTTCAAATATTATGAATATTATTAACCGAATCTTTAACCGGTCCTCAGTCGAGCCAGAAATGGATAGAACAAAACCACTTGGAAAATCAAGAAATATCAGCTTAATAAATCAATATGCCAATTTAAGTGAGGGGTTACAAAATACTGTCGATGATAGAACATGGAAGGATTTAGAACTTGATTATATTTTCTCGTTTATTGATAGGACATTAACTAAGACTGGTGAGCAGTACTTTTATAAACTGTTGCAAAAAGAGCAAACAAATTCTCAGCGAGAATTGATTAATTGTATTATAAATCATTATTCTAATAAGCCAGACCAATTATTAAAAGCAGCTCAAATTTTGAGAAAGTATGAAAAGAATTCTACTTACAGTCTTCAATCATTTATGCATTTAAGAAGATATAAACGGGCCCCATATTGGATTAGGATATTAAGTTTCTCTTCTTTGAGCTTTGCTTTTGGGAGTTTATTTCATACATCATTTATTTTGCCATTTATTGCTATCCTTTTAATTAACACAGCTGTTCATTATTACCTTAAAACGAAAATTAATTTATTTCACTTTGAGTTCAAGAATATTAAAGCACTTTATGATAATTATTTGAAGCTTGCTAAGCTGGAAAACCAGGATAATTACCTTTCAAAAAATGAAATAGCAAAATTAAAAGTAATCTCAAAGAAATGTTTCTATCTTTCATTAAATATTGAGAATGCGGACGAATTATCAGCAGCAGTTTATTATTTAATTGAAATCATTAAAGCCACAATTTTGTATGATGGGTTGCAGTTTAATAGCACGATTAAGTTAATTGAAGAAAATATTGATATAATTCAAAAGACCTCTGATTATATCGGGATATCTGACACTTCTCAATCCTTGTATTATTTAAAAAACTACACTAAAGGTGTTAAACCATCTTCTTCATCAAGCAAATTGATTAATATTAAAAACGCCTACCATCCTCTAATAGAGAATTGCATCGTTAACAGCATATCAATTGACGGTGCAAATGTAATTATTACAGGTGGGAATATGTCTGGTAAAACTACTTTTTTGAAAACAATTGGTATTAATATTTTCCTTGCTCAAACTATTAATTATTCTTTTTGTGATTATCTTGAAATTCCAAAAATAAAAGTTATTTCATCAATAGCGAGTAATGATAATTTAATGCAAGGTAAAAGTTACTTCATGGATGAGTTAGAGAGGGCAAACATTATAATTACTCAAATAAATGAAAGTGAACAACCACATCTAATTTTAATTGATGAAATATTTAGGGGAACAAATTCACAAGACAGAATTGCCTTAGCTGCTTCTATGCTACTTTACTTCAATTATTTTAATTGCATAGTAGTTGTTACCACACATGACTTGGACACAATAGATCTAGTTGAAGGTATGTATGATACATATTATTTCGATAATATTTATCAAGACAATCAAGTTCATTTCGATTTTATTATTAAGCGGGGAATTCAGCATAAAACCAACGTACTTGAATTAATTAAATCACTTAATTACCCATCTATAGTTATTCAACAAACAGAGAAGTTTAGGAAAATAATAACTGCCCATAAAAGAAAGGCCATATGCAATGAGGGTTTCAAAGGTAATATAAGTGTTCTGCCCCGCTCAAACTTAGGTGCAAGTGGACAAAGTAAATAGCCCGCAATCCCTTACTGCATATAGCCGCAAACCGATAATATACTAATTACAAATACATTAAAAAAAGAAACACAACCCGGATCATCAGATATGGAAAATATTAACCCACAAATTGAAGAAAGTTGGAAAGAGCTTCTGTCTGAGCAGTTCAAAGCTGATTATTTTAAGAAACTAAAGGAATTTTTAGTTCGGGAGAAGAAGGAATATACTGTTTACCCTCCCGGAAACAAAATTTTTGCAGCTTTTGAACACACTCCTTTTGATAACCTAAAGGTTGTAATTCTGGGTCAGGATCCGTATCATGGTGCCGGACAGGCTCATGGTCTGTGTTTTTCAGTTCCTGATGGGATTTCAAAACCGCCTTCTTTACAAAATATTTTTAAAGAAATTAATAACGATATGGGATTGCCAATTCCTGCTTCAGGGAATCTTGAAAAATGGGCAAAGCAAGGTGTGTTGCTTCTTAACGCTACACTCACTGTAAGAGCCAATCGGGCAGGTTCACATCAGGGACAGGGCTGGGAAACTTTCACTGATGAGGTTATAAGAACCATAAGTAAAAACAAAGAGTCGGTAGTATTCTTACTCTGGGGCAATTACGCTCAGGCAAAAGAGGTACTGATTGATACCACAAAACATCATGTTCTGAAAGCTCCCCACCCTTCGCCCTTGTCAGTTTCACGAGGATTTTTCGGATGCAAACATTTCTCAAAGACAAATATATTACTCACCAATGCAGGTAAACATGCCATTGACTGGTATATTTCCTGATCAAAACATAAAACTGATGAAAGAAGCCTTATTTTATAAAACACTGGGTTCAGATACAGTACAATGTCTGCTATGTCCGCATCACTGCCGGCTCAGCATCGGTGAAGAAGGTAAATGCAGGGTCAGGATAAATGAGAATGGAAAGTTAATTATTAAAAGCTATGGGGTGATTTCAGCAATACATACCGATCCGGTTGAGAAAAAACCTCTGTATCATTTTTATCCGGGCAAAAAAATTCTTTCAATAGGCTCTTTTGGTTGTAATTTCCATTGCGATTTCTGCCAAAACTGGGAAATATCCCAATCTTTTCCAACAAATCATTATAAACTGCATCACGCAAGCGTTGATGAAATCATTGAAAAAGCAAAACAAATAAAAGATAATATCGGCATCGCATTTACATATAATGAACCGGTTATAAATTATGAATTTGTGTTTGAACTGGCTGTAAAAGCAAAAGAATCCGGTTTAAAAACCGCTATGATAAGTAACGGATTTATTGCCGAGAAGCCCCTAATGCATCTTTTAACTTATATTGATGCCTTTAATATTGATCTGAAAGTGTTTTCAGATGACCTGTACAGAAAATATTCAGGCGGAAGATTAAGTCCGGTTCTCAGAAATCTTAAAACTATCAGAAAAAGAAATTGTCATCTTGAGATCACTCATCTAATAGTAACCGGAATGAGTGATAATACAGAGTTTTTTGATGATATGCTCAACTGGATTGTCAATGAGCTTGGAGAGCACACAGTACTGCATCTTTCAAGATATTTTCCTAATTATCAGATGAACCGGCCCCCTACTACCCCATCATTGCTGAAGTACATGTTTGATAAGACTCAGCAAAAATTGCCATATGTCTACCTTGGAAATATTTTTCTTGATGGTTCTTCTGATACCTCTTGTCATAACTGCCACTCAACAGTGATTGAAAGATATGCTTACGAAGTGAATGTCAGCGGACTTGACGAAAATGGTAATTGCAGTAATTGCGGACAGAACATAATACAATTGATATGGAAATAATAACAATTAAAACATTGCAGGACAACAATATATAAAACATACAAAAATATTTCAGGGTTATGAAAATCAGAAAACCAGCCGTAGCTGGCAGTTTTTATCCGGCTTATAAGGAGGAACTGAGTTCAGCTATCAGAGAAATGGCTTTACAACAATCGCCTTCAACGATAAAAGATATAGGAATAATTACCGGTGGAATTATTCCCCATGCCGGCTATATCTATTCCGGCAGGATAGCACTGCCTTTTTTCAGCTTACTGGCTACTACCGGGCAAAAATTTGAAACCATTATTATCCTGCATCCTAATCATTACGGTGCAGGACCGCAAATAGCGCTTGACACTCATGAAGCATGGGAAACTCCTTTTGGTATTACAGCTCTTGATCTGGAAATTTCTTCTGCTCTGGGTCTGAAAATCTCAGCCGATGCACATCGCTTCGAACATTCTGCCGAAGTAATGCTGCCTTTTTTACAATTCTTTCTTACGCATCCTTTTAAAATTGTGCCTATAGCTTTGTCGCGGCTCAATTATTTATCATGCCGAATGCTGGCTGAAAAATTAAGTAAAGTTACAGCAAACAAAAAAAGTAACACTCTCATTATTGCCTCTTCTGACTTCTCGCACTTTGTAAGTCCAGAAACCGGGACAAAACTTGATGACAAAGCTGTAAAACGCATTTACGAGCTTGATGCTGCCGGATTCTATGATACTGTAACCAGGCATGATATCAGTATTTGCGGATATGCCCCTATTATGACACTGATTGAATATTGTAAAATATCAAATGAAAGGACACAGATCGGGTTGTTAGCCAGAGGTCATTCAGGGTTGGTAAATCTTGAAGATTCAGTAGTTCATTATCTGAGCATGTTGTTTTATGAACCAAAAAAACAATGAAAACTTTCAGTCCGAATTTTCATAAGGCAGCACATGACTATCTGTACCTGCTCAACAGAAATTACCCTCAGTCCACATTGATAAAGCTTGTTGGCGATCGCTACCAGCTAAGTGGTGTTGAGCGAAGTATGCTTTACAGGGGGATCAGTTCATCAGTTGATGCTGCAAAAAGAAGATCCAAACTCATCAATAATTTGAGTTCAGGTTCAGAACCATTATCAATTGATGCCTGCAATGTATTAATAACGCTTGGAAGTTATCTTAACGGGAATATTGTGTTTATCAGCAATGATGATTTTCTGCGTGATGCTTCAGAAATTCATGGTAAAGTTTTCAGGACTTCTTTGATAGAACGTAGTCTGGATTTGGTTTTTAAATATTTGCAACATCATGGAATTAAAAATGTACGGTTCTACATTGACAGTCCTATCAGCTTCAGCGGTAAGCTTTGTGAAAGAATAAACCATACTCTGTCAGAACTTGATATGAAAGGTTTTGCTCAGACACATATCTCGCCCGATCATATTTTAAAAAACCTTAATGAGGGCATCTTAGCAACTTCCGATTCTGTAATTATTGATAAAACACTGCTTCCGGTAATTGACCTGCCGAAGAATATCCTCGAATTTCACTTTCATCCTGGCTTTGTTAATCTTGGCATTCTCTTTACGGAGATGTAAAAATTATTTAATCAAAGGGTTTGTAATTAAAAAAAACTTATTTTTGCATCATGTTCTCATTATAGGGGTGCCTGATATTTTAAAGGCTGAGATCAAACCCATTGAACCTGATCCGGATAATGCCGGCGAAGGGAAGGGTCTAAACTTTTCTATAGTGGCTGATAGCCTCTGTAAGCCACTTAAAGTTTAACCAAAAAACTCAAAAAAATGAAAAAGACAATTCTGCTGTTGATCCTGTCAATAGGTGTGCCTTTGCTTATGTCAGGACAATATCTGATTGAAGGTAAAATTACCGATTCTGAAAGCGGTGCGCCACTTACAAGCGCTAATATTGCTTTAAAAAACACTTTCAAAGGCGTTGTTTCTGATGCACGTGGAAATTATGTAATTGAAAATCTACCAAAAGGAGATTATGAGCTTACAGTATCATTTATTGGATATCAGACTATTAATAAAAAAATAAATCTGAGTTCCGATATTAAACTCGATATAGCTCTGCAAAAAAGTGCCATTATGACTGACGAAATAGTCGTAAAGGCTATCCGTGCAGGTTCAAACACTCCTACTACCCATTCTAATCTGAACCACAAAGACCTTGCTTCGTCAAATTTAGGGCAGGATCTTCCGTTTATGCTTAATCTCACTCCATCGTTGATTACAAGTTCGGATGCCGGAACCGGAATTGGCTATACATGGATGAATATCCGTGGCAGTGATAATACCAGGATAAATGTTACCCTGAACGGGATTCCGGTAAATGATGCCGAGTCGCATGGAGTTTGGTGGGTAAATATGCCTGATATTGCCTCCTCAACTGACAACATCCAAATACAAAGAGGTTTAGGACTAAGCACACATGGTTCCGGTGCGTTTGGCGCTACTGTAAGCCTGCAAACAACAACCCTAAAAGATAAAGCCTATGCCGAAATAAGCTCTTCAGCAGGTTCATACAATACCCTGAAAAACTCACTAGGTTTTGGTACAGGCTTAATTGATCAGCACTGGACTTTCGATGGAAGGATTTCACGTATAACATCTGACGGCTATGTTGACAGAGCATCCGCAAAACTCACATCCTACTATCTTTCAGGAGCTTATTACGGCAGGAACACAGTAATTAAACTGCTTACGTTCTCAGGAGAAGAGAAAACCTATCAGGCATGGACCGGTGTTCCGGGCGATTCGCTTGAAACGCACAGGACACTGAATCCTTCAGGAATGTATTATGACGATGAAGGCAATCTGAAATATTACGATAACGAAATTGACAACTATCACCAGGAACATTTCCAGGTACATCTAACCCAAACGGTTTCTAACCTTCTTAACTTCAATATTTCAGGACATTACACATTTGGAAAAGGATATTACGAACAATACAAACCCAATGAAAAATTCAGCAGTTATAATTTGCCAAATATAATTATTGGTAATGAAACTATCAAAAGAACCGACCTCATAAGGAGACGATGGCTCGACAATGATGCCTACGGATTTACCTATTCATTGAACTATGAACCCGAAAATCGTCTGAAACTGGTACTTGGAGGAGGGTATCAGATATATCAGGGTGAGCATTTCGGTGAGATAATCTGGGCTAAATATGCATTGAATGCAAATATACGGGAACGTTATTACGACAACGATGCATTGAAAAAAGATTTCAACTCATTCTTAAAAGTTGAATTTGAGCCTATTACAAAACTACATCTGTTTGCCGATCTGCAATACCGCAATATTTACTATGATTTTCTTGGGTTTGCATGGATACAGAATGAGGTTGCTCCTTTACAGCAAAGAGTAAATTTCAATTTTTTTAATCCAAAAGCGGGAATTAGCTACAAAATAAATACTTCCGGTGATTTGTACCTTTATGCTGGAATTGGCAGCCGCGAACCGGTAAGAAGCGATTTTACCAATTCTTCGCCAGATAGCAGACCAAAACACGAAATCATGAAGAATATTGAAACAGGGTATCGCCATAAAGGGAAACGCATGCTGCTGAATAGCAATATTTTCTTTATGGATTATAAGGACCAGCTTATTTTAACAGGCGAAATAAATGATGTTGGCAAATTTGCACGCCAGAACGTAAAAAAGAGCTGGCGCGCAGGCATAGAGATTGAAGCAGCTTTCATGCTTAGCAATTCTTTTCAGTGGAATGCGAACCTAAGCCTGAGCCGTCATATAATACCTAAATTTATAGAATATTCTGACAAATATGATGATAACTGGAACTGGACAGATTTTGACATAAAGGAATACCGGAATACAAAAATTGCTTTCTCTCCTGAAATAGTCGCGTCAAGTCAGATCTCGTACAAACCGCTTGAGAATCTGATTTTTAACCTTAGCTCAAAATACGTTGGGGATCAATACATTGATAATACTTCGAGCCGGGAACGTATGCTCAATGCTTATCTTATTCACAATCTCAGAGCTAATTACTCTTTCAATACTATTTTGCTGGGCAATGCTGAAATCACATTACAAATCAACAACTTGCTGGATACCAAATATATAACCAATGGCTGGATTTATAAAGGCGTAGTCGGTAGTCAGGGTTTGATAACTATTGAAGATGGTTACTTCCCTCAGGCAGGAATTCATTTTCTTGCAGGTATAAACCTGAAGCTCTGATAATTACAGGAAAATAATTTTATTTATTGGTTTCCCGGTCAATATCGCGTTGCTGGTCTTTATGTTTAAGTGTTTCACGCTTATCGTAAAGTTTCTTTCCTTTGGCAATTACTATCGTTAATTTGGCAAGTCCCTTTTCATCAATATATAGAAGCGAAGGAATTATTGTAAGACCCCTTTCAGTGATCTTATTAAATATTTTTCTCAGCTCACGCCTGGTAAGCAATAGTTTACGATCTCGTTTGGGTTCGTGATTATTGTATGAACCCATTGTATATTCTGCAACGTGCATATTACGAACAAAAAGCTCATTGCCTATAAAAGTGCAATAAGCTTCGGTAATACTGGCTTTTCCGGCTCGTATTGACTTGATCTCAGTACCCGTAAGCTGAATTCCTGCAGTGAATTCTTCCATCAGAAAAAATTCAAAAGCAGCCTTTCTGTTCTTAATATTTATTGTGTTCGACATGCTGACTAAACAACAAAACCTGGCTGATTATTAAATTGCAAAGATAAAGTATAAATCCTTTCATCCGTTATTCTCGCTAAACAGCGATAAAACAATTTCTTGATATAGAACAGAAACATTTTTTTAAAAAAAACCTGTTTTTGAACTTTCATTCTATTATTGCTTTTAATTATTATTGAAAAGCTGAAGCTACGCAAGAATTAAAAACTTAATTTTGTTCAGCTATATTTGAAATAAATCACACTCACTTTAAAACCAACACATTATGAACACACTGGATTTCAAAGCATTACTGGTAAGCGAAAAGCCTGACGGCACCTTTATTCAGGAAGTAGTGAAACGAAAGATCACCGATCTGCCGGATAACGAATTACTTATAAAAGTAAACTATTCTTCACTCAATTATAAAGATGCTCTTTCGGCTACAGGACATAAAGGTGTATCAAAATTTTATCCTCACACACCCGGTATTGATGCATCGGGGCTGGTAGCTTTTAGCCGTGATAAGCGCTTCAAGCCCGGCGACGAAGTCATTGTTACCGGTTATGACCTTGGCATGAACACCCCCGGTGGATTTGCCGAGTATATTTCTGTTCCCGGAGATTGGGTAGTACCACTTCCTCAGAGTCTAAGTCTTAAAGAAGCAATGATGCTGGGAACGGCAGGTTTCACTGCTGCTTATGCTTTATACAAACTTATTGAGGGAGGTCAGAAGCCGGAAAATGGGCCTGTACTGGTCACAGGTGCTACAGGTGGTGTGGGAAGCCTTGCAGTAGCATTACTGTCAAAAGCAGGATTTGAGGTAATTGCAGCTACCGGTAAACCAGATTCCGCTGATTATCTGAAAGCGCTGGGAGCAAACCGGATAACTGACAGAGGTGAAGTTAATGATACCTCAGGAAAACCGCTGATGAAACCTAAGTGGGCTGGAGCTATTGATACTGTTGGGGGGAACGTACTTGCCACTGTACTCAAAGCTTGTCAGAAACATGGAAATGTTGCTGCCATGGGAAATGTGCTGTCGGTAGAACTTCATACTACCGTATTCCCTTTTATTTTAAACGGAATAAATCTGTTAGGCGTTGATTCAGCTACCTGCCCTATGAGTATAAGACAGGAATTATGGAAGAAACTTGGCAATGAATGGAAACCGGACAAGCTTGAAATGATATCAAGTCAATGTTATCTGGAAGATCTACCGGAATATATTTCAAAAATACTTAAAGGTGAAATGGAAGGACGCAAATTATTAGCTATCAGATAATTAACATTGTTATTTTATGGAATAGCCAAAAAAAACATATTGCTATAAAAGGCTTAAAAAAATAAAATTTGATAATAAATTCTCAAGTCATAGGTTGTTCTTTGTATTTATTTCATAAATACTTCTTATTTTTGATGCAAAACAAATAACTCATTAATTAACTCTGTTAGAAGTTTTAGTTTTAGTAACAAAAATAAATCCATCAGCCATGAAAAAAATTTTATTCTTAACTACATTGCTGAGCTTCAGCATATTGGCGTTTGCTCAACTTGATCAGAAAGTTCTTAAAGAAGAAAAAAGGAAAATCATCAGTGTACTTGAAAACTACATTACTGCCAACGAAACCCAAAACATAAAGCTAATGGAAGAAATCTGGGCAACGGATGAAGACATTGAGGCTTTTGGTACAGCAGCAGGTGAACGCCTGCAAGGGTGGCAGGATATAAAAAGTACTTTTGTGCATCAGTTTAATTCTTTTAGCAACACTTATATTTCTGCCAGAGACCAGATAATTAACATTGATGAAAGTGGGAAAATTGCATGGTTCTCACAAATGATTAATTATAATTATCTCCTCGAAGGTGTTGCAAAAAAGTATGAAGGAATTCGTTATACCGGTGTCTTGAAAAACAAGAACGGGCAATGGAAGCTTGTTCAGATGCATCTTTCATTACCTCATTGATTTTTGATCAAAGCTCCGGTATTCAAACTAAAGAACCTTATGGCTTTATAAACCCGTAAGGTTTTGAGCATTATAACCTATCATGCTGCTTTGAGGATAAGCAGCGTAATTTCAGGTTTTATACCAATACGTGCCGGAAACGCGATATGACCCAAGCCCCGGTTTACATATAGATTTATTTTTTGGTTCTGATTAGTATGAATTTCAAAAAATCCGCCCCAATATTTGAAAATAAATAATGCCGGACTAAATTCTCTTTTACATAAACTAATTCCAAATTGTAAGCCATGCGTGTGGCCTGATAAAACCAGATCAAAAGACCGGTCAATGGTTTTTATTTCGCTGATAATCCTAGGGTTATGAGTTAATAATACAAGTCTGCCGGAATCAGGAATATTTCTCAAAGTAGCATTCAGATCGCAGTAATCAGGATAATGACCACTAGTACTGAAATTTCCTGTACCGGCTATAAATAAACGGCTATTTTTCCGGATGATAACATTATTTGTATTATCAAGCAAGACCCAGCCCAAATCCTTGTAAAGCTTTTGCAGATCCTTCAGATTTTCAGTTTTTTTATCAGCATCATTCCAACGTAAATAGTCGCCATAATCATGATTGCCCATAACTGCAAAAATCCCATCTTTTGCATTAATACCGGCAAGGATTTCTTTAAATGGCTGTGCTTCCACAGTGGCATAATTAACCAAATCGCCGGTAAAAGCGATCATATCAGGATCCAATGAATTGACCATATTAAAAGCCCGCTTCAAAGGTTCTTTTGAGTGCCAGCGCCCCAAATGAAAATCTGAAATATGCACAATTCGATATCCGTCAAAATCTTCAGGTAATCCTTTTATACAGACCTCTTTTTCAACAATTTGAAAATTATAGACCCAATAAAACATTCCAAGCAAATAAAGAACAGCGGTAAAAAACGACATAATAAGCGATACAATAATTGGTAGCCGAATTTTAAAATATCCGGTTTTCTTTCGAAGAATCACTGAAACGACAACTTTTCTGACATCAGTTAAAAGCAATATACATAAAGGAAACAATCTGATAAGATAAAACAAAGAGGCAAGAGCCAATAAATATGTCCTAAGTACAGGGTTCCAATCAAGAGGACTAAAAATTGCAAGACTCAGAAAGAAACACAGTATCATAAACGAAGGCAGAAATGTAAAAAAGACAAGTGTTATACGTAATGATCGCCCTATGCGTATATCAGGTTTGTAAAGCCATTGATATATGTAAAGATCACTGATTACCAACACAATAAACCAGGGCAAACGGTTTATATACGCCGGAAGTCTGTATGCAGCAATAATACATGCAATAATAAATAAAATCAGATATATTATCCTGAAGCGCAAAGAATTCAATTTCATCCTACTATATTTTGAGTGGATAAAATTAAAAAGTTTTATCCTACCAGATACAATTGGGGTAGTTTTATTCTTCTCTTATTGTCAGTTACAAAACATGCCTATTAATTGTACCTTTGCCCTATTAAAAAACAGAAAAATAAATTCACTGTAATATGAAACACCTGATTTTAACCTTAGCCATTATGTTTTCACTTAACTTACTTTTTGCTCAGCAAAATTCAACAATCGTTCTTAACAAGCCTGATCTTGAACGGGGTCTGCCGCTTATGAAAGCATTATCTCTCAGAGCCTCTGCTCATGAATTTGGAACTAAAGAGGTAAGTATCAGCGATTTATCTGATTTACTTTGGGCTGCTAACGGCATCAACCGACCTGATGAAAACAAACGCACATCAGCTTCAGCTCTTAATGCACAGGACATTGATATTTACGTAGTTATAAAAGAAGGGATTTATTTTTATGATCCGGCAAAAAATATTCTGCAACAGGCTGCCAAAGGAGATCACAGACGTGAGATAGCCAGTTCTCAGGAAAATTTTGCCGCTGTTCCTTTATTTTTACTTTTGGTTTCAGACCTTTCGAGGTTTAGCAGGGGTGATGGTGCAAAACTCCTCGAAATGGCTAATATAGATGCTGGCATTGTAGCGCAGAATATTATGCTTTTCTGTGCTTCAGAAGGATTGCTGGCAAGGCCCCGGGCATGGATGGAAAAAGATAAGCTCAGAGAAATACTACAACTAAAAGACAAGCAACACCCAATATTGAATATTGCTATCTCATATAAGGAGTAGTAATATCAGACTGATGTCTTTATTAGCCCAAAAGAGCAACGCAAAAATGAATCTGCATAAGCCTGAGTAGTGTAGTAATCTTTTTTCTTGAATGTCATACTATTTTATTTTTAAAGTGACCTTGCAAGTATGTGGAAATTGTCAATTTTTACAAGACTTTCAAAAAGGCAGCGAAGCTACCGAAGGTTTAGTTCAACAAACAGCTTAGCTTCAGGCTATATTGCCCATTTAATAGAAACGCTTAACTTTGGAGTTTGCTTTAACTCGCTGGATGGGTGTTGCCAGTTCTACCGCCCGAAAGCCAAGCTGTGGAACGTTATGCGTTATTTATTTAAGCGACTTTTCAATTATAGTTTATGAAAGACATTTATAACGATAGAACTTATTTAGACAAAAATCCGACTTGGCACGAGGAAGATGCTCCTTTTAAGGCAAGTAAGATTATTAAGCTATTGGAGCGAAATTCAATTCCTTTTAAAACAGTGTCTGAAATAGGCTGCGGTAGTGGTGAGATTTTAGTTCAACTTGAATCTCAATTGCAATTCGTAACAAACTTTTTCGGATTTGACATTTCAAAAGACGCTATTAATATTGCAAAGAAAAAAGAAACAGATAAAGTTAAATTTGACATAAAAGACATCTCCGATAAAAGTGAAAATTGTTTTTATGATTTACAATTAGTGATTGATGTTATTGAACATCTTGACAATTATTTTAGCTTTCTTTCAGGAATAGTCTCTAAAAGTAAGTACACCATCTTCCATATTCCCCTTGATATGTGTGTATGGACACTCTTTAGAGAAAAAATGTTAATTGAGTCTAAAGACAGGGTTGGACATATTCACAATTTTACTGAGGATTTCATTATAAACATTTTATCTGACTTCGGATTTGAAATACTTGATAAAATTTATACAGAGCCTAAATTTAAAGTTATTTCAACTAAACAAAAGTTTGTGAATTTTATTCGTAGAATTATTTTTAAAATAAATAAACGATTCTGCACAAAGACTTTGGGAGGATATTCAATTTTAATATTAACAAAAAACAACGCATAACTTGCATCTTTATGCCCAGGCAAATAAAGATTATATTGTGATGACACTTTTATATTCAAAAGACGTAATTATGAAAACCTTACACCTTATCGTTATCGCGGCTTCAATGACATTCTTGATTGGCTGTGATAAAAATGATACCGAAGAGTATCCAAACCCTAATGTTGAAAAATACATTGAGCTTTTAAAATCTAATCAATATGACTTAATAGACCTTCCGGCCTTCACATATCATGACATTCCCGCATTGCTCAAATATCGAAATGAGACTCAGACTATTACAAAATTTCCCCGTAACTCAATATCATCTTTATGGATGCCTGAGTGCAAATTAGGCATGTATGTTTTATGGACCGTTGAGTCAACAAGGGCAGTTGCAATTAACAGTGAGTACCTGATAATGAGATTCCCTTCTCAGAACCCTGTTTTAGGTTTAAGAAATGCTACGGAAAACTCCCCTGTTAGTAGTGATGAGTCTCATAGAACTGCAGCCAAAGCATATTATGAATGGTGGCACGAACATCGAAATGAGAGTTTTAGTGCCTATATGAATATTGACCCTTTAGGTAAGACGGCTTATCAGTGGGAATAGAAGCCTGGGTATAATAATAAGGACTTAAACGCAATGCAGTTTACGGAGTTGCGTTTTAAGTTCCGAAATCTGTCGAAATTGAACTGAGGTTTCGGCATTGGCAACCAGCATACAGAATTGCTACCGTATGTACTGCTACAAGCCCCGACATGTTAGAACAGCATATAATGTTTTTTGACTTTCATCAAATCGCTAAACAGCTTTAGTACCAAATTGATTTATTTACGAGACCAAAAGTGCAACACATAAATGAATCTGTAAAAGCCAGAGTGGTGTAATAATCTTTTTCTTGAAGTTCATAATGCTTATTTTTAAAGTGATCTTGCAAGTAAGTAGAAATTGTCTATTTTTACAAGACCTTCAAAAAGGCAGCGAAGCTACCGAAGGTTTAGTTCAAAAGCGTCTTGGTTTCAGGCTCGGACAACTTGCCGTTAGATAAATTTGCGTACATTTGATAGGCCGTTGGATCGCAGGGTGTGTGTTGCATGCTCTACCGCCCGAAAGCCAAGCCGCGATCCGTTGGGTGCAAGGCTAAGTAGCTTGGAAAAATCGATCAAAAAACCCTATATTAGGACTAACTTTGCAAATAATAAATAAAAAGAAATTTAAAGTGAAGACGACACATACAATAATAAACGGAGACAGCCGACAAATGAATCTTGTTCCTGACAAGTCGGTTCATTTAGTCATAACCTCGCCACCTTATTGGCAACTAAAGGACTATGGAACTGAGAATCAAATAGGCTATCACGAAGATTATGAAACCTATATAAATAATCTTAATCTCGTTTGGAAGGAATGTTATCGGGTGCTTGACAATGGTTGCAGGCTATGCGTAAATATAGGCGACCAATTTGCAAGGGCTGTTTATTATGGACGTTACAAAGTAATTCCCATCAGAACTGAAATAATTAAATTCTGTGAGAGCATTGGGTTTGATTATATGGGAGCTATTATTTGGCAAAAGCAAACAACCACCAATACAACAGGTGGAGCATCGTTAATGGGAAGTTTTCCGACACCAAGAAATGGAATTCTCTCTATTGACTATGAGTTTATTTTAATTTTTAAAAAATTAGGCACTTCCAAATCAAAGGTAAGTAAAGAAATAAAAGAACAATCTAAAATGACTACCGAAGAATGGAAAGAATATTTCTCAGGTCATTGGAATTTTGGCGGAGCAAGACAAGATGGACACATCGCAATGTTCCCAGAAGAGTTGCCTAAAAGACTAATAAAAATGTTTGCTTTTAAAGGTGAAACCGTTTTAGACCCATTTATGGGCAGTGGAACAACATCATTGGCTGCACGGAATTTGGAGCGGAATTCTATTGGATATGAAATAAATCCGGAATTTATTGAAATAGCAAAAGACAAATTAAATATTTATCAAGCAGATATTGTAGGAACAACTTATGAGTTTCTTAAAGATGAAATCAACATCAGTTTAGAAAATGCGTTTGAGAACTTACCTTATCGCTTCGTTGATTTTCAAAATCTTGACAAGAAAATTGACCCTAAGAAGCTTCAATTTGGTTCGAAAATCGACAAGAATAGTGGGCAACGAGAAAACTATTATACAGTTAAAGAAATTATAAGTCCTGAATTGGTAAAGCTTAATAATGGCCTTATAGTCAGACTAATTGGAGTTAAAGAAAAGAAAAACGCAAATGGTCCTGCCAAGCAGTTTTTATTCGACAAGACAAAAGGGCAAAAGGTTTTTTTAAAGTTTGATGAGCAAAAATATGATGAGCAGAATAATTTAATGTGCTACTTGTATTTAAAGAATAAAACTTTTTTGAATGCGCACTTAATCAAGGAAGGTCTTGCAGAACCAGACACTCGATTTGAATTTAAATACAAGGACAAATTTATTAATCTACTGAAAACAACTGATGCCTAATAATTTTTTACAACAGGAACGACAGAACTTGCTAAATTCATTGGGAATTGGTAGAGCATCTGCAATCGGGGCTAGCAGATTAGCGCAATTATTGGGTCATCCCACAAGGGGTAACCAAGTTCGACTTAGAACACTCATTAAAGAATGTATCGAAATAGATGGCGATTTAATTGGTGCATCAACAGGGAGACCAGCAGGATTTTTTATCATTTCAAATCTTCAAGAATTGGAACAATATATTGATAGTCTTGAAAATAGAACTCGCAGTGATAATGAAAGAAGAACTGCATTAATTAATTCTTGGAATAATCAAGGTAATCAACAAACAACTCGTCAAATTTTAAATTTAATGTAATGGCAAAAGAATGGATTAGTGGTTCTGATGGAAAAAACTTAAAATTTAAAAGGGAAACTTTATTAAATTATGGTTTAAATAGATGGGGACTTAATAAAGCACATAGTGTCGGTTCAACTTCCGAGCTAATCAGAGCCTGTGCCCCAAATAGCCTTGATGAGTGGGTAAATTTTTATTTTTCTAAAGCAACTCAGAAAAAGAAAAATGGCTTAAGGATAACAAGAGAATATATTACAGGATTAGGTCAAACCTTATACGTAAAATTAACTGAAGTAGTTCAGAAAGAATTACTCTCAATCACAGAAGAAGAATGTATTGATTATGCCTACAACTTAGTTTTAAACAGAACTTACTAAGGATACGTCACAGAAATTGAAACAATTTATGGACAGTTGGAAGGTGCTCTTGGAATCACCATAGAGCCAGCACCAGATAATTGGGATAGAACTTATAGCGTTGATTTTACAATAAAAATAGGAGGCAAATTCATTGGACTACAAATCAAACCAATTGCATCAGGTCAGGCACTAAATCAATATCAGTGGATAGAGATGCATTTAAATAATCACGAAAGATTTGAAAGAGACTTTGGCGGAAAAGTATTTTTTGTTTACTCAATAAAAAGCACGGGAAAGAAGAAACAAATTTTCAATGTTGAAGTAATTGAGCAAATAAAGACTGAAATACAAAGACTTGAGAATTAAGCCCTACACCCAAAAATCATAGCTTAAACGCAATGCATTTTACGGAGTTGCGTTTTAAGTTCCGAAATCTGTCGGAATTGAACTGAGGTTTCGGCATTGGCAACCAGCATACAGAATTGCTACCGTATGTACTGCTACAAGCCCCGACATGTTAGAACAGCATATAATGTTTTATGACTTTCATCAAATCGCTGAACGGCTTTAATACCAAATTGGCTTATTTACGAGACCAAAAGAGCAACACATAAACGAATCTGTAAAAGGCAGAGATATTTTGTATAATTCTTTTTTGGAAAAACTATTCTCAAATCTGCTCATAGCAGGTTGAGCAGATAAGACTGATATTTTTATCCACTTCTTTAAGAAAAAGAAACCCGCTATCACTTGACATCTGCTGGGTTGTAAACTGCACTTCTATCTTTTTATTCTCAAAGTCAGAAAGACTAAAAAGTGTGGGTTGAGAATTTTTTTGCTCAAAATTATTAGGGGATGATTTGTAAAGAAATGTTTTTATATTTGCAGTAAATAATGTCATGTAAGTTGGGTTTTAAGATGGAATTTGTCAACTAATCCAACCTTTTGGCAGATTATAAACAAGTTGGCGGAAACCGTATTGACTTAGAAAGTGGACATTTTTAATAAAAAATTTCTACATTTGCAAACTAAACCCATATTGCACTTGTTAAAAAAAAATATGAAAACGACAGAAAAACAAAAACTCTCAAATAATCCGCTTTACTTTTCTAACTCTAAGACAGAAGCGTTGGAAGAAGCGTTGCGTATATTTATAGAAGCGTTTGACGAATACGCAAGCAAAAATGAGTTGACAGAAGAGCAAATTTCTTCGTTCAAACAACTTATTATAGACTCATATGTAGAAAAGAGAGCAGTTTATTTCATAGAAAGTAAGCTTTATAACTTTAATGATTACATTAATAAGTCTTTTCATTTTGCTCTTAAACACTCATTTAGCAATGAAGATAAAGAGAGTATTACCAAGTTATTTTATTATAACAACAAGCACAGACTGATTAGCAATGAGCAATATTGATACTACTGATAGCAACCAAGAGAACCCAGAGAAAGCCGAGATAGCTCAACCTCAATTACCTAAAAACAAGGTGCAAGCTATAATTCAGGAACTTGAAATAATGACTATGCAAAAAGGCGGTCGCAACTCCCTTGACCTTAGCAAATTAAACAAAGAACAAATTGACAAGGTATTGGATACAATGGCGGAAAATGAGAAAAATGCATTCGCCTTTCATTCAAAAAGATTAGATGCTATTAAAGAAATAGAGCTTCGCAAAATTGATGCCTCAGTAATCAATCAAAAAACATTGAAATTTGTTCTTATAGGGGTTCTTATTTTTGTATTACCAGCAATTACACTTCTCATACTTTTCTTCAGAGACACCTTTTTTATTCCTTGGCTGACTTTTCTGACAGGTATTCTTGGCGGTTTTGGCTTGAGTAAGATTACAAGCAGTATATTCAAAACTCAAGACAGCAAGAATCCAATTAAAGAATACAATGAAACCGATTAGAACGGTATTCGCCTAAAATCAGGGCTTAAACGCAATGCAGTTTACGGAGTTGCTTTTAAAGCCTCTGTTAAACTATAAGTAAGTTATGGGGCATTATAAAAACACCTTGATAAATTAGTAATCAGTAATTAGTAATCAGTAGATAATATGTAATATTAGGTCAAAATGAAACGACTTTTAAGACATCCGATTTATTTATTGATTCTTTTTGGACTTTTAGTATCAATGATTGCAAAAGCTGATACTTGGGATAATCCAAGAGTTAATACATATTATTCGGATAATAAGGAATTTAAATTAATTATTACACCCAGACAGACTTCCGATAAGTATTATCTATGGGATTACTACAAGAGTAGCAACCATCCTCAGACAAAAAAGATTTTGCGGAAAAAGCAAAAGTTTATGCGGAGCATTTCCGCCCAAGACACTATTTTAATACCATGTACAGCGGAATTATATCGGATAGAAGGAACTGATGCAGTTTTAATTTGGGAAAGGACATTATTAAATTATGTTTGTCCTGTTTATGCGATAGTTGCAAATGATGGTTCTTCAATTGCGACCTTTGACAACTGGTATTCAACTGGATATGGAGTAAATGTTTTTGTTGTCTATGATGAGAAAGGAAATGCAAAGAAAACATATAAACTTGATGAAATAAGTCCTTTCCCTTTAAATGATTATTCAATGTCAATATCGTCGTTGTATTGGAGAAAAGATGTTAGATATATTGATAATGACAGAATTGAGATTATTTTTGAGACAGACGATAATAAAACAACAAATCGAATTTATAATTTGAAAAGATTAGAAGTTGAATAATAACGTCCCCATAACACGCAATATAACCAATGGCGGGTTTGGCGTCTTTTCGCACCGCTCTGCCCCTTTTAAAGTCGCTTAACGGTGGGCATTGACGCAAACCGCAAATCGCCGCTGGCCATATCGCCAACCGTTGGCGGCAATTTAAATTACATAAATGCAACGATTTGTAGATTTCATCATCTTAATTCTGAACTAAAATTTTTACAATGAAAACTATTGGAAATAAAATAAAACTATTCTTTCTGACAGGATTTTTTATCTTTTCATTATTCAGTTGTGAGAAAAATAATGATCCAACAAATGAAGAATGCAAAAAGTTTACTGTTTTTCTAATGGAAAGAGAAGATTATGTAATATTTGAAAAGACAGTAATGCTCTTTGAAAATGAGAAATATTTGGTAAAAACTCCTTTAAATTATTTTTTAAGCGATTTGGATAACTTGTTTGCAACTGACTATGATAGATATTTAAATACTCTAGAAAAGATTGTTACTGATGGACAAAATCTTGATATACTATATGCGTCAACATATTTCAATTCAAATAGTTTAGATTTTGTCCTGGCTGATTTTCTAGAAAGTGGACATTGCTTTGTATTTGACAAACAAAATGGCAAAGTTATCCTACAAATACTCGTCGAGTATTGGGGTTGCAATTCTCCACCACTTGCTGGTGCTGGTGAAAGAAAGTTCTATATCAGTAATGATTTGTTTTTAGAGACAACTGATTGGATAAGTAAGAAATAAATTGCCGCCAATAATCTGGGCTTAAACGCAATGCAGTTTACCAGCTTCCACCGGCACCACCTCCGCCAAAACTCCCGCCTCCAAAACCTCCGAATCCACCGCTGCTTCTCCCTCCACTACCGAAACTTCCGCCAAAACTACCTCTTCCGGTTCTGAAATCATCAAATTTTCCGGTATTGTCTTCCATTCTGCTTAAAAGATGTAAAAGGCTCCAAAATGACATATCGTCGCCAATATTATGATGACGCATACTTTGGCGTTTTAACAGAATAATGAGAATAATGAATAAAAGGAAAGGAATAAGCACTACAAGCGGACTAACCTGCGGTGCATAATCTTCTGACGAGAATTCTTTTGCAGCCAGCCCCATTAACACCTTAATGCCAGCATTAATTCCGCTGTAATAATCGTCTTCAGCAAAATGAGGGATCATTTCCTTTTCAATGATACGCCTGCAGGCAGCATCAGTAATCACCGGTTCCAGCCCATATCCAACAGCGATAAAAGCTTCACCGCGTTCATTTCCGTAACGGGGTTTTACAAGTACAACCACACCATTATCAAACTTCTGCTGCCCCACACCCCACTCATGACCTATTCTTATGGCATAATCAGCTTTATCATAACCATCAAGACTTGAAACAATTACAACAGTTATCTGATTTGAGGTTTTGTTGTTAAATTCCACAAGAGTATCTTCCAGTTGCTGTAGCTGATAATCAGAAAGCACTCCTGCAAGGTCGTTTACAAGCCTTGGGGGGCTCGGGCGGACAGGCAATTGTTGCGCAAAGCCATGCAATACTAACAGCAATAAGGCAATGAATGCAAACGGTATGTGCTTATTTCTTATTGGCATTCCTTTTAATTTTCACCAAATGAAATCTCATCCGGCAGTTCGTTTACATCATCATCCTTATAAGGAAAAAACTTTTTCAACTCCTCTCCCACCTTTCTTATGCCTTCAATCAAACCTTCTGTAAAATCACCCTCAAGGAAATATTCTATCATGATAATCATGACATTATCCCAGAAATCCTCTTTAACAACAGCATTTACACCGGCATCACCAATTACGGCAAACCTTCGGTTATCAATTGATAAATAAAACAAAACCCCATTTCGTAATTTGGTATTTTGCATTTTGAGTTTGTCAAAAACCTGTGCAGCCCGATCAAGGACATCGCCGTGATATTGGCTTTCAATATGAACCCTTATCTCGCCGCTGGTATCCAGTTCGGCACTCTTGATAGCAAGCAGTATTTCAGCCTGCTGAATTTTTGTAAAAAAATTCTTTGCCGAAGCGCTCATTTTAGAACTCTACTTTTGGAGGTTTTGAAGCTTCCTGATCTGCTTCGAAATATGGTTTGCGTTCAAAACCGAAAAGTGATGCAAAAATATTTTTAGGGAAAGTACGAATCAAGGTATTATACTGTCGTGCCACATCGTTAAAACGGTTTCTTTCAACAGCTATGCGATTTTCAGTTCCTTCAAGCTGCGATTGCAGTTCCAAAAAGTTCTGATTCGCTTTTAGCTCAGGATAACGCTCAACCACAACCATCAGTCTTCCCAAAGCTCCGGTTAATTGATTCTGAGCTTCCTGAAACATCTGCAGCGAATTTTCATCAAGATTCTGGGGATTGATATTTACAGATGTTGCCTTTGCTCTGGCATCAATAACATCAGTAAGTGTCTGACGTTCAAAGTCGGCATATCCTTTTACGGTGGCAACAAGATTAGGTATAAGGTCAGCACGGCGCTGATAAACGTTTTCAACCTGTGCCCACTGTGAGTCCACCTGTTCCTGTCTTTTTACCATTCCGTTATAAATACCAGCAAGCCAGCCAACAATAGCCACAAGAACTATAATACCAATTAAAGATTTCATTAATTTACTCATGTTTAATAAGTTTTTGAGTTAAACAATCTTAAAAGCAAATGGCGAAAGTAAAATTTATTTTACTATTTCAACGCTACGTTTTATAAAATCGGTAAGCGCCTGTCCTTTCAGCATATTCTGTGAAAGCAGGGCAAGGTCAATAATTTGCTTAACAAGCGATTCTCTGCTATTTTCATCTTCAGCATCGTCAGCGAGTCGCATTATAAGTTTATGGTTCAGATTCACTACCAAATTAAAGTGTTCCGGCATATCACCCATAAAAGAATAACCACCACCTAACACCGACATATCCTTCATACGGCGCATAAATTCAGGGCGTGTTATAGTTACCGGAAGATCGTCGGCACCAACGCTTTCAAGAAGCACATGAAATTTTGCCTTATCAATATTGTTTTCAAAAACTTCTCTGATCTTGGCTTTCTGATCTTCGTTCATCAGCGATGGCAAAGGCTCTTCCTTTAAAATCAGTTTATCAGTAAGGTCGCTGTCAACACGTGCAAATGTAGTATCAGTAAGCTTTTGTTCGAGGGTGTTTATAAAATGAGTATCTATGATACCGTCAAGTACCAGTACATCGTATCCTCTTTCTTTGGCGGCATTTATAAATGCATGTTGTTCTTCAACATTTGAAGTGTATAAGTATATCACCCTTTTGTTTTTATCGGTCTGAACCGGCTTTACAAGCTTGCTATACTCATCAAGGGTGTAATATTTGTTCTCAGTATTCTTCAAAAGGCAGAATTTCTCAGCACGCTCATAAAATTTGGGTTCGGAAACAATGCCATACTCAATGAATATTTTAATATCATCCCATTTCTTTTCAAAAGTAGCTCTGTCGTCTTTAAATAAAGATTCCAGCTTATCAGCTACTTTCTTCATTATATGGTTCGAAATCTTTTTAACATTGGGATCACTCTGCAGGTACGAACGCGAAACATTAAGCGGAATATCCGGTGAATCAATTACTCCGTGCAGCAGGGTTAAAAAATCAGGCACTATACCTTCAACTGAATCGGTAACAAAAACCTGATTGCTGTATAGTTGTATCTTATTTCTCTGAAATTCGTACCCTTCTTTGGTTTTAGGGAAATAAAGAATTCCGGTCAGATTGAAAGGATAATCCACATTCAGATGAATATTGAACAGTGGTTCATCAAAAGTCATAGGATACAATTCACGATAAAACGATTTGTAATCCTCTTCACTCAGATCCGCCGGTTTGCCTTTCCATAAAGGAAGGGTATTATTTATTATACGCGGCTTTTCAACTTCTCTGGTTTTCTGGCTTCCATCCTCGTTTGTTTCTCCTTCAATAGTTTCAGTTACTTTTTCAGTTCCAAACTGTATAGGCACGGGAAGGAATTTACAATATTTTTTCAGTAGTTCCAGAACACGATATTCTTCCAGAAATTCATCTGATTCCTTATTAATGTGAAGAACAATATCAGTACCTCTGGTTTTTTTATTCGATTTTTTAAGCGTGTATTCAGGACTACCATCACACGACCAGTGAGCAGCCTCCGTACCTTCACCCTTTTGATACGATTTTGTGATTATTTCTACCTTATCGGAAACCATGAACGAAGAATAGAACCCAAGTCCGAAATGTCCTATCAGTTGCTCGGTTTCGCCTTTTCCTTTGTATTTGTTGATAAATTCCTCAGCACTTGAAAAAGCTATCTGATTGATATACTGATCAACCTCAGCAGCGGTCATACCTATACCTTTATCACGAACTGTAAGTGTTTTCTTATCTTTATCCAGCAGGACTTCTATGGTAATATCTCCTAGTTCGTCCTTATACTCCCCCACTGAAGCCAGGGTTTGAAGCTTCTTTGTGGCATCTATGGCATTTGAAATAAGCTCGCGAAGAAAAATTTCGTGGTCAGAGTAGAGAAACTTTTTAATAATTGGAAAGATATTCTCAGTCTTAACATTTATTGTTCCTTTTTTCATATCGGTGATATTTGATTTCTGGCTTTAACGCTTACCAAATCATGTGCCATGCCATTTATGGCTGACAAATTGACAAAGATTGTAATATTGGTTGTGAAGATCAGAACAATAATGCAATTGCTAAAAATAAAACAACAAGAGTATTTACAAAATATGGTAAAAAAGTAATTTAGCTATACAAAATCAAATATAATGAATGTAAAGATTGTTTCTAAAAAAATATTCTTCAATCAAATAGCATTACGTTTGCAAAGAAATTTTAATTTTGCACACCAAATATAAATATGCAAAACTATTGCATTTAAAAAGCACAGTAAAGAATTAGATCATTAATACCAAGGTTATGAAGAAGTTTGTTTTGTTACTGCTAGCTGCTTTCATCATGTTTGGCTGTGCCAGTAATAGCGAAAAAGGCAAACCACCTAAGTTCAAAGCTCCTAAAATTGCCAAAACTGAAGAACAAGAACCTGTTTATGATAAAGTTGATGGGGTTGCTGTTGACAT
Source organism: Bacteroidales bacterium (assembly GCA_012522795.1). Taxonomy (GTDB): domain Bacteria; phylum Bacteroidota; class Bacteroidia; order Bacteroidales; family JAAYJT01; genus JAAYJT01. Next base: position 16,784 of record JAAYJT010000007.1, on the reverse strand, counting down.
GAACAACAAAGGAATAGGGCCGGTAAAATCTGTTACAATTCCTGAAACTATTGACATGGCTTTGGCAAAAGAAGGAGAAGGAATTTATAATGCTTTATGTTTGGCCTGCCATCGTCCAACCCAGAAGTTTATCGGACCTGCGCCAAAAGGTGTACTTGAAAGGCGATCTCCCGAATGGGTAATGAATATGATCATAAATCCTGAAAAAATGGTTGCAGAAGATCCCATTGCCAAAAAGCTCCTGATAGAATATAACGGATCGCCAATGGCAAATCAGGGAGTAACAGAAGAGAAAGCACGTGCTATATTGGAATACTTTAGAACTTTATAAAACCAAATTAATATTTTTATTCACTAATTTTTTTCAAAACATGAAACATTTAATTAAACTAACCAGCATTATTACAGCTCTTGTGCTTATCACAAGTTGCAGTCCTGGCGGAATGTCAGGTGAAAAATCCGGACCTGGCAGCAAAAAAGGTGCTGCTGAGAAAGTATATGTAGCTCCGGGCGAATATGATGAATATTATGGTTTTCTTTCAGGAGGCTTTAGCGGACAACTCTATGCTTATGGGTTTCCATCAGCAAGATTGTTAAAAATCATCCCTGTATTCTCACAGGATCCTCAAACGGGATATGGATATACTGAAGAAAGCAAGCCAATGCTTGAGACTTCATATGGATTCATACCATGGGATGACCTCCATCACCCTGACATTTCACAAACCAATGGTGAACTTGACGGCCGTTGGGTATTTGTAAATGCTAATAATACCCCACGTATTGCACGTGTTGATCTAAGAGACTTTAATACTGCAGAAATTATTGAAATCCCTAACAGTGCCGGAAACCACAGTTCAGCATTTATTACAGAAAACACTGAATATGTAGTGGCTGGTACAAGATTTGGAGTTCCAATTCCACAGCGTGATATGCCAATTCAGGACTATAAAGGAAACTTCAAGGCTTCTTTGACTTTCTTAAGTGTTGATCAAAAGACAGGACAAATGGATATTGCTTTCCAGATCCGTATGCCTGGCTTCAACTATGACTTATCACATCCCGGAAGAGACAAATCACACGGATGGTTCTTCTTTACCACATATAACACAGAAGAAGCCTTCACCTTACTTGAAGTTAATGCTTCGCAGCAGGATAAAGATTTCGTTGCTGCTGTAAACTGGAAAAAAGCCGAAGAATATATTAAAGAAGGCAAAGGCGTGGTAGAAAAAACAAGATATGCTCATAATATTTATGACGAAAAAACTCACACCACTACTCATACCATAAAGGATAAAGTTACCGTACTGGATGCATCAAATCTTCCCGGACTTGTATATCTGATCCCTTCAGCAAAATCGCCTCATGGCTGCGATGTTGACCCAACAGGTGAATATATTATCAGTAACGGAAAATTGTCATCAAATCTGGTAGTTCACTCATATTCAAAAATCATGAATGCCATTGAAAAAGAATTGTATGAAGGTGAAGCTTATGGAATTCCTATTCTGAAATTTGAAGAAACCATTGCCGGTATAGTTGAGCAGCCTGGTATTGGACCTCTGCATACTGAGTTTGACAATAAAGGTCATGCATATACCACATTCTTTGTTTCATCAGAAGTTGTAAAATGGAAAGTTGAAACACGTCAGATAATTGACAGACAACCTGCATACTATTCACCCGGTCACTTATGTATACCCGGAGGTAACAGCAGAAAGCCAGATGGCAAATATCTGCTGGTTATGAATAAGATTACAAAAGACAGATATCTGCCTGTTGGACCTGAGCTTAATCAGGCAGGTCAGTTATTTGATATTACCGGCGAAAAGATGGAATTGCTACTTGACTTCCCGATGATAGGTGAACCGCACTATGCCGGTATGATCCATGCTGATAAAGTTAAAGACAGAACCTTGCAGATATATGATCTGGATGAAAACAAACACCCAGGAGTGGCTAAAGGACCGGATAACGTACGTGTAGAGCGTAAAGGCAATAACGTACATGTATATATGACCATGATCAGAAGCCATTTCAACCCTGACAATATTGAAGGCGTGAAAGTGGGTGATAAGGTTTATTTCCATGTTACAAATATTGAGCAAGACTATGACATACCTCATGGTTTCGCAATGATGGGTGCAAGAAATTCTGAAATGCTTATAGTTCCCGGAAAAACTGAAACTCTCGTTTGGGAACCTCAGGCTGAAGGAGTTTATCCTTTCTACTGTACCGATTTCTGTTCAGCATTACATCAGGAAATGCAGGGATATGTGAGAGTATCTCCGGCAAATTCCAATGTAAAGCTGACATGGGGATTGAACCATGAAAATTACGAATAATAAGATACTTTATAGCATTCTAACAATCAGATTGCTGGTAAATTTCTTGCTAATTATCTAATACAGGTGACGGGGTATGATTTTTTCGTGCTTCGTCACCTTGATATATAACTTATTCAATAACTAAAATTTTCAAAGAAAGTATGAGAAATGCTGGTTTACTAATGATTGTTGGAGCTGCCCTATTTCTGGGGCTGTTCTTTTTACCTTTATGGAACATTCGTCTGATTGCTCCACAGTACCCCGAAGGACTGGGAATGTATATTTATATTGATGGTTTAAAAGGGGTATCTAAAAATGATATTTCAAATATTAATATGCTTAATCACTACATAGGGATGAAGCATTTGCCTAAAGCCGAAGATATGTGGGAGTTCAGGGTATTTCCTCTTGTAGTTGGAATTATGGCAGCAATAGGAATACTCATAGGAATTCTGGGAATGATGAAAAAAGTTAAGCCATCAGTTTTTCTGATCTGGCTAATAATAATGGGAATTCTTGGAATACTTGGTGTTTACGACTTCAATCAATGGCTTGTAGAATACGGAAGCGACCTGGATCCCAGTGCAAGTATTAAATTAATGGACGAATCCGGCAAAGCAATGACTTATAAGCCACCATTGATTGGTTATCAAAAAATGCTTAATTTTGACGTCTATTCGTTACCAAGTACAGGAGGTTATATTATGGGTACAGGATTCTTATTAGTATTTTTAGCCTATCTTGTTGGCATAAAGGCAACTAAACGGGCTAAAGCTACATTGGTATATATGATACCAATATTTTTAGGTTCTTCATTATTATTCTCATGCGCTCCCAAAATTGAGCCTATGCGATATGGAGAGGATGAATGTGATGCATGCAGAATGAAAATAATATCAAGAACCCATGCAGCCCAACTGGTCAGTAAAAAAGGAAAAAATTATAAATTCGATGCTACTGAGTGCATGATAAGGTTCATGGAAAGAGAAGTTAAAGAGGAAGATATGCTACATATACTTTCTGCTAACTACCTTGATGCAGGAGTATTAATTGATGCTACTAAAGCCACATTTATAATTTCAGAAAATATTCCCAGCCCTATGGGTGCTTTTCTGTCAACATTGAAAACCAGAGAGGAAGCAGAAAAACTTCTTGAAGAACACGGTGGTGAACTTTTTACATGGGAAGAAGTAAAACATCAGCTTGATAAACCATTAAAAACTTCCCACGAAGCTGAATCTGATCAAACAAATGAAGAACCTACTGATTAAAGTCGGGCTTTTTATAATTGCATTATGTCTTTCAACAGCCATTTCTGCTAAAACCATTGAGGTTTGTAAGAATTGTGAAATAAATACTGTAAAAAAGGCTGTAGAACTGGCTGAAAGAGGGGATGTTATTATTGTAAAAAAAGGGCTTTATCAGGAAATTGAGATATTTGTTGACAAGCCTCTTATTATAATAGGTGAGCCCGGTGCCATCCTTGATGGACAAATGTTAAGTGAGATCATTGTAATAAGAAGTGACAGCGTTACATTAGACGGGCTTGAATTTCACAATGTTGGAACCAGTAATCTGCGCGATTATGCTGCTGTACGCGTTAGAGGTAGCCGATATTTTACAATAAAAAATCTTATAATCCGTCAGCCTTTTTTTGGCATCTATCTGGAAAAGTCGAGCTATGGAAAGGTGTATAATAATCAGATATATGGAAATGCTGTAAGCGAGTTTTATGCCGGTAATGGTATTCACTTATGGTATGCTCATTATATTGAGATATTTAATAACACTATTTACCAGGTTAGGGACGGAATTTATCTGGAATTTTCAAATAACTGCACAATAGGTAACAATGTCAGCAAGAACAATGTCAGATATGGCCTGCATTTTATGTTCTCAAACAACGACATTGTCAGGAACGACAGATATGAAAACAATGGTGCCGGCATTGCCATAATGTTCTCAAAAGATATGGAAGCATCAGATAATTATTTCATGGATAACTGGGGCTCTGCTGTTTACGGAATGCTTCTAAAGGAAGTGTATGATGCTAAAATAATAAATAATGTTTTTTTAAGAAACACAGCAGGTATCTTCGTTGAAGGATGTTCAAGAATTTTATATGAATACAATGATTTTGAAAGTAACGGATGGGCTATATATTCACGGGGAGCCAATTATGAAAACAATTTTACGAACAATAATTTCATCAGCAACTCATTTGATATTGCTTATACTGGACCATTAAACAAAAACGTTTTCAACGGAAATTACTGGAGCGATTATAATGGCTATGATCTGGATAAGGATGATATTGGGGATATTCCGTATAAACCCGTAAAATTGTTTTCAAATCTGGTAAACCGCTCACCCGAAGCAATCATATTATTAAGAAGTATATTTGTTGACCTGGTAGAATTCGCCGAGAAAGTTTCTCCGACAATCACTCCGAATATTCTTCAGGACGAAACACCAAGAATGAGAATGATTACACATGATAGAAATTAAGCGTTTATATAAGAACTTTGGCAAACTGGAAGTATTGAAAGGCATTGACCTGGTTATTGAAGGTAAAGGAGTCTATGCCATTCTGGGTCCTAATGGTTCCGGTAAAACCACTTTAATGAAATGTATCCTTGGAATGGTGCTGCCTACGTCGGGTGAAATACTTCTCAGGGATGAGTCTATTAAGAAAAACTGGAAGTATAGGCAGGATATTGATTATCTGCCACAAATTGCAAATTTCCCCGGTAACTTAACCGTGAAGGAACTAATACGAATGATCAAAGACTTAAGAAGGAAACCTGATCTGGATGAAACTCCGTTAATAAACAGACTCAAATTAGAACCTTATCTGAGTAAGAAACTCGGCAATTTATCAGGAGGCACCAAACAAAAAGTAAACTTAACCCTTACCTTTTTATTCGACAGTCCGTATATTTTTCTTGATGAGCCCACCACCGGACTTGATCCTGCAGCACTTATCATACTCAAGGAAATGATAGAGGAAGAAAAAAGCAAAGGCAAGATCATTGTGCTTACTTCACATATTATGAGTTTTGTAGAAGAAATATCTGACGATATAATATTTCTTTTGGAAGGTAATGTGTATTTCAGAGGTACTGCAGAATTTTTAAAAGAAAAGACCCAAAAACCTGATTTTATTCATGCTATTGCTAATCTTTTAACTGAACAGAATGTTTAAAATATTCAAATACAGCTTTTACGATTTAATGCGAAGCAGGTGGAATTATGTTTACCTGTTGTTTTATCTGGCTTTGGGGTTAGTATTGTTATTTGTAAGTACAAGCTTATCAAAAGCAATACTTACCCTTATGAATATTATTATTTTGTTAGTACCTCTCATAGGAACCGTTTTTGGAATCATGTATTACTACAGTTCCAAAGAATTTACTGAGCTTCTGCTTGCACTTCCGTTAAAGCGAAGCTCTATCTTTTTAGGGCAATATTTTGGTGTAGCAATTTCGCTATCATTAAGCCTGGTAATCGGGCTGGGAATACCTTTTGTCATCTACGGAATTTTTCAATCAGCTGATATATGGCACTTTGGACAACTTCTGATTTTAGGGACATTCCTGAGCTTTATATTTTCTGGTATTTCATATAATATTGCCTTACATAACGAAAACAGGATAAAAGGTTTTGGATTCGCAATACTTGCATGGTTGTTTATGGCTGTGATTTATGATGGGATCTTTATGATAGCTCTGGTAATGCTTCACGAATACCCTCTGGAAAAATTTTCGCTTATATTCAGTATTTTCAATCCCATTGATTTATCAAGGATAATGATGTTGCTAAAACTTGATATTTCAGCTATGCTTGGATATACCGGAGCACTTTTTAAAATGTTTTTCGGCAATTATCTGGGAAGTACCATAGCTATGCTCATATTAGCTCTATGGACTATTACTCCAGTGTTTATTCTAAAATGGAGATCAGCGAAGAAAGATTTTTAGTTTGTTAAAAATACTCTCTGATAGGTTATAAAGTCCATTGTCTGGAAGCTTAATTGATATTTGCTAAACACCTGCCAGCATTTACTTTGTAAATACATACTCAATAATATTAGCTCCCATTTTTAAGGCTTTCAGCCGGGTTTCCGGTGAGTTGTTGTGAACCTCCTGATCTTCCCAGCCATCACTTATATCGGTTTCGTAAGTATAATAACAAACAAGCCGCCCTTCCCAAAATAACCCAAAACCCTGAGGTGGCTTTCCATCGTGTTCATGAATTTTAGGTAATCCCTGAGGAAATTTAAATTTCTGATTATAAATTGCATGGTTTGAAGGCAATTCAATAAAATCGAACTCAGGAAAAACTTTCTTCATTTGTGGTCTAACATAAGGATCCATTCCATAATTATCGTCAATATGCAAAAACCCTCCGGAAATCAAATAGTTACGCATATTTTGTGCTTCCTGTAAACTAAACTCCACATTACCATGACCGGTCATATGAACAAAAGGATAATTAAAAATATCAGAGCTTCCAGTTTCCACCACATCGTGAACCGGATGTATATTAGTACCGAGCTGTTGGTTGCAAAATGCTATCAGATTGGGCAATGCCGTAGGATCAGCATACCAATCGCCACCACCGCCGTATTTTAACAGAGCAATGCGTACAGGCGCCTGAGCATTAAGTACTAACAAGGAACAAACTATTAAAACAAGGGTTAATATATTCTTTTTCATACTATTAGGTTTTATCACGAACCATTTCTACAAATAAACAAACAATTACCGGTAATGGATTTACATTAAAATATTTCAAAAAACAATTCTGGCAATTATATAGCTTTATTTGCAAAATGAATAGCCATAGTTGCTGCCAGAGCAGCAGTTTCAGTTCTTAAACGATTATTTCCAAGACTTATTGGAATATAGCCTGCGTTTTTTGCATTCATTACTTCGGTTTCACTAAAATCACCTTCAGGACCTATTAAAACAATTATATCATTACCCGAAGGACATACCTGGCTGAGTAAATTTTTGTTTTCAGTATCCATCCATGCAATATATCTGAGCGCAGATGTTTCTTGCTTAATGAAATCATTGAATTTCTGGGGTTGATCAATAACCGGCATGGTTACACCAAGGCTTTGTTTCATAGCTGCAACCATTATCTTATTAAGCCTGTCGGTTCGAACCGATATTTTCTCTGAACGTTTGCAAATCAACGGAGTAATCTGATCAATTCCAAGCTCAGTTGCTTTCTCAAGAAACCATTCAAAACGGACCATATTTTTAACAGGGGCTACAGCAATATGAATGCTATAGTTTCGGGGTTTCAGCTTTAATGATTCCGTTATCTGAACCTCGCAACTTTTTGGATCTACAACCTTTAATACTGCTTTGTAAAGCCACCCTTTACCATTTGTAATACGTATTGTTTCGCCTTCGCGCATCCTCAATACTTTGGCACAATGCCATGATTCATCACTGCTCAGAGGAATGTTCAAACCCGTAATATCGGCTGAATCAAACTGAGGTTCATAAAAACAATCCATCAAAAAAAACAATTGTTAATACTTCTTCAATCCGGGTTTTATCTTATCCCGGGCATAAATGCTACAACTTAAACTTCATGCAAAAATAAAAAATCCTGTTTTTTGAACCATATTCTGCTGTTATTGATATGAAAACACCTTACCAATCAATAGTTCTGACAGATACGGACAGAATAATTATCCGCACTCTTACCTGACCATTTATACCGGGAACCTGCCTTCCAACAATCCGGTAAGCTTAAGTTTTAAGGTTTGGAAATTTCTTTTCAAAAATTTTCAATGCTAACAGAATTACTCTGTAAGAGATGTAAATCAGCAAAGGCCAGCTCAATAACCAGAGAATTTGTGTTATATGTTTCATTTAAATTATTTTTTCTGTTACAAAAATCAAACTTGTCAAAATAATATTATCAGAAGATCAATACAGATGATTCTCATTTTCTTCCATTTCGGCAGCAGTTATCTTAGTTTTATCAATAGCCCGCCATGCATAATAAATATACAGTATTACAAAAGGTACTGCCAGCGAAACATAACTCATCACCGTAAGGGTATAATGACTGCTTGAGGCATTTTCAATGGTAAGAGAATGCTGTAGATTAAAAGTTGATGGATAAAATGCTGTTTTATTGTATCCGGTTATCAGGAATAATGAAATTATAGTAAGAACGGTGCCCAAACCACTGAACCAGATCCCTTTATAAAATGTTTGCAGCAGGGTTCGTCCAATTCCATACAATACAAGTACTACACCAATTAAAAACATTATACCCACCAAAGGCATTTCAACCATATTCCTGAAATACTTATAAGGTTCCAAAAACACAATTTTGGTGTTGGCATCATAGGCAAACCCATTACTCAAGAATATTGAAATTACAAAAGTGAGGAAAGCAATAAGAAAAGGCACCATATTATATAGCAGGTATTTTTTTCCTCTGCTTCTGATATTCTCATCATCAATACTATTCATCAGATAAAGAATTCCGTTAACACGTGCAAGAAAAAACACAGCCAGCCCAAGCATAACATTTCTTAGATCAAGAACTGCTTCAAGCCCGTAGTAAGGAGTTTCCCATCTCGATATTGCTGAACTATATACTTTTGTGAGGTTCATTTTATCTATTGAAAATTCTGAACCCGTAAAAAATGTTCCTACAGCAATTCCAAGCAAAACTGTTCCCAACAATCCATTGATAAAAAGAAAAGTCTCATATGTACGGGTACCAAGAAAATTAGCCGGTTTTGTACGAAATTCAAAAGAAACAGCCTGTATTACAAAACAAAACAGAATTAACATCCATACGTAATAGGCGCCTCCGAAACTGGTAGAATAGAACAGTGGGAATGATGCAAAAAATGCACCTCCAAAAGTTACAAGCGTAGTAAAAGTAAATTCCCACTTACGTCCCAGGGAATTTATAATCATAGTGCGCTCTTTTTCATTTCTGGCAAGAGTATAAAGCATTGTTTGGCCACCCTGAACAAAAAGCAGAAAAACAAGTAGCGAAGCTAATACTGAAATGATCAGCCACCAGTATTGTTGTAATGCAAGATGCGATAAACTTTCAAACATGATTATTGTCCTCCGTCTTTAGGTCCTATTTTAATCTGCCGGCTCATAATTTTTATCTCTGCAATAAACAGCAGTGTAAACAGCAATGCAAAAAGCCAGAATGTTATCTTTACTGTTGTATCATTTACATGAGATACAGCCACCATAGTGGGCATTATATCCTGAATAACCCAGGGTTGTCTACCCATTTCCGCTGTTACCCACCCCGATTGAGATGCAATATATGCCAGTGGTATTGATGCTATTGCCAGGCGCAGCCAAAATTTTGACTTTTCAATACGGTCTTTATATAGCAAAAACAGAAATATAACCATTAAAAGGAAAAAGAAAAAACCGAGCGCTACCATTAAATGAAAACTATAAAAAGTAATTGGAATACTGGGTACTAACAGATTAGGGTCATCAATATATCCATAGCCAAAATATTCCCAGTTTTCATCCAGAACAGCCTTTGCTAATTCAGCTTTTTCATGATCGTTGTCATTTTTAGCCTGTTTAAATTCTGCCAGCGCATTTATGGCAATTTTACCTTTCTCTATTTTTTCCTTAGCTCCCATTATCCCATACTTTTCATTACCATCAAGCAAGTCCCTGACTCCGGGCACATAGGCTTTAAAATCACCAAAAGCCATATACGACAAGAAGTTAGGAATCTCAATCTTGAAATGAAAATCCTTGATATTTTCATACTCAGGATCATCAGGAGTTGTAGCCATCATTCCTATTGCAATAAGACCAACACCTTCATGTCCATGTTGCAAACCTTCAAAAGCAGCAAACTTCATAGGTTGTTTTTCAGCAATTACTTTTGCCGAACCATCACCGGTAAGGATTGTATAAAAAGCAGTTATTAAACCAAAAACAGCGGCAACAAGTATACTCCTTTTAGCAAGTAGGATTTCACGTTTCTTTAGTAAATACCAGCTACTGACTCCAATTACAAAAATGGATCCGAGCAAATAAGACGATGATATGGTATGAAGAAACTTATTAACAGCCATTGGCGAAAACAGTATATCCCAGAAATTACTCATTTCATTTCGGGCAGTTTCAGGGTTAAACACCATGCCTACAGGATATTGCATCCAGGCATTGGCAACAAGTATCCATAATGCTGACAGGCTTGCACCAAAAGCAACCAGCCAGGTTGACAGCAAATGAAATTTCTTACTTAGCTTGTTCCAACCAAAAAACATTACAGCTATAAATGTGGATTCAAGAAAAAAGGCAAAAATGCCTTCAATGGCAAGTGGTGCACCAAAAATATCGCCCACAAACCAGGAGTAGTTTGACCAGTTAGTTCCAAACTCAAATTCAAGAATGATACCTGTAGCAACGCCAATGGCAAAGTTGATACCGAAAAGTGTCATCCAGAATTTGGTTGTTTTCTTCCAATGAGGGTCGCCAGTTTTCACATAAATTGTTTCCATAATTGCCTGGATAAAAGCTAGGCCAAGTGTTAAAGGAACAAATAACCAGTGATACATTGCCGTTAAAGCAAATAAACCTCGTGACCAATTTACTAATGTAAAGTCAAAGGTTGATGTCATATTTATTGTGTATTAATTAGTTGTTCAAGAACGTGATTGCTTCTTTCCTGATCGTTATTAAATTTTGATTTTAAATAATTGGGGAATAAAAAAAGCCTGAAAATAAAAAACATAATAAACAGCTTAATGATTATTATCATCCATAAAGTTTTACCTATGGTCATGCTTTTAAAACCATCATAATAAAAATAAAAGACTTTTGATAATATGCTGTTTTTCAATGCTATGCTTTTATTACTTTTTTTTTAAAAATCAGATAAGATACTAAAGATTTATTTGACGGGTCTTACAAAACAAATTTATGCATTAAAACCTACACATAATACGAGTTATCATTCAGTATCATTATTGACAATTTCACCAATTACTTTATACCCCTCTCCTGCTATGGATTCAGTTATCTGATCAGGGGTTGCTACATTTGCATCGTAAATAACAGTAACAAGTTCCTCAACATGAGAAGCTTCTGATTCATATACACCCTTTACCTTGCTAAGAGCCTGGCTTATAGTGTTCTCACAACCTATGCAACTCATTCCTTTAACATGGAGCGAAAGTTCGGTAAGAGCCGGAGCAGCATTATCAGGTTTTTCTGACTGCTCACTCTGTTGTGACGGATTATTGCATCCGGCTATTAATAATGCCAGAAACAAAAAAAATGATAATTTTGTCATTTCAAATGTGTTAGATGATCTTGGTATGATACTTAGTTAATAATTATTTTATTTACGAAGATATTTAAAATACCTGATACAGGTATAAAATTTCACAATAATTTTTAAAAATCAGTGCTGATATAGAAGATTGTGATAAAAAAAGAGTAATTTAGTAACCTCTGATATTCAGCAAGTAACAAAAAGACATAAATATCGTTTTTTATAATATAAATATTTGGAATACAGGATAAATAAACAGATTAAGTATTTATGAAGAAGGGACTGATAGTTTTAGCTGCTATCTTGGCTATTCCTGTGTTGAGCCTTGCACAACGTGGTAAGCCTGAAAAAAGAATGCTGGAAGAATTTTGTATGACGACTGATGAAATACATCTTTACAGGCTTATCAATGAGTACAGACTGGCTGCAAGTCTGGAAATAATTCCTGTTTCCAATTCTTTATCCTATGTTGCTCATGTTCATATCCGAGATTTGTATCAAAACAGACCTGATTTACAGAATTGTAATTTACATTCGTGGTCTGACAAAGGAGACTGGACCCCATGCTGTTACGCAAAAGATCCTAACCGTACAAATTGCATGTGGAATAAACCCAGAGAATTAACCGGATACAAGGGTAACGGGCAAGAGCTCATTTTATGGGAAAATGTTCAGGCTACACCACTTAGCGCATTTGACCAGTGGCGTAATTTTGATCTTACTAACGATATGTTTCTGAACCGGGGCAGATGGGCAGAAAAAGAATGGAAAGCTATGGGTGTTGCGCTTTATGAAGGCTATGCATCAGTTTGGTTTGGCGAAGTTACCGATCCTCATGGAGATGTTAAGCTTTGCACAAACGCCACCAGGCTTTCGCCTACATGGTTGTTGGATGAAACTGCCAGACAAACTGAAGTTGTGGAAGAAGCCAGTGAACCGGTCGAATTGCAGGATTCTGTCAGATATTATTTGATTGTAAGCAGTTTCAAAGAAAAGACTCAGGCAAATAAAGAGGTAGAACGCCTTAAAACCAATGGTTATAATGAAGCTAAAGTAATTTTTAAAGAAACCAATTACAGAGTTTCTGTTTACGATTATACAAAACTTGAAGAGGCTCAGAAAACACGAAAGCAGCTTACTAACGTATTTAAAGGGCTGTGGATCATGGAATTATAAAACTTTATAATTCTTTGTCCTATTCAATTGAGAGATCATTGATGATACGGCTTATTTTCTTTTCCATTTCACTGTCAACCTCATCAAATTCAGATGCTTTATCCAAAATGCCTTTAATTCCAAAATAAAACTTGATCTTGGGTTCAGTACCTGAGGGTCTTATAGTGATCTTGCTTCCATCAGTGAGGAAAAACTGAAGCACATTTGATCTTGGCAGCTCAATAGGTTTGGTTAATCCGGTAATATGGTTTATTTCCAATTGTCTCTGATAATCTTTTATGATCTCCAGTTGAGTATCGGCAATTATTTCCGGAGGCGCATTGCGGAACTTATCCATCATTGCAGCTATAGCTTCAGCGCCGGCTTTACCTTTCTTTGTAACCGAGAGTAGTTTTTCCTTATAAAAGCCAAATTCAACATAAATATCCACCAAAACTTCAAAAAACGATTTTCCAAGATCAGCAGCCCATGCAGCAGCCTCAGCAATCATACAGCAAGCCGAAACAGCATCCTTATCGCGGACAAAATCGCCTACAAGATATCCGTAACTCTCTTCTCCTCCGCCTATAAACTTCTTTTTCCCTTCCAAATTACGGATAATCTCAGCTATATATTTAAATCCGGTAAGTACATCAAAACTCTCGACACCATATTTTTCAGCGATCTTTATTAATAGCTGACTGGTTACAATAGTTTTTACAATAAACTCATTACCTGTTAACAATTTATTTTCATTCCATTTGTGCAACAGATAATATATGAGTACTGATGCTGTCTGATTTCCGTTTAATAGTACAAACTTTCCATGATTATCTTTCACAGCAATACCAACTCTATCAGCATCAGGGTCAGTAGCAAGAACTATATCAGCATTTATTTCCTTTGCTTTTTCCAAAGCCATAGCAAGTGCTTCGGGTTCTTCCGGATTTGGCGATTTAACAGTAGGGAAATTACCATCGGGGATGTTTTGGACTCCTATTGTAGTAACATTCCGAAACCCAAATCTATTGAGGCACTTTGGAACCAGATAAACCGCAGTACCATGAATAGGAGTAAATACAATTTTAAAATCTTTCTGTCTTTCAATAGCATCGGGTGATAACGACAGACCTTTTACTTCTTCAATGTATACTGCATCAATATCATCACCAATAAAATGAATCAGTTCCGGACGTGCTGCAAAATTAACCTCTCCGGGAGTCTGAATTTTCTGAACCTCTGATATCACATTTACATCGTGCGGAGGAACTAATTGCGCACCATCGTTCCAGTAAACCTTGTAGCCATTGTATTCCTTAGGATTATGCGAAGCAGTTACCATTACTCCTGTGTGACAGCCTAAATGCCTGATAGCAAATGATAACACAGGTGTAGGATGAATATTTTCAAATAAATAAACCTTGAAATCATTAGCAGATAAAACCTCGGCTGTAATTTGAGCAAAATATTTACTGTTATTGCGTGTATCGTATGAAATGACTGCTTTAAACTCTTTTATATTAAATGATTTTTTCAAATAATTTGCCAGACCCTGAGTGGCCATACCCACAGTATATTTATTCATACGGTTGGTTCCAACACCCATAATTCCACGTAAACCACCTGTTCCAAATTCAAGGTTTTTGTAAAACGAATCAGTGAGTTCTTCCTGATTATGATCAATAAGATATTGCACCTGATTACGGGTTTCATCATCAAACTGTTCGCTTAGCCAGGTTTTGGCCTTGCTGTTAATTGCTGGATCTGTATTCTTCATGATTATATATTTTTATTTTTTTGCAAACATACTGAAAATGAAAAAATCATTTTCATTTGAACCTTATCATTACAAGAATAGTTATTCTATCAGTTTATGAGGATCATGGAAACAATGACACAAAACAAATATTTCAGATTTATTATTTATTCATTTATCGCTGCACTAATTGTCTTAAATACTGTTTGTTACAATACAACATTACAAACTTCAAATCAACACAATATGATAAATCCGATATTAAAAAGTGATGACGAATGGCGTAAAAAACTTACTCCATTACAATATGATGTACTTCGTGAAAAAGGAACTGAAAGGCCTTTTACAGGTGAATACTATAAACATTTTGAAAAAGGTGAATATCATTGTGCCGGTTGTGATGCCGCTTTATTCCTGTCTGATTCAAAATTCGACTCAAGCTGCGGCTGGCCAAGTTATTTTGAGCCGGCTAATGCAAACACAATTGACTATAAACCGGATTATTCCTTTGGTATGATACGCACCGAAGTACTGTGTTCAAATTGTGGCGGTCATTTAGGACATGTTTTTGACGATGGTCCAAAACCCACAGGGAAACGATATTGTATAAATTCTGCTGCACTGATTTTTAAGCCCTACGCCGAAGATGATATTCAGCCAACCCGTCAATAGGTCGCCTAATAACGTTGCTAAGCTGCATTTTATGTGTCTCACATATATCTTCAACAATATCCTGAAGATGATATGCTATTGATCCTGACAGACAAAGAGGATATTTTTGATAATCTGTATAAATTGCAACCATTGATCCAAAGAACTCCTTAACATGAATGGTTAATAAATCTCTTATCCATTCATTATTTTTATGCTTAATGGCAAATGGAGCAAAAGATGCGAGAAAACGATTTGGAAAAGGCTTGCTGTATATATTATTCAGCATCGAATCAGGCGTTTCCGGATATGTAGCCTTAAAATCATTGAACAAATCTTCAGGCATATTATCTGAAAGAGCTGCTTTTAATATCTTTCGCCCCAATACAGCACCGCTTCCTTCATCACCCAGAATATATCCAAGTGAGAATAACTGAGAGGTTATATTTTTACCATCATAAAGACAACTATTAGAGCCGGTTCCCAAAATTCCAATTATACCGGGTTCATCACCGGAAACAGCTCTGGCAGTACCAAGCAGATCAGATTCAATAACTACTTCTGCCTTGGTAAAGAAATCCTTAAGGGCGCCTTCTACTTCAAGAATCTTGTCCTGAAGAGTACAACCTGAACCATAAAAATACACTTCTTTTATCTGATTTTTATCAAAATAAGGATGCAGGTCTTTCTCAAGAACATCAATAATATCCTTTTTGTTAACGAAATATGGATTCATCCCGATTGTTGAAATATCATGGGTATTAAGATTTTTATCAAAAAATCTCCAATCAGTTTTAGTTGACCCGCTATCGGCTATTAAAAGCATAAATAATCCTGTTAATTTGTTTATTTTTTTTAATTCTTCCGCAAAAATACAAAAGCTCTTAAAGTAGGACAAGTTCATAACTAAAACTGATTGTAAGTCACTCATTTTGAAGGGTAGTTTATTGAAAATATATTCTGAAAGACACACGATTTATTCTTAAATGATTAAAAGCGGAAGTATCTCAGCTGGCAGTGCATCAGCTTCCCAAGCCGAGGGTCGCGGGTTCGAATCTCGTTTTCTGCTCTGATAATTAGACTATTGCAGCAATCCTTGGTTATTATTGTTAAGACCAACGGCATAATACAAATTGATTTTTTAATCTTTTATACTATTAGTTGGATATAATTAAGTTTTTTGTATTTTTGCACTCCATTTTGATAATGACTTTTTTAGTCAAGGGTTGTTCTTGTGTTTTATGAAATGATATAGAAGCTGAAAAGCTAGAGTTATAAGTCGAAAGAAATCAAATATTTCGGTGAGGTGGGTGAGCGGCTTAAACCAATCCCGTATGGACGGGACTAAACTATCGTTCTTTTGTATATTTAAATAATTATTACTGATGTAATAGTAGACCAGAGAAAATATTTCGGTGAGGTGGGTGAGCGGCTTAAACCAATAGTTTGCTAAACTATCGTACTGGAAACGGTACCGAGGGTTCGAATCCCTCCCTCACCGCTAAAAGAAAACGTTCTTTTTTTCGGGGTATAGCGCAGTCCGGCTAGCGCACCTGGTTTGGGACCAGGGGGTCGTAGGT
>JAAYJT010000062.1 GCA_012522795.1 Bacteroidales bacterium | reverse complement strand
GATTTGTATTTACAAAATAGTCCAAACTGTTTTGTAAATCTACAAACGTAAATGCCGATGGTTTAAATATATAGAACAATCGAGCAGAGCGAAAATTGGTCTATTATATTTTTCCAATCGGTATTATAACTACGTAGAGTCCAGTGATATGCGTAAAATTTATGTAGTTTAAAATAAAACTATCTCAGCACAATAAGTAGAAGTAACATCCTTTCATTCGAAAGGGTGCTAGAGAGAAAAGTCAGCGCGGTATGATGCATGACTGTCAAAATCCTGTATCCAGCCCCGAAACATACCAAGGTGCCTCATTTCTTTAAGCACTTGCTCGTATTCAGAAGCTTTTATTTGCCTTCCGAGTTGCGGATGATTGGCTACGGCAGGAGTCGGGTAGTATTGCGACATTAGCGAAATATGCACCAGTGGCGATAATTCTTCGGCAATGAAACGCAAAACGGCTTTACTGTTTTCAACATGCCCTGGCAATACAAGATGGCGAATTAATATTCCTGATTCAGCACAGCCTTGCTCGTCAAGTATAAGAGTGCTGCCTTTTTGGCGATACATTTCTTTAAGTGCTGCCGATGCTGCTTCCGGATAATTACCTGCCCCGCTGTATTTGGCTGCCAGCCCGCTGTCCATATATTTTAAATCAGGAAGATAAACATCAATAAGCCCTTCAAGACTGCGAAGGGTTTCAACACTATCGTATCCATTTGAGTTGTATACAAATACAGGATCATGTCCCCGGTTTTGCAAAGCTTCAATTATTGCCTTAACCTGCACTATTACATGTGAGGGCGAAACAAAGCCTACATGAGTACATCCGTACGAAAGATAAAATTCAATGTTCGAAACCACTTCATCCAGAGTATAAACTGATTTCTGAACATCAGGTCCCAAAGTGCTGATCTGATAGTTCTGACAATAAATACACTGGAGGTTGCACCTGCTGAAAAAGATATTACAAATACCAGTTGGTCCGCTAATCGGTGGTTCCTCGCCACGATGCAGACAAATGCTGCTTATGTGAAAACCTGTATCAGTATTACAATATCCAAGGGGATATTCAATACGGTTTGCATGACAGTTTCGCGGACAAAGACAACAATCTTTAAGCATGATTAAAGTGTGATTAACTGAAAAAGCGGTATTATACACATCTTTACAAAAATAACGATTATTAGAATCCAATCTTTATCTGCATTATTAAAAGTTCTAATTTAGCCGGCAATTTGAACAATTTACTATATTTCTCAATAATTTTTTAAAAAATGTCAGAACCCACTTTATTAATATTAGCCGCCGGCATTGGCAGTCGTTATGGATCGTTGAAGCAGCTTGACAGGCTTGGTCCAAATGGTGAAACAATTATTGACTATTCGGTTTTTGATGCCCGAAGGGCAGGTTTCGGGAAAGTTGTTTTTGTTATTCGTCGCAATATCGAAAAAGAATTCAACGAGATAATGATGGAAAAACTTGCCGATAAAATCAAGGTTGATTATGTGCTTCAGGAAATTGAAAATATACCTGCAGGTCTTGTAATACATCCTGAAAGGGTTAAGCCATGGGGTACAGCCCATGCTGTGCTTATGGCAAAAGACGTGATCAAAGAACCTTTTGCTGTGATAAATGCCGATGATTTTTATGGTGCCGATGCATACAGGGTTATGTATCATCATCTGAAAAATGCAAAAGAGGGTGAATATGCAATGGTAGGTTATGAACTCCGGAATACTTTATCAGAACATGGAACCGTTTCGAGGGGGATCTGTGAACCGGATGAAAACCGGCTGCTTGTAAGTGTTACCGAACGAACAAAAATTGCATCCGAAGGCGAGGCGATAGTTTATATTGATGAGCAAGGAAATAAAATTGAACTTCATCCTGAAACCATTGTTTCAATGAATTTCTGGGGTTTCACAAAAGATTTCTTTGAAAAGCTGGAAAAGGGTTTTGATGAATTTATCCGTGAAAACTCCAACACTATAAAGGGTGAATTCTATATTCCTACTATTGTAAATAACCTTCTTGGCACAAGTGGGGTAAGCGTGAAAGTGCTGCAAAGTTCAGCCCGCTGGTTTGGGGTTACATATCGCGAAGACAGGGCTCATGCCATAAGTGAACTTGCTGCAATAACGGGTTCAGGAGAGTATCCTGAAAACCTGTATTAATTAGTTTTTGTGTCAGTTAGCTTATTTTCAATTGAATACATTAATTTTGCAAACAGAACATATTCAGGTTCTCAACATTATTAGACTCCATCAGGACGAGATATTTATGAACCTTTTGTTGTTTAAGACTGTTGAGTTCATAGAAATTTAAAATTATAAACAATGAAGCAGAGTATTTCAATGGGCTGGAAGGAAGCCATGTTGTTCGAGACCACACTATATGGTCATAAAATTATACTTGATGCCGATGAGGCTGTGGGTGGCAAGGATAAAGGTCCGCGTCCCAAGGCATTATTACTTGTTTCGCTGGCAGGATGCACTGCAATGGATGTAATATCAATACTTGGCAAAATGCGTGTTCAGCCTGAAGCTTTCCGTGTTGAAACTGATGGTGAACTTACTGAAGAACATCCAAAATATTATCATAAGATGCATCTTCGTTATGTCTTTAAAGGCAAGGATCTGCCAATGGACAAGCTCGAAAAGGCTGTAAGTCTGTCGCAGGAAAGATATTGCGGAGTTTCGGCAATGCTTTCAAAAGCTGCTACCATTACACATGAAATTGTGATAGAGAGCTAATGCTTTCATTTTCAGTGCAATAGAACAATTAGCATTTAATTCCTTTATTCTCCATTACATCGAGCAATTCCTGCAAAATCATGGCGGTGGCGCCCCATATTATATTTCCGTTCAGATTAAAGCAAGGTACCTGTTTGAAAGTATTGCCACGAACTTGTAGATCAATATTGGTTCGTAGCTTATCAATATTTTTTAATGGTAATTCAATGGTATAATCTACTTCAGCGGGGTTGGGAACAAGCTTTTCAAGTTTGTTTGTGAACCCGACAACAGGGGTTATCTCAAAATTGCTTGGGCTTACATACAGCGGGCTCAGGGTTCCAATAACCTCAATATTAAAAGGCTTAACACCTATCTCTTCTTCGGCTTCACGCAAGGCAGTATTAATTGTAGAAATGTCGTCGCTATCCTGCTTCCCTCCCGGAAAACTAATTTGTCCGCTATGAACGCCATTATCTTCGGTTCGTTTTATGAGTACTGTAGCAAAAAAATCATTTTTAGGGTATAACAGGATAAGCACACTTCCGGCAACAGGTATTTGCCTTGTCTCAGATGGTTTTATAGCTCCGCGTCTTTCAGAGGGAAGCATTTTAAAATGCGAGATCTCTCCTGTTAGCGGTGCAGCAAGCCCAAGCCTGAGTTTTTCAATAAATTTATTTTGTGCTGACATCCTGTACAAATTGATTATCCGTTTTATGATTGGTTTTTGACTTCATGAATTTTCCTCTGTGTTATTAATGATTTTTCTTACGTTTTGTTTGATTTTTTCCTGACCCCGGTTTTTGTTTTTTGGGTTTATACCAGAAGAAAAAATCTTTCTGGGCTGCCTTTTCCTCTGGCGAGCGTGCTACCTTAACAGGTTTAAGAGTATAGGGATCAATTTCGGTATAAAACATTGCCGTAGCAAGAGTTCCGGGAGTAGGGGTAAAATCTTGCACTTGTTCAGGACGTAAGCCTATAAGACGGATTTTTTCTGCCAATTCAGCCATATCTTTTTCTTCCGAACCAGGATGCGATGAAATAAAATAGGGTATTATCTGCTGGTTTAGATTTTGCTGTCTGCAAATCCTGTCGAAATCCTTTTTTAGTCTTTCAAACAGCGTAAAAGATGGTTTTCGCATATAAGCCAATACTTTATCCGATGTATGCTCAGGAGCCACTTTAAGCCTTCCTGAAACATGATGCACTACCAATTCCTCAAAATATTCCTTATGACTCTTTTGCTTTGATTCAGAACCCTCGGAAGTCATAAACATATCATACCTGATGCCTGAACCTATGGTAACTTTTTTCACTCCTTTTATCTTCCTTGCCTTGCGATACAATTCAATCAAAGGCTTGTGGTTCGTATTCAGGTTTTTACAAATGCGTGGGTATATACAAGAGGGGCGTTTGCATTTTTTGCATATTTCAAAATCAATGGCGGTCATTTGGTACATATTGGCTGTAGGACCTCCCAGATCAGTAATATGACCTTTGAAATCAGGCATGGCTGTAATTTTTTCTATCTCCTGTATAACCGAACCCTCGGAGCGGTTACTTATGAACTTACCCTGATGGGCTGAAATGGCACAAAAGGTGCAGCCTCCATAACATCCTCTATGAGTGGTTATCGAGTCTTTTATCATTTCCCATGCCGGAATATTTCCACGCTTTTTGTATTTCGGATGAGGCAAACGAGTGAACGGCAGACTATATACCTCATCCATTTCCTGTTTATCTGGTATAGCCGCCGGCGGGTTTACCACCAGCCAGCCCTGATCGTTTTTTTGAATTATTCGCGAAGGATTTACAATGTTATGCTCAATGTCAAGTATTCTTGCAACTTTTGCAAATACTGTCTTATCTCTGAGCATTTCACCATGCGGAGGCAATTCTGTTGTTTTAAATGCCTTATTTTCAGGGATCTGTTCTTTAGTTGCTGAAATCCATGCCGATTGTTCAAGATCGGTCATCCGGCTTATTAATTCTCCGTTTCGTAATCTTTGTAACATGGTTTTCAATGGTTTTTCAGCCATACCATACAAAAGAATATCAGCACCGCTTTCAAAGAGAATTGAAGGTTTAACCATGTCCAGCCAATAATCATAGTGTGTGTAGCGGCGCATTGAAGCCTCAACACCACCAAGAACTATGGGGGTATCAGGGTATAAATTTTTAAGGATCCTACAATACACTACTGAAGCATAATCAGGTCTGAATCCGGCTTTCCCACCGGGTGTATATGCATCGTTGGAGCGGAGCCGTTTTGCAGCTGTATAATGATTTACCATCGAATCCATATTACCGGCAGTAATGCCAAAGAACAATCGCGGTTTTCCCAGTTTTTTGAAATCACGCAGATCGTCACGCCAGTTTGGCTGAGGTAGAACAGCCACACGAAAGCCTTCAGCTTCTATCACCCTTCCAATTACTGCCGTGCCAAATGCAGGATGATCAACATAGGAATCGCCGCTTACAATGATAACATCAACTTCATCCCATCCACGCTTTTTAAGCTCTTTACGGGTGATTGGAAGCCACGCATCGAGTTTTGGATATGATTTTTCGGGTTTAGTCATCAAAAATTACCCTTCTAATGGTCAGTCATTTTAACAGCTGATGTTGTTGATTGTTTCACTTATTTGAACCTGCATTTTTTAACAACGATTTTAAAAAAATGATTTTTGTATAATAGTTAAAGTTTGGTTTGCAATGTTTTATCATTAGGAAATATTTACAATATTCATTGTTATGGTTTGTGCTCTATTTCTCTTTGTTTTTACCATTGATATTGATTATATGAATGCTTACTGCAACTGCAATGGCGATCAGTAATATTTTAAGCCAGTTTTTTTCCAGAGCAAAAAATACAGTGCTCAGAATAGTAGCCCAGAGCAGGATTATTGCCCATGCTTTAATGTGTTTTGGTATTCCTTCTCCTTCAAGATAACCTCTAAGATATTTTCCCCATATTTTGTGATTTATAAGCCAATAGTAAAACCTCTCGCTGCTACGGATATAAAACCATGCTGCGAGTAACAAAAAAGGAGTGGTTGGCAGCACTGGCAACAACATTCCCAGCACACCGAGCGCTACAGAAACGCTGCCTGCTATAATAAACAAGGTTCGGACAAACGGAGATTTATGCCTTTTGGGGTTATTCATTAGTCTATCTCGTGTTCAATTGTTCCATACAGGTTAATACTTCAATTAACAGGTGGCTGAGTTTTGCTACATTTTGTTTGAAAACGCGTAGTACTTCTTCCCAGCTAACACCCTGTTCATTTTCGCGCCATGCATCATAATCAGTGCAAAGAGCTACAAGAGCGTATGGCATTTTTAATTCATTAGCCAGAATTATTTCGGGAGCGGTACTCATGTTTATTATATCGGCACCCCATAGCCGAAACATTTTTGATTCGGAGCGGGTACTGAAACGAGGTCCTTCAATGGTAATTACAGTACCCTTATCATGATATGATATGTTTGATTCTGTTGCTTTTTCCTGCAAAATATTTCTCAATTCTTCATCAAACGGGTCACTCATTGCAACATGATTCAATTCGTGGGGTTCAAAGCTTTCAAAAAAACTCACGTGTCTGTGTCGCGTGAAGTCAATGAACTGGTCGGGGAATATAAGATGCCCGGGTTGAATTTGTTCTCTGAGGCTTCCGCAGGCTGAAGTTGCCAGAATATGGGTGCAGCCGGCTTGTTTCAATGCCATAATGTTTGCGCGGTTATTCATCTGAGTAGGAGGAATGGTATGTTTGCGCCCATGCCTTGAAAGAATTACAACCTCTATACCTCCGAATTTTCCGGTAATCAGGGTGCTGGAAGGATCACCATAAGCCGTTGTGACCTTGTTTTCAACATAATCATCAAAGAAATTGAAGTTTTCAAGTCCTGAACCCACAATGAGAGCAGGTTTGATTTTTTGAGCTGTCATAGTATTTGTATTAAAAGACTGCGAAAATACAATTTTGTAAATAAATCCCTGCTAATCGGGATTTGTAATCATAACCCGACCCTTAAATTTACTAAGCTTTACAGCGGCAGTACTTTTGTTTTCTGAAATAGCTCAAAAGTCCTGGTAGCTGAATATTTCAGGTATTAATTTTAAAGCCCTCAGGATTTAAAATTTTTTATCAAGCACAGCTCACAGAAACAGTGCCACTGACCACATCAACTAAAGTTTTCGATGTTCCTTTTGTTTTTCATAGCGGCAGTACGTTTTACCTCTGTTCCGGAAATGTTCAGAATTACTTTTTTAGTGATCTGATAACGCTATGCTGTTCAATAATCAGCACAGGATATGCAATGGAAAATAAAGTTTTAGATTTATTCAACCAATTGTCATAGCTTTGAATGATAGGTTTAAGCCCCTATTTCATGGCACTTGAATTAATAAGGTATGGATTTTAAAATATAAGCGGATTTGTAAAATGTCCGAAAAAAATTGAAATAGTATAGCGACAAAGAAAACAATGAACTGCTAACGAGCGGTTTGTTTGCCTGTTTTACAAAACCCCAAACCGCTGAACGCTGTTCATTATTATAGAAAAAATCTTCACTCAGTAAAGTACATTTGGTTTTTGCCAATACACGTAAGTAGCGCTGAAAAGCAAAAGAGCTTACCCTTTTCAATTACGTCCAAACAGAATGATGATTTTAATGTTCATTTTGTGAGATATAAAACAATTGTTCTTATTTTTGTACTAAACTTAAAATCTGTTCAATAATGAATCGAATAAAAGATGTCTTAGAGAAGAAAGGTATTAAACAGAAATGGTTGTCCGAAAAGTTAGGCAAAAGCTACAACATGGTCAACTCGTATGTCCAAAACAGACGGCAACCAAGTTTAGAGGATTTATATAAAATTGCTGAAATACTTGATGTTGAAGTCAAAGAGTTATTAACAGAAAGAAAAACTCACTAAAAAATGAACGGAACAAGTCTGAATATAACCAAAGAAAAAATTGATAGTTTAAAGCAAATACTACCTGAAGTTTTTACGGAAGAAAAAATCGACTGGGAAAAATTAAAAGCTACACTTGGTGAAAATATAAATTTTGCCAACGAACGATATGTGTTGAATTGGGCTGGCAAAAGCGATGCTTTTAAAACACTGCAAACACCTACAACCAAAACATTGATTCCTGCCAAAGAAGAAAGTGTAAACTTTGACGATACCGAACATATATTTATTGAGGGTGAAAACCTTGAAGTGCTGAAAGTTTTGCAAAAAAGCTACTTCGGTAAAATAAAAATGATTTACATAGACCCCCCATATAATACTGGAAACGATTCATTTATCTATCCTGATAAATTTAGTGAAACCAAAAGAGAATACCAGGAACGTGTGGGTGATAAAGATGAAGAGGGCTACATGACCAAAGACGGTATGTTCCGTCGAAACAGCAAAGAAAACGGGCAGTACCACAGCAACTGGCTAAACATGATGATGCCACGCCTTTATTTAGCAAAAAATCTTTTGCGACAGGATGGTGTGATTTTTATTTCAATTGATGACAATGAGGTGCACAATTTACGTTTGCTGATGAATGAGATATTTGGGGAGGAGAACTCTTTAACAAAAGCACCTACGGCTCTAATATGGCAGCAGGCTGGGACTACAGCAGGGCATTTCGCAAAAGCTCATGAATACGTTTTATGTTATGCAAAAAATAAAGAATCATTATCTTTTTTTTCTTTGGAAAATTATGGTAATGATAAAATTATTGCCCATGGAGCTTTAAAGAAAATATCTAGAGCTAATCCAGCTAGTGAAATTACATTTCCAAAAGGGAGCATTGAATTCGCGGGTGATAACGCCGTATTTGAAGGAGAAATAGGAGGTTCTGAAAAACAGATAATCAGAGACAAACTAATTTTTAAAGATGGATTATTAGAAAAAACAGTAACTATAACAGCCGGTTGGGCAATGAAAGAACAAATATTGTCATGGTTAAATAAAAAAGAAACCTTTGATACCAAAGGTCAAAAGATAATTAGATTTTATTTCAATAATTCAGGAATATTATGGTACGAAAAAGAAAGAGGTACTATACATCCAAAAACAATATTAGAAAAGAAGACCGTAGGAACTAAAACAGGTGCAAATGAATTAAATCTTTTATTAAATGGAAATTTCTTTGAAAATCCTAAGCCAATTTCATTAATAAAGTATTTAATATCTTTTGCGCTGAAAAATAATGATATTATTCTTGATTTCTTTGCAGGTTCTTGTACCACTGCCCATGCTCTAATGGATTTAAACAAAGAAGACTGCGGTAATAGAAAATACATTTGTGTACAACTACCCGAACTTACAGACGAAAAAAGCGAAGCATACAAAGCGGGCTATAAAACCATTGCAGATATTGCCAAAGAACGCATTCGCCGTGCAGGCAAAAAAATAGAAACAGAAATAAAGGAAGATATAAACAAAACAGAAGCTGAAATAATGAAACTACAAGGAGAGTTACCCACAGAAGAAACAAAAGCAGAAATTGAAAACCTAAAAGAAAAAATAGAGCAGCTTGCATCACAAGATTTAGGTTTTAAGGTTCTGAAATTATCTGACAGCAACTTCAAGCAATGGCAGCAAATTGAGGGAAAAGATGCCCAAGCACTTACCAGGCAGATGAAACTGTTTGTTGATCCTGTTGCAGAACATGCAACTGTCGAGAACATGGTTTATGAACTTTTGCTGAAAAGCGGTAAAGACCTAAATAGTAAGATATTCCCCTCCTTTGGAGGGGCGGCTGAAAGCCGGGGTGGTCAATTCCCCTCCTCTGAAGCCGTATCCGAAAAAAGAGATGGTAAAAAGCGCAATTCCCAAAACTATTTTAATCTGCCTTATAATCCTAAGTTAAAAGAAAGAGCCCGTGAATTAAGGCAAGCCGGAAATCTATCAGAAGTATTGTTTTGGAATCAGGTAAAAAGCAAACAATTCAAAGGTTTAGATTTTGACAGACAAAAAATTATTGGCAACTATATTGTTGATTTTTATTGTTCAAATTGTAATGTAGTTATTGAAATAGATGGCAGTAGCCATGTTGATAAAGTTGAGTATGATAATGAAAGAGATGCCTATTTAGAGAGTTTAGGCTTAGTAGTTATTCATATTCCTGTAGCCGAAGTGATGAATAATATGAGCGGGATAATGGAAATGCTTTTTAACCATCCTGCTTTGGAGTTTCCTGATGAAAAGGAAGAAAACCACCCCGCCCTAAAGGGCACCCCTCCACAGGAGGGGAATTTGTCGCCGGATTATTACGTAATCAATGACGGTGAGCTTGTTCTGCTATTAGAGAAAGCTGCACAAGATATAATAGATTCTGTATTGATTGCAAAACCTGTCAAGGTCATTGCATTGGACAAGATATTCAAAGGTAACGATCAGTTAAAAACCAACACCGTTCTGCAAATGCGAGATGCAGGAGTGGAGTTTAAAACAATATAAAAGACGCAAATATGGAAAACGAAAGCAAAAATATTTTTGAAAATGGAGCGACATGGCTTCGGGCTGATTTCCATTTGCATACAAAAGCGGATAAAGAGTTTTTGTACACAGGCAACGAAAACGATTTTTGTAAGCTTTATGTTGAAAAACTAAAAGAACAAAATATTTATGTTGGAGTCATTACCAATCATAACAAATTTGACAAAAATGAATTTGTTGCATTGAAGAAGAAGGCATCCAAAAAAAATATTGAATTGTTTGCTGGAGTTGAATTCTCATTAAAAGAAGGAATCCATATTTTAATAGTTTTTGATGACAAATGGTATCAGGGTGATATAGACGATATCAATAAGTTTTTAGAAAATGCTTTTTATGGTATTGCTAATTATGACAAACCAAAATATCCAAATTCAAACTTCAATTTGAAAGAAACTGTTGAAGCATTAGATAGAATCGGGCACGATTATTTTATTGTTTTGGCCCATATTGATGATGCTAATGGTTTATTTACAGAGTTGAGAGGTAGAACCCAAGAGGATTTTGTGAAGCAAGAATCATTCAATAGGGTATTAGCTGTTCAGAAAAGTGCAAATCTTGAAAATTATCAGAAACTATGTAAATGGTTAAAAAGAAAAAGTAAAATTGCCTGTGTTGAAGGCTCAGATAATGCTCATGGAGGTATTGATGGTATCGGTAAAGGAAAGAGAACTTATGTTAAATTAGGTGACTTTAATTTTGAGGCATTAATCTTTGCATTGACAGACAGTGAATACAGAGTTTCACCAAAGGTTAAACCTGAAATCAAAAACTCCTACATCAAATCCATTTCTTTTGAGGGTGGTTTATTGGACGGGACAAGAATTGATTTTTCGCCTGAGCTTAACACACTTATAGGAATTAGAGGAAGCGGAAAATCATCAGTTTTAGAAATTTTGCGTTATACATTGGGGCTTCCCTTATCTCCTATTGCCGTTGACCCACGGTACAAAGACGGTTTGATTGAAAATGTTTTGAGAAGTGGTGGAAAGTCAATCGTAACGATTGTTAACAAGCAAAAAGAAGAATACCGTATTGAAAAAATATACGGACAGAAAGAAGATATTTACAAAGGAGATGGATTACAACCAGATATCTCAATTAACGCAATATTTGACTATCCTGTATATTTCGGGCAAAAAGATTTATCTAATAAAGATGCTGATTTTGAAGCTGATTTAGTTCAACGATTAATAGGAACACGCTTAAAAGACATTCAATCAAAAATTGAACAAAAGAAAAGAGGAGTTACAAATATTATTACAGAAATAAAAAAACTTGACAACCTAAACGAATTAAAAAAAGAAACAGAAACGATTATAAAAAATGCAGAGCATCAACTTCAGTTTTTTAAAGAAAAAGGCGTTGAAGACAAATTGAAGCAACAAACGCTTTTTGACTCTGATGTTTCCAAATTGTCGCAATCGGAAAGTTCTGTAAGAAGTTATTTGAATGAATTACAATCGTTAATTTTTAATCACGATTATTTTTTTCAACAAGAAATTTCGGGGTCAGAAGTAAATCAAGAGTTTTTTGAAGAAGCGAAGAATTTGTTGAAAGAATTAAAATCAGAGTTTGAAAAGTTGAAAACTATTCAAAATAATTCTGTTCAAGTTCAAGGAAAGTATAAAGAACTCATTGAAAAAATCAATGTTAAAAAAGAGGGCCTGAAGGAAGAATTTGCTAAAATTAAGCGGGAAATCGGAACTGACATTATCAATCCAGATAATTTCCTTACACTGAATAGACAAATAGATACATCAAAGCTGAAGTTGTTGGAAATTGACAAATCGGAAAATAGAAGAAAAGAGTGGCAAAATGATTTATCAAAAAAACTAACTGATCTTGATAAGCTTTGGCACGAAGAATATCAGCTTTTACAAAAAGAGGTGAGCCGAATTAATGAAGCAGAAAGCAAACTTTCAATTACAATCGAATTTAAAGGAAGGAAAGATAAATTATATGAAAAATTAAAACAAATATTTGGAGGGCGAGGAGGTATAGGTATATATGACAATACATATAAAGATATTTCTGAAAACTTCAAAGATTTTATTCAGATTTTCAAAGACAGTAGTAAACTCAATGCTATCTTGAATGAAAATCAAGTTGTAGATTTCAAGAGAAGATTTTCCGAAAATTTAGAAGATTTACTAACTTTTAAAGTGGATAATAAAATTGTCATTCAATACAATGGAAAGTCATTAGACAAACATTCTTTGGGACAACGAGCTTCAGCTTTAATATTGTTTTTGTTGGCCCAAAAAGAAAATGATATTTTAATAATAGATCAGCCTGAAGATGATTTAGATAATCAAACCATTTATGATGAAGTAATAAAAGAACTAAAAAAATTAAAGGGTAATATGCAGTTTGTTTTCGCAACGCATAACGCCAATATCCCTGTGCTTGGCGACAGCGAAAAAGTGATCGCTTGCAATTATGATGAAAAGAAAATGACGATTCATTCAGGTTCTATCGATAATCATCAAACGCAACGATTTATCGTTGATATTATGGAGGGCGGAGATGAAGCCTTTAATCGTAGGAAAAATATTTACAGCATTTGGAACATTGAAAAAATAATATCAATATGAACGCATTAGAATTATTAGATATAATCAGCACTGGCGAGACAAGTAAAGTACAGTTTAAAGAAAGCTTGCCAAACGCAGAAAGCCTGAGTCGCGAATTAGTAGCCATGGCAAATAGTGGTGGTGGTAAAATCTTGTTTGGAATTAAAGACAAAATCGGGACGATTAAAGGCTTGACATCTGAACAAATTGAATATGCTGACAGAAAAGTAGCTGAATATGCCGATAATCTAAAACCTCCAATTTATATAATAACAGAAGTTGTGAAAATTGAGGAAGATAACGATTCAAAATATGTTCTAATTGTCAATATTGATGAGGGGATTAATAAACCATATAAAACGACACAAGGTGAAATTTATGTCAAACAAGGATCCAATAAACGCTTGTTGACAGATAATGCGGAAATAATGCGGCTATTCCAAGAAAGTGGTAATCTATTAGCTGATGAAATGGAAGTTCATGGAACTTCAATTAATGATATAAATAAAAACTATTTTGCTGAATACTTTATAAAAGAATTTGGTGAAGCATATGAACAAAAAGGCTTATCGTATGAAAAAGCATTACGAGCCAAAAAAGTTTTAAGAAATAATCAAGTAACACTTGCAGGGCTATTGTTTTTTGGAAAAGATCCACAAAGTATTAAGCCTGCATTTACTGTAAAAGCGGTTTCATTTTTTGGCAACGATATATTCGGAAATCAATATAGAAACAAGCCAAAAGATATAAAAGGAACAATTCCTCAATTGTATACCGAGACAATGAATTATTTGAAATCAAATTTGCATTATTTACAAGCAGATCAAGACTTCAATACTACTGGAATACTTGAGATATCAGAAAATGCACTGATTGAATTGTTGCAAAATGCTCTAGTGCATAGAGATTATTTCAAAAACTCACCCATTAGAGTTTTAATTTTTGACAACAGGGTTGAAATAATCAGTCCAGGTAAACTACCTAACAATTTAACCGTCGAGGATATAAAATACGGGAATCCTGTAATTAGAAATAATCAATTAGTGGCTTTTAGTTCCCATTCTTTGCCATATAGTGGTTTAGGTTCTGGAATAAAAAGAGCGTTAGCGTCACAACCAAATATCGAATTTATTAATGATGAAAAGGGAGAACAATTTATTGTAACAATTCCAAGACCAATAAAAGAATGAAACTAACTTTTGAGCCAAATCTCGAATTTCAATTACAAGCCATAAAATCTATTACAGATTTATTTGAAGGACAGCCTTTGGAAAACAGCTTGCTTCAAACTGAAATATCTGAATTAGATACTTATGCTCATATATACAGTTATGGGAATCGACTGGTAATTACAGAAGAACAAATATTGTCTAATTTGAAAAAAGTCCAAGCTAACAACGAAATACTCTCCTCCTCTGGAGGGGTGTCCGAAAGTCTAGGAGGTTTAAAACACGGTATGCACTTTTCCATCGAAATGGAAACAGGCACAGGTAAAACCTATGTCTATTTGCGCACTGTTTACGAACTGAACAAGCTGTACGGATTCAAAAAGTTTGTAATTGTTGTGCCATCCATCGCTATCCGTGAGGGAGTATTGAAAAACTTAGAGATAACCCACGAACACTTTCAAACACTATACGACAATACACCTATTCATTTTCAGGTATATGACAGTACGAAAGTATCTTCGTTAAGAGGATTTGCAACTACAAACAATATTGAAGTTTTGGTTATAAATATTGATTCATTTGCCAAAGATGAAAATATCATCAACAAACCCAACGACAAACTGAACGGACAAAAACCGGTTGAGTTTATTCAGGCAACCAATCCGGTAGTAATTGTTGATGAGCCACAAAATATGGAAACTGAAATCCGGAAGAAAGCTATTGAAAACTTAAATCCGCTATGTACACTTCGTTATTCGGCAACACACAGAAACTTGTATAATCTGACTTATAGCTTAAATCCTGTAAAGGCGTATGATTTAGGTTTGGTTAAGCAGATAGAAGTGGATTCTATCATTGAAGAAAATGCATATAATGATGCTTTCTTGCAGATAAACGAAATACAGGCTACCAAAACTCGTGTTACAGCAAAAGTTTCAATCAATGTGAATGACAAAAATGGAGTAAGAAAAAAATCTGTTTCCATAAAAGTTGGTGATGATTTGTATACTCTTTCCAATCAAAGAGAAATCTATTCCGATGGCTATATTATTGAGGAAATTGATGCTGTAAATCAATGTATTTCTATTTCTAACGGAAATGTATTATACAAAGGCGATAGTCAGGGCGGACTAACAGACGAGCTGATGAAATTTCAAATTCGTAAGACTATCGAAGAGCATTTAAAGAAGGAAAAACGTTTGAATAAAGTTGGAATAAAGGTTTTGTCTCTGTTCTTCATAGATAAAGTGGCGAATTACAGAGCTTATGATTCAGAAGGCAACCCAAGAAAAGGAAAATTTGCAAAGTGGTTTGAAGAAATTTATCAGGAAAATGTTTCAAAACCTGCCTTTAGTGAGTTGGATAAATTTTCAATAGAAGATATTCATAACGGATATTTTGCAAGTGATAAAAAAGGGAAATGGAAAGATACTCTTGATACCGAGACTTCCAGAAACAGCCTTGATGCATCACAGGCATATGAACTGATAATGAAGGATAAGGAGGAACTTCTCAAAATTGACAATCCATTACGCTTTATCTTTTCACATTCAGCACTTCGCGAAGGCTGGGACAACCCTAACGTGTTTCAAATATGCACCTTAAATGAAACAAAATCAGACATCAAAAAACGTCAGGAGATTGGCAGAGGGTTAAGGCTGGCTGTTGATCAAACAGGAAAACGGACATACGATCAAAATATAAACCGTTTAACTGTTATTGCCAATGAAGCTTATGATGATTTTGCCAAAGCACTGCAAAACGAAATTGAAGAAGATTGCGGAGTATCATTTACCGGTAGAATTAAAAACAAACGTACACGTACAGCTATAAAATACCGCAAAGGTTTTGAAGCAGATCCGAAATTTTTGGAAATCTGGGAAAAGCTTAAAAAGAAAACTACTTACAGAGTAAACTATAAAACAGATGAATTAATTACTTTAGCAGCAAGAGCCATAAAAAACTTACCTGAAATAAAGGCACCTTCAATTCGCTCTACTAAAATTGGAATTACCATGAGCAATAAAGGTGTAGAAACACAATATTTTGGTGAAGGAGTGGAGTCTTATGGAGGATATTCATGGAAAATCCCTGATATCCTAGGATATATACAAAACAAAACAGAATTGACCCGTTCTACTATTGAAGAAATTTTAAGCAAATCAGGCAGAACCGGAGATATTTTAATCAATCCGCAATTATTTTTAGATACTGCTTCACAAGCCATTCAGCATACTTTATATGATTTAATGATTGATGGAATCAAGTATGAGAAAATCGGTCATTCGGAATATGAAATGACTTTATTTGAAGCTCAGGAGCTGGAAATTTACCTTAACGAATTTTCTTTTAAAGTTTCTGACCTTTCAAAAACTATTTATGAAGAATTTGTACCGTTGGATTCAGGCGTGGAAAGTCAATTTGCCAAAGATTGTGAAACCAGTGAGCAAATCAAATTTTACTTTAAATTACCAAATTGGTTTAAAATACCAACACCGATTGGCAACTATAATCCTGACTGGGCTTTAGTATTTGAAGATGATAGGAAAATTTATTTTGTTGCTGAGACTAAAGACACTGGTACACCAAATGTAGATTTGAGAAAACTTAGCTTAGACGAGCAGCAAAAAATCAAATGTGGTAAGGCTCATTTTAACGAATTTGACAGAATAGAGTATAAGGTTGTAAATACAGTAAGGCAATTGATTGAATAAGCTAATGCACAACAGTCAAATCCATTTCCAGAACACACTAACCGACGCTCAAACCCAAGTTTGTCAGAGAATGTGTCTGTCTCAGCATTTGATGAAATCAACCATGAAAGTAACAGGCGAAAAAGAAGCGCTATTGCCTAACATCGGTTTTGCAAAATAGTGGGTTAAGTACTTCGTTTGAACCCTTTATGCTAAATTTGGATACTGTCCCAAAAAGTGTGTAAAGTACAAAAAGTTTAATTTTGATTAGATACAAAGTTACACATTACCTTAATTCTTCCCATACAAATTTTTCTTTTACTTAATCCAATTTTTGAAGATATGGAAAAAATTCAATCAACTATTTCGCTATGAACTCAGTAACTATGGATTGTTATTTTTCGGTTCAGAATCTGTCCTTCGTTGTTGATAATTTGAAGTAAATAAATTCCCGCAGGGTATTGACTTACCTTGATCTGTGCCGAAGTATTATCAATTGCACGGGAATCAAACATCAACTGCCCATTGAAATTGAATAGTTTAACACGTTCCATTGGCTTTTCCGACATTATATTCAGAGTATGTGTTGCAGGATTCGGAAAAACCCGTACCGTTTCATTTTCCGGTTCTGTAATTCCTGTTGGTATTAGAAGTGTAACTATGCCATCAACTACATCTGTTAAAATATTCGTTCCTTCAATTGTACCAAAAATGGCATCCTCAATTTTAAGAATATAAATATCCGGTACCTTCGGAGTGGAAAGAATAAAACTAAAAACAACTCCGGAGTGACCTATAATACCCGTATTTCCCATAAAAAATGCAAAAAAGCGTAATATGTTGGTGCCAGGCAACATACTGGCCATGATCTGTAGATCAGGAATTCGTTCAGGGTTTATCACAATTGAGCCGGGTACATATTCGAAACCATCAGGTAAATTAACATCAAACTGAAAAGCCACAAATGTTGTATCCTCATTAATAAATTCTACATCAATTAAGATATTTTGCCCTGCTTCACCTATAACAGGATGAAGAACAATAACATTGCCACCTGATAAAAGTGTAACGCTTATGGTAAGATCTGAGTCAATCAATTCTACAATTCCTGAAACTGAAATATAGCCGTCTTTTTCAATAAAATAGGAATAATTTCCTGGCAAAATGTCTGTAAATACATAGTCGCCGGGTAAATTACCAATATTTCCAAGAATTACAACAGCGTCATCAATTGGTTGCTGATCAATATCCTGAATAACAAAAGTAACAGTGTAGGCATCGGGTTCAATAAGAGTAACAATTCCGTTTTGTCCTCCGTTTATCAGAACAAGTTCGTATATTCCCGGAGTTGTTGGGGTGGTCAACATAAAAGAAGCAATAACACCGGAATTTCCAATAAAACTATCATTAGT
>JAAYJT010000061.1 GCA_012522795.1 Bacteroidales bacterium | reverse complement strand
TAATAACACCATATTGGCTTTAGCCAAACCGGTTAAATAATGTATTTAAATACTAATAACCAATATATTTGGACTAAAGCCAGTTCATATTCGCAACATTTATTGATTATCATTTATTATTGCGGGGCTGTCTTTAAAGAGCAGCTATTGAACCGATAATTGGACACCTCAAATCAGATCATAGGTTAAACCGCAACTTTTACAAAGGAGTGGTAGGCGATAATATCAATATTATGTTAGCTGCTGCTTTTAACTTCAAAAGGATGATGAATAAATGGAAATCATCTTTTTTTTTGGCTCTTTTTTTAAAAATTATTCAGAAGCGTTTTTGATCTTATTTTTCTACAAAAACAAAGTAAATGGACTTTTTAAGACTTGACTAAATAGTAAAAAATCAAAATTATTAAAAGAACATAACTTTTTTACTCACTGAAAAATCTGATCCCGTGATCCTTATTATATAAATGCCAGGATGTTGGGAAAAAGGTAAAGTATAATGGTTCGAACCTTTAAGTTCTTTGCTGAATATCGGTTGCCCCAATATATTATAAATTCTTGCAACTACAGATTCATCGGCATTCACTTTTATAAAGATAACGTTGCGCCCAATACTTATTTGTACTTCAGGGCTATCAGATATTTCTGCAATACCTGTAAGTAAAGTCCCTGAAAACACAACATCATCAAATCTCCAGGTACCTGTGTGGGAATAATTCCGGTTATCGCGTGTAGCCCTGTAAGCTTCATCTGCCTGCCAGCTTATATTGGGTTCCTGTGGATCAGTAAAAGGAAAGGGAGAAAAGATTGAAAGTATCCGAATTCCAAAATTTGGGTTATTGCTTGCTTCAGTAACATCTGAAAGATCAAATTCACGATGGTTGAAAACGTCATGAGGAGGTCCGTTTGCATAAACATGATGTTCTATCCAGTTTATTCCATCAATTGTGTATTGCATCGAAACAAATCGGGAGGAAGTACCTGAGTTTCTGTGGAAATAGGAAACATGAATTTTTTCAAAACCTTCAGTACTAACGTCAAACTGAACACCGGCAGTGCCTGAGTTTGTTTCCTGAGCTGGGTAATTAAGTGTGTTCCATCCTATATCAGGTTCTCCGGTTAACCCTTTTCCCCAGGTAAATGTGTTGTCGCCAATATTTATTGCTGTTCCATTCCCAATTGAAGGTATAAGCGTTTCATTGTTAAAATCCCATTTGGCTATTATGTCCAATGTTCCCGGAGGGCAGTTATTGGCAGCTCCGAATGACGGTTCATCAAGAAAGATAAAATCACCGTATGCATTTGGGCATCGTCCCATTGAAACATCGCTGCTTTGTGCGCCAAACGCCACATTATCAATTATTTCACCTGCTCCGTTACTTATATATATTGCATCGCCATCCGATGACAGTTTGAAATTACAATGGATAAAACTCTCAGTTGATGGCATTTCATCGGCAAAAATTACCAGATATCCTTTAGGAGAAACTATAGCACTACGGGGAAAAGCAAACTTTGTAAGATTATTATATTCGTCGCTCATAAATAGCCCGAATAAACCCAGAGTGTCACTGGTGGTATTGAATAATTCTATCCAGTCAGCATATTCTCCGTATTCATTCATTATTCCGCTTGTGTTTTGAGCAAGGAACTCGTTTATTACAACTTCTCCCTTAACAGGTGCGGTTATATCAATGTTAATTGAATAATACTCGTGTTCAGCCCTGGCAGGACTATATACAGCAGCCTCATCATTAAATGCGGTTATATAATATTGGGCAAGATTTGTGTTTAACAAAAACGAGCCGGTAAAAATACTACTTTCCGATTTTGAGGTAGACATTTCAATTTTGCTGAAATTGTTAACTGAACTAGGACGGTAATGCAGATATACTGATGTTGCATTTGAAACTTCAGCCTGGATTGTTATCAAAGAATTAAATTCAGGGTTTGGATCTTCGGGCTGAACATTGGTTACAACAGGTGCATCGGCACTATACTCCGAAAGTGTATTAAGATATTCCAAACGGGCACTCATAAGATTTTCAATACCCGGTACAAAATAATTCAGAACCGGATAATCGGTATTCATACCATTAAGAAACTGTTCGTAAGTAAAAAATTTATTCTGGTCGCTTTGTAAAGCAGTATCAATTATCTGCTGAAACTCTGCTGCTTTGGTAAGATACTCCCCGCTAACAAACATTTCATCGGCAATGGTTCTTAAATGAGCAAAATACTTTTTTCGGTATTCAGGCTTGTTCATTACAATATTTATCAGTGGCCAGTACGGGTCATTAGCGTGGATTGAAGGAGACAGCTGTTTCATTTGCGGAATGGTTAATCCAGCCATACTTGTATTGGAGTTCCCAACATATGGAAATCCGCCAAAACTCATGTTCAGATCCCAAATTATGGGGTTAAAACGCTGGTTTGCACCTTTGTATAAATAATAATTCTGAGCAAAGACCCCGGAATAGCTGTCAAGGTTAACAAGCAGGGAGTTAAAAGCAAGCATCCATATTACCCTGTCCATATCCAGAATGGTTTCTACTTCTTCCTGATTGTTTGTAACAATATCACAAAGTTCCATAAGTTCACTCCAGCCATAATTCGATTTAAGCTTGTAAAGGTTAAAATAGGCAGATGAATCGGCATTGGGTATGTATTTCAGGTTGCTTTTCATCATAGGTGTAGGATTATCAATAGGATTACACTTGATCAGAGCGGTGCCTGAAATATTAAAGTTCCTTGAGCAATATGCTTTTCCTACATGCTCAACATTGGTGTACAAACCTTTGTATTCGTTATTAATATAAACCTGAGCAAAATTTGCCCGTGGTACTATCATATAATGCCCGATTACGTAGTACGACAATGCTTCTCTTACCATGGAAGGATCGGCAAAACCATTTGAGAGCTTTATATCTTTTATTCCCTGATACGACTGTGATTTATACTGATCCAATTCAATTTTTAAAGGATTCTTGGCAAAAGAAGGATCATAGGAACTGGTGCCTTTGTATCTAACGCCAACAGTGTCAATTGAAGTACCATTGATCTTTATCAGATCAGCCCTGATATAACCACCTGCTCCGGCTTTGGCTGTATCAAGCTGATACTGCCAGTCAGGCTGGGAAAAGAAAATTTCAATTTTTTGTATTACATCAGGATCATAAAATGTAACCTGAGAATATAAAGGATGAAGAATTGAGAAATACAATGCTAACAAAAAAGCTGCAGTTATGTATGATTTTCTCATAGCCTACTTAATAATAAGTTTTGTAGTAGCAGAAAAATCATCCTGTTTTATTTCTAATATATATAATCCCTTACCTAATGAGCTTACGTCAAGTACAGGTTTTATGTCAGGTTCCAGTGTCCTGTTCATAACAATCTCACCCATGGTATTATAGATAGTAACTTTACTCTTTAAATTAGATCTCAGATCAATCTCAAGTGTTGTGCTAACCGGATTTGGAAAAATCCGTAATGAGCTATTAATATCCGGGTCAGAAATCCCAACGTAAAGACAATCAACGCACCACCCAAAACATATAGGTTCCAGAACAATGTCCTCTTCTTCCACTTCAATTTGTCTGTTTCCGTTTACAGTGCAGTCGCCGGTAATAATTTCTGTGGCTTCGGGAGTGTTCCCGTTATAGTATTTATATTCATAAGTGCCGGGATAAACAAAACAGATGGTTTCATAAATCTGATCAACAAAATTGTAAAGTCTTGTACTTGTTGGCTCCCATCCCTGGAAATCACCAGCAATATGAACGCCTTCAGGAGCTATTTCGGCTTCCCTTTCCAAATTTACAAGAAACCTGACCAGATTCATTCCGGCCGGAGCATTGCCACCAAAGGTAACAGCACCGACAAAAGTGGTATCATTGCCTAATGAATCAACATAGATCCATCTGTTATCATTGAAGTCATAACCTACTCTTGACTCAAGAGGCACAAACTCAGTTTCATAAAATTGATCACCATTTATGAATCTGAACTGGTATAATTCGAAAGCTGGTAAATCAACAACTATGCTGTAAATATCAGTTTCACCTTCTCTTTCCATTGTTGTGGAACCCGGGTCCCAGTCTTCAGGATAACCGGCAAGAATCTGGAAATTACCTGTTACGTGAACTCCGTTTGGACTGACTTCAAAAAAGCTCATGTCAACGGCAAATTTTACTTTTTTTGCAAATGCTGTGACCGAAAGGAACATCAGCAAAATAAATGTGAGTTTTTTCATGGTTAGATATTTTTGATGGATTTTATTTAAGTATTATCAGTTTTTTAGTTGAAATATCTTTATCACTATGTATTCTTAAAAGATAAATTCCATTTTTAATATTTTCAAGGTTAAGAACAGAAGTGTTTGAAAATATAGCAATCATATTGCCTTGTAAATCAATGATATCAGTTCTTAGAATATTATCAGCATTAATGGTTACAGTGTTTTGTGCCGGATTAGGGCTTATGGAAATCTTATTCGGACTTGTAATGATGCTTTGGTTTTGCAATTCTGTCTCTTTTGTCTTTGAAGGGTCAGTAGGGGTTAATTCATTGGAAATACTGAAAGATTTCAAGTCAAAATGCGCCATCAGGTCACGATTGCCGGTTGCTTCGAAGGTGTATTCACGTTGTCTTGATACAACTTCACCATTCTCTGTCCAGAATGTGAATTTACAGAATGCTTCAGGCAAAGCAGTCAGGGTGACGGTCTCGCCATATAAATAAGTTCCTGTTCCGCTTATTTGCCCGTATTTTGGAAAGTTTGGCTTAGCCACAATATTGCAGGTAGCTGTAGGAGTGAATCTTACCCCCTTTGAATGCATGTAGAAATTATAGCCTTCATCAGTTATTCTGACCAAATATATACCTTCTTCAGTTGGCTGATAGGTTTGATCATTTGCTCCTTCAATAAGATTTCCATTTCTGAACCATTGATACGTATCTGCTTCAGTACTGATAAGAATGTTTTCTTCAATTGATATTTCCGGAATATCAGGAGGCAGGTTGTTTATATAGTGTTCACTATACCTGTATGCTTTAGGTGCCATACCGTTAATTTGTTTTGACCATACGGTGGAGCCGGCTTCATTAACTTCATAAAGAAGTCCCGACGTGGTCATAGTAACAAATAAATTCCCATTTGGAAGTGTCTGACTTCCTCCCTGTCCGTAACTACCACCATTACAGGCATGTCGTAATGTGTATGTAGTAGGTAAATATGCAGCACCCGGAATTATGGTGTAATTATAATCCTCACGCGGGGGTTGAATCTGATCTATTGATGATTGCATTGACGAAACACCTCTGTTGTTAAATGCAGCGAGCCAGCTGGCATTGGGTAATCCGTCAGGAATCCAGCGCGAGTCGTGAACAATATTAAAAATAGTAGGTCCCTGCGCCTGATAAGCAGCGGGATTACCCCAGCGATATAAAAATCTACCGCCTTTTCCTGAATTTCCTCCTGAACCCGTAGCAGCTTCTTCAGTAGTTGTGCTGTGATCAATAACATAGATCTCATTAAGATTATGTGAACTGAAAACGATCTGGTCAAGAATGGGGTTATAATCTATTCCGTTTGCATGTAACCAGTCTTTGGCAACTTTGTAATTGATATTTAATCTGTCAGGATGGTCAACAATGGTTGTTTCATAATTATCTTTATTCGGGTTCTGGTTCTGAACAAGATGATCCCATAAATGCCATTCCCATACAACTTCTCCGGTTGTAGGTCCGGTTTGTTTGATTTCTACAATTTTTTCCGACCATATTGTAATATTTGCAGAACATCCTGCCTGACTTGCCTGTGCCGGAGTTTTTGATTCGTAGGCAATTAGCAATACATTTCCATTGGGCATAGGGCATATATCATGGTGCATTGCATAGCTGGTAGTACTGTATACAAAATCCCATACTATATTCCCATTCCAATCAACTTTCTGTAACTTACCGGTTTGACCTCCTGAAAAAAACGAATTGGGGTAGTATGCTACAGTGCGTAGCAAATAACCTCCTGGCAGCAGATATGATGAATAACCGGTTCTGTTTGATGAACTGAATGACCAGGTATGATATACTGATCCATTCATATTCAAAAGATAGGCTTTGGTGGAGTTACTGGTACTGTAAAGTGTGTAATCTCCCCAGCTTTGAGCTGTTGCATAAACTGAAACTGCTGTAAAAGCACAAATAAGCAAAAAAGTGTAAAGTCTGTTCATGAAAAAAAGTGTTTAGTAAAACCATATATACAGGCTTATGGCATGTTAGACAAGATTCTGTAGAAATACTTGCGAAATAGCTTTAAAGATTGGTTCTGTGTAATGTCATAATCTGTATTGTTTTTTTAATAAATTGACGTTGGGGTGAAATATTTAATATTTGTTATGTTGACATTTTGAGAAAATCTTACAAAACTATCAAATAAAATGGATTAACCTGAGATATTATGGTAAATAACCTGAATGAAAAGATTTTCTTCAATTATTACTCAAATAAATATAACAATCTAAGCGCTTAGTTGTTACCAAAATCTCTTAGCCTGATATTGAGCGTACTCATGTATTGCAGCTTAATCAATTGTTTACTACATGTTTAAGGAGTATCCAGATATGTAATCAGCCATAGTATTGTCAGGCTTCTGTTTTTTTCATAAACTGCCTGATTAACTATTTTTTGGATCCAATAATAATATTAACAATTTCAACAGCATCAAGAACATCAACAATCCCATCGTTATTTACATCAGCATTTTCAAATATAAAAGGATCGGGATTAAAACCCATTATATAATTCAATGTTGTTACAACATCAATAATATTTACGATACCATCGCCATTAGCATCTCCTGTCATCATTCCCGAATGAGAGTTTGAATGCAGCACAAGATAACAGGCAACTTCAAGTTGGGGATTAAAACCATCATCACAATCGGAACAAGTAACTCCTGTAATACAATCCGGATGATTCGGGTGGCAATAGTCAACATAACCTTCATAGAAAACATATTTCAAGTCAATATTTCCATTGGCAATAAACGGGTTCATATTGAAATCGAACCAAGGCGCAATTGATCCCGGACACCATCCGGCTCTGTTGTGATACCATGTTCCATTTTGTGGCTGGCAACCATCAGGATTGGGATTACATACACTCCAGTTATGCTGGGCAAAAGTTTGTGCTCCATTAACCCAGATATGATGTGTAGCTTGATAAAATTCAGCAGCATTGCCGGTGTTAAGGTCTCCCCATCCATGACCGGTTGAAACTAGTTTTAATGTAGCTCCCATGGTGTTTTGAGGAAACTGAAAATTCCATTCCTCAACAGGTTGCAAATTGGCATAATCACCGAAAGGATAGTTTGCTTTCCAGACCTTGTGCAAATTGCTGTACAGATACTGAGGATTTCCTGCTCTGTACGAAAGTGATAATTTATACACAAAACCATTATCGAGAGTATTACAGCTTACTCTGAAATTGACCTTGCCGTTTAATACTGAAATATAATCGGTAAGATTAATAGTGTGATTGCAGGCAACTCCGTAAGGAGTGATGTAACGTAT
The DNA here is from genome assembly GCA_012522795.1 of Bacteroidales bacterium. Lineage (GTDB taxonomy): Bacteria > Bacteroidota > Bacteroidia > Bacteroidales > JAAYJT01 > JAAYJT01. The sequence goes on along the minus strand of JAAYJT010000061.1, from coordinate 17,885 downwards.
TATTTCAATCCATTGCCCATCATGACCTTGAGCTTCAACACTGGCTATTCTGTCCCATTCTCCACAGCCACCGGGAGGACAACTGACTTCAAGATGAGCCATAACCTGATCAAAAGCTCCAAGGAAGGATGGTAGTTCAGCTTCAACTATTTGTACTACGTTTGAAGGGCTTATCCAAACATCTTCAAATGCTATTTTTTCCATATTCTGCACATTTGCCTGAATATTAATATTGTATGTTTCAATAGCAGTTGCCCCAAAATTATTATCAGCCTCAATAGTTATGGCAAATGTTCCATGAGAAGGAGGTGTCCACCATGCTGAATAATATCCGTTGTTCAACGCATCATTTGCCTGTATGGTTTTATTATTTACTATAAACCTAACGTTTGTAACCATAAAAAGCTCAGGATAATCTATGCTTGCACGTGTAACAAGTTGGATTGGAGATAATTCAGGAATATAAACATCTCCTGCGAGAGGAGTTCTGGGATTGATTAACGGAACAAAGGTAGAAGGGTCCAGAACCATAAAGCTGTTTATTATTGGAATAGCTGGAGTAAAATGCTCATTTCCGGGTTGAGTAGCTTTAATGCTTACTTCACCGGCTTCTCCGGTAAGTGTAACAATAGTTCCATTTATTGTTGCAGGACCAGAAACAACTTCAAAAAATACTTCGAGTCCGGAAGTTGATGTAGCTTCAATTGCAAAAGGAGGATCGGTACTCAAATGATTTGCTATCTGAGGAAATGAAATAGCTTGATAACCAGGTGCAAGAGTGCCATTAAAATTGGAAGTAGGTCCTGTAAGAGCAAAATTCATTAATTCGGCATCGCGTTCTCCATTGCCAATCTCACTGATTAAATGAGTGATAGATGTGTTATCACCTCCGGGTTCACCTTGATTGAATTTATAATAAAGCTGCAAATCCGGTTCATTACCGGTAAGTTCGTTTTCAATCATATCCTGAATTTCTTCCTGGCTGAGAGCTTTGTTCCATGCACTTACTTCATCAATCCTTCCACCAAACACAAAGTTATAACCGGCAAGGGTGCTTTTCCCGATGGCAAACGGGGTATTGTCTCCCTGAAACACTCCTGATGCTGCTTTGCTACCTTTTAGAAATCCATTCACATATAATTTTATGGTGTTCACATCAAAAACCCAGGCTATATGCTGCCAGGTTTGTGGTATAACAGTATTTGCAGGCGAAACATATTCGTGCAAACCTGTGGTTGAATTAAGCCTGCATTCAAGAATACCATTGTTGAGCATGATTAAATAAAATTCGGCATTACCCGATCCCGACCTGAAACCCATTAAACCCTGCCCATAGCTAAGCTCGTCACAATAAAACCATCCAGTAATTGTTAAACGGGTACTTCCTGAAAAATATTTAGATCCGTCTTGCAGGATCACATAGTCATCTACTTTGTCGAAATGAAGGTATTGGTTGCTTTGAGAAAAAAGCAACAGCGACTGAAGGCTGAAAAAAACAGCGAGCAATAATCTGATTTTTTTGTTCATTTTTTCCATGACTTAAAATTTTTGATGTTAATAAAAGAGTTTTTTATATTGTTGCAATCAAATGTTTATTTATTGAATATCTCTAACATTATTTTGTGTTTTAAGGGATCCACCATATTTTTGTATTGAATGCGTCACCACCTTGTCTGGCAATAGCTTCAGAGCAATTCATGAAATTAAATTCAAGTTCTGATGGAGGGTAGGGCAGGCGGTAATGAGTTTCAAGACTACCTTCATGAGGAGTTTTGCCTGTGCGGCGCATCAATGAGTAGGCTTCGGCAGGCTGCCGGAATGCATCAAGCCACCATTGTGTGTAAATAAATGAAAGCTTTTCGTCATCAGACCCGACATTCCAGAAACCATAATGCATTTGAACTGATGCGGAAGTAAGTGCTTGTGGAATAGAGATCATTTCAGGGAATGTTAATCCTGAAACCGGAAGCCGTGAATTTTTAGCTATATCCATCCACCACTCCACAGAGGTATTGATGGCGTTAAGATATTCGTTTTCGGCCTGAGTTTTGTCAACAGTAACACCAATACCACGAAAATAGGATTCCGCTTTTGTATAATGCACCTCAGCACCGGTTATCAGAATTATAGGCATATAATCCTCATCCCTTATCAGAAAATAATTAAAAGGTGAGTAAATATTGTTTTCTCCCTTTATCTGGTAAGCACCTAACTGATCACGATGTGTACCATAAGGAATGCCGCCAGATGAGAGTGTAGTATTATCAGGTATCTGAGGATAAGGCACCCATTTATTCTGATTGTTAGTTTCAAAGAAGATATAAGCCCTTGGGTCAAAGATCCCTGACCCATCAGTATTATCATTTGTTGAAAATTTATGCCAAATATTTGAGCCCATTCGCAGATTATTATGTTCGCGGAACGACCAGTTCATACCTTCGTTTTTAAATCCCATAGCAGAAGGCCATAAGCAGGCACTTTCAAGTTTGGGTGTAATAAAGTCATAACCATAAAATACCGGTTTGTTGTCCTCTAATATTTCTTTGATAATAGCACCGGCTATTTCAGGCTCTTTCTCTGATATGCGCATTGCATGACGTAGCCTAAGAGAGTTGGCAAATTTTTGCCATTTCAGCATATCTCCACCAAACAGTTTGTCAAATTCACGAAATGTAGTAAAAGGTTCAGCACTCTGAGTGTTAAGTTCAATATTTTCTGCTGCCCATTCAAGTTCCTCAAGCATTTCAAGATAAATATCGCGCTGTTTATCATATTTCGGCCTTAAAAGCTCAGGTTTATGAAATCCGTAACCGGCTTCGGAGAACGGAATATCACCGAAATAATCAGTTACCTTAAAAGTTTTGTAAGCCATTAAAATCTTTAGCATGGCTTTCATGTTCGTAACTCCTGGTGTGACTTCATAGCTTTCAAATCTTTTCTCCAATTCTCTTATTTCGGGTAAGGTATGATAGTAATTTGACCAAATATCTTCAGTTCCTATTGTGTAATTGCCCCATGCATCCTTTGTAAGTGCTGCAAGCTGGGTTTGTTTGTATAATATTTCGTTATAAATATAAAACTGTTCATTCCAGCCTGGTTGCAGTGATTGCAGGATACTGTTGAACAACGAACCATCACTTGCATTTGTAAAACCATGCGGATTGGTATTAATATCCTCAAAATCTTTTGTACAGGAAATTGTAAGTATTAAGAATGCGGTTAAAACTGAAAGTGAGATATAATGTAGATTTTTCATTTTGTAATATCGTTATTAAGTTTTTGATTAAAACGAAGCACTAACTCCAAAAATAAATGATCTGGTTCCCGGAAACGAAGCCCATTCAAAGCCTTGCGCATTTCCTGAACCCATAATTCCTTCAGGATTGATTTTATCGGGAAGGGTAGTATAGATATAAAACAGATCACGACCTGTAAGGGTAAGCGATAAATTTTGAAATACACCTGAACGGTTTATAATCTTTGGCGGTAAAGTGTATGAGAGTGAGATCTCCCTCATTTTTACCCATGTGTTTTCAAGAATTCCAGGAGTTGAAACAAATTTACCCCAGCCGCCGGCATTAGGCAGATATTTATAATAATAATGAACTACGGTAGTATTTGGAGTTCCGTCTTCATGAACACCTTTCAAAATAATACCAATATTGCTTGTATTCCCGTCAGGATCAGTATAAGGCAAGCCGCCACCATCTCTTTCTTTCAATGTTTCGGGGCTTTGACCGGTTTGAAGTCCAATTACATAAGTTCCCGAATAAATTTCGCCACCCCATTTAGTATCAATTAAAGCACTGCATCTCAGATTCTTGTAATTTATTGAAAGGTTCCACCCACCAATGAAATGCGGTGCTGCATTGCCTATCGGAACACGGCTGTCAGTTATCAGATATTTGGTCCCGGCATCATTAACCACGCGATTTCCTTTGTCATCATAGATATAATCATACCCACTTATGGTTCCGTAGCTATCTCCTTCGCGAAGTATCATTGCAGGCCCATTCAAATCCCAGATATGGGCAAGAATATAGGTATCTGCACCACCACCAAGACTGACAACCTTATTGCGGTTATGCGAAATATTAAATCCCGTTTTTACTGTTAAATGCCCGTTCTGAACTGGAACCGTATTCAATATCAGTTCAAAACCCTTGTTTGTCAGAATGCCTTCGTTGGTCATAATATATCGTGCACCTGATGATATGGGCAAAGGAAGGTTCGGGATGATCTGGTCAAAAGAATAAAGATAATACCATGTGAAATCCATATCAATACGGTTTTCAAAAAATCCAAGATTCAATCCTGCTTCATATGAATTAACCCTTTGCGGCTTCAGCAGAAGCGGCGGTATGATGTCAGGAAATGATGAAGACTGTTGCCCGCCAAAACGTTGGGTAACAAAATAAAACGTACGAAGATACGGATCAGCATCAGTAGCTGTTTGAGCAAGACCACCACGTATTTTCATGAAATTGAGCAAGGGAATTTGCTCATTAAGGTTAAAAGCCTCGGTAGGTATAAAGCTTAATGACAAAGAAGGATAAAAATATGAATTGCGCCCGGGAGGCAATGTTGACGACCAGTCGTTTCGCCCTGTAAGTTCAAGGAAAATGAAATCATTGTATGAAAGGTTCAGAAATGAATATATTGAGTTGTTACGCTTTCTAACAATGCCTTCCTCGGGGACCATAGATTCAACCGAATTGCCGAACTGCGTTACAAAAGTGTTGTTTTCTTCATCGGTCATATACTGATTTTCAGTGTAATTAAAGAAGGTGTACATATTTGGATAATACCATAATCCTGAGTGTCCACGTATCATATAATAGTTCTGATCCCAACGGTTGGCTCCGGCAGTTAAACGTACATTCAAACCTGTATTAGCTATATTATCCTTGAAAGCTGCTATAGTGAATTCGTAATTATCTCCCCGGTTTCTGGATAATCCATTTTTGTAATAACCATCAAGCATTCCAAGTGGATCAGTGGGTTTATGTCGTGTTTCAAATTGCTCGATCGTGAAATCACGCCCCACTCTTCCAAGTGCATTCAGCCATGGTGTAATATCATATATCAAAGTGAGTGCTCCAGTGTATTTGTCGCGGTTCAGGGTAGTATTATTATTGAAATACTCCCACCAGAGTGTTCTGTTAACATACAGAAAAGGATAGTCGTTCTGTTGATTCTGCGAACCATCAGGGTTTTCATAATTAAGGCGGTCAATTCCCTGATAACTTCTTGGCCATGAATAAAGAAGTCCCTTGCTGAATGAGCTTGCGTCTTCACCAAGCATAGGACTGTTCAGCCTTTGGTAATTAACAAACGACATGGTAAGATCAGTCCTGAGCTTATCGCTGATGGTCAAATTAGCTCCCAGATTAATGGTAGTACGGTTGAAATTGCTGTTTTCAACAATTGGTTTGTTATCCTGCCGGGTTATTGAAACACGCATAGTGCCTTTGTCCCCGCCACCAGTTGCGGCTATATTGTGAGTTACAGTATAACCATTCTGGTATGGCATACGAATATTGTCGGGTTGAGGTGAATAGGAACGCATTTGACCATCCCACCACTTCACCATCTGACCTTGCATTTTAGGACCCCACGATACAGCTGAACCATAATATCCAAATTCAGCCGAAGTGCTGGATGTTTGCCCTTCCTGGTTCAGAATAAGATTTTCGTTGCCATATATTCCGGGGTACAAAAGAGTATCACCCGACATTGGAAATGTTGGAGGTGTGAATGAAATAGGTCCACCGTGACCATATACATTTTGTACCTCGCGATAGCGGTATGGTTCGGTGAACCGGTAATCCATATTATAGGTAACTCCGATGCCTTTTTGTTTATACCCCCGCTTTGTAGTTATAAAGATCACACCATTGGCGCCACGCGAGCCGTAAAGCGCCGAAGCAGCACCACCCTTCATCAAAGTGATGTTTTCAATATCAAAAGCGTTTAAATCATTGATCACACTGCCCCAGTCAACGCCTCTTCCGATGTCAGTGAGTCCGGGCACATTTTCCATCGGAATATTATCAACTACAATCAGGGGCTGATTATCAGTTCCAATATTATTATTTCCTCTTATAACAATACGGGTTGTACCTCCTTCCACGCCATCGCCCTGTGAGATCTGAACTCCAGCCGAGCGCCCTGAAATGGCATTAAGGATATTGGGAGCACGTCCCCCTCCAATTACCTCACTGTCAATCTTTTCAGTAGAGTAACCTATTTCACGTTTTTGGCGTGTGATACCCAAAGCTGTTACAACAACCTCTTCAAGCTGCTGAACTTCTTCTTCCAGCTTAATATAAAGGGTTAAATTGTTTTCAACAGGAATTTCAAGGGTCTGAAATCCAATAAAGCTTATTATAAGAACTGTTTCAGATGTAACGCCTGCAAGGCTGAATTTCCCGTCAATATCTGTTACTGTACCGATGGTAGTTCCTTTTATTTGAACTGTAACACCAATCAATGGATTATCATCATCGGCAGAGATCACTGTTCCTGAAATGCTCCTTTCTTGTGATATTACAGAGCAGGAAAATACTATAAGAAATATAACGGAAAGAAAAACTCTTTTCATAAACAAGAATTTAAGATGGTGTAAGCAAAAGGTTGACAAAAATAAATCAAATACTTAAACGATTCAGCAGGCTTTTGAAAATTATACGATTTATGGTTACAAAATAGTCCAAGCTGTCTTGTAAATTACAATCCTTAATGCCGGTGGTTAAAACATTAAGAACAATTGAGCGGAGCGATTATACGAATTATATTTACAAAATCCTGATACTAATATAGAATCATTACTTTCAAGAGACGTTTACGATTTAATACACCTACCAATCACTAATTATCATTCACGGAATGGCTTCCAAACATCAAGCGAATAAATAGCTTTTACGTGTGAATTCAATGTTTCTTTTAATTATTTTCAAATCATCTCATAACATAGAAAAATTAAGTTATTGAATTATGCTTTTTTATATTATAGTTGTAGCTTTGCAGAAAAGGATTAAAATATATTAAGATGCGTATTCTACTTAAACTTGAATTGCAGAATTCTATAAAAAACATACTACCAGTGAACTATCAGTATCCGTTGTCGGCATGGATATATAAAACAATACATGAAGGAGATCATAAGTTTGCGGAGTTCCTGCATAATAAAGGATTTGAGGCAGGGTCAAAATCCTTTAAGTTTTTTACCTTTTCAATGCTTGGTTTTGATAAAGGCGGTTATAGTATTAATGGCGATCGTTTACATATTCTTAATAAAAAGGCAAAGCTTGAATTATCATTTTTAATACCTGATGCCCTGCAATATTTTATTGAAGGTTTGTTCAAAAATCAGAGCTTTACTATTGGTGATAATAAAACTAAGGTCCCATTCATTGTCAGGACAGTAGAAGTAAAATCATTGTTTGAATTTAAGGAAGATATGATTTTTCGGACGCTTTCACCATTAATTGTCAGCCAGAATGTGGAAGATAGCCGTTATGCAAAATATCTTGAACCTGGAGACAGTAATTTTGAAAGAATCTTTTTTGATAATCTTGTAAGAAAATATACTGCTGCTCTGAGTGCTGAACTTATTACTAATAATTATGGTTCAGCCAATTATGATATGAAGCTTAAAATAATGAGCAAACCAAGGAAGAAAGGATTGACAATAAAAGCAGGAACCCGTGAGCAATCTAAAATAATAGGGTATATGTTCGATTTCAGGATTACGGCACCGGTTGAACTTATTAAAATAGGTTATCTGGCAGGTTTTGGTGAAAAGAATTCGCTTGGACTTGGTTGTGTTCAAACATTGTAATGTGTTGAAATTATGATAAGTAACTGTTAGTAAAAATTTGAATTATGGATCAACCTAAAATGGAACGACTACTAAAGTTAATGATGCTGCTTACGGCAAACCGAACCTATACTGTGAGCGATCTTGCCTATCGTCTTGATACCACTGTACGGACTATCTATAGGTATATTGATACCTTAAGAGAAGCCGGTTTTATCATTAAAAAGGATAATAAGTGTTACAGAATTGACAAATCATCACCTTATTTTAAAGATATCAGCAGTCTGATACACTTTACTGAAGAGGAAGCCTTGGTATTGAAGAGTGCGATAGAGAGCATAGATGAGAATAATCTGATAAAACAAAACCTGAAAAAGAAACTATATACGGTTTACGATTATCGCATTCTGGCTGAAACGATTACTAAAGGTAAAAATGCTCAAAACATAAATTCATTGGTTGAGGCAATACAAGCAGAAAAACAGGTGATACTCAGAGGCTATAGCTCAGCACATAGTAGTAAAGTGAGCGACCGGCTTGTAGAACCTTTTGCCTTTACAACCAATTATATTCAAATCTGGGCTTATGATACTGAATCGGAAACCAATAAATTGTTCAAAGTTTCGCGAATAAACAAAGTAGAAGTAAGTGAAACTCCCTGGCAGTCAAAAGAAAGGCATATCGAAACCCAGATTGATGTTTTCAGGATCAGCAGTAAAGAAAGCCTTCCGGTAAAAATTGTGATGTCGCTCAGGGCTGCAAACCTGCTGATAGAAGAATACCCCCTTGCAGAAAAACACCTTCAACGAATTAACGATAACTGCTGGATACTACAAACCGAAGTATGCAGTTACGAAGGTGTAGGTCGCTTTGTAAACGGGCTGATTAATGAAATTGAAAACATTGAACCAGAGGAATTTAGACAATTTTTAGTTCAAAGAATTGAGACTGGACTAAAAAAAATAAAAATATTTTCATCAGTGACATAAGTTGTCAAAGATTGATATTACTTTTGTAGCTTTGAAAAGCATTTTATATAAATTAGAACATAACATTATAAGAAAAATTAAAATGGAAAAGTAAAATATTTAAATAAATTGACTTATGAGATTACACTTAAAGGTTAAAGCTAAAGGTATTACAATCCCTTTTGATCATCAGCCCAGGCTGGTTGGTACTATCCATAAATGGCTAGGTAAAGGAAACAACATGCATGGAAGCTTGTCCTTATACTCATTTTCTCGCCTTGAAAATGCAAAAAATACAAAAGTTGGATTATATTTTGAGAAAGATTCTTCTTTCTTTTTTAGTAGTTATGATTCTTCGCTAATTAAAATAATTCTTAATGGAATTATGAAGGACCCAATACTATTTAATGAATTGATAGTGAAAGAAGCAATCATTCAGGAGGATCCTGGTTTTGATAATATTGAGTTTTTTAAGGTAGCAAGCCCAATTCTGATAAAAAGCCGGAATGAATTAAAAACAGATCATTTAATTTATTCTAACCCCAAAGCGAACGAGATTATGGAGAAAGTTTTAATTAAAAAAATGGAACTGGCTGGTATTGAGAACCCTGGGTTTAATATTGAGTTTATAACCAATTATTATAATGCTGGAACAAAAATGATTAACTATAATAATATCCAAAATCGTACTAATTGGTGCCCGGTCACTATAAAAGGCCCTAATGAAGTGAAAGTTTTTGCTTGGAATGTTGGATTGGGACACTCGACAGGGATTGGTTTTGGTGCAATAAGATAAATAGAGATTATAAATTATGAGATTAATATGGAGCTTTTTGTTGTAAAATATTCAGGACCTTTTGGTTTTATAAAACCATGGACGGCAGTACGAGATGGTGAAACTTTTAGTCAACAGTTTTTAACACCTTCTATTATTGAGGGAATAGAGAAAAAACTATTTCCAGAATTACTAGAGCAAAAAGGACAAATTGTAAAGATTGTCAGACACAGACTTACTTACCATCAAATTACGCAACAACAGGAAGTTATTCAGACTCGAGGCTGGAATCAGACAAAGAAAGGCAGTAAATATTTATTTGAAAGACCAACAGCTATAATAATACGGGGTGTTCTATTAAATCCTACACTATATTTGGCTTTTAAAGAAAAAAGTGATGCAGAAGTTGCATCTACTCAACACATATGTTTGATAAGAAACGAAGATATTATTCTTCCAAAGGATATAATTGAAACATCAACTGAAGAATTTGACAGTGATACATTATTTCCTGGCTTTGAGTTAATGTTTGAGAAAAATGAAAACTCTTTTCTTGTTGGTTATAACCGATTAACAAATGAGCCAATGTATGGGTGGCTTAAAATTGTAGGAACTCCGATTCAAAGCAATATGTAATGAAAACGATTTTTGCAAAATCAGCTCCTGACTGGACCACTTTACTGGAACACACCAAGCAAGTGGTTATAGCTACAAAAAAATTCGCACAATATGCTGGCTATGATGAGTGTATTGCTGCAAATGGAGCAATTTTGCACGATTTGGGAAAGTCACATAACTTTTTCCAAGACAGATTACTGGGAAAAGCAAATAAAAAAAGAATCTTTAGACACGAAATTTCATCATTATTTTTTCTCTCAATTTTTCCTACAGAACAATGGGATAAACTTATTGAGATGGTAATTGGTCATCATAAATCAGTAAGAAATGATGGTTCTGGATTAGGGTTACTTGATCTTGAGGAAACGGAAGATTATGTTGATTTCCATCTGGGAAAATGGGAAGAATGGAGTAGATATATTATTCCGATATTAAATGAATTTGACATAAGTGAAGGCAATATTCCTACCAGAGAACAGGCAATAAGAAATTTAAATTTTACTATTAATTATTGTGAAAAAGTAAGCAGAGAAAGGGGTTATTCGAAGTGGCGTGGAATTTTGATGGGTGGTGATCATTTTGCCTCAGCACAATTAAGTGAGACTGAGAAGAAAATAAAAAATTTATTTAAAAATGCCAATCTTAATTTTTACAACCGACAAAGTCCAATGTATCCCCTTTCTCAAATTGATACAAAAAGTGTTAAAAAACATACACTCGTTTTGGCACCGACAGGTGCGGGAAAAACTGATTTTTTATTGAGGCGTTGCAAGGGGCGGATATTTTACACATTGCCATTTCAAGCCTCTATAAATGCGATGTATAAAAGATTAGGATATGAACTGGAAAAAGAAAATCCAGATATTGATTTACGTGTTCTGCACTCATCTTCCCAAATAATTAAAAGAAAAGAAGATGATGATACAAGTTTACAAGGATTATTTGGTTCCTCTGTTACTGTATTAACCCCTCATCAATTAGCAACAATAGTTTTTGGACTGAAAGGTTTCGAAACAGTTTTGATCGATACCAAAGACTGTGATATTATTTTAGATGAAGTTCACACTTATTCAGGAATATCACAATCCCTGGTTATAAAATTAATTGAAATATTGAAAATGAATAACTGCAGAATCCATGTTGGTACTGCAACAATGCCATCGGTTTTATACAATAAAATCAAAGAGATATTAGGTAATGAGAATGTTTTAGAAGTTGCTTTACCCAAAATTAAATTAGAAGAATTTAATCGTCACATCATTCATAAAATTGATTCTTTTGATTCCATCTGGAACATAGTTGATTCAGCTATAGAAAAAAAGTATAAAATTCTTATTGTACTGAATAAAGTTAAAACAGCCCAATCAGTTTTTACTCAAATTAAAGAATGCTATCCCAATATTAACTCACTTTTATTACATAGTAGATTCAAAAGAGTCGATCGGAATGAAAAGGAGAGAAGCCTAATCGGTGTAAACGAAGAAGGCGAATCTTTAGGAAATTTCAATACCGGACACGATGCTTGTATCGTTGTTTCTACCCAGGTTGTTGAGGTAAGCCTGGATATAAGTTTTGATATGATGTTTACTCAAGCTGCACCATTAGATGCTCTTATTCAGCGATTCGGTCGCATCAACAGAAAAAGGACAAAAGAAACAATCGGAAAATACAAAGATATTTATGTGATAGCACCTCCTAATAACGAGAAAGATGCAAAGCCGTATGATATGAAAATCATTAACCGGTCTTACGAGGTGCTAAATCATAATAATCTTTTAAGTGAATCAGATTTACAGGAAAAGATTGATTCTGTATTTACTGAGTTAAACATGTTAAGCATTGAAGAACATAGTATCTTCAAATCTGATGGCTCAATCACTATTGATAAATTAACTCACAGCAAAGAATCTGTTTTAATGAAGCTTCTGGAAATTGATAGTGTGGTTTGTATTACTGAATCGGATATTTCAAAATATAGAGAAGGTTCGTTGAATGAACGAATGATGCTTGAAATACCTGCTTCATATTATAGTGTTAAGGATTTGGACCAACTTGAAAAAGGAAATAAGCCTTTTATTATCCCTGACCTTGCTTATGATTCTGAATTTGGCCTGGAAATGCAAAAAATTAAAACTGAAAAATTAAATGTAAAACACTTCTTTTTATGATTACTTCTTTAATAGGCAGAACATTTTTACAAGCCTACAATGAAAAGTATAAAACAAGTTATTCTTCAAAGCAATTTTTTGAGGAGGTCTATTTTGAATTGTTTTTCAATCATCCAAAATATATGCAGTGGGTAACTAATTCTGCTTTTGTTCAAATGAAAAGTGGGCAGAAACCAGAATTACTAAGCCATGAAGAAAGATTAGAAAAATTACATTCGCTATATCAAAAGGTTGAAAACGAACAACCTGATGCAAGTTTCGCAATAGGTTATCCTGCAGCCGATGATCAATCTTTTGCTACTACATCTGGCCTTGTTTCTGATATAGTAATTCAAACAAATGAAGAAGAAATTTACAACTCATGGATTGGCTCCGGTCTTGGAATTGGTGTTGCCGGGGGGTATAGCTTCTTAATAAATGATCCCGTAATTCTTTTGAAAACTTTTGAGGGTTGGAGTATTTACAGAAAATATCTCAATGATAAAACCTTAGAAAACATCCGTGGTAATCAGATAAACACATGGAACGGTCAATGGCTTACTTTCCGTTTAGGTAAAAACTTCAGAGAGGAATTTGTTTTCCGTGATCTTGAACAGGAAGGCTTCTTCAAAATAGATGATAAGTTGATTGAGGTTAATACCGTCAAATGGACAAACTTGTTTTTTAGTCTTTCAAGAAATTATCCAACACAGATATTAAATTCATATATATATAGCCTCGGACAAACAAATAAAACAATAGGTTTTATACCGGTTTATTTAAGTTCAGGCAAGAAACTGATTGATGTTTGGAGAAAACTATATGACTCCGACAGTACATTTGATTCTCATGCCTTTCAGTCTCTTTTTGGCATGGAAATAAAACGAGCATGTGAATTGGGCAGTATAGGGCTTCTTGCATTACGACCACAAAACCTGAGAAAATATTTTCACAATGATAAAAGCTTGAATTTTAAGAAAGAAAAAGAAATAATAATGTATAAATCTTTTAAAATCTGGTTAATAGCTATGTTAAGTAAAAACAAAGAGGAAATTACGGATTATACCCTGGAAATAGCAAATTTGCTACTGAGGTATAGAGCGGGTGACAGTAAGACAACCCGCAAAAATCTGATTGACAAAGATCTTTTAGCGGCAAGCTCAAAAAAAGCATTTTTAGACGCACTTGCTGTGATAGTAAAAGACATCAATGATTCAGATATAGAAGCGATAAAAACTTTACGAAACGAAGTCCATTTGATGACTAATGAAGAGTTTACTTACTTCAATACGCTTCTTAAATTTGATTACAACTACACTGAAAGAAATTAATAACAATTAAAACCGTAAAAAATGAAAAATACAATTTACATCCGCACTTTAAAAAGAGCTGAACATACTGTTTTTAATGTGTCTGACGGACAAAAATCCTATTACGACACAACCTTTAACAGATATATACCTTTTTCCAGTGGGCAGCAAGTAAAAAGGTCTTTTATCGACTCGTTGTGCGAAAATTTAAATGCTACACCTAGTCCAACAACATTTTTATTTGATGTTACAAAACAAGGAGAACTAAAGGAGGGCGAAGTATATGCAACTTGTGACCCCCGCTATGTTGATCAATTGTTTGGTGGATGGATGAAAGCAGCAAAGGGTGGAAAAGACAGAACACTCAAAAGACGCAGCCCGCTTTCAATTTCGGCTATGAGAGGATTACACCCACTTTTAGCTGGTATTGACAATGATAATGTTTCATTTGATCGTAGTGATCGGGCAAATAATGAAGTTATTGTTCGTGGTCCTGATGGTAATATATTATCCAAAGAAGAGATTATCGCTTTCTTGGAAAAGAAAGACAGAAGTTTGAGTAGAAAATGGATTCCAAATCAAAAAAGGGCAACAGGTCTTTTTGTAATGGATATGGCGATTGATTTAAGGAGGCTGTTTTGCGTTTCACTTAATTCATTTGAGCCTGAAATCTCTGATAATACTATTGAAAAACTAAGAAATGATGGCTGGATTGAATCAAGAAATGTGTTTGGTGATTGTCTGGTAACACCTCCCAATTTAAGAGAGGAATGGATGAAAGGGTTGTCGTACGCCATTATGAACTGGAAAATTACTTCAAATCAATCTCGAACATTTAGCTTGATGGACACTTTAGCTATTAGTATAAGCAATAATGCCAGCTTAATTGGAGGCAGTATCAGAGCTAAACTCTCAGAAGAAGATTCCAAAAAGGCAATTCCCATTATTGAAGAAAATATGGAAGGCGTTAGTACTTTTGTTACATTGCAGGCAGCCGGTTATATACCTGTTACAACTGAATCGGTTAATGCAATGGAAGAGGCTGAACAAGAACTCATTAAAAGAATTCAGGCGTTTGATTTTGAAAATCAGTTAAAGTAACTCAATGTTTTTTTGTTGATTATTGTCAGGTATGACGGGATTATGATTTGTTTTTTTAATAGAATCACTTTTGTGGCCTACTATTTTTAAGCAATTCAGGTTGATTTCTACAGTTTCAATTTTACAAAAAGGAAAAACAATTTTAATGTTGTAATTTTATTAGCCATGAACCCCTCTCTTCCACCCCTGCTTGCTGAAATCAATGCGTTAATCAGCCGGCCACCGGCTTCATCTATTTCCGGGCTTGATGTTGATCCGGAGGATAGATATTGTACGGAAGAGGTGAAATTTCCATATTCTACAACTTTGGAAGAGTACACCGGCATTTCTTTCGACACCATTCCTCCCGTTCTTGTATTGAATGAGGAGGAATGGCAACTGCTTGCCGATGCTTTTAAGCAGCTTTTTAATGCTCTGAATATCTCCATCAGTGATTTGCCGGATGATTATCCTGAAGAAGAATTTGTTGAGTTAATCCGCGATCATTGGGATGCGGAGATGATATATTATAAGTGTGTTGGCTATGATTTATCGTGCTGTACGGGCAATAATAAAACTTGTCCTTATGGCAAAGAATGTCTGTATTGCGGTCCTGAAGCCATTCATCCTGATGAAATCTTTAAACCTGGTTATGGAGGATTATTTCGCGATGACGGAACTCAGGTAGATCCTTTGACTGTTCATATTCCGGAACTTTGTCTTGATTGTGTTAGTTTTCTGGATGAGGATCGTGAAAGAAACATCCTTTGTACTTTATCCAGAATGAGTTATGATGGGACGGAAGAGTTCATTTGTCACGCCTTTCAACGAGAAAATAAAAATGAAGAATAGAAAAATTTATGCACATCACAGGAACCCATTTCAACTACTTTCTGGTATGTCATCGTAAACTATGGTTATTTGCTAATGGAATACAGATGGAACATTCTTCTGAACTTGTAAAAATGGGAAAACTGATTCATGAAACCAGTTATCCGGCTCGTCCTTCAAGGTTTGAAGAAATAGAAATTGATGGTATTAAAATTGACTTTTACGATTCAAAAAACAGGGTAATTCACGAAATAAAAAAATCTGATAAACTTGAGCAAGCTCATGAAATGCAGCTCAAATACTACATCTGGGTTTTGGAACAGCATGGCATTGAGGATGTAAGTGGTGTACTGGAATACCCAAAGCTTAGAAAAACAGAAAAAATATATTTGAGCGATGTTGATAGACAGCAGTTTCCGGCACTAATTAGTAACATAAAAGCAATTATACAAGATGAATACTGCCCTGATAAAATTAAAAAGGGAATATGTAAAAATTGTGCATATAACGATTTTTGCTGGTCAACGGAATTGGAGTGATCTTATAAAGATTAGCTAAATTGATGATACTTGTAGGGTTTGTATAAAATGGCTCATGAAAATATCACGGTGATAGAATGAAATAATTTTGGTATTATAATCCTGAATGAAAAAGATTTGATGTATAATAACAGACTGTTGGAATAATTTTATGATGATTTATTTACAGAAGAAGTTTTAGCAAATACATTGTTATCCAGTATGAAGCAAACCTATTACTTGTTTAACCCTGGTCGTTTATCGCGCAAAGACAATACACTGAAGTTTGTTCCTTTTGATGAAGAAGGCAATGAAGGACCTCCACGATATCTTCCTGTTGAGAATGTTGAAGAGTTTTATACTTTCGGTGCCCTTGATGCAAACAGCAGTTTATATAATTTTCTTGGAAGGCATGGTATAAGTGTCCACTTTTTTGATTACTACGAAAATTATACAGGTTCATTTATGCCACGTGATGGATTATTATCGGGTAAGATGCTTGTAAAACAAGTAGAAGCATATCAAAAAAACACTTCACGAATTATAATTGCCCGAAAATTTGTTGAAGGCGCTACTTTTAACATTTTGAAAAACCTGAAATATTATCATAACAGGGGGAAAGACCTTACAGAAATAATTACAGCGATTGAAAATCTTTCTTCTTCAATTGGTTCATATAACCGGATAAATGAATTAATGGGGATTGAAGGAAATATCAGACAGTTTTATTACGATGCTTTTAACCTGATAATAAATACTTTTGAGATGGGTGTCCGAACTAAGCAACCGCCACAAAATGAGGTAAATGCATTAATATCGTTTGGAAATATGATGTGTTATTCACAATGTCTCAGAGCTATTCATCAAACACAGCTAAACCCCACTATAAGTTATCTTCATTCGCCTGGTGATAGACGATATTCACTTGCGCTGGATATTGCTGAAATATTTAAACCTCTGTTGGTAGATCGCACAATTTTCAAAGTTTTAAATAAAAGAGAAATACAAAGCATGGATTTTGAACAGAAACTAAACAGAATTATACTGACTGAAAAAGGAAAGAAAACATTTATTTCTTCTTTCGAAAACAGGCTGAATGAAACAATAAAACACAGATCATTAAATCGGAATGTCAGTTATCGTCATCTTATAAAACTTGAATGTTATAAATTAAGCAAACATATATTGGGTATAGAAGAGTATAAACCCTTTAAAGCCTGGTGGTAGAAAGGAATGAACTATGTATGTTATATTGGTTTATGATGTTGGAGAGAAGCGTGTTGGTAAAATGCTTAAATTATGTCGTAAATATCTTAATTGGATTCAAAATTCAGTATTTGAGGGCGAAATAACTGAAGTAAAGCTAACAGAATTAGTCATCAAAGCAAAATACATTATGGATCTTGAAAAAGATAGTGTTATTATTTTTAAAACCAGACAAGAGAAATGGCTTGATAAACAAATTGTTGGCATTGAGCGTAGTGGACTGGAAAATATAATATAATCGTCTGTAAGATTTTTATAATTAATAAAATAGCATTTTAACCGAATAATTATTAAGTATTTTATGTATTTTGCTAAGACACAGATATTTATCAACATCGTCGCTGCCCGGCAAAAAACTTGTTATCAGACATTGACGATTTTATTATTAGTTTTTACTATATTTGCCTTTTATAAGCCATTGATTAGTAGTTGTATTTGCTGGTAAATCTGACGGCTTTTAATCGTACCATAATGGAATTGAAACGACCTAAAAGCTGCTGACTATTTTGCAAGTTACGAACTTTTAATCGTACCATAATGGAATTGAAAC
>JAAYJT010000060.1 GCA_012522795.1 Bacteroidales bacterium | reverse complement strand
TTCTTCCACACATGATTTCTAGGATAAAAAAAATCTCCCTTTGGGTATTTTTATCCAAAGAGAGATTGTTGAAAGCTGTTTTTAATCCCAAAAAGTAGAAATTATTCTATTTTCTGAAAGTGCCTACATACAGATAAGTCCTACAAAAACCAGATTAAAAGAGGGAGCTACCGAAGTTCTTGAATATTTGCAGACACGTTATATCCTTGGCTTGCTGACAAACGGTTTTAATGAGATACAACATGTGAAAATCCGTAATTCAGGTCTGGAAAAATATTTTCCATTTGTAGTAACCTCAGAAGAGGCAGGCAGCAAAAAGCCTGATATCGGAATTTTTGAATTTATCCTGAATAAAACCAATGCAAACAGAAATGAATGCATTTATATTGGTGATGAACCTGAAACAGATATTGTGGGAGCTACAGCAGCAGGCATTGATTCAGTATTGGTTACATTCGGGAAACATTTCGGAGAAACGCCGGCAACTTTCACAATAAATACCTTGTATCAGCTAAAAAAAATATTTTAGTATAACCCTGATATAATTTCTTTACTGACTTAACAAGATTGAATTTAATCAGATTGGATTCAAATTTTGGCTTTAAAAGAATCCAAATAATAAAAAAGGCTGAGTATCGTAGCGATACTCAGCCTTGTATGTTTACTAAAAAATTAATTTCTAATTTTTCGGTACAGGAAGTTCTTCACCTGATTGAGCTTTAGCTTTTGATGAGCTACCTCCACAGGTTTTATCGGCAGAAGCGCAATCAGCTTTTGCTTTGTCACCGCCGCAATCAGATTTTGCTGCAGAAGAGGTTTGAGTTTTGGAATCGCAACATGGATCTGTAGCTTTTTTCTGAACGGTTTGCTCAACTTTTGTTGATTTTGAGGTTTTTGGTGATTGATCACTCGGAAAACCAGCACTTAAGAAAGCAATAAGTGCAACAAATGAGAATAATAATGCAAATGTCTTTTTCATAGAATTTAGTTTTTTGTTATGGAGCAAAAGTAAGCACTTCATATTCGTTAACAACAATTCTATAAGTTAATGTTTTGTTAAAAAACCTACTGAACACTAGCTATAATAGTTTTCACAGCTTTAACATTCTGATTCAGTGACACATGTACTTTTGAATTAAGAGGCAGGAAAAGATCTACCCTCGAACCAAATTTAATAATACCTATTTCTTCACATTGTGATATCCGCGCTTCAGGGCGAAGATTACATACTATCCGGCGTGCAATAGCACCAGCAATCTGTCTGATCAAAATAGGCCCTACAACTTCGTTTTCAATTACCAGACTGCTTCTTTCATTCTCAATTGAGGATTTTGGCAGCCAGGCAAACATATATCGTCCCGGATGATATTTGTAATATTTTACAATCCCCCGAATTGGAGCAAAATTAACATGAACATTTGTCACATTCATAAATACTGATATCTGGAGGCGTTTATCATGAAAAAATTCATTTTCAAATACTTCCTCGATCACTACTACTTTACCATCAGCAGCGCTATAAATATCATTATCAGAATTATTTGAGTCACGTTTTGGAACACGAAAAAAACTGATCACAAAAGTCCATAGTGCAAGACTGATTATAAAAATTAAAGTCTTAGAAAGCTGAGAAACTAAAAAAAACTGGCATAGCAGAACATTAAGAATAATCAGAATTACCAGTACAGTAAAAATAATTTTATATCCTTCCTTGTGTATTTTCATTCGGATAATAAGGTTAAATTACAAAAATAATAAGATAGAAATAGATGACCGGTGCAGTAAAAAACAGAGCATCGAAACGATCGAGTATGCCTCCGTGACCCGGTAATAAAGTGCCGCTGTCCTTAACTCCGGCATCTCTTTTCAGCATTGATTCGCAAAGATCACCAAGAGTTCCGGCAATCATAATGATTAATGCCATTGCTATCCAGTGAACAAGCTGAATAGAAGTTAAGTAATAAGAAACAATTAAAGCTGTGGCAAGCCCGAAAACCAAACCGCCTATACATCCTTCCCATGTTTTGCCCGGCGACAGGCGTTTGTAAAGCGTATGTCGTCCAAAGCTTGACCCCAGAATATATGCCGCTGAATCGTAAACCCACAGAATAGCAAGGATCATAAGAAGAAGATTGGCACCTGTTAGAGGTTTGATGTTCTCACCCAATAGATATATCGATGACAATAATGATAATGGCACGGCTAAAAACATGATTCCTGCAAGTGAAATTCCTATGGACTGTGGGGATTGGGCATTGCTGTCAAACATTGCTGTTAAAAATGGAATTAAAAAGATCAATGGTATTACCCAAAGCCACTTTGCTACAATCCATCCACTGTTAAAAGAAAAAATAAGGATGAAGATTAAAGCTCCGGTAATTGTGCCTGCCACGCGGGAAGCATTGCTGGCATAAGGTCTGAAAAGCCTATAAAACTCACCCATACCAAGAATGTAAACAACAAGCATTAGAGCAGCAAAATATTTTACTCCCAGCAGGATTGATCCTACCATGACTACTGCAAATAATATTGCGGTAAGAGTACGGGTGCGAAAATTGGGAAGACTCATTATTTGGAACTACTGATTATCTGATTTGCTTTAAATGCATCCTCAACTGGCACATATAATTCTGCTTCACCAAACAGGTAAGCAGAATCCTTTTTATTGATTATCACGCTTTCAATATTTTCAGCAGCAAGCAATCCTTTCAGAATTTCAACTTTAACTACATCTGAAGAACTAAAGATCAAAGTCCATTTTTCATCCATTTCACACAAAAATTAATTAGTATCATCAAGCAAAAACAGGTAAAGTTCTTTAGGACCATGAGCGCCCATTATCAATGTTTTTTCAATATCTGCTGTTCGGCTCGGACCTGTAATTAAGCTCACCATTGAGGGCATTTGTTGCTGATATTTTTCCTTCAAAGCCTTAACAGCCTGTTTTATATCATCCACCATTTGATTGGTATTGGCAAGAACTATATGAATTTCAGGAAAAATATTTATTCGTCTTCCCGGTCCGCTGCGGGATGAAACCATGACACTTCCGTGACGGGCAATCAAAAATTCACAAAACGTAACTGCTGCTTTCATGTTTACAGCCTGTGAACGATCGTTTGTAACAGGAATACCGGATTTTAACAGCAAATTAAACAATCTTTTATTGTAACAGAATAGAGGTTCTAAATCATTTGCTTCAATAAGGTCTTCAAGATTGGATATTAATTCTTCCTGAGTTTCACAAAAAACAAACTTACCACCTGTTTTTGTAAATTCCTGTGCAAAAACAACTTCAGGGGTATCATAAAATGGTTCAAATACCTCGGCAGCCAGATCCAGGTCGGGAAATGGATTGGCAGATCTGTTTATAAGAGCATTTCTGATCCGCTTTAAAACTTTTTCTTTTGTTGTGCTATCTTCCATTTCAACATGAATATTACATGTTATTCTTTTTCATTGCCAGAAGCTGTTTCCGGATTATCCGTACTTTGAGTATCACCGATAAAGTGTAATGGTTCCTCAAACGGACGTTTACCAAAAATACTCTCTACATCTTCGCGAAATATAACTTCGTTTTTCAACAGTAACTCAGCCAGTTGAGTTAGCTTATCCTTATTTTCAGTAAGAATTTTCAAAGCTCTTTCATATGCATTTCTGACCATTGCGCTTACTTCCTCATCAATTATCTGGGCAGTACGTTCACTGTATGGACGATTGAGCATATATTCTGATTGTCCTGTTGAATCATAATAGCTTATGTTTCCTAATTTTTCATTTAGCCCAAAATAAGTAACCATTGCATAAGCCTGTTTTGTAACTTTCTCAAGATCGTTGAGAGCTCCCGTTGACACCTTTCCAAAAATCAGCGATTCGGCAGCTCGTCCTCCAAGGGCGGCTGTCATCTCATCAAAAAGCTGTTCAAAGGTAGTGATCTGACGTTCCTCAGGAAGATACCAAGCAGCTCCTAGCGATTTTCCGCGGGGAATAATAGTAACTTTCACCAAAGGATGTGCATACTCTAACAACCAGCTTATTGAAGCATGACCTGCTTCATGAAAAGCAATTACTTTCTTTTCCTGAGGTGAAATAAACTTACTTCTCTTTTCAAGACCTGCAACAATACGGTCAATAGCATCAAGAAAATCCTGCCTTTCAATTTGTTTCTTTCCTTTACGGGCTGCTATCAATGCAGCTTCATTACACACATTGGCAATATCAGCGCCTGAAAAACCGGGTGTTTGTCGTGCCAGAAATATAAGATCAATTTCAGGTTCCATTTTCAAATCACGAACATGAACCTTGAAGATAGCAAGTCTTTCTTCGAGGTCAGGTAATTCCACATGGATCTGACGATCAAAACGTCCTGCCCTGAGCAAGGCACGGTCGAGAATATCGGCACGGTTGGTTGCAGCAAGAATTATAACACCTGCATTACTGGAAAAACCATCCATTTCAGTAAGTAACTGATTTAGAGTGTTTTCACGTTCATCGTTAGAACCAGTGATCGGATTCCTGCCACGAGCACGTCCAATAGCATCAATTTCATCAATAAAGATAATACATGGCGATTTCTCTTTGGCTTGTTTAAACAGATCACGAACACGTGAAGCGCCGACACCTACAAACATTTCAACAAATTCAGAACCTGAAATAGAAAAAAACGGAACTTTTGCTTCACCAGCAACAGCTTTCGCCAGAAGGGTCTTACCCGTTCCGGGAGGTCCTACAAGTAAAGCTCCTTTAGGTATTTTGCCGCCAAGTTCCCTGTATTTCTCAGGATGCTTGAGGAATTCAACAATTTCCATAACTTCGATCTTGGCTTCTTCAAGACCTGCTACATCGTTAAAATTAATGCTTACGGTTGTATCTTTATCAAATAACTGAGCCTTTGACTTGCCAATATTAAAGATATGCCCCCCTCCTGAACCCCGGGCCATCATTCTCATTATCACAAGCCATGCAACAATAAGCAACATCATAGGGAATATCCAACCCAACGCATCACCCCATTTTTTGCGATTTTCATTAATTAAGTAAACAGGTTCTTCTAAATCTGTCTGGGCTTCTTTTACGTCTTCTTTAAATGAGTCGTACGATCCTATGGTATGTTTGAATTGTGGAGTGGATCTATGGCCTGAATAACCTTTCAGATCTTTATATTTTTCCAGTTTCAGAGAATCTTTTTTAATAAAAATTTCAGCTGTTTCAGTATTCACAACAATGATCTTTTCAATATGCTGGTTTGCAAGCATCTCCCTAAGTTCACCCCAGTTAATTTCTTTAGTAGCAGTTTCCCAGTTATTAACCCACATAAAAACAAGCAATAATGCCAAAGCAGCATAAATCCAATAAAAATTGAATTTTGACCGCATGTTTTTTGGTGGCTGCTCAAGCGGGCTTTTCTTCGGTTTATTTTTATTTTTTCCTGACATATATTTATTATTCTTCTTCCTGAACAATTTAAATACTAATATTAAAACTCAATCAGCGACTTCAAATTGTTTAAATTCCGCATCTGACCAAAAATCTTCAAGTCGGTAATAGTTTCTGGTTTGCTGCTGAAAAACATGAACAACCACATCAACATAATCAATCAGGATCCATTCAGCATTCTGATAACCCTCACTGCGCCATGGCTTTACCCCGTGTTTTGTTCTCACATACTCAACAAGACCATCCGCAATTGCCTCAACATGGGTACTTGAATTTCCATGACAGATAATAAAACTATCGCATATAGCATTCTTTATTTTTTTAAAACCAAGCTGAGCTATTTCAAGGCCTTTTTTGTCTTTAATCCCTTCAATAATAGAATCAGCAAGCTTTTCAGATGTAATTTGTATTTTTTGTCTTATCATTTTATTTACTTTGCAGTGCAAAAATAATGAATTTCAGCTTTCACACTGTAATTTGCAAATACTTACTTTTATGAACCCGACCTGGCAAATTATCAGAATAAAGAACATTCCTTCAACGAATGCGTATGCTTTATCTATGATTTCTCAAAATAAGGCAGAAGATGGAATGGTTGTTATTACCAATGATCAGACTGCCGGAAAAGGACAAGGAGAAAATTACTGGGAAAGCAAATCGGGAGAAAATCTGACTTTTAGTATAATTGTGAAACCCAAAGGTTTACAACCATCAAAACAATTCATGCTGAATAAAATCACATCGCTGGCAGTGTATGATTTTGTGAATTCAGAGATCAGTACTGGGCTAACGAGCATTAAATGGCCAAATGATGTTTATGTTGGTAATAAAAAAATTGCAGGCATATTGATTAGCAATATTATTCTGGGTAACGAGATAAGCTGGGCAATTGTGGGAACAGGCATCAATATTAATCAGGTGAAATTTGAAAGCGACGCTCCAAATCCGGTTTCTTTAAAACTAATAAACTCGCTAACATATAATCTTGAAAACTGCCTTGAACGTGTACTTTATTTTTTTGATAAAAGATTAAAACAATTAATTGAATTTGATTTTAAATCCATTGATTCAGACTATCTAAACAAGCTTTACCGCAAAGGGGTGAGTACAGATTTTATTTATGAGAACAGAAAATTAAATGCTATTATAACCGGCATAGGTGAGTTTGGTCATTTGATCCTTCAATCGGCAGATGGGAGGACTATCATGTTCGATCAGAGGGAGATAAAAATGGTTCTTTAGCTAATTGAAAATCCTATAAATCAAGTATTGAATACGCTAAAACAAAGCCTTTTATACTTTCATGGCTTAACGATAATGCAAAAGCTAAAATTTAAAGATATTTAGAGTATTTTTGCAGAACCGGCTGTCAGAGAGGAGGAAAATGTTTAAAAGATCACTATTACTGGTTGTTATATTGATAACTACCTTACCTGTGTTCTTTGCACAGGAAGCGAATTATATTTCTCATTCCCGCAAAGCTGAGCGCTATTTTCTGAAGGCTGTCAGGCAATATTCAAAAAGAGATTATGCAGGAGCCTATAAGTTAGCCAACAAAGCAACTGAGGCAGATGGCAAGTATGTTCAGGCTTGCCTACTTGCTGGCGACATAGCTCTGGAACTGAAGGATAACAGGTCTGCCATAGATCATTTCAGAAATGCTGCCTCGCTACAACCTGATTTTTTCCCAAAAGTCCATCTGATACTTGGGAATTTACTATATAACGAAGGTAATTATAATGAAGCTCTTGAATATTTCAGTTATTATTCAAAATTCATCTTAAGCGAAACCGAGAAAAATAAACATGAGAAACGTATATTAAAAGCTCAGGCGGCATCATACCTGAAAAACAATCCGGTTCATTACGAACCTGTCATTTTGAACCAAAATATTAATACATCACACAATGAATATATAAATACAGTTTCAGCCGATGGCTCTACACTGATTTTCACACGTCGTTCCGCATTGTCCGATTCCAAACCTCAAAACCGCCAGCGTGAAGAGTTTTTTAAATCTGAACTTGTAAATGGAACCTGGACTGAATCAGTGCCTTTAATAATTGACAAAGATCATGGAAACGAAGGTGCTATGGCACTTTCATATGATAATAATTTCTTGTTTTTCACTGCCTGCCACCGTTCAGATGGTTATGGCAGCTGCGATATATATTTCAGTAAAAAGAATGGTGAACAATGGACTAAACCTGAAAATCTTGGATCTACGGTAAATTCATCGCGCTGGGAATCACAGCCTTCATTTTCATCTGATGGTAAAACTCTTTATTTTGCCAGCAATCGCTCCGGAGGTTATGGCGGTTCAGATATCTGGAAAACAGTGAAACAGGAAAACGGATTCTGGGGTGAACCCGAAAACCTTGGAAGCACTATTAACACCGAAGAGGATGAAATGTCGCCTTTCATCCATGCAGATGGGCGAACATTGTATTTTTCATCAAAAGGACATTATGGGATGGGAGGTGCTGATCTTTTTGTCAGCCATTTGAACCAGGATGATTCATGGTCAGAACCGTTTAATCTAGGATATCCTATAAACACTGTTGCTGACGAGATTAACCTGGTTGTTCATCCTGACGGCAGAAGTGCTTTTATTTCCACTGATCTGGCTGGCGGAGAGGGAGGTTATGATATCTATCAGTTTGAATTATATGACGAGATCAAACCCTTACAAGTTTCTTATGTAAAAGGTCATGTGAAAGATATAAACACATCAAAGCCACTTGCAGCAAATATTGAACTTTCGGATCTGAAAAGCGGTAAAATCATCGTCAGGTCAGAATCTGACCCTATTACCGGGGAATTCATTGCTGTTTTACCTGTTTCAAAGAATTACGCATTACATGTAAATCATAAAAACTACCTCTTTTATTCACACTTTTTTGCTTTAGATACTGTTTCCGGATTTTTTAACCCGGTAAATCTTAATATTTTATTGAAACCTGTTGAATATGGGCAAGTTATTATTCTAAAAAATGTTTTCTTTGCAGTAGATTCTTATCAGATGGAATCTGCTTCGTTTTTGGAATTAAACCTTTTAGTGGATCTGTTGATTGAGAATCCTCGCTTAAAGCTTGAAATTTCAGGCCATACCGATAATACAGGTGATAATGAGTATAATCTCGTATTATCATTTAACAGGGCAAAAGCTGTTTTTGAATATCTTGTAGCTTCTGGTATTGATGAGAAACGGCTTTCATATACAGGAAAAGGAAATACTCAGCCTGTGGATACAAACGATACACCTGAAGGCAGGGCAAACAACAGAAGAACTGAATTTAAAATAGTAGAGTAGCAGATAGAGATTTTTTAAGTGTCAGAACTTAAATTGTTTATAAAGGAAATAATTAAATAACCAAAAAACCTGGATAATATGTCAGAACATAATCATGAAAAGCATAGCAGTAGTGAGAAGAGAAAAGTCTCAAAACTAAATCAGGATATTGTTAAAAAATGTGTCGATCTTTTTGACAGGCTTCCTATCGGCATTTACCGTTCTTCACCGGAAGGTGAGATTCTGACGGCAAATCCTGCTTTTATTTCATTATTGGGATATAATAATTTTGAGGATCTGGAAGGGATTGACCTTAATAAAACCCATAAGCATCCCGAAGGTCGCAAGCAGTTTATTAAAGAAGTTGAAGAAAAAGGTGAGATTTATGCCAAAGAATCTGTACTTGTTGACAGTAATGGGAATGAAATCCACGTAGAGGAGTATTCCAGAGTTTACCGGGGCGTTAGTGGAGAACATCTTTTTTATGAAGGTGTAGTAATTGACATTAATGAAAAAGTAAAGAACAGACAACGGATTGAGTTTCTAAACGGACTTAAAGAGCTTATATTTAGCACTGTAACATCGTTTATAAATATTCGTCTGGGAGATATTGACTATAAAATCACCTATTCACTTGGAAAGATTGGTGAATTTATAGGTGCTGACCGTTCGTATATCTTCCTTTTTGACGATGAAGAAATGAATTTCATGAGCAATACTCATGAGGCTCTTGCCGAAGGCATTTCGTCAGTTATTGACGATCTTCAGGATGTTTGCACCAGCAACTATCCCTGGTGGATAGATAACCTGAAAAAGAATAAAGCAATAGTCATTCGCAATGTAAAAGACCTGCCTGTTGAAGCACAGAGAGAGAAAAAGATCTTTATGAAACAACATATCAAATCATTGTGTTCTGTACCTATGTTTTTTGATTTCCGGCTTATTGGTTTTTTGGGTTTTGACATGGTGGGTTCACATAAAACGTTTGATGATGATATACTTGAATTACTTGATATTGCAGCAAGTCAGTATTCAAATATTTTGAATTATTATAAATCTGAGCGTGAACTTATTGAACACCACAAACAACTTCATAAATTGGTTGATGAAAAAACCGCTGAAATTGTAAAAGCAAACGAACAACTGAAAATTATTGCTGAAAACAGTAGTGATGTGATCTGGACTGCTGATATGGATCTAAACTTCATCTATATTAGTCCATCTATATATAATTTTCTCGGATATACAACCGAAGAATACTCTGCACTTCCTTTTGATAAGCGTTTACCTCCGGAATCATCAAAAAAGCTTAAAGATGTTTATATAGAAGAAGTAGAATTAATCAATTCGGGTAAAAAGAAGTTTGATGAAAAATCTAAAAGTCTTGAAATACAGTATTTATCAAAAAGCGGAGAAAGGATCTGGGCTGAAGTTAGTTTTGGATTTACTTTTGATACCAATGGTAAACCAACAGGAGTCCACGGCATAGCACGTAATATAAATGAACGCAAACAAGCTGAGATTATTTACAAACAATATAGCGACAGATTTAAAGTATTGGTGGAAAACACTTCTGACTGGATCTGGGAATTAGATACAAATGGGGTTTTTACCTATACCAATCCTGTTTGTGAATCTATGACAGGTTATACTGTTGATGAAATTATAGGTAAGTCTTTTACCTTTATCCTTGATCCGTCGTGCTGTGAAGATAATCTTAAATTTTTCCAGAGTTCAATTCTTCTAAAAAAACCAATCCAGAATCATGAAAATATTGCAGTTCATAAAAATGGCCGGAAAATCAATCTCCAGATAAGCTTTGTTCCGATTTTTGATGATAATGACGATTTTATTGGCTTAAGAGGTATTACCAGAGATATAACCGAGAAGAAGAGTTTTGAATCCATCCTGCTGCAATCATATCAGAAAGCATCTCAACACATGCGTAATACACTCCTGGGTCATATTGAATGGGATAATAATCTTGAGGTTCTTGAATGGAATAATGCAGCGCAAACCATATTTGGATATAATAAATCAGATGCTCTGTTTGAAAATATGATTGAAAAGCTGATTCCAAAGGAAAGTCGTAAAGAAATTTTAGAGATTTTCTTAGCAGCGGTTCATGACCAAAAACCAACGAGAACTATTACTAAATGCATGACTAAAGATAAAAATTTAATTCAGTGCGAATGGTTTAATACCCCTATTACCGATGAAGCTGACAATATCACAGGAATGGCATCCTTGGTCAGAAAAATTTAAAAACCGAACAATATTGATTTAGCTCAATTTCAATCTTTATTTAACAAGTTTTCAGTAATTTATCAATGATTAATGAAAACAATTTGCTAAATTTGAGGCATTAAATTTATGACAGATAATATTCAGGTTTTATTTTAATAAACAACATATTATTAAACAACTTTAAAAATTAATTGATATGAGTAGTTCCGGTTCAAAATTCTTATTGGGCTTTTTGGCAGGTGCTGCCGTTGGAGCCCTGGCAGGTATATTATTTGCTCCCGACAAAGGATCTGAAACTCGTAAGGTGCTTAACGAAAAGGCAAAAAAAATCAAGGATGATCTTCAGCAAGATCTGAATGAAAAGATCGATGAATTAAAAGATTATTTTGATGAAAACGTTGAAGAAGTAAAAACAAAAGCTTCGAAAACAGCACAAAAAGCATACAACAAGGTTGAAGCAAAGAAAGCTGAAAAATAAAAAAATAGCCAATTAATTTTAATTATGTTAAAATCCGGATTTGCAAAGGTCATAACAGATATGACTGATAGCATACGTAAATATATTGAAATTCGCCTGAATCTTGCCAAGCTTGATGTGTTGGAGAAATCGGCCAAGATCTTGTCTTTATTACTATCAGCCATTTTTCTTTTCATCATTTTTATGCTGTTTCTTTTTTTTATTTCATTAACAATAGCCAAATGGCTTGGACAACTAATGAACAGCGATGCACTGGGCTATCTGATAATAGCAGTTATTTATCTGATTTCTGGTATTATAGTCTTACGCTACAGACGGAAGTTATTTTTGGGTTCAGCAATCAAACATTTATCCGAGATTTTTTTTGAAGACACAGAAGAAGATGAGAATGAAAAGGATCAAACTTGAAAAAATGAGTTCATTACAAGATATTGCTCTTGAAAAAGAAAGGCATCGTCATCTTGCACTTAAAACTGAAATTGAATTAAAGGATCAGTTAGAAGATGTTAAACAGATTTTTGCGGTTCGAAATATATTTTACGAATTAAGAAGTCAGTCGTGTTCATTTCTAAAAAACTCGGTAATGAGGATTTTCAGAAAGAAGAATACATAAATTAAAACTCTAACATCCTTTTTATCAGCCACTTACTACATTGCAAACTATTTTAAACATTTAAATAACTTTATTAAAACCAAAGCCTATGTCGTTTGTATTAAAACCACTGCCTTACCCTATGGATGCGCTCATGCCTTATATTGATGCGCGTACCGTTGAATTTCATTACACAAAACATCATCAGGGTTATGTAAATAAACTCAATGAGCTGATCAAGGAAAGTAATTTTGAGGACAAATCGCTTGAGCAAATCATTAAAGAATCAACAGGACCAATATTTAACAATGCAGCCCAGGTTTGGAATCATTCTTTTTATTGGGACAGTCTAGCTCCAGCAGCAAAAAAAGAGCCAGGTGGAAAAATTAAGCAATTGATTGACAATGAATTTAATGGATTCGAAGCATTCAAAGAAAAGTTTTCAAATATGGCTGTAACATTGTTTGGTTCAGGATGGTGCTGGCTTGTTCAGCAGGCTGACGGAAAACTACAGATCATTCAGACAAACAATGCCGAAACGCCTCTTACTACTGATATGAATCCACTGCTTACATGCGATGTGTGGGAACATGCTTATTATCTCGATTATCAGAATCGCAGGCCTGATTATGTTAAGGCATTCTGGAATGTTGTGAATTGGGAAGCAGTTGAATCCCGTTTAAAATAGCCCGGCTCTTAATACAAAAAAATTTATCTTAATACTTGTTTAGACTGATATCGGGTAATTCACTTAACTTTCGCAAGTTCAATAAATAAAAGAAAATGAGATAAAAAGCAGCATATTTATTTTGTTATGTTATTGAAATTCAATAACTTTGCTTTATCAAATAAACAAGATAAAATATGCTGCAGCGCAAAAGTACAACAATTATTTCAGAGATAAAAGACTTTTTTACTTCAAGTGAAAAAGCAATTTATACGGTTTTGACAATTTTAAGTTCTTTGACATTATCAGAAAAACAATTGGGCATAGATAGCAAATGCAATAACAAGTTTAAAAACATTAACAAATTGTTGCTGTCTGTGATTTTTCCGTTTTTCGAAGTAAAAGATATCTGGCATTATAGGCAATCAAGCTTATATTCGGCATTTAAGTGCGGCAAGGATGTTTTCTACAGGCTACTAAATGATTTTAATGTTCCCTGGCGCAAGATATCTTACAAACTAAGTATGCAACTTATAAGAAAAACAAAAATTAACAATGTTGATGGTAATAATAAGTTGCCTCGCTGCCTGATAATTGATGATACTGACCTTCCCAAAACCGGGAAGTGCATAGAGCTAATAGGCAGAGTATTTTCACATGTTACACAGAGAAGCATATTGGCATTCAAGGGTTTATTTTTAGGCTATCATGATGGTAAAAGTTTTTTTGCAATTGATTTTTCGCTACATGGAGAAGAAGGAAAAAACAAGAAAAAGCCATACGGACTTTCAACAAAACAGCTTAAATCCCGCTATACAAAACAACGCGACAAATGTTCACCTGGCAACAATCGGAAACAAGAGTATTTTACTACCAAAATCGAGAGTATGATAGAAATGATACGTACAGCTATTGCTCAAGGACTTCGATTTGATTACATATTAGTTGACAGTTGGTTTACCTGTTTTGCTTTGATAAAATTTGTATCTACACGTCGTATTGGTTGTCACTTGCTTGGTATGGCTAAAATGGGGAAAACAAGATATTTATTTAATGGCAAGTATCTTACATCCAAAGAGATCATTGATTGTTTACGTAAACAAAAAAAACTGAAACGATCCAAACAATTATCTTGTTTCTTTAGCGAAGCCGTGGTTGATTTAAAGGGCAAACAAGTAAAACTATTTTTTTGCAAAACCTCACGCAAAGGCAAATGGAATGTATTGTTAAGTACAAATCTGGAATTGGGTTTTGAGCAGGCTTACAAGATATACTCAATTAGGTGGTCTATTGAGATTTTCTTTAAAGAAAGCAAGCAGTATTTGGGTATGGGCAAGTGCCAATCGCAGGATTTTGATGCCCAAATAGCAAGCACAACCATTTGCATGATACAGTATAACTTATTATCGGTGGCAAAACGGTTTACCGATTATGAATCGCTGGGAGAAATGTTTCGTAATACAAAAGCTGATACAATAAAGCTTACACTGGTAGAACGTTTATGGCAATTAATCGTTGATATACTTGCAGATTTAGCAGAATTGATTGAAATTGACACAGAAACGTTAATGGAAAAATTACTCTCTGATAATCAAAGTTTTATAAAATTGTCAAATTACAAAGCCC
>JAAYJT010000059.1 GCA_012522795.1 Bacteroidales bacterium | reverse complement strand
TGGTTTTACTTGTATGAACAGTAAATATATAGGGGAAGCTACTTTGAAATAACTGCGTAACTGCGTAACTGCGTAACTGCGTAACTGCGTAACTGCGTAACTGCGTAACTGCGTAACTGCGTAACATAAGTTAAAATTTGGGTGCTAAGATAATACAAAAAACCGAGAAATCCGCAAATTAGTTAAAAAAATTGCGTATTAATTTATTATTGTATTATTAAAGGCGGATTAGTCAGGAGGGAATAATAATGTATTTTGTCTTTAAGCCTGTTGTATAAATCCTTGATGTGTGCTTAAAAACCTGTTGAAGCAAACTCTAAAAGGCTCTTGTTTTTACAAGAAATAAGTTTCATCCTATCCGTCTTAATGCGACAAACTTAGATTTTTTGCTCAACAACTAATTGAGTATCAGTGAGATGTTTTTGACGCTTCGAAAAGCCGGACAAGTCGGGACAGGTTTTTGGTTCATAAGAAATCCAATTACCTGATATGCAGAGTTTGTCAGACTCTTTCAATAACCATTGCAATACCTTGCCCTACTCCTATACACATAGTACACAAGGCTTTATTCAACTTATAATGGTGTAGCTGATGTACGGCAGTAGTAACTATTCTTGCACCGCTCATTCCTAATGGATGACCTAAAGCAATTGCTCCGCCCCAGCGGTTCACCCTCGGATCATCGTCGGCTATGCCCAGTTGGCGTGTACAACCCAGTGATTGTGCTGCAAAAGCTTCGTTAAGCTCAATGATATCAATCTGATCAAGTGTTAGGTTTAAGCGTGACAAAAGTTTTTTGGTGGCAGGAACAGGACCCAACCCCATAACACGAGGCAATACTCCGGCAACTGACATTCCCAGAATTTTTGCTTTTGGAACCAGATTATACTTTTTTACAGCTTCTGCTGATGCTATTATCAATGCTGCTGCTCCATCGTTCACTCCTGAAGCATTACCTGCTGTTACACTTCCATCAGCCCGGGCAACAGGTTTTAATGTGGAAAGCTTCTCAAGCGAGGTAAGTCTCGGATGTTCATCGGTATCAACAACCACAGGATCTCCTTTGCGTTGCGGAATTATCACAGGGATTATTTCATATGAGAACAAATTATTTGTTTGTGCATAATTGGCTTTTTCCTGACTTCGTTGTGCAAATTTATCCTGATCTTCACGGCTTATTTCATATTCTCTTGCAATATTTTCGGCTGTTTCAATCATTGATTCTGTTCCGTATTTTTTGTCAAGCTCCTTATTTATAAATCTCCAGCCAATTGTTGTATCATACATTTTCATTGATCTTGAAAATGCGATTGTAGCTTTTTCAATTACCAATGGCGCTCTCGACATGCTTTCAACTCCTCCGGCAATAATCAGTTCGGCTTCTTCTGCTCTTATAGTACGAAATGCAGTTCCAATGGCATCCATTCCTGAGCCACACAATCTGTTGATTGTTGCACCGGGGATTGTTTCAGGCAAACCGGATATAAGTACCGCCATACGTGCTACATTGCGGTTGTCTTCTCCCGCCTGATTGGCACATCCAAATAAAACATCGTCAATTTCACTTTGTACTATTCCCGGATTTCTTTCAATTACTGATTTAATGGTGATAGCAGCCAGATCGTCGGGTCTAACTGATGATAAATTGCCTCCATAACGTCCTACCGGTGTTCGGATCGCATCACAAATAAAAACTTCTTTCATCTTAATATTAATGTTTAGGCTTTAACTGAATCTAATTTAGGTTTAATAAGTCTGAATCCTTTTTCTATGGCTTCAGATAAACGATCAACTTCTTTCTGTGTGATAGCAGTCGAAAACATACACGAACAGGTGTTGATCATCATTATATTTTCCTTATAATACAGGTAATCAAGTAGTTCATTTATCAGCGTTGATATCTCTTTTGGCTGAAAGACGTTGCGATAAGTACTTGGTGGTGTTTCGCTCAGGTGTATGCGGAACATTGAACCTGCACCGGTGATTGAAGCTGCAATACCGGTTACACTGATTGCTTCTTTTATCTGCTTAATGGCTGTTTGAGTAATGGTATTAATTTTTTGAACCGCTTCTTTATCAAATAATTCCATAGCAACTCTGCCAGCAGTTGTAGTAATTGGATTTGCCGAGAAAGTTCCTGAATGAGGGAATAATAATTTACTTTCAGTAGGATCCAGTATTTTCATAATATCGGCTCTGCCTCCAAATGCACCTACCGGAAAACCACCGCCTATGATTTTACCCAATGCAGTGAGATCAGGTTTGACTTTATGGGCTTGTTGTGCACCTTCATAATTTACACGCAGTGTTATTACTTCGTCATAAATCAATAAAGCTCCATTTTTTCTTGTCCAGTTATAAAGAGCTTCAATAAATTCGTTAGTTGCAGGGAACATTCCAATGCGGTGCGGAACCGGATCAATGAGGATAGCAGCAATATGTTCAGCTTGTGTATCAAGAATTTTTATTGCTCTTTCAGTATCATTAAATGGTATGATAATAACGTCATCCAATACACCTTGTGGGGTGCCATGGGCAAGAGGAACGCTGTTTGGCTTGTTGATGTCGCCCCAGTTAGTTGGATTTGCCGTCTGGCTGATTTCGGCATAATCGTAGGTGCCATGATATGCTCCTTCGCATTTTGCAATTTTTGGTCGTCCGGTAAATGCTCTTGAAGCTTTTATCATTGCCATTACAGCTTCAGTTCCCGAATTGACAAAACGTAGTTTTTCCATACTTTTTACACGATGCGAAAGCAACTTGGCAAATTCTACTTCCGCTTCGGTAGCCATTGTGTATGCAGTACCTTTCTGAAGTTGTTCAGTAACTGCTTCAACGATGGCAGGATGAGCGTGCCCGTGGATCAGCGATGCCATATTATTTGCAAAATCAATGCGTTTTGCTCCATCAATATCAGTTACATAGCAACCTTTGGCATGAGCAACATAGTTTGGGTAAGGCCTGCGGAATATCGTGTTACGACTTACACCCCCTGGTATTACTTCTATAGCCTTTTTGTAAATTTCTTCGCTAGATTTGTTTGTAGTCATTGTTTATAATTTTAGAGTTTGGATTTTATTTTAAGTTTTATGTAATTAAAAGAACACAGGCAGGAGAATCTGGATTTATGGTTCTGAATTTTCCTGCCTGAATAGAATAAATGTTTTGACTTTAATATTTGATTTTGCCCTTGTTAATTTATTTTTCCTTTAACCGGGCTTCGGTTTTTGATTGCAGATAATCAAAAGTAACTCCCGGAGCAAGTTCCCTGACTACCAATCCATCATTGGTAACATCAATGATTGCAAGATTGGTATATATCCTGTTTACCACTTCTTTGCCTGTAAGAGGGTAAGAGCATTGTTTTATAATTTTAGGATCACCTGTTTTGGTGGTATGCTGGCTGATCACAAAAATATTCTTAACTCCTGCGATCAGGTCCATTGCTCCTCCAACAGCGGGAATAGCTTTTGGTTCGCCCGTTGACCAGTTAGCCAGATCCCCATTTTCCGAAATTTGTAATGCGCCAAGCACACAGTAATCAATATGTCCGCCACGTATCATTGAAAAACTGTCAGCATGATGAAAAAAACATGCACCCGGTATAGCAGTTACATATTTTTTTCCGGCATTAATAAGCTCAGGGTCTTCTTCACCAGCCTGAGGAGCAGGTCCCATACCCAGCAAGCCGTTCTCGGTATGATAGATCACTTCCCTGCCTTCAGGTACATAGCCTGCAACCAGTTCAGGGATGCCAATACCGAGGTTCACATAAGAACCATCCGGAATATCGAGGGCAACTTTTTGTGCCACTTCATTCATTTCCCATCCAATTTTCTTTTCATCTGTTACCATGGGTACCTCCTGTCTTCAGCAACAAGTTTTGATTCATCAGCAGGATTGCTGACATGCACTACACGTTGAACAAATATTCCTGGTGTAACAACAACTTCCGGATCAATAGCGCCAAGTTCTACAATTTCTCTTGCTTGTACAATAGTGGTATTGGCAGCCATACACATTATAGGCCCGAAATTTCTGGCAGTTTTATTATATAATAAATTTCCGTAACGATCAGCAGTTTTGCATTTCACCAATGAGAAATCGGCACGGATACCATGTTCCAGAACGTATTTATGTCCATTAAATACTCTTGTTTCTTTACCTTCTGCCAGTGGTGTGTTTACTGATGCGGGGGTATAGAAAGCAGGAATTCCGGCTCCACCAGCTCTAATGCGTTCGGCAAGGGTTCCCTGTGGCACCAGTTCAAGTTCTATTTCACCGTTATGGTATAATTCAGGAAAAACCTTTGAGTTCGCACTTCGGGGAAATGAACATATCATCTTTTTTACCTGACGGTTCTCGATCAGAGCTGCAAGTCCTACATGGCCGCTACCGGTATTATTACTTACAACAGTTAAATCTTTTGCTCCGTGATCAATTAATTTATGAATAAGCTCAATAGGGCTTCCGGCTTCACCAAACCCGCTTATCATTACAATTGCACCGTCAAAAATATCAGAAATAGCTTCTTTAAGCGATCTAACAACTTTATTAATCATATCTCAGCATTTTAAAACTATTTCTTCCTTCCTGTTTGTATTGACTCATGAAGCTTACTTTCAATTTCTATGAGTTCATCTTCAAAAAAGTGTTTATTGCCTTCGTAAGGCCTTAGATCGGCAATTGTTTTCTCAACTTCATCATAATGAGCCAGATAAACCTTATCCATCCATTCCATATTGCGCCCTTCGTTAAATTTAAGTGCGAAATATTTCTCACCTTTCAGATCAACTGTGCCGAGTAGTGAAATTTTTCCTGCCGATGAAGTCTGGGTTATATAACGTGAGGGGCGATTAATAGATGCCAGAGAGCGGTAGATCTTGTTAAATACCTTGTTGATCTCAGAAACTGGTTGGTTGAAATAATGGAATTCGCCAGTAGGTCTGGCAAGGTACATTGAGTGGAAGCCTAATCCAAGCATGGCAAGGATATTTCCCAAATCAATCCAGTTTTGCGCTGAGCGGTCAACATCAACTTCTCCATTTTTACTCTGGAATAAGCTTATATGGTTCATAATAGGACTCTGGCTCTTGAGAGTAACGCCATGAGCCTTAAGTCGGCGTATTGCAGCTATTGTACTGATGTTAAGTAATTCGCGCGGAGTTGAAAAGTGCGACATCAGCAGCGGTTGAATCCCATTATCGTACAGCCTCTTGAACAGTTTAAGCATATCGTTATATCCTGGCGTAATAATCAGTTCAGGATGATAGGTGAGAACACGGGTTCCAAGACGTACGGTTCTGATATGGCTTAATTCCGGGTCTTCAATTATTGGTGTGATATATTCTTCAAACCTTT
Source organism: Bacteroidales bacterium (assembly GCA_012522795.1). GTDB lineage: Bacteria > Bacteroidota > Bacteroidia > Bacteroidales > JAAYJT01 > JAAYJT01. Next base: position 10,691 of record JAAYJT010000059.1, on the reverse strand, counting down.
TAGCTTTGATATAACTGGCATCACCACCGGTGATTAAAATATCGGTTACCTCCTTATGATCTCTGAGATAATCATGAACCTGCTTGATTTCTTTCTGAATAAACATGTCCTCATCATGGCGTACCTGAGCATGACGGAAACAATAGTTACAGAATGAAAAACAGTTTTGTGTCTGCATGTCGAAGATCAGTTTTACCGGCGGATATTTATGCTGGCTGCCTTCAACTATTTCAATTTCTCCGTCTTCATTTATGAAAGTAGGCTTGTTGAGCTGCTGTTTTCCGTCATGAGGATTGGTTTCATGAAGGTAATCTTTCACAATCTTTTCTCTTTCTTCTTCCGAACCGGCATTCAGATATAGTTTTGTTACATCCGCACGCATCATTCCGGGCTGAGGGAATACCAACTGGAATTTGGAATCATTTTTGAAATCAGCCCAGTTAATTGTATTCAGTACATGTTTGGTAGCCATAAAGCGATAAACACGGATGAAAAGCTCTCTTTCTTCAAGGTGACCAATTTCAATACCATGGCTGGAAAGGATCTTCGCAATTTCACGGAAACCTTTAATTCCGATGTATTGCTTTTTGTCGTTAAAATAGAATTCTCCGGTTTCCTTTAATCCGCTATGCTGAGGGTAAGTAAGGTGTATTCTGTGAAGAACACCGAGAGGCAGTAAATTTTCATTTCTGATGATTTCTTTTGTTCCTTCAGAATAATGAAAACGATGCATCATTTTTTCAACATCTTCATTTGTGAACATTGCATCTTTTTTTGTGGCAGTTAAAACTTCACTCATTTTTTTGAAATATTTTATTGTATTGCAAACACTTATATAATAGAACTATATTCTAAGAATGCATTGATAATAGAGTAAGACACTTGGGTTCAAAGGTTCAATGCGCTGATACTGTGTGTGTTAGTTCTTTCAGTTAACTCCGCTCAGGCAGATTTCAGCGTATTGAATTGCTTGCAAAATTAGTGAAATTATTGGGATTGGAAAACAAAAAGCTCAAAATCAGTTAAATTCAGAGAAATCATTCAGGCTTAACAGGTTTTACTACTTTTTGTCTTTCATTTTGCGGTATAAATTTCCAATCACAATAAATATTATTGCAACTGTAATGCTTACAAGTGTCTCGTTTAGATTGATCCAATGCAATTGTTTGGCAATTATAGTAGCACCTATTGCAAGTGTTCCGGCAGTGAAAGCAAACCATACAGCTTCAGCGGATATTCGTTTCCGGAAATAAATACCAAGTATGATAACTATGGCTCCTATTGAGCGTATGGCATAAGATACATAGGCTGCTTCGAGGATGGCGCCGTGAATAAATATTGCAAGCGGGATAGTAATTATATTAACCAGCAAAACAAGGCGACGGGCTGTATCAACAATGTTTTTATCAGCAGCTTCCTTGTTAATAATACCATGGTAAATGTCTTTTGTCACAATTGTTACGATAGCAAAGTTCACAGGACCCACGGTAGAAAGGATTGCAGCCAGTATCCCTGATAATGCCAGACCTCCCAGCACAGGATGAATAAACTCCGGAGTAGTCATCAGAAAGGGCAGGACCATTTTGGGATTTGTAATGGTTGTGGTATCGAAAAACATTCCTGTTTTCGCAATAAGTCCCAGCAAAGCAATCATAATTCCAAAAGGCGCTACAATGAAAGCTGATAGAATAGCTGCATTGCGTGCTGTTTTTGCATCGCGGGCAGCAAAAATTGGTTGTATGCTTGCCTGACCTGCCATACCGCCAAGTACACCACCAAGAATAAGGCTAAGAGCGTAAACGTAGCCGGCACTAAATGGATTGTAGAAATTATGAGGTGAGCCAAGCTCAATCATTCTGGATGATAAAGCTGAGAGCCCGTCAATTTTATCCAGGCCTACCCATAAAGCAATGCCTATACCGGTAAACATTGTAAATACATGTATCATCCCTGTGATGGCTATTGCGTGCATACCACCTATATAGGTGTATATAGTGATGAAAACAGATGAGATCAGTACTGCATTCATCCAGCTAATTCCAAAAAGCGGGGCAATGACACTGGCACAGGTTTGCAGCTGAACATAGGCAAGTGTGATATAGGCAAGTGTAAAAGCTATTGCAGAATAAAAACGTGCTTTACTGCCAAACAAATGCTCAAGCATTTCGCTTACTGTATGAACATTTTTTTCGCGGTAATGCTTTGCAACTGTGAATCCTATTATTATCATGCCAACTGCTGTGGAAATATTATAAAGGATAGGTTGAAGAGTTCCTGTAGTAAAAGCCTGTTCGCTAACGCCTATTGTACTCATGCCTCCCAGCCATTCGGCTGCAACTACCACAGCGCAGGCTATCAAGCCTAAATTTCTGCCTGCTATGAGGAAATCGGCAGCGGAACGACTTGCTACTTTACGGGTCAGAACCGAAATCAGCGTAACTAAAGTGAAATAAGCAAGAATAACTATTAAGTAAACATTCATGTAAATAATATTTTGCGAAAGATGATTTTTTGGAGTTTTGAAAGAATAATATTTATTAACCGGAAAAAGGACTGATAAGTTTGCGAAGGAAGTAACAAAAATTAAAACAGACAGTAAAAATCATCACTCTGATATCTTTTGATATATCTTTGCGGGTTTTTCGAAAGGTTTTTCTTACCATGAATATTATAATAGCAGGCGATGGCGAAGTTGGCTTTCACCTGGCAAAGCTTTTAACGGGCAAACAGCATAACATCACTATTGTTGACCCTCACGAGGAATTAATGAAAGTTATTGAAAACCATGCTGATCTAATAGCAATAACAGGTGCATCAACTTCGATTGAGGTTCTTGAAAATGCTGATGTTAAAAAAGCCGATCTGCTTATTTCAGTTCTGCATGACGAGCAGATTAATATTATGACCAGTATACTTGGTAAAAAACTTGGCGCAAAACGTACTATTGCCAGAATACAAAACGCTGAGTACCTTATTCCGGATAATTTGAAACTGTTTCAGTCGCTGGGTGTTGACGATATGGTTTGTCCTGAAATTATAGCAGCTAAAGAATTGGTTAAGCTTCTTCAACAGCCTGCAGCAACTGAGATTTTTGATTTCTCGGGCGGAAAGCTTTCGTTGTTTCTTATACACCTGGACGAAAAATCTCTGGTATTGGATCAAACCCTTAACGATATTGTCAGGCAACATCCTGAACTTGATTTCAGGGCAGTAGCAATTCACAGAAATAATAAGACCATTGTTCCCAAAGGTGATGATATATTTCAATTGGGCGATTTTATTTATGTGGTTACTAAACCCATAGGAATAGAAGAATTGTTCAGATTGGGAGGGAAGGAAAAACAAAAGATCAATGATGTGATGATAATTGGCGGGGGACGTATTGGTAGAGAAACCTGTCGTATGATCGAGAACGATTATAATGTGAAGCTGATTGAAATTGATAAGGAAAGATGCATTCAGCTTTCTGATATTTTACATAATACTCTTATTATTAATGCTGATGCACGTGATACACAGATACTTGAAGATGAAGGTATCATAAATATGGATGCTTTTATTGCTGTTACCGATGATTCTGAAACTAATATGTTTTCGTGTTTACTTGCAAAACGTCTGGGTGTAAAACGGGTTATTCCTTTGGTTGAAAACATTGATTATATTGATATTTCACAAAGTATTGGTGTGGAAACCATCATTAATAAAAAGCTTATTACTGCAAGTCATATTGTTCAGTTCACAATGGAGGCAGAAGTTACAGCCATAAAATGTCTTAGTGGAATTGATGCCGAAGTTTTGGAGTTTGTGGTTAAACCCAGGGCAAAGATTACAAAAGGAACTATACGTAAGGTTCAGACGCCTCCCGGATCATTGATTGGCGGTATTATCAGAGGTGAGGAGACTTATATTGCAACCGGTGATTTTCAAATAGAAGCCGGAGATAAAGTTGTGGTTTTTGCTCTGCCAGATACTGTTGCAAAAGTTTCTGCTCTGTTTAATTAGTATTAAAAGGTATCTTTTATGCCTGATCTGACTAAAATACATTACAGGATCATTATAAAGGTAATGGGTGTCTTTCTAATGATAATTGCCATAATGATGTGGTTAGGTCTGATATTTTCCTATGTATATAACGAACCTGACAAACAGGCTTTGATATTATCAGGCGTAATTACTTTTATTAGCGGCTTTGTTTTATTCACATTTAACAAAAAAGTGGATTATGAACTCATAAACAAGCGCGATGGTTTTGTAATTGTAAGCCTTACCTGGGTGGTTATTTCCCTTTTTGGAACCCTTCCTTTTTTACTTTCGGGTACCATTGATAATTTTACTGACGCCTTTTTTGAAACCATGTCGGGGTTTACAACAACAGGTTCCAGTGTTATTACTGATGTTGAAGTAGTTAGTAAAGGAATATTATATTGGCGTAGTATGACCCAATGGATAGGAGGGATGGGTATTATTGTTCTTTCACTGGCTATAATGCCTATTCTTGGCATTGGCGGTATGCAGCTTTTTATTGCTGAAATGCCGGGTCCAACCAAAGATAAACTTCATCCCCGTATTACTGAAACTGCAAAACGTTTATGGGGTATTTATGTTATGCTTACTTTTATTCAGTTCTTGCTGTTAATGGCTGGTGGGATGAATATTTTTGAATCGGTTTGCCATTCATTCACCACCATGGCATCCGGAGGGTTTTCAACCAGGAATGATAGTGTAGTATCATTCTCGCCCTATATTCAGTATGTTATTACGATTTTTATGTTATTAACCGGGATAAGTTTTGTATTACATTACTATACACTTCAATTCCGTCTGAAAAAGGTATGGGAAAGCGAAGAGCTAAAAACTTACCTGGCAATTATAGGTGGTGCTACCTTGTTTATAATGGTATTGCTTTTACTTACAACAAGTAACAAGCCTGAAGCAGCATTCAGGGATGCACTTTTTCAAACAGTGTCCATTGTTACAACCACAGGGTTCATGAGCTCTGATTATATGTTTTGGCAACCGTTTCTTTGGTTTTTTATTCTTATGCTTATGTTCACAGGGGGGTGCGCTGGTTCAACAGCAGGGGGAATAAAAATCGTGAGACATTTAATCTTATTCAAGAATAGCAGACTGGAGCTTCGTCGTTTAATACATCCCAATGCTATTATTCCGGTAAAACTTAATGGTAAAGCTATTCCTGAAAGTGCTATCTATAATGTCCTTGCTTTTTTTATTATCTATATCCTGATTTTTGTTTTTTCATCTCTTTTTATGACGATAATAGGTCTGGATTTTGAAACTGCTATTGGTTCAGTTGCTTCATCGCTTGGAAATGTTGGTCCTGGTCTTAAAAACACAGGTCCTGCTCTTAATTATGCTTTTATTCCGGTTTCCGGAAAATGGCTGTTAGCTGTTTTAATGTTATTGGGAAGGCTGGAGTTATTCACTGTTTTAGCATTAATTTCAAAAGCTTTCTGGAGATTTTAAAATATACAGGAACCCGGATTTATCAGTAAATAAATATTTATTCTGCAATATAATACTACTATGAGAACCCTTGTATTCGTTACAAGAAATAAACATAAAATCCAGGAGATCAGCGATTTGCTTGAGAAGCATTTACTGAAAAATGAAAATAACACCTTGAAGATTATTGGACTGGATGATATAAATTGCAATGAAGATATTGCGGAAACAGGTAATACTCTTGAGGAGAATGCTTTACAAAAAGCAGAATATGTTTCAGAACATTATCATTTTGATTGTTTTGCTGATGATACCGGGCTTGAAATTGATGAATTAGGCGGGCGTCCGGGAATAAATTCAGCGAGATACGCCGGCGATGAAAAGAACTTCGACAAAAACACAGAAAAAGTACTGAATGAGCTGGAGGGCAAAGAAAACCGCAAAGCACGCTTTCGTACTGTAATTGCTTTGATATTAGGTTCAGAAAAATATTTCTTTGAAGGAGTGGCTGAAGGAAAGATTATTGATGAAAAGCGCGGAAAAGGGGGATTTGGGTATGATCCGGTCTTCATTCCTGATGGCTATAAGCAAACTTTTGCCGAAATGAGCTTCGAACAAAAGAATCGCATTAGTCATAGAGCAAAAGCAATAAATAAGCTTATTGATTTTCTTACGGATATATCGGATCAGTAATATTTTTCTCGCTTATGATGCCAGTGTATGGCTTCTTCAACCATCATAGTAAATAGTTCCTTTATGCTCATTCCTATATGATTTGCCATTTTCGGGACTATGCTCCCTTCTGATAACCCAGGAATTGTATTAACTTCCAAAAAATAAAATTCATCGCCATCAAGGATATAATCAAAGCGTACAATTCCTTTACAATTAAGATTTTCGTATAAGAAAACAGAAATTTCCCTGCATTTTTCAGCAAGATTTTCGTTTATGGGAGCCGGTACTATTTCATCGGCAAGACCATCAGTGTACTTGGCTTCGTAATCAAAAAACTCTTTTTTACTAATGATCTCACAAAGCGGAAGAATTACCATTTTATCATTATTCCTGATAAGCCCGCATGCTATTTCCCTGCCTTTAATAAATTCCTGAACAAGTACCTCATCATCGTGCATGAAGGCTTTTTTAATGGCAGATTGTAGTTCTTCAGCCTTGTTCACACGTGAGATCCCAACACTGGAACCTCCTTTGTTAGGTTTAACAAAACAGGGGAAGGTAATGGATTTTATGATGTCCGGCTGATTAAATTCCTGTCCGGTTTTGATTATCTGCATTTTGCCGACTTTCACTCCCAGATTTTCAACAATATGATTAGTGAAATACTTATTAAATGTAAGAGATGAAGTGAAAACATCGCAGGCAGTATATGGTATTTTCAGCATATCAAAATATCCCTGAAGTTTTCCGTCTTCTCCCGGAGTACCATGAATAGCTATAAAAGTACAATCGAAACGAATCTCCTGCCCGTCAATCCTTGTTGAAAAATTATTCTTATCAACCGGTATTTTAGTGTTTTCATCATGATGATAAAACCAGTTATCTCTTTCAATTACTATCAGATACACATTATATATGTTTTTGTCCAGATGATTTTTGATAACTGCTGCACTTTTCAGCGAAATTTCAATTTCACCGCTCCAGCCACCGGTAATCAATGCAATGTTCCTTTTCATACAGTATTTTTTTTGCAAATTTATCATAAACCCGGTATTGCGAATATCACCCATGTTTTTTTTGAATACTTGCAGGTTTGCTATTGTAAATTGTAAGTTTTTTACAAACGTACAGCCATTTTGATAATTTTGCAAAAAAATTATATAATGGCTGACAGTAATTCAAAAAAATCATATTTAGGCCTTTTAGTGGTAGTAATGACGGCTTCCTTTGTTACTCCATTTATGGGGTCAGCCGTTAATGTTGCGTTACCCCAGATTGGCAATGAACTTGGTATTCACGCTGATGGACTTAGCTGGGTAGCTATGTCGTATATTCTGGTATCGGCTGTTTTACTGTTGCCTTTTGGAGCATTATGTGATATTATCGGAAGAAAAAGGATTTTTATCACTGGGATGATAATATTTTCAGTTGCCAGTTATCTATGTGCAATCTCTGGTTCAACGGTAATGTTATTTACTTCCAGAGCTTTACAAGGGCTGGGATCGTCAATGATATTTGGTACTTCCATGGCTATGGTAATGGCTGCCGTTCCACCAAATAAAAGGGGGAGTGTAATAGGTACCGTTGTATTTGCTACCTATACCGGTTTGGCAATAGCACCTGTAATTGGCGGTCTTATGATACATGTTATGGGTTGGAGAAGCATATTCTGGCTTACCTTTATTTTGTGCTCGTTGATAAGTGTGGGTGCTTTTTTCTGGATAAGAGATGAGTCGGTTTATCATAAAGCATCTGATTTTGACTTTGTAGGGTCAGTTATTTATGTTTTGTCGTTAAGCTTATTTATGTACGGTGTTTCAAAAATTACCGAAACCTATGCTGTAATTCTTACTATAACCGGCTTTACTGGTTTGTTGTTGTTTATTTATTATGAATTGAGAAGGGAAAATCCTTTGTTTAACGTAAGGCTTTTTGCCTCGAACCGGATTTTTGCATTTTCTAATCTGGCAGCTCTGATAAATTATGCAGCCACTTTCGCAATAAGTTTCATGCTTAGTCTGTATCTGCAATATGCAAAAGGCATGAACCCTGCTGAAGCCGGAGGTATTCTTATAGCTCAGCCGGTGGTAATGGCAATAGTGGCTCCTCTTTCAGGACGACTTTCTGACAGAATGCAATCGCGCTGGCTTGCCTCTGCCGGAATGGCTGTTATTGTAGTAGGTTTATTACCTTTTGTTTTTATTGATAATTCTACTTCTATTACTATGATATTTATATCCTTATTGATTCTTGGTATGGGATTCGGATTGTTTTCTTCTCCCAACACCAATGCAGTGATGAGCTCGGTTGACAGAAGCCTGTACGGAGTGGCTTCAGCAACTATTTCAACCATGAGGCTTACAGGTCAGATGCTAAGTATGGGAATTGCAAGTCTGGCAGTGCATATTTTTGTTGGTAACCGTAATATCGAAGCGGAAAATCTTGGAGATTTTATTCATGCTACTCAACTTGTTTTCAGCATATTTATTATTTTGTGTATTTTAGGGATCTTTGCTTCACTTGCCCGTGGTCACGAAAGCCAGAAAGGATGATTACCCGGAGGTCAGTGAATTAATTTATCAGTGATATTAGAAGAATGGATTTGTAAAGTCCATTCTGTCTGGGATCTAGCGAACTGAGCATAAAGGTTAAAGTTATGCAATAATAATAAGGAATATATAATCGTTTAACCAGCAAACTCTGATGCTGTGAGTAGCTATATTAAAAACCTTATTGAGCGTGGCGAAGGCCAGCATCTCGATTTTAAATTTGAGATCGCCGATTCACGTAAAATTGCTCGTTCGCTTGTAGCATTCTCAAATAGCGAAGGCGGAACATTGCTTATTGGCGTCAAGGATAATGGTGCTATAGCAGGGGTTAGAAGCGAAGAAGAATTTTATATGGTTGAAGCTGCGGCAAGTCTGTATTGTAAGCCCACAGTGAGTTTTCAGGTTCATGAATGGAATATTGAAAAAAAAACGGTTCTGGAAATTACCATTCTTCCTGACCCTGATGTTTTAAGAAGCGCACCCGACAAAGCCGGAAATTTCAAAGTTTATATACGTGTTAATGACCAGAACCTTTTGGTTAACAACGTGTATTTGCAGGCGAGAAAGAAAAAGCGTGCAAAAGGAGGGGTTTTTTTGGCTTATACCGATAAAGAAAAAGAGTTGCTCACCTATCTCGATCAGAATTTTAGTATCACCTTGTCTAAATTTCGTCGTATATCAAATCTGAAGAAAAATCAGGCTGAGAAAATCCTGGCAAATTTTATTGCCCTCGATATCATTGAGCAGATATTAACTGAAAATGGGTGTTATTACAAATTAAAGGATGGTAATTTTCAAATACCTTTGAACGAAAATTATCCAAAAGATTTTTTGAAGTGGTAATATTTACCAAATCTTGTTATTTTTGCTCACGGCATTATTGCTGAATCATAAATTTTTTTGGTTAATAGTTATATCTGGTAATTCTAAGTCAGAAAGAAATGGACTTTTTGATACATCTTTTCGGTTTGAACAAAAATACAGCCCGGATTAATATTATTCTTATTTAAGTATTAACTCTTTAAAAATCACGACCTTATGTTAATTATTATCTCTCCTGCAAAAACCCTTGATTTTAGTGTTAATAAAGTTAAAAATACTGCTAAGCCCTTGTATCTGGGCGAAGCCGCTGAATTGGCAGCTCATATTGAGAATTTTAATCCTGATGAGCTTGTAAAACTGTTTAACGTGAGTCATAAATTAGCCGAACTCAATGCAGACCGGTATGCAAAATGGAATATTAATGACCATGAAAACAGAGGTAAAGCTGCTATTCTGGCCTATAAAGGTGATGTATATGAAGGTATGCAGGCTTCTGAGTTTACCGACGAAGAACTGGGTTTTGCACAACAACATCTGAGGATAATTTCCGGATTGTATGGTGTTTTACGCCCTTTAGACAGGATTATGCCTTACCGGCTCGATATGTCCACACCGTTGAGTTTTTCAGGGTTCAGAAATCTTTATACTTACTGGCAGGACAGGATCACATCACATGTAATATCAGCAATGAAAGAGCTAAATACGAACATACTTGTTAATCTGGCTTCAGAAGAATATTTTAAAGCAATTGATACTGCTAAATTTAATGCACAGATAATTACTCCTGTTTTTAAGGATAACAAAAATGGTGTGTATAAAATGATCTCATTTTATGCCAAAAAGGCTCGTGGTATGATGAGCAGGTTCATAATAAAGGGGAATATCCATGATCCTATGGAAATTAAATTGTTTAGCGAAGATGGTTATTTCTATAATGAGAACCTCTCAAACGGGAATTTGTGGACTTTCACACGAGGATAGTCTTTTATACGAATTGTATTTACAAAATAGTCCAAGCTGTTTTGTAAATTACAATCGTTAATGCCAGTGGTTAAAACATTCAGAACAATTGAGCGGAGCGATTATACGAATTGTATTTACAAATAGTCCAAGCTGTTTTGTAAATTACAATCGTTAATGCCGGTGGTTAAAACATTCAGAACAATTGAGCGGAGCGATAAT
>JAAYJT010000058.1 GCA_012522795.1 Bacteroidales bacterium | reverse complement strand
TTAAATACATTATTTAACCGGTTTGGCTAAAGCCAATATGGTGTTATTAGCTATTTTTTATCACCGACTAAAGTCGGTGGTAATTCAATATCAATTCATTTTACACCTTACCAATAATAAGCCTGTTACGATTTATTGGAATGAATTTACATTCAAATCAAACAATTCAATTGAAATTTTATAATTTTGCACCCGAAATGAGATATTAGCTCAGTTGGTTTAGAGCGCTTGCTTGACAGGCAAGAGGTCACTGGTTCGAATCCAGTATATCTCACTGATATAAAGCCCTTTGTATAAAAATACTGAGGGCTTTTAAATTTTGAGCAAAAAACTTGTTCTTTTTAACAAATCGAGTAATTTTGTTGCTCAAGATTTTCATAATAATGTTGCAGGCTCTAATTACATCAAAAACTCGTGTTAAACTACTGCTCAGGTTTTTTCTGAACAGTAATACAACTTCATATCTGCGTGACCTGGCTTCTGAATATGGCGAATCAACAAATGCTATCCGTCTTGAGTTAAATCATCTTGAAAAAGCTGGATTGCTTTCTTCAAAAATGAAGGGGAATAAAAAAGTATTTCAGGCAAACACTCAACATCCACTTTTTGAACCTATACATCAGCTCATATTGAAACATACCGGTATTGATCATATTATGGATTTTGTATTGAAAAAACTTCAGGGTCTGGAAAGTGCATACGTTCTGGGAAGTTTTGCAAAAGGTATTGACAGCCCTTATATTAACCTATTATTAGCAGGTAATGATATAAGTCTTGATAATCTGGAACACCTGGTCTTAAAAGCCGAAAAACTGATAAACCGTAAAATTAATTATCATATCGTAGCACCTGAAAACAAACAACAATGCCTTGACGGTAACCCTGAAACATTGTTATTGTGGCAAAAAGAAAATCAGTTATAACTGATTGATTTTATATATCTTAATATTCAATGTCAGCATTATATCTGTAACTGACGGAGCGAAGCTGTAAGAATACGGTGCATAATAATGTTGTAATTAAGCTGTGTGAGATACTTATCAGATTATTATGTAATGAGATTCCCTAAGGCTATTATATAATCACATTCTATCATACCAAAATCAAATTAATGATTTAATAAACATATTTTATGCACTTACCACCTGAATATCAAAAACTACGTCGTTTGTTTTCACGCAACGACAAAATAAAACTCGTCATTCTTTTTGGTTTGATGATGATTGCTGCCGTACTTGAAGTAATAGGTATTGGGATTATACCTGCATTTGTTGCAGTAGTGGCAAACCCTCAAAAGGTAATGGAACATAAATACGTTGGCTCAGTAGTTAAATACCTTAACATCAAAAATCCACGGGAATTGCTGATTTTCATGAGTATAGGATTAATAAGTATTTTTTTAATTAAAAATACTTATACTTTATTTTTCCGCTATGTCGAAGCGAAATTCATATATAACCGGCGGTATAGCTTCAGTCATAAGCTCATGACCGCTTATATGCATGCCCCATATACTTTTTACCTTGAACGCAATACCACCGAACTTTTACGTAATACAACCAATGAAGTTGATCTTATGATCAACAGTGTTATGCGCCCCACAATGATAATTTTGAAAGAATTAATCATGGGAACATCAGTTATAGTATTTTTAGTTCTTATCGAGCCTTTGATAACCCTAATTGTTGCTGTTGTTTTGGGAGGCCTTGCCGGAATATTTCTTTTTATGACCCAAAACAGGATGAAAACTATTGGCAGAGAAGCACAACGTTACCGCCGCGAGATGCTTAGAGCAGCCCGTCAGGGATTTGGAGGTATAAAGGATGCAAGGGTATTGAACCGCGAAAATGAGTTTATTGAAATATTCAGAAGCATGGCTCGTAAATCCAGTCGGCTTCAACAAAACAGGGTGTTTATTTCAATGATCCCCAAACCTATGATCGAAACTCTGGCTGTTTCCGGTGTAATTCTTATTGCCCTGCTAATGGTATTGCAAGGACGACCTATTGAAAATGTTGTACCTATACTGACACTCTTTGCCGTTGCAATTATTCGCCTGATGCCGGCAATCCAGCAAATTACCCAAACATTAACCGATATTAGATACCATCTTCCATCAGTGAATGCTGTTTACGACGATCTGATGTACTTACGTCCCTTTAATAAACAATTTGAAAAGGACAGGAGAAAAAAGGATAAGCTCGAACTTAAAAACAATATCACAATTAATAATATTTTTTATCAGTACAGCAATAGCAGTGAGCAGGCAATCAATGGTATAAGCCTGACAATCCCTCATGGAAAAGCCATTGCATTCGTAGGAGCATCAGGAGCCGGTAAAACCACTATTGTGGATGTATTATTAGGCTTGTTAGAACCACAGCAAGGTGAAATTCTTGTTGATGGTAAAAATATATATGAAAGTATATCGGCATGGCAGCGTAATATAGGTTATATACCTCAATTCATATATCTTGGTGATGAAAGCCTCAGACGAAATATAGCCTTTGGGCTTTCTGATAAAATCATTGATGAAGAAGAAGTTTTGAGGACTGTAAAACTTGCACAACTTGAAGAACTTGTTGCCCAGTTGCCTGAAGGATTGGATACTCGTGTTGGAGAACGTGGTACACGCCTTTCGGGTGGGCAACGACAGCGAGTAGGTATTGCACGTGCTCTTTATAACAATCCACAGGTGCTTGTTATGGACGAAGCCACCTCGGCACTGGATAATATTACTGAACAACAAATAATTGACTCAATCGAAAACCTGAAAGGTGAACGAACAGTGATCATGATAGCTCACCGGCTTACAACAGTTATGAACTGCGATATGCTGTATTTTATGGATAAAGGAAAGATCATTGATCAGGGAACATATCAGGAACTTTTAGAAAGAAACAAATTATTCAGGGAAATGGCAAAAGAGCGTTCTGATAAACCCAAGCCGGTATCGGATTTGAATAAAAGCCAGGACAATGCCAGCTTTCATAATGATCCTGACGAAATATTCAGTGTTAAATAGCAAACAAACTGTAAAACAAATTAGGAATATTTTATTTTTGTCAGGTAATGAGGCAAGTATTCACAACAAACCATAAACTAAAATGAGTAAGAAAACTACTTTTGTTACGCAACCTTATCTCCCACCACTTGAAGAATTTATTCCATATCTTGAAGAAATATGGCAAAACAAATGGCTTACAAACAATGGACAGTTTCATCAACAACTGGAACAAGCTCTCTGCGATTATCTGGGTATAAAACATATTTCTCTATTCTCAAACGGGACACTTGCTTTAATAACAGCTTTGCAAACCAACAAAATCAATGGAGAAGTTATTACTACTCCATTTAGCTTTGTTGCCTCTACTCATTCACTTTGGTGGAATGGGATCAAACCTGTTTTTTGCGATATCGAACCAAACACTTTCAATATTGACCCCGATAAGATAGAATCGCTGATCACGCCGGCAACAACAGCCATTATGCCGGTTCATGTTTACGGAAATCCCTGCAATGTTCATAAGATCAAAGAAATAGCTGATACTTACGGATTACAGCTTATTTATGATGCCTGCCATGCCTTTGCTGTTGAAATCAACGGAGAATCAATATGTAACTGGGGTGATTTATCGGTTCTGAGTTTTCATGCAACAAAAGTGTATAACACTTTTGAGGGAGGAGCAATAGTAAGCCATGATGAAAAAACAAAAAAGAGAATTGACTATCTGAAAAACTTTGGTTTTGCCGGCGAAACCAGAGTAATAGCACCGGGGATAAATGCCAAAATGAATGAGGTACAGGCTGCCTTTGGATTGCTGCAGCTCAAATATGTAGATCAGGCAATAGAAAAGAGAAAAAATATTGCTGAAATGTATAGGGAAAATCTTGCCGGCAGAGATGGATTAATATTATTGAACGACTTTCCGAATGTTAAACACAACTATGCATATTTCCCTGTTTTGATACGAAAAAACGAATATGGCAAATCAAGAGATGAAGTATATGAACTGTTGAAAAAGAATAATATTTATTCCAGAAGGTATTTCTATCCGTTGATCAGTCAATTTCCGGTTTATAATAGCCTGGAATCAGCATCAATAAGGAATTTACCTGTTGCAACCAAAATAGCTGAACAGGTACTTTGCCTCCCAATCTACCCTGAACTATCTTTAAGCACTGTTGAAGATATTTGTAGTCTTTTAAACAGATAAGCCCAACTTATATTATCAAACAATAAATGGCTTATTATCTATTTGATATTGAACCACTTGTATTGGTGTTTGTAATTAGAAATAATACCGATTGGAAAAATATAAAACTTGAATTTGTTTACAAACCAATAATTAAAAATAATCAAAAGAATATTCAATATTACATTTAAATGTGTAGAACTGAATGAAAAATCTTATTA
Organism: Bacteroidales bacterium; assembly: GCA_012522795.1. Taxonomy (GTDB): domain Bacteria; phylum Bacteroidota; class Bacteroidia; order Bacteroidales; family JAAYJT01; genus JAAYJT01. Next base: position 47,410 of record JAAYJT010000058.1, on the reverse strand, counting down.
AATATTTCCTGAATAAACTTGGATACAAGATAGTAAGAATAAATCCTGGCAAGAAAGTTAAAATACATACTTTAACCTATCAAGATCCACTGTTCATAGAGTTTGTCGGAGTGTCCGGAGCAGGAAAAACCACACTTTATAAAGCAATGCTTAAATTAAGAATTGCCGGCGACAACTGGATGGGTGTAAAAGAATATATAAATTACATAAACGGCAATTTATGGCCTTTAGCCAAAGACATTCATCCTGTTTATAAAAAAATACTGAATAAAAAATATGAACAAGTAACCAGAAAATATAATACAAAAGACACTATAGGTTTTATGACATTTTATTTAAAAAATATAAAAGAAGAAATAATTGCCCGGCATAGCAATCAAAAATATACATTAATAATGGAAGATGGATTATTCCATAACTTCGGAAGTGCTATTATAGAGCTGCATCAAAAAAATGAAATAGACCTCATTAGCCTTATAAAAAACCGTGCATTGGTATTTTGCTATGCTAATCCTGAGATAATCTCAAAAAGAATTATTGAAAGACACCAAACCATAAAACATATGAGACCTCAACACAAAAACAAAACATTAAACGAGCTAGTTGAAAGCCAGACAACATCGCTCAACAATAAAAAAATGTTTGTTGATCTTTTACGTGGAAAAGGTTTACCTGTCTTAGATATTGATACATCAGATAATTTGGAATCAAATGCAATGAAAGTTAAAGAATTTGTAAAAAATTTGCAAGAAGACGTAAAAAGCACTGAGAAGGAGTAGATACTATGAAAACAGCTATCATGCAGCCATACTTCCTACCTTATATCGGATATTTTCAGCTCCTAAATGCTGTTGACAGGTTCGTGTTTTACGATGATGTAAACTATATAAACAGAGGATGGGTTAACAGAAACAGAATGCTGATTAATAGCATAGCAAAACACTTTACTATTCCGCTTTTAAAAGCAAGCCAGAATAAACTAATTAATGAGGTTGAAATTGGCTTTCAATCAAAAGAATATCTTAAACTACAAAAAACCATTGAAATAGCTTATAAAAAAGCACCATATTTTGATCAAGTCATTAAGATTGTCAAACCTGTCTTAAATAAAGATTATAATAATATTGCTGAAATTGCAATAGAGAGTGTAAAAGTTTGCGCCTCTTATCTAGGGCTAAAAACTGAGTTTTATGTTTCATCATCTGATTTTTCTAATTCTAATGATTTAAACAGAACAGAAAGGATATTATATATTTGCAAACAACTTAATACTAAAACCTACATAAACGCTATTGGAGGAATAGAATTATATAAAAAAGAAGATTTTAAACAACAGGATATTGAGTTGAAATTTATTAAAACCTTACCTATTAAATACAAGCAGTTTAACAATGAATTTGTTCCATGGCTCTCAATTTTGGATGTACTTATGTTTAACAGTGCAGAGGAGGTGAACGAAATGTTGGATGAATATGAATTGATATGAAAGGAAAATATAAGAATAAAAAGGTGCTGATAATGGCTGGGAAGCCTATTGCATCTAAAGATATTGTACTATATCTAAATAAGAATGGTGCGCATACTATTGTAACAGATAATTTACCTGTATCTGAGTCGCCTGCCAAAAAACTTTCTTATGATGCATGGGATATATCAACTGCCGATGTGGATATAATAGTCAATAAATGTAAAAAGGAAAGAGTTAATGCAGTTTTTACAGGAATTCATGAATATAATATTTGGCGCACATTAGATGTTTGCGAGGCATTAAATCTGCCTTTTTATGCAAGCAGGGAAGACATGCTAAATACTTCCTTAAAATCCAGGTATAAAGCATTGTTTCGGAAATTTGATATCCCTGTTGTACCGGAAATTCCCAGTATTGAAGATGTAAATAAAACAGACTATCCAGTTTTGGTAAAACCAGTTGATGGCAGCGGAGGCTATGGCATTTCAATTTGTTATGATGAAGTAGAATTAAGAAAAGGTTACAAAAATGCACTAGAAGTTTCTATATTGAAAAAAGCACTTATAGAAAAATTCATTGATGCACGGGAAGTAACTATCTTTTATATTTTACAAAATGGTAAAATAATGCTTAGTGCTCTGGCTAACAGGAACACCGGAAATGGTGATAAATACACCATTCCCTTACCTGTATTATATATTTTCCCATCTCAACATCTGAATAATTATATAAAGAAGCTGAATAATAAAGTCATTGCTGCTTTTAATTCAATAGGATTAAAAAATGGTATGATCTTTATTCAGTCGTTTATTGATAATGATGAGTTTATGTTTTATGACATTGGTTTCAGATTAACTGGAACTCAGGAATATCACATATTAGAACATATTTGTGAATACAATCCACTTGAAATGATGGTGGATTATGCTTTGACCAAAGAGATGGGTGATAGAGACATTAAACATTTAGTAGACCCTTATTTCAGGAATAAATATGCTTTCAATATCACTTTTTTAGCTATGCCTTGTACTATTAAAGAGTACCTAGGTATTGAAGAGGCAAGAAAAATGCCGGGCGTTTTAAGAGTTATTGAAAATCATGAAGTTGGCACAACCATTCCACAATCTGCATTAGGAACATTAAATCAGGTTGTTGTAAGAGTACTGGCTGTTTGTAATTCAAAGGCGGAAATGATAGAGCTTATTAAAGTTGTTACAGAAAAAATTGACGTAATATCAACAGAAGGAAATTCAGTTGTTATGCCGGGCTATAATTTAGATGAATTATGAAGATATTAATTTCAGGCGCAGGCGGTTATTTAGGCACAGAGATTATAAAACAGTTGGTGAAAACTGAAAATAAGATCTATGCTTTAACTTCAAACAAGGTAAAAATTGAGGAGAGGTTTGGAAGCAGTGTTATTGGTCTTTCAAACGATGAATTGTTTGCCGAAAAATCATTTTTATCTGAAATAGATATTATTGTGCATTGTGCTTTTGCAAGAGGTCATAAAAAAGGTAAAGAAATCGCTAAAAGCCTATTATTTACTACGAACCTGTTTGATAATGTAGCAAAAAATGAAAAAACCGGTATTATCAATATATCAACCCAGGAGGTTTACGGAAAAATTCAAGCACCATGGAATGAGATTATGGAAGCAGAACCTGTTACAGTATATGGAACAGTTAAGTACTTTTCTGAACTGTATTTAAAAAAAATATCGGAGAATTCAAATATAGCATTTACAAATCTACGTTTAGCCGGACTTATTGGTGTTGGAGCAGATACGAGAATGGTTTCCAAATTTGTTGATAGTGCATTAAAAGGTGATCCTATCAAAATTTCAAATAATAATCTTCTTTTTTCTCAACTTGATATCCATGATGCAGCGGCGGGTATTATTGCTTTATTGAATATCCCTTTTAAAAACTGGAAGCAAATTTACAATCTTGGATATTTAAAAAGTTACACTATAAAGGAGATAGCCGAAACCGTGAAACAGGTTGCCAAAGATTATCATATTGATGTTGAAATAAAAAAAGAACCTTCGGATGCAATACTATATGCCGAACTTGATTCAACAAAACTATATCAGGATACCAAATGGCAGCCACAATACAACATGGAACAGATTGTGAGAAGTATTTTTGAGGAAAAAATAAAAAAATTATGAAAAAAGAAAAAGTAATAATTTTTGGTACTGGATGGGCTTTTAATAATTACATCAGAAATTACAGAGACGAATATGATATAATTGGAATAACCGATTGGGACTATGAAAAGCATGGAGAAAGCATTCAGGGTATTACAGTTATAAATCCCTATTGTTTTGATAATTACGAATTTGATTATATACTCATTGTCAGTTCATATATAGATGCAATAAAGGAGCAACTAAAGCAAAGAACAAATATACCGGAAAATAAAATATTTGTTCCTTACAAATATAAACTAAAAAACGGCAAGCCCTTTGAAAATGAGAAAACTCATAAAATGGCCAGAGAAATGATCTTTTATTTATCTGAACTGGCAAAGAAAAATGATATAGTCCTTTATCTCGAATATGGAACACTTTTAGGATTTGTCAGAGATGGTGATATAATACAATGGGACGATGACGTTGATTTTGCAATAAACTATGAGAATGTTGAGAAATTTGGAAATCTTTTAAAAAACAATATAAGCAGCTTTCCATATTCTGATGAACTTGATTGGTATGTACTTAAGAAAGTGACCGATAAAGATGAAATACGCTATTATGAAATTCGGTTCAATGGCAGGAATGAAGATTTCCATGAATTTGAATTTGGAGTGAGGATCCGCAGGACTTTTGATAATCTGTCAGTTGTGATGCAAACAAAATATCTTTCGTGTAAAGCTGAACATTTTAATGGATACGATGAATTAAACAAAGGAGGTAAAAAACTTTTTCTGCCTTATAATCACATGGACTACCTGACACACGTATATGGTAACTGGCAAAACCCAACAAAAATGGATTTCAGTTTTAAAGAAGGAAATTTCAATACAGATCATTTAAAAGAATATAAAGTCCCTTTAACTGTAAAAGTTTTTATATGAAAAAGAAAGTATTAATGGTAGGTGTTTTTGATTTTTTTCATATTGGACATCTAAATGTAATTGAACAGGCAAAAAAGTATGGAGACTATATAATTGTAGCCGTACATGATGATAAGCTAAACATAAAAGGAGTAGATTTTCTTTATAGTCTTGAAGAACGCATGCGCCTGGTAGAAAATATAAAATTTGTTGATAAGGTAATTCCTTATGAGCGAGTTGATCTAATTGTAAAAGAAGTAGAGTTTGATGTTTTTATGCGTGGTCCTGACCAAAATCATAAATATTTTCAAAAAGCATTTGATTGGTGCAGAAAAAACAATAAAGAAATTGTTACATCCACAAGAACTGAAGGGATCTCATCAACCCGTTTACGCGAAATCCTTAAAAATTACGAAATATGATTAGCGATGAATCCATAAATATAGAAAGCACTATTAAAAAAGAAGGAAAAATAACTAAAGATAATATTTTGTTATTTGATAAAATAGTAAAGCATATTGATGTATACAAGATCATCTTTAAATATTATGATCTTGATTTGTCTAAACCTCAATCAAAATCAGAGATCTCAAATATCAGCTATATTTCATTATTTCACATATTAAAGACATCAGGTGATTATAAATTTTTAAACAGCGCTTTTAAGTTAAACGATCTTATGTTGTCAAAAGCAATAATAGATGAGTCAACTTATTACGAAAATATTAAGGAATTAAAAGAGACTTTTTATAAGATTTAAAACATGGTTGAGTTCTCACTTATAATGAAAAACGGCAATCTGGTTACAGATATATATCTTTCTGAATTGATCAGAGCCGGTTATTATCCTAAAACGATAATTCTGATTCACCCCAAAACAAGAACTGTAAATAAGAAATATAAGATTTTATCATTTTTAATAGGTAAACAAAAAGCAAATAAACTATTCATCTTTAATAATAGTAAAAAGCAATATAAAAGAAGAAAAGCTTTTCAAAATGTTGTTGATGTTTTTCTTCCAAAAAACATATTTGAAATCAGAAATTTAAAAATGACTGATATTTTGAATAAATTAAATGTTATTTCAATTGAATCAGATAATTTTAATAGCGATGAATTAATTAATTGTATAAAATCAAATATTAAAGGTGTAATATTGGTAGGGGCAAGTGGCATATTAAAACGAGAGATCTTAAGTATTCCGGATGTGAAATTCATAAATATTCATTCAGGAATAGTCCCTAATTATAAAGGATTGGACAACTTTTTTTATTCATTATTATATAACGATCCGCTTGGTTGTAGTATTTTTTACATTGATGAAGGGATTGATACCGGGAAATTAATATTTAAGAAAAAAGTTCAATTGCTTATTGACAAGGGTAAATTGAAAGAGATTAATCATAAGGAAATTCATTATGCCATAAAATACTATGTTAAATCTTATTATAAAATAACAGTATTTATAGAATATTTAAACGATTCTGTAAAGAAGTACCCTCAGCTTGATTTAATGAATCTATCCTCTTATTCTCAAGATAAGAATGTTGGCAGGGTGTTTTATGAACTACACCCTGAGATGGAAATACTTGTAATTGACAAAATCATATCAAAATAAAACAGTGCATATATGAAATTGTCTCAGCCAACACCTATCACCGAACAAAAATGGCCTGAAGGCACTCTCCCTTTAGTGTCCACCAGTACGCTAACATACAATCATGAGTCTTATATTCGCGATTGCATAGAAGGCATTTTAATGCAAAAAACCACATTCCCAGTAAGGGTTTGTATTTTTGAGGATGCCTCAACAGACAGAACAGCAGAAATAATAAAAGAATATGCAGATAAGTACCCGGAACTGATATTTGCATTCTGCCAGAAAGAGAACACATGGAGAAAAGGTGAGATAAGACGCAAGGCAAGGAAGCCTTTTGATGAAGCACGAAATGTAGCAAAATACATTGCTTTGTGCGAAGGCGATGATTACTGGACCGATCCATTGAAATTGCAAAAGCAGGTGGAATTTATGGAAAAAAACCGTGACTACAGTTTATGCTATCATTCTCACAAAAGAATAAATAATGGTATATTGAGTAAAAACACGTTTCCAAAGAAAGGCAGGGATTTTACTCAGGATGAATTAATAGCAACTCCTTCAGGAATTGCCACGGCTACAAAGTTTTACATTAATTATATTAATGTCTACGGCATATCAACTCCGGCTGGTTTTGGAGCCGATTATCTTTTAAATGCATTTTTAGGAACTCTGGGCAAATGCAAGTTTTTAGCCTCAGTTGGACCTTCAGTCAGACGTGTTCATTCCGGTGGTGTATGGTCTTCGAAAAGTGAGTCTAGCAAATATTATGGCGCAATTACTACAAAAATTAAAGTATATAATTACTTCAAGGAACAAAAAGATGAGCACCGGATGAATATAAGTCTTGAAGAATTAAAACATGCAATTGACCTTAATTTACCAAAAGCTTATCCTGAATACAAAAGGCATAATTATCCATATCGTCATTTCAAGTTAATGTATAAAGGTATGGGTATAGTAATTTTCTTTGATTCGGTTATAGAGTTGTTAAAGAGAATTCTTAAAAAGGTAAAAGGGAGATAGAAAACCATATTATTCATCTATCAATGCAATAATCTGAACAGGCAGAATACTTTAACATAGTGCATTCCTGTTTGCTATTAATAAATTGGAAATAAGTATTAATGTATAACGAAACTCGAAATAATTTCACACCTTTACCTGAGCCAATACCATTAACCGAGCAGGTCTGGCCTGAAGGCACTCTCCCTTTAGTGTCCACCAGTACGCTAACATACAATCATGAGCCTTATATTCGCGATTGCATAGAAGGTATTTTAATGCAAAAAACCACCTTTCCGGTACGGGTTTGTATATTTGAAGATGCCTCAACTGACAGAACGGCAGAAATAGTAAAAGAATACGCATATAAATACCCAGGGCTGATATTTGCATTCTGCCAGAAAGAAAATACATATGGGAAAGGTGAGATAAGGCGTCAGGCAAGAAAACCTTATGATGAAGCACGCAAAGTAGCAAAATATATTGCTCCCTGCGAAGGCGATGATTACTGGACAGATCCGCTTAAGCTACAGAAGCAGGTGGATTTTTTGGAAAGAAATAATGAATACAGTTTGATCTCAGGAGGTTTTATATCCAGAGATTCAAATACTGGTGAGGAAGAGATCATAATTATGGATACAAGATCTGCTCCTAATTACACAAATACAGGATTTGACATTACTTTGGAAGTATTACATAAAGGGTGGTATATTAAATCATTAACATTAATGTTTAGAAAGGAATTATTGTATTCACAAAAAAAACAAAAATATAAATACTCGCGTGATGCACATCGTAATTACCATCTTATTAAGCAAAAGAAAGGCTATTATTTAAAAGAAGTATTAGGGGTTTACAACATACATGATGGCGGCATCTATAGTCCTCTGTCAAAAGCAAATAAACTAAGAACACATTTAAATGTTTATTCTGAATTGTATGAATATAATAAAGATGATGTTCATTTACGCTACAAAGTATTTAAGATTTATATTAAACTAATCATAAACAATAGATTTATAAAAGCAAATCCTGATATAACAAGATTTTATTTAATTAATAAAGCAATATCCACTGCAACGGAGCCTCAAGGATTTTTTCAATTTTTAAAAGCTTTTATCTGGTGATGTTATTGACTTTTAATTAATTTTTATAAATCCAACGCATTCTTTTTATAAACATAACAATAATGATGGACATTCCAAAAAAAGAGCTGATCCTTAAAGGAAACAGCAAGCATCTTTGTAATAATTATATTGATATTTTGAAAATGTTCAAATCTCTCAAAAACATAAATAATCACAAACTTTTAACTGGTTAAAGACCAATGATTTTATCATTTCTTAAGTTTCTGAATTAAAAAATGATATAAAAACCGGAAACATCAGATTATCAAAACAAGAAATGAAATACAATGTAAAGAAATTCCATCAATTTGAAGCTGAATATTCACAAAAAGATTTTGTCAGAGTAGTCAAAAGTTTTCTAAATTAAATTTGTCAAGCCAAATAAACACAACCTTAAAATGAGTTCAGTTATCATCTCCGTAATTATTGCCACCTACAAAGACTGGAACCGTCTTAAGCTTTGTCTTGAAGCATTGGCAAATCAAACTTATCCGGCAAATCAGTTTGAAGTGATTATTGTAAACAACGACCCTGAAGAAACCTGCCCTTATGAACTTCCGGCGTATAATATGAAAATAATAATTGAAACAAAACCAGGTTCCTATGCTGCTCGCAATGCCGGAATAAGCATTGCTAAGGGAGAGATTCTGGCTTTTACAGATTCGGATTGCATTCCGGATAAAGGGTGGCTAGAACAGGGAATAACCTGGTTAATATATAGTACTTATGATAGAGTAGCAGGAGCTATTAAAATATTCCCAAACGATAATAATCCTAAATACATAAACAAATATGAGTCAATATTTGCTATCAGACAAGATATTTATTCGAAAAATAAAAAAGCTGTCACTGCAAACCTATTTGTAAAAAGTGATTTATTCAATAGTATTGGATTATTCGACGATTCTGTTTTCTCAGGAAGTGATATGAAATGGAACGAAAAAGCTACTTTAGCAGGCTTTTCATTAATTTATGTTCCTGAGAGTTTTGTTTTACATCCTGCAAGAAGCAAAGGACAAATCATAACAAAAACAAAACGACTTTTCCCCAGCCACCTTGAAAGACTCACAAAAAAGAAATCAAAACTTTTTCTTTTCTTCTTTGGAGTTTATCATTTACGTCCCCCAATAAAATATTATTTTGCATTATTAAGGAATAGGCATTCCCTCGAATTGAGTACTTCCGATTTTATTTATATTATGTATTTTATTTATTTCATTCGAATTATACGCTTTAGACATCATTATTTTTTACTTTTTGGCGGAAATAAAGAAAGAAGATAACTTATGAATATTCTACATCTTACAACAATATTTTTCTTATCAATTCTTAATAAAATTCTATCTAATGATATTTTATTAAGAATTGCAAAGGAGTATGAAAGAAAATATTCTAATGACAATCATTATTTTGTTTTAATACTATCTAGACAAGAACTAATAATGGAATTGTTGAACTCAAATCGTTATTCAAGGTTTTATGGTCAATCCAAATGTTCCTGAAATAATGGAGGTACTGATCAGATACACACGGTTATCAACCGATAAACAATGCCAAAATCAAAAAGAAGCTATCAAATTAAATGCTGATATATACCACGTGCATGATCCTGAATTAATTCCTGCAGGACTGAAACTTATTAAAACAAAATGACAGCTATAACGATCAGTATTATTATCCCACATTATACAAAAACAGATACTGTGCTTCTTGGGAAGGCTGTAGGGTCAATTCCGGATAATAAAGACATTCAGGTTATAGTTGTTGATAATTCACCAATCTCTATTGACAAAAACTTATTCGACAAGCGCTCCAATGTTGAGATATATTATTCAGACAAAACCAAAGGAGCAGGACATGCAAGAAACATAGGGCTACAACATGCTAAAGGAATATGGTTGCTTTTTTTAGATGCAGATGATTTCTTTACGGATGACGCATTCAATTTATTAGAAAAATATTTAAAAAGCGATAAGGACATTGTATTCTTTAAAATGACAAGTGTTTATTCTGACACCATGGAACCGGCAACACGCCATGAGCACTATGAAGCAGTGATAAATAATTATTTTAAAGATAAGGATGAATACCACCTCAGAACTAAATGGCCTTCGCCTTGTGCAAAACTGGTATCCAATGATCTGGTCAAACGGAATAATATTATTTTTGATGAGGTGCCGGCAAGTAATGATGTTATGTTTGGATTAAAGATTGGCTTGGCTGCCAAAAAGATAGCAGCAGACAACAATTATATTTATTGTATTATAGTTGAAAAAGGAAGCCTGACTAATACTATAAGCCTGAAACATATAGAAAGCAGATTTGATACTATTATCAGGAAGAATCAGATGTTAAAAGAACATGGCTATAAAAAAACCAATTCAGTAATGAACTTTATAATACAAAGTACCAAATATGGGCCTGTGCCTTTTATCAGATTACTTTCCAAAGCATTATGGTCAGGGAATCTTTTCGTAGGATATCAGAACTGGTTAAAGACCCTGGTAAGTCTAAAGTACAAAAAAAACAAGAATTACTTAATTAAAGAATAAAAGAAATTATATTTATGAAATATAATATATAAGAGTATGTTGATGATTTGTATTCTACTATCTCATTAAAATAAGTTAATAAAAAAGAGAATATCGAAGTAGCCAACTATAGTAAAACCTGCTGTGAGTGAAATAAAACTAACCCATATCAACTCTTACTATATTACCAGTCGTCTTCATGGTGAACTGGTAAGTATGCTTGATAAAAAAGGATTGAAGCAGCATGTTTTTGTGCCTGTGCAAAAAACTGCACATCTGAACAAAAATATGCCCGAAAAACTGAAACATGGTGAAATTTATTACACACACTGTTTCAGTACATTCCATCGTTATCTTTGGCCTCTTAAAATGATGAGGACATGGAAGGCATTTAAAAAGCATTATGCCAAACATTCAACAGAACTTATTCATGCACATTCTTTAATTGTTAACGGATTGATCGCTTATCGGGCGCATAAAAAATGGAAACTGCCCTATATCGTAAGCATCCGTTCTACTGATATGCATATTTTTATGCAGAAGTCTTTTATATTTAGAAATATAGGTTACAGGATATTAAAAAATGCTTCTGCAATAATGTTTCTATCCCCTGCCTATCTTGATATTCAATTAAAGGCTATCCTTGGAGATCAGATATACAGAGAATTGAAACCAAAAAGTCATATTATACCTAACGGCATCAATGATTACTGGTTGAATAATCGCAAAAGCAAAGAAAGGGCAAATAATCAGCGTACTGTGATCTTTGTTGGAATCATTAATAAAAGGAAAAATCTGCAAGCGATTATCAATGCCTGCGAAATACTGAACAAACAATCCTTTAACATTCGTCTTATGGTTGCCGGTGACGGACCTTTACTTTCAGATCTTAAAAAACAAAAACATTTGACACCTGTAAGCTATTACGGACATATATCAGACCCTGAGAAACTCCGTGATCTGTACAGAGAAGCGGATTTATTGGCCGTACCAAGTTTAATTGAGACATTTGGTTTGATATATCCGGAAGCAATGTCTCAGGGTTTACCTGTTATTTATTCAAAAAACCAAGGTTTCGATGGTCATTTTCCTGAAGGTTATGTTGGTTTTACAGTTAATCCGCATGACGCCAACGAAATAGCTTCAAAGATCAAAATGATATATTCTTATTATGCTCGTTTGTCAAATAATGCCTATGAAGCCTCACTGACATTTTCATGGGAAATGGTAGCGGAGAAATTAATAAATTTATATTCTTCAATAAAAAAAGTAAACTGATAATGACAGTCTCAGTGATCATGCCTGCATATAATTCCTCTCAATATATTGGTGAATCAATTGAATCAGTTCTCAATCAGACATATAGAGATCTGGAATTACTTATCACTGACGACAACTCCGGTGATAACACCTGTGCCATTATTGAAGAGTACATAAAAAAAGATGATCGTATCAGGCTTTTTAGACATAATGAGAACCGGGGAGGCGCACTGGCACGCAGCACGGCTATTGATAATGCAAGTGGCAGGTTCATAGCATTTTGTGATAGTGATGATCTATGGGTTCCCGAAAAACTTGAAAAACAAATTGCCTTCATGGCAGAAAACAACTATGAGTTCACATTTGCACCTTACTACATTATCAGCGAAGAAGGTAAAGAATTGGGATTAAGCACCACCCGAAGCAAGGTCAGCTATACTGATATTCTGCGCACGTGTGATATTGGCTGCCTTACAGCAGTTTACGATCGCAGTGTTCTGGGGAATATGCACATGGCAAATATCAGGAAAAGGCATGATTACACATTATGGCTTAGGATTCTTAGAAAGATACCGTATGCATATAGTTATCATGAGCCGCTAGGTTATTACAGACTTCGCAGCTATTCAATATCAGGCAATAAGTTTAAAACCATGTATTATATCTGGAAGGTTTACCGTGAGGTAGAGCAGATACCATTTTTCAAAAGCATATGGTATATTGTATTGTACAGCATGTATGGTTTAAGGAAATACCTGCCGTTATACCGCAAAAAATAAAATAACATCAGTGCTGACCGGGTACCTGCTCAACAATATCTCACTCTGCATTGACAGCCGTATTGAATGATCGCATTTTAACAATCCCGCAATTATCATGATAAAAGTTCTTTTAACAGGCTCATCAGGTTTTGTAGCCTCCAATCTTTATGATGCACTGCATCAGGAGTTTGAATTGTATGGTCTGGACATTACCGAAAAGGGAAAATTTCCTAAAGAAAGGATATTTGGCTGGGATCAGCTTGATTTACTTCCCGCAACAGAAGTCATCATACATCTGGCAGGAAAAGCCCACGACACGAAAAACATAAGTGAGGAAGCAGAATATTTTGAAGTGAACTCGGGTCTGACCCAAAAGATATTTAATATTTTTCTGCAATCGGAAGCACAGAAATTCATTTTTTTCAGTTCAGTAAAAGCAGTCGCCGATACTGTTGAAGGAGAAACCCTTACCGAAGAGGCAGTTCCTGATCCGAAGACACCTTACGGAAAATCGAAATTAGCTGCCGAACAGTATATTCTTTCAAAACCCATTCCGGAGGATAAAATGGTTTATATACTCCGCCCCAGCATGATACACGGGCGGGGCAACAAAGGTAATCTCAACCTGCTTTATCAGGTGGTTACAAAGAACATCCCCTGGCCTCTTGGTGCTTTCGACAACCGGCGCTCTTTTTTAAGCACCGGAAATCTTTCATTCATCATCAATCAGCTGATTAGCAACAATATACGATCAGGCATATATAATATTGCCGATGATGAGCCACTTTCAACAAATGAATTGATAAGTCTGATAGCCGCTTCAAGCGGGCGAAAAGCCAGAATTATGAAAATGCCGCGAAAATTCATTGGTTTTATCGCAAAAAGCGGAGATTTTTTATGCCTGCCATTAAATTCGGAAAGATTGAAGAAACTCACTGAGAATTATGTGGTTTCGAACAGTAAAATCAAAAAAGCTTTAAATATCAGAAGCTTACCCTTTACAGCAAGGGAAGGCATGAAGAACACCCTGGATTCTTTTGCCACAGATACGAAAAAACAAATAAAAAAACCTGTTTAAACAAACGCATGTTTTATATTTGCAAAAAACTATCACATGACTAACCATTTATTACTTTCAATAGTTCTGTTTGGTGTTATGTGGCTATATCTAAAAATCGCTGCCCGATACTATATTATTGATCAGCCGACAGATCGCACCTCGCATAAAACACCCACTATCAGAGGCGGAGGCATTATTTTTCCGGTTGCTGTTATTTTTTGGTTCCTGTTATATGGCTTTCAGTATCCATACATAATTACCGGCATGGTACTCATCAGCTTCATTAGCTTCTTAGATGATGTAAAAGGAGTAAGAGCTTCAATTCGCATAATAGTACATCTGCTGGCAGTTGCCTTATTGTTTTATGAGATTGGACTACTTGGGTTTCACTGGTACTGGATATTATTTGCCTTAATACTTACAATCGGAAGTATCAATGCCATTAATTTCATGGATGGGATAAATGGCATTACTGCGTTTTACAGTTTTATCACACTTGGCAGTTTCAGCTTGCTTAATAATGCATATAACCTGCTATTACCCTTCTTTTCAATGGGTTTGCCCGCAGGATGGGAACCATTTTTCCCAGGCGGACTGGTGGGAACGCTAATGGCAAGTCTGCTTGTATTTGGCTTTTTCAATGCGAGGCGTAAAGCAGTTGTATTTGCCGGGGATGTAGGAAGTATTGGCATGGCTTTTCTGATGTCGTGGCTGCTTATCAATCTCATGGTTAAATCCAAAGAGTTTTATTGGATATTGTTTTTTGCTGTGTATGGAATTGATACATCTTACACTATTTTTATCCGTATTTTAAGAAAGGAAAACATCTTTAAACCCCACAGGCTTCATCTTTATCAATTACTTGCAAATGAGAATGGCTGGCCTCAATTAATTGTAGCTGCCCTATATGCAGGGATACAGCTTGTGCTGAACCTTTTTGTTATCTATTTGGTTTTCACAGGCAAAATGAATCTCATTATCTTTATTACTATACTGGCTGTACTGCTGGCTGTTTATATATTTGCTCGCTATCTGGCAACCAGGAAACTTGTGGTATCAGAAGCCTGAACTACTTTATTCCGGTTCAAACACTAAAATATTATCATCTTCCGGTTTTTTGAAACCAAAATCACAAGTTTACTAACGGCACTTTAAAGCATTCAGTTATTGTCATGATCCAAAGCAAAAAATCATCTTTATAAATATGGAAATAAGCGGATATTATTATCTGGGGAAAATACTCAAGCCAATAGGAATTCAAGGCGAATTACTTATCTATCTGGATGTTGACGAACCGGATAAATACCGTGATCTTGATGCTGTTTATGCGTATGTTGCCGGCAATCTGGTGCCTTTCATTGTTCAGGAGATAAATTTGCGTTCGGGCAAGCAGGCTGCAGTCAGATTTCATGATATTGATGATATTGATCAAACCATTGTGCTTGTGGGAGTAGGTTTGTATTTACCATTATCAGCCTTACCTGAACTTACTGAAGATCAATTCTATTACCATGAGATTGAAGGCTTTACAGTAATTGATGAGAAATTTGGTGTTCTGGGTGAAATTGAAAAAGTGTTTGATTATCCTATGCAGGCATTATTACAGGTTATGCATAACGACAAGGAAATACTGATACCGGTTGCTAATGAGATCATAACAAAAGTGGATAAGGACAAGCGTATAATTCGTATTCAAGCACCTGAAGGACTTATTGAAATGTATCTAAAATAAAACGCCGGCAGTCCTGACCGCTGCGGGACAAATCATACGATTTGTATTTACAATCGTCAATGCCGATGGTTAAAAAGGGGTAACAATACAATATTGGCCTTAGCCAAAATAGTTTAAAATGCAGAATATTAACAGTCAATATATTTGGGCTAAAGCCCATAGGGAAGGAGAGTATTTATTTGTTAAACGGGCTAAAGCCCGTCCCTATTCATAACATTCTCTCCCTAATCATTCGAGATCAATTGCCACCGACCTTAGTCGGTGGAGAAATGGAAAAAATCAGTCTTATTTCAAACCACAACCAATTATATTGACAGTGCCAACTACATCTGCTATATTGATCAGACCATTGGAATCAATATCCGCATTTTCAAAGCAAAATGGATACGGGTTCATACCAAGAATATAGTTCTCAATAGTGATTACGTCCAAAATATCTACCTCTCCATCACAGTCTGCATCACCGGGAACAATACTGTTACATTCATTAATTATTTCTCCTGAATTATTACAACCCGGGGCATTATTCATGATATGCACCATTCCGGCAGGTGCTGCCAGAAAATCACAGATACTTCTTACAGCACAGAACGACAGGTTATGGTTATACTTGATATTAAGAGCTGATATTGAACCTGGAGCAATATTCTCCAGACCTGTAAGACTGCTGAGGGAATGATTCCAGTTAATACTAAGATAGCCTCCAATGGATGTAAGGTTTTCAAGTGCATTCAGACTGCTTAGATTACAGTTGTTGTTGATAAAAAGACCACTGCCAATTGAATTAATATTTTCAAGTCCGGTAAGGTCTGTTAGCTGAGGGTTATGGAAAATATTCAGGAAACCATCCACAGAAGTAAGCACATGCAGACCATTGAGGTCATATATTCCGACACCATTAATGATAATATTCCCTTCAGTATCAGTGCAATCCGGAAATGCCTCGGCGAAACGGTTAATATTTATCTGGGTTTCAAAATAATAATCACCATTCGGAAGGCATGGAAGCCCGCCACAGGAATAAGCTGCATCTATAATACTGCCACATCGGGGGGCATTATTGGTGATCTTAATTTTGCCCACTGCATTGCTTATAAGTGTGCATAACCAGCTATCATTACAAACTGACAAAATCTGGTTAGAATTAATAACAATATTACCACCCACAAAGCTCAGATTATCCAAAGCTGCTATATTAGCCAGTGATGGGTTATAACTGATAGTCAGAGTACGTCCGACTGTTTCCAGATTCTCCAGTCCGTTAATACTAGTCAGCGCATTGTTGGTATATATGAACAGATCACCATCAACAGAGGTTAGATTCTCAAGTCCTGACAAATCAGCAAGCAGGTTGTTCTCGCTGATATCAACATTACCTCCGATTGAAATTAGCTTATCCAGGCCGCTTAAATCAGTTAGAGCGCTGTTCAGAACAATAAATAAATTTCCCTTAATATTAGCCAGATTCTCCAGCCCACTCAAAGCGGTCACGTTATGATTGCCGTATATATATAAACCATCGTCAATATTGGTAATATTATTTAATCCATTCAGATCGTTCAATGAATGATTAAAACCAATATCTATTCTACCTCCAACAGATACAAGATTTTCAAGTCCGGTTAAAGCCGTGAGAGCATAATTCGATTCAACAAGCAGATTACCACCTACTGAAATAAGATTTTCCAGTGCATGTATGGAAGTCAGAGTATAGTTACATTCAATTCTGAGATTCCCCCCTATTGAAGTAAGACTTTCCAGTCCTGTAAGACTGGTAAGTGCCGGGTTATAGAAAAGCCTCAAATTACCTCCAATTGAATTAAGAACATGCAAGCCATTCAGATTGGTTATCCTGTTACCTGTAATAGTGACATTTCCTTCAATTTCAGTACATCCGGGATTATTTATCCTGAAATTGTCAATCTGTTCCTGAGTGCTGAAAATAATACCTTTAGGCAGGCAGCTTTCGGCAAAAACCATATATTGGCTAAAAGCCAAAATTGCTACAACTGAAATAATTTTCCTCATAGCTTCAGGTTTTTGATCCGGTGTTATTTAACTATATTAAGTCAACTTGTGAAAGTAATTATCTTTATAAATACTAGCTCTATGCAAAGATAATACAAGAAGTATAGTTTTCAGCAACTTATCTTTTTTTTACTGAACTTTATTTCTCTTACCACATTCAATCACAATTTTGATTTAACAATACATAATTTGCCATTGGGAACGCTATGCCATTATATTCTTATCAGGAATAAAGATTGTGCATTTTACTACAATATGTCATTCATTAGTTACATAAGATCATGACGGTTTAACCAGGGAAGAGTATTTTAGCACAATTCATTTACGGAATAATTTTCAATCTTAATTTATATATCAGTCAGAAGGCTATATAATGGAGAATCTTTGATAATAACCGGAAGTATTAGTATTGATAATGATCGGAACAGGCTCAGATATTGTGTTTAATCATTCATATAAACCCAAAAGATTCTAATTTTGCGGCTTCCGACATAATCCCGGATAAGAATGATTATTTTCACAAACAAGGTGCTTGAGAAGTATGGGCACAGTTAATCCATTCAGGTTCAAACAGTTTCATGTATATGATCATATAAGTACCATGAAAGTAGGTACTGATGCTGTTTTGCTTGGAGCCTGGTCAAGACCGCCTCAAACAGGTAATATACTCGATATTGGAACCGGGTGCGGCATACTTGCTCTGATGATGGCTCAGAAAACCAATGCTGATATAACGGCTATTGATATTCATCTGCAAAGTGTGAAACAAGCTTTTATGAATTTTTCGGAAAGCCCATGGAAAAACAGATTGAACGTGTTGGAGATCAGTCTGGAATCATTTTCTGAGAACAATGCCGGGATATTTGATTTCATAATTTCCAATCCTCCTTTTTTCATTAATTCCCTGAAGCCCTGTAAAGACAACCTATTGATTGCCAAACATACTGATATTGATTTTCCTGATATTTTTTTCGGCTCAATATTCAAACTTCTGAAACCAGAAGGCAGGGCTGCATTTATTATTCCTTACCCCGAACTTGAAACAGTATTACAAAAACTGGATAATACTGGTTTGAACTTGTACAGGATTGCCGAGATTTTTGGCAAATCCTTTTCAAAGCCAATAAGAGCAATGCTTGAGATAACCAAGGATAAAGTACCGGAAATCAAACATGAAACAATTCACATTTTTAACAGCGACATGAGCTATAATGAGAAATATAAATTATTGACAAACGATTTTTATCTTTTTCTGAACCAGTAGGGTTAGTGATTTCGTAAAAACAAGCAGAAAGTTCCGGATCGGAGTCCAGGTTCAATATTTATTTTTTCTGTTGTTTTTTGGTTCGCTTTATAAAATCAGAAGGAGGGAAAGTATATTTCAGCGAGAATCCGAAATAATCACCTATTGACTTGATCTTAACATTTACCTGATCTGTTCGTGTAGTAGCATTATAATAAAGAAGACGTGTATCGTAATAAGTAGAAAAAAGCCGGTAGTATGTTTCCAGATAAAGCTGTCCACTATTCTCAGTACGGTAGTTAAGCCCGAATCCTCCCTTGAATGCCGGCATCATGGTTCGCATGATATATGAATGTTGCTCAAAAATGAAATAATCTTCTGAGTTTTCAGCACCATTCACTACTTTAGTCATAACACTTCCGGGGATCATTATCAGCGATACTCCCACAGCATTGCTGAGATAAAGCTTGTCAGCAAGGCGCAGAAAATATTTGACCGTTAGCGGTATCTCGTAGCTATCTTCATTGAAACTCAAAGAGATATGATATCCCGGCTCTTCAACTTCCATTTTATAATTACGTACAAGGTAATTAATACCTGTTTCGAACGATAAGCGGGGAGAGTAATCAATTTTCATTATAGCGCCAAAAGCATATCCGTACCTTGGTGTGGACGTGAAAGCAATCTGGTTCATTGATGCTGAATCGGTAATGGTTTTCACATCTTTTGTGATCCTGAAAAGCTTTGTAGGAATGATGGGTTCGGCTACAAATCCAAAAGAAATCTTTTTATCCTGCGCTATTGCAACAAGGCTGAAAAGCAATACAAATATCACGGTCGCACAGCGCTTCATAGTTTCTTTATATTTTTAATATTGTTCCGAACCACTCTTTTGTGAAAAACTCAAAGCTGAGTTGTCCGGAAAAATATTTTCTCTGACCTTAGCTTTGAATTATTATATTTTTTTAACGATGATCAGGCTATTAAACGGAAATACGTTAAAAAGATTATTCAAAACAGATTTGCGCCAATCATTCTGTATCCTTTGCATACTTTTTTCCGTTTAATATCTTTTCCTCAACCGGAGTTTTAACATTTCTAAGGCTTTACATTTCCCGGTTCTTTCTGTTCCACTCCCTTCATTGACAATTGAATACGCCTTCGGGGCAAATCCACATCCAGTACTTTCACCTTCACTTTCTGGTAAATCTTTACAACCTGCGCCGGATCATTTACAAAGCGGTCGGCAAGGTTACTCTTATGTATCAGCCCGTCCTGGTGCACTCCTATATCTACAAAAGCCCCAAATGCAGTAATATTTGTAACTATCCCCGGCAATATCATTCCTGGTTTAAGATCTTCAATCTCATGTACATTAGGGTCGAACGAGAAATATTCAAACGATTCGCGCGGATCTCTTCCCGGTTTTTCCAATTCTGCCAGAATATCCTTTATGGTAGGCATTCCTGTTGTTTCACTCACATACTTTTCAGGTTTTATATTTTTCTGAACCTGCTTGTTCTTAATAAGCTCCTGAACGGTAGTGCCAAGATCTTCAGCCATTTGAAATACAACAGGATAGCTTTCAGGGTGTACAGCACTTGAATCCAGCGGATTTTCGGCATTATGAATCCGTAAAAAGCCGGCTGCCTGTTCAAATACCTTATCCCCTATCCTCGACACATTCCTGATCTCTTCCCTTGAGGTGAAAGCTCCGTTTAATGCTCTGTATTTCACAATATTACCGGCAATTGCAGGTCCAACACCCGAAACATAGGTAAGTAATTCCTTGCTTGCTGTATTTATATCCACTCCAACCAGATTCACACAGCTTTCCACCACATCCGACAAACTTTTCTGAAGGGCATTCTGATCCACATCATGCTGATACTGACCAACTCCAATAGATTTCGGATCTATTTTCACCAGTTCGGCAAGCGGGTCCATAAGGCGGCGCCCTATTGAAACAGCACCACGCACTGTAACATCATAATCAGGGAACTCCTCACGGGCAAGCTCTGAAACCGAATATACCGAAGCTCCTGATTCATTTACTACCACTACCGTAATATCTCTGTCAAAGCGAATGCGGCGAATGAAATTCTCAGTTTCGCGACTTGCAGTGCCGTTACCGATTGAAATTGCATCAATCTTATATGCATTAACAAGAAAAAGTATCTTCTTTATTGCAGGTCCTACCTCCACTTGAGGAGGATGCGGATAGATGGTTTCGTTATGCAGCAGATTACCCTGTGCATCAAGGCATACAAGTTTACAGCCGCTCCGGAAACCCGGATCAATAGCCAGAACTCGTTTCTGACCCAGAGGAGATGCCAACAGCAACTGTCTGAGATTTTCAGCAAATATTCTTATAGCTTCCTCATCAGCTTTTTGCTTGAGGAGCTGTCTTATCTCTGTTTCCATACCTGGCTGCAGCAAACGTTTATAGCTGTCTTTCATTGCCATAGCCACCTGTTCAGAAGATTCATTTCTGGCTTTTACAAAAATCTTTTCCAGTTGTTCAAGTGCAATTTCTTCAGCCGGATTAATTGAGAATTTCAACATTCCTTCATTTTCGCCTCTCATTATTGCAAGAATACGGTGCGAAGGAATTCGCGACACAGGTTCATCCCAGTTGAAATAATCACGGTATTTGGCAGCTTCTTCTTCCTTGTCCTTCGCAACTTTTGATTTCAGGATACCTTCCCGGTTGAACAGCGTTCTCATTCGCTGACGTGCATAGGTATGTTCGTTCACCCATTCGGCAATAATATCCCGTGCGCCAGCCAGAGCTTCGCCTGTATTGTTTACCTCCAGCTTTGGATTGACAAAACGCTGGGCCATTTCTTCAACCTTGCGTTCCTGCTGCACCATGATCATTTTTGCCAAAGGCTCCAATCCGCGTTCTCTGGCTATGCTGGCTCTGGTTTTTCTCTTAGGCTTATAGGGCAGATACAGGTCTTCAATTTCTGCAAGGGTTTGTGCCTGCATGATCTTAGATTCCAGTTCAGGAGTAAGTTTACCCTGCTCCCTGATCGTATTCAGCACTGTTTCGCGGCGTTTATCCAATTCTTCAAGCCGCTGAGCCATATTCCTTATCGCAACGATCTGTACCTCGTTAAGACCACCAGTCCATTCCTTACGATAACGGGCTATGAATGGTATAGATGCACCTTCGCTCAACAGTTTCAGCGTGTTTTCAACCGCATTGCTGTCAATGTTCAATTCTCCGGCAATATATTCGGTATATATCAATTTCATAAAAAACTCTGTTAAAAAATTCCAAACAATGAATCTACAAATTTCGGCAAAAGAAACGTAAGCAAAGCAGAAATCCATCTTGTTTTTGTAAAAACTGATATTTCGCATCTTCTGAACCGGATTCCTACAGGTTCGAACCAGAAATAAATTTTTTGAAGATCAGTATATTCAAAGAGCTTTATAAGCGTTCTGATTTAAAACAAAACCTTATTTTTGTTTCAGTTTTAAAGATACAAAATGCGAATAATAAGAGCATGACTGAGAATCTAACATTAAAAAACTTATGGGTTGTAGGCGACAGGGTTCTGATAAAACCACGTACTACCAACAATAAAACCAAGAGCGGGTTATTTCTTCCGCCAGGTTATAGCGAAAAAGAGGAAATTCAAACAGGTTACGTGGTAAAAACAGGACCGGGATATCCCATACCCAGTCCGGCAGAAGATAATGACGAGCCATGGAAGGCTGTTGACGATAAAATCAGATATATACCCTTGCAGGCTCAGGTTGGTGATCTTGCAATTTTTTTGCATAAAGGTGCTATTGAGATCATTTATAATGACGAAAAATACTATATTGTACCGCAACATTCCATTCTGTTGTTAGAACGGGACAGCGGACTTTTTGAATAGCAATGGTCTGTTTTCATGAATAACGATTTTGCTTTTGTATCTTTGTAAATCATTACATACTCATTTATGCACCTTAAACATCTACGCCTTACTAATTTTAAAAACTACGAAGAGGCTGAGTTACAGTTTTCTGATAAAATAAATTGTTTTGTCGGAGCCAATGGTGTTGGAAAGACCAATCTTCTGGATGCCATTTATTACCTTTCGTTTTGCAAAAGCTATTTCAATCCTGTTGATACTCAAAACATTAAACACGAAGAAGATTTTTTCGCCATTCATGGAACCTATAATCGCAATGGTAATGATTCAAGCAAAGTATCCTGTATCCAAAAACGAAACCATCGTAAACAATTCATGCTAAACGGCAAGGAATATGGACGCTTTGCCGATCATATAGGTTTATTTCCGCTGGTTATGATCTCGCCTTACGATCGTGACCTGATAAACGAAGGCAGTGATGTCAGAAGAAAATATATTGATTCAGTAATATCGCAATTTGACAAGATATATCTCGACAACCTGATTAACTACAACAGAGCGTTGTTTCAGCGCAACAGCCTGTTAAAGGGGTTTGCAGAACGGGAATATTACGACCTCAGCTTAATTGAAATATGGAATGAGCAATTGATAAAATTCGGAATGGATATTTATCGTAAGCGTAAAGATTTCATACAAGACTTTATACCTGTTTTCAAGCAGTATTTCTCAATTATCAGTAATAACCGTGAGGGTGTAGATATAACTTATGAATCGCAGCTTCATGATAAGACACTTGATAAATTGCTGAAGGAAAGCTTTGAAAAGGATAAGGTACTTCGATATACCACAGCAGGCATCCATAAAGATGACTTGTCATTTGGGATAAATTCATACCCTTTGAAACGTTTTGGTTCGCAGGGACAACAAAAATCATTCATTATTGCCATAAAACTTGCTCAGTTTGACTATACAAAGAACATCAAAGGATTCAAGCCTATATTGCTATTTGATGATATTTTTGACAAACTTGATGAAACACGGGTAACTCAACTGATTCAATTAGTAAGCCAGGATAGTTTCGGACAGGTTGTAATAACCGATACACAGTACGATAGGATTGAAAAATTGACCAATTCTTTATCTGCAACCTACCATGTGTGGGAAATAGAAGCAGGAATACTTAATTTAATAAATTCGCTCAGGCATGATTAAAAAGCCAAATGAAATATTTATAGGTGAAGCTATCAGGGAGATGATTGAATTTTACAACCTTAGTGGACATTTGACTGAGGCGGGTGTGATTTATGCATGGGAAAAAGTTGTTGGCACCATGATCGCAAAACATACAAGCAATTTATATATCAAAAACAAGAAACTTTATGTTGTGATCAATTCGTCGGTCATTAAATCGGAATTATCGTATGTAAGGTCTAAACTCATAAAAATGCTGAATAAGGAAGCCGGAGAAGAAGTAATTGATGAGGTTGTTCTGTTGTAGAGCGTCATAATGATAAAAACCGAATGGGTTCAAATAGTCTTACATAATGAAAACTCTATGAAATTCAGCTATATACTGTAAATGTTGATAATTAATTATAAATTAATATTAAAAACACTGTTGAAATTCGTTATACTTTATAATTTTGGGCGTTCATTAATACATAGATATGTTCAGGATTCAAGTATTGCTTATTTTACACAAGTACCTTGATCAGTGCTTCTTACAAATGCAAACAGGTTCTGAACCTTATAAATACTTAATCTATACTGCTCAGTAATGGACTATATTTATCTGATCATTCTTACTTTTTTATTCATTCTCGCCATCTTTGATCTTATAGTGGGAGTAAGTAATGATGCCGGTAACTTTTTGAATGCTGCAATTGGCTCCAAAGCTGCTCCAATGCGGGTCATACTATTAGTTGCTATACTTGGCATCCTGGCAGGTACTACCTTCTCGAGCGGGATGATGGAGATTGCAAGAAGCGGGGTGTTTTACCCCGGACAGTTTCATTTTTCTGAAATGATGACAATTTTCCTTGCAGTAATGATCACTGATATATTACTGCTTAATACCTTTACCAGTATCGGATTACCCACATCTACCACAGTTTCTATAGTTTTTGAACTTCTCGGTGCTTCGGTAATGGTTGCTATAATCAAGATAAGCAATAGTGATCAAACTATGAACGATATCGGGACTTACATAAATTCCGGTAAGTCGCTTGCCATTATCTCAGGTATTTTACTTTCAGTTGTTATAGCCTTCACTATTGGCACTATAGTTCAGTTTGTTTCACGTTTATTGTTCACATTTAATTATCGTTCAAAGCTTAAATATCTGGGTGGATTATGGGGAGGTTTTGCTATTACTTTCATTATTTATTTTATGATAATAAAGGGAGTACGCGGAGCATCGTTCATGAGTCAAGATTTTATTGAATATATTGAGCAGCATACTTTTATGATCCTGTCATTAAGCTTTGTCGGATTCTCGCTTATATTTCAGTTCCTCATAATGGTTTTCCGTGTTAATATCCTTAAAGTAATAGTTTTGCTTGGAACTTTCTCGGTAGCTATGGCCTTTGCAGGAAACGACCTTGTAAATTTTATCGGGGTACCTTTAGCCGGACTTGAATCATTTAAGACTTTTGCTCTTGATCCTGCTTCTGACCCTGACCAATTCCTTATGACATCGTTAACAAAGCCGGTAGTTACCCCTACTTACCTGCTTCTGCTTGCCGGTGCTGTGATGTCAATAACTTTGATTTATTCAAAAAGATCGCGTTCAGTGATCGCCACTGCCGTTAATTTAAGCCGTCAGGAAGAAGGAGAAGAACGTTTTGGGTCAACATTATTATCAAGAAATCTTGTAAGGTTGAGTGTGAATTTAGGTGAAAAAATTGATAATGCCTTGCCCGCAAAAGTCAAAGATTTTATAAGCCGTAGATTTGAAGCTGATAAAAAAATAAAAGTACCTGATAAAAAGGAAGAGACAGCTTTTGACCTGGTAAGGGCATCTGTCAACCTCGTGGTTGCCAGTATTTTAATTGGGTTCGGCACCAGCCTGAAACTTCCCTTAAGTACAACCTATGTTAGTTTCATGGTTGCAATGGGCACCTCGTTTGCTGACGGAGCATGGGGTCGGGAAAGTGCTGTGTATAGGATCACAGGAGTACTATCGGTGATTGGGGGCTGGTTTATTACTGCTCTTTTTGCTTTTGGTGCCACTATGATCATAACCCTTGTCATGCTTAAAGGAGGAGTTATAAGTATTATTATTCTAATCCTGGTTGCTGTTTTTATTCTTTTCCGACAACAGAAGGTTTTCCAAAAACGTGAAGCTGCTAAAGCATCTGCAATATCAATTGATGATGCAACAGATACATTTGACAATACAAATGTTCTGCAAAAATGCACTGATAATGTTTTAGATAATTTAAGTACTGTTTCTGTTCTTTACGACCGGCTTCTTCAGGGATTGTTTGAAGAGGATCACAAAAGTTTAAAAGAAGTACAAAGCGAAGTTGATAAATTAAATATTCAGACTAAAAAACTAAAAGACAATATAAACAAAGTTGTTGGAAAACTTGGTGAAGTTCCTGTAGAAACCGGCTATTACTACGTGCAGGCTCTTGACTATCTACGTGAAATCGCTCACTGTGTGAATTATATCTCAGAACCGGTTTATGTGCATATAAACAATAATCATAAAGGATTGCTTGATGAGCAAAAAGAGGAAATGACTAAAATCACAATACAGACAATAGAGCTTATTAATTATATTCTTGACACTATTAGAAAAGCTGAATATTCAAGGCAGGAAGAAATTATTAAGATGCAGGCAACAGTTCTTGAAACTATTGACACAGCACGTAAGGCACAAATAAAACGCATTAAAGGCAGTGAAGCGGGAACCAAGAACAGTTTACTGTATTTCAATATCCTGGCTGAAACCAAAAACCTGCATTTATTCACGGTCAATCTGTTTAAATCGCATAGAGACTTTGTTCTTTTTACTTCCGGAAAAATTCAATCTGTTAAGCCTATTATCTGATTAGGGATTTTTAACATATGCCTGAAACTTCTATAACAAGGCATATATAATATTGTGATTCAACATATTATTTATTTGAAGTTAATTATTTTCAGATTTCAATCTCTCCTTATTATAAGACATAAAATTTTTCACAATATTTGGAATCGAACGATCGTTCGTATTTGCTATAAATACGATTTTTTAACTATAAATATTATGAAAAAAACAGATGTTTTAGTTATCGGTGGTAGTGCCGGTGGAATGGTAACAGCGCTTACCGGCAAAGCCCATTGGCCTGACAAAGATTTTATCCTGGTCAAAAAACAAAAAGATGTTATGGTTCCTTGTGGAATTCCTTATATTTTCGGAACTCTTGACAGCATCAACAAGAATATTATGCCTGTGGATGCAATGATGGAAAAAAACAATATAACATCAATAGTTGACGAAGCTGTTTCCATTGATCATGAGGCAAAGACAGTAAAGTTTGCCAGCGGTGAAGTTATCGGATATGATAAGCTGGTTATAGGAACCGGTTCAACCCCTGTAAAACCCAAATGGTTACAAGGTGCAGATAATGAAGGAGTTTTTGTAGTACCTAAAGATAAATACTATCTTGATGACATGCTTCAAAAACTCTCAGGTATGCGTAAAATTGCAGTAATTGGTGCCGGGTTTATCGGCGTTGAATTGGCTGACGAACTGAACAAACGTGGTTATGAAATAACCCTTATTGAGAAACTGCCTCATATTCTGAATCTTGCCTTTGATGTTGACCTGGCATCAGAAATTCACAAAATGCTAGTTGATCGCGGTATTAAGGTTATTACCGGAACAGGTATCAGCAAAGTGATAGGCGACAACAAGGTATCTCAGATTGAACTTGAAGATGGAAACATAATGGACATGGATGCCGTAATTCTTTCAATTGGCTATAAACCAAATAGTTCGCTAGCAAAAGATTCTGATATTCCTGTTGATCAGGATGGATTCATTATCGTTGATGAATACATGCGCACCCTTGTAAAAGACGTTTTTGCAGTGGGTGACTGTGCTCAGAAGCGTGATTTTGTAACCAGAAAACGCGTTTCCACCATGCTTGCTTCAACAGCTTGCGCCGAAGCCCGTATTGCGGGAATGAACCTATTCAATCTGCATGTGGTCAAAACATTCAGCGGCACAATAGCTATTTATTCAACAGCTATAGGAAATACCGGATTTGGAACTGCTGGCGTTACCGAACAACGTGCAAACGAAGAAGGACTAGAAACATTATCAGCAGTGTTTGAAAACGTAAATCGCCACCCAGTTAATCTTCCCGACGCTCATAAACAAATAGTAAAGCTTATCACAGCACGATATTCAGGAGTAATCATTGGCGGGGAAGTTATGGGAGGACTTGAAGCAGGCGAACTAACCAATGTTATTGGCCTGGCTATTCAGAACCGGATGACAGTAAATAACCTGCTTAGTATTCAGATTGGCACTCATCCCAGTTTAACAGCTTCTCCGGCAGTTTATCCTTTGATCAAAGCCGCTGAAATGATCGCTATCAGAATGTTACATTCTAAATAATACAAAACTTAAACAAGGCTGGTTCTGAAAATTCATATATCTGAAACCTACAGCCTTATAAAACTGTTTACCATTTTCTAATCAAACTTTTTCGTTATCCCCGCGCCTTTCAAGCCGGGGATAACGCTTTTTATGAGCGGCCTAGGGGTACACCGTCTAAAAAATGACTTGTGGTCAAACCCTTATCAATACAATATTTCTGGTATTAATTTCTTACCCTGAAATTCTCTTACTTCAGAGTTTATAAATATTTTTTTCGTTAACGATATTAATCTATCAATGCCACACTTAAGTTTTATATCTTTGGCATTCCCCAAAATTATGTATCTTACGGAGTATGAGAAAAACTATTAATTATTACAGGGTTATATGGTTAAAGCATGATCTTGCCGCTGGTCTTTCAGTATTTTTTGTAGCACTTCCTCTTTGTCTTGGAATTGCTCTGGCATCGGGGGCACCAATTTATGCCGGTTTACTGTCAGGTATAATTGGAGGACTTGTTGTTTCATTCATAAGTGGTTCGCATCTTTCAGTTTCAGGACCTGCAGCAGGTCTGACCACAGTAGTTGCAGCATCTATAATTTCCCTTGGCGATTATCAGCTTTTTTTACTGTCAGTAATAATAGCGGGATTTATTCAGGTAGTTCTCGGGGTCTTAAGACTCGGAACCATTGCCAGTTTCTTCCCATCGTCTGTAATCAAAGGCTTGTTGGCAGCAATAGGCATTATGCTTATTTCTAAACAGGTTCCTATTGCACTGGGATACGAGCAGCCTGATTTCTGGACAAGCAGGTTTCTGCAGCTTTTTATGGATATGGATATTTTTACTAATGTTCATAATTTCAACCAGTTTATCTCAAAAGGAGCTTTATTTATTTCAGGTATTTCAATAATCATTATGATTATACTGCATCATACCAAAGCAAAACAATTTAAAGTAATACCTGCTCCGCTAATTGTTGTTATTTTCGGAATTGTTGCAAACCTGATCTTCTCACATTTCTCTTCCAGTTTCTCATTAAAACCAATGCAGCTTGTTGATGTACCATTAAATATAATTGATGAAATTTCATTTCCCGACTTCAGCAAGCTTTTTTCATCATCTGAGATCTGGAAACACGGGGTTGTAATTGCCATACTTGCCTCACTTGAATCATTGCTCAGTATTGAAGCAATTGACAAACTGGATAAGCACAATCGTATTACCCCCGGAAACCGTGAACTTATTGCTCAGGGTATAGGTAATATGACTTGTGGTGTGTTTGGAGCTATTCCATTGACCGCTGTTGTTGTACGAGGAGCTGCAAACGTTGATGCAGGTGCAAGAACCAGATTATCAGCATTTACTCATGGTTTGTTTCTTATTCTTGCAGTTTTGTTTATTCCTTTTGCACTCAATAAAATCCCTTACGCCTCATTGGCTGCAATTCTGCTTATTACAGGATATAATCTTACTAAACCAAAACTTTACAGGCATATGTGGAACCTGGGCTGGAAACAGTTTATTCCGTTTATTGCCACTATAATATTCATTCTTTTATCCGACCTGCTCATAGGTGTTAGCATAGGTCTTTTAATTTCAATTTATTACATTATCAGCAATAACTTCAAAGAAGAGTTTAAAATTACAGAAGCTTTTGACAGAGGTTTTGACAGATACGTCATAAAGCTTAACACTAATGTTACTTTCCTGAATAAAGCCAATTTAAAGAAAACACTTGACAAGGTACGTCATAATAGTGTTTTGATAATTGATGGCAAAGATTGTAATTTCATTGACCACGATATTCTGGAAATCATAAGTGAATTTGATAATAAGGCAAAAGACAGGAATATTATGCTGATACTGGAAGGCGTTGATAAAGTGAATGTTGCAGACGTGCATTAAAAATTAAAGACGCTATTTTCATTAGCTGATCTTTGAAATACCTTGCCGGATCTCTTAGAAATCCTATCAGTTTTTTCAGTTATTCACAAAACTCTAAAAATTAAAACAATGTAAAAAAGCATTTTTGTTTATTTTTGCAGCTGTTTACAAAACAGCTTGAACTATTTTGTAAATACAATTCGTATAAAACATTTAAATCTCTTAAAAATGAAAATGAAAAAATTCCTATCCCTAATTCTGGTATTTCTGTCAACTACAATTACACTTTTGGGTTGCGAAAAAGAAACTTCAATTAATCCTAATAAGCTTCCCACAGAAATATTGAATTATATTTCCACCCATTTCCCTGACAATCCGATAAAGAAAGCAGTTATTGAGAAAGAATGGTTAAAAAAGAGCTATGAAATTAAGCTATACGATAATATTGTACTTGAATTCAACAAGGACAAGGTAATCGTTGATATAGAAGCAAAATCAAAATTACCGGATAGTGTTATTCCTGACTTAATTCTGCAATATGTCATTAAAAATTATCCTGACAATTACATCATAAAATGGGAATTAGAATACAAGGGCCAGGAAATCAAGCTTAACAACGGGCTTGAGCTAGTATTTGATATAGACGGAAGCTTTTTATGGATTGACGATTAATACCGATTGGAAAAATATAACAGACCAATTATCGCTTCGCTAAATTGTTCTTAATGTTTTAACCACCGGCATAATTTACAAAACAGCTTGGACTATTTTGTAAATACAATTCGTATAAAATGATCAGCTGAGGCAAAATATTAATACGTTTATCTCTGGCTGCCCTGTTTGGAGCATTTATTTATCTGGAGCGGAAGAGAAAAGACTGGGCTGCTGGTCTGAGAACCCACCTGATGGTAAGTGTAGGCTCCTGTTTAATAATGATAGTTTCTGCTTTTGGATTTGCCGACATTTTAGGAACCGATCATGTATCGCTTGACCCCTTTGAGGGTGGTAGCACAGGTAGTAAGTAGTATTGGTTTTATTGGCGCCGGAACAATATTATTTTTAAAACGCGCGCCATCCGAGGATTGACCACTGCAGCAGGACTATGGACAGTAGTTGCTATAGGGTTGGCTACCGGAGACGGATTGTATTTTGCAGCAGCAGCCACCACAGTTATTGCATTAATAATTCTTTGGGCTTTGCAGCCAATAGAAAGATCATACTCAAAAAAAAATTAAACAAAGCACTTTGAGAATTGTAACTCATATAGATGCCGATTCATCAGTATTGCTTAAAAACATACTTGATCAAACCGGCTTAAAAATTGAAAGCTTTATAGTGGGCAAAACCGGAAATGAATTTGTATATCAGCTAAAATTTGATGACTCCGGTGCTATTAAACCAGAAGAAATTATTAATGCTTTAAAATCTGATCCATCAATTAAAGAAATTTCCTGGAATCAGTAATTCCAGGGAAATTTATCTGATATATATTTAAGGTTTGACTTTAGCCCTATAGATAGTGAACATACAAAGCAAACAAAAAAGGGGCTGCCCTTTATAGACAGCCCCTTTTTACTCTGTTCTACAATCGTTTTATTAGTCGATTGAACCAGTATTATCGTCAAAGTGTAGTGTAATCACTTGTCCAGCTTCTCCAGGAACAGCTTCCTGATCACCACCGGCATTGCGATAAAGAATTTCACCATTAAATACATTGAACTCTGCATTCCACCAATCCGGAATCCAATTGTGCTCAGCATACATGCGTATATTGGCAGTTGCTGCCAATGGAGGAGAAACTAGTGTTTTAGCATTGTTGTCAATAGTGAACTTATTAGCAGGAACAGCTGCATCCCATCCACCAAATGCATCACCAATACCATATACTTCAGCAGGTTTTACTGATACTTTGATCTGGTCGTCGCGCAGGTTAAGTACAATGATGTACATTCCGCTTTCAGCTACTTTCATATTTCCGCCGTCTTCACCTACTTCAACACCTTCGGCATCAAATTCATCAATTTCATTATAGCCCAGGTTTACAGCACCCCAACCCTCATCAGACAGTTTGAATCCTTCTCCACCTTCAAGGTGAGCAATTTTCCAGAATATTCCTTCACTGGGAGCACCACCGGCAAGTGGATGCATAAGAGCATCTTCATATGTACCCGGAGTATCCCAACCATAAGCTGTGGCACTACCTACCAAGAACATCTCTTCAGGATATTCGGGCAGTGGTTCACCTTCACCGGTTTTCACAATATCACCTGCAAATGGTTTTCCAAGTTCCCAGTTCAAGGTAACGGTATATAAAGCATACTCGTCATTTACAAAATCGTCACCACCTGGAGTAGGAGCAGAAACAGAACCACCTAAGTTAGTGTTCACGCGAACTGAACCATCTTCATTCATCCATACTTTCCAACCGTTTCCGATGCGGAATTTCCAATCGTTTTTCAACAATGGGATATCAACTACTTTAAACTCCATTTTTTGAAGGTCAAAACTTGTGGTCATTTCGGTATCATCGCTCCAGCCACCGGGAGTGGCAGCACCAATCATACCCCATTTTGCTTCAACAATCACAACCACACCCAATTCGGTATCATACACCACTTGGTATAAACCATCATTTGGAATAGTGAATTTTGCATCAGTTTCAGCGATTAATCCACGCCAAAATCTTGAAGTTCTCGGGTATTCGTTCGAAGTATCCCATTCGTCCTCTGTAATCTGGGCAAAGTCAGCACCTGGTCCATAAACAGTATGAGTGGTACCAGCAACTTTAACAATATTAAATCCTTCGCTACCGCCTTTAACAGCAACAAACAATTCAAGTAATTCGGCACGCTCTTCTTGTCCGTTCTCATTCAAAGTGGGTTTCATTAAACCTTTTAGGTCAAATTCCACTAAAGCTGTTCCGGCTCCTTTAATATAAATTCCATCTTCAACTTGTGGAGTTGGATCAGGATCCGGATCATCTTTCTTACATGCTATCATTACCATTGAGGCGAGTAATAAAACTCCCATAAGGTATAACAGTTTTCTTAAATGATTTTTCTTCATAATTTTTAAATTTTAATTTAGTTAGAAATAAAGGTTAATTTAATATGCAAATATATGGAACACTTAATTAATTGACACAGGATCAAGTGTAATATTGGGGTTTGCATCAACTACCCACTGGGGAATCGGGAACACATTTTTATCAGATGTTGATGCTGGTTTTTCCCACCATGCTTTATTGAATTCTCCAAATCTTATCAAATCCTGACGGCGGTGGGCTTCCCAAAACAACTCCCTGCCACGTTCGGCAAGTAATTCGTTCAAACCTGCCTGACCATTTAAAGTTGCACTCCATCCAGCCGGTAATCCCGCTCTGGTTCTAATCTGGTCAAGACCCGGTACATCTACTGTTTTACCCTGTCTTAATTGAGCTTCAGCCATCATTAACAACACATCGGCATAGCGAAAGATTGGAAAATCGTTACTAAGGTTTTCTTTTGCTCCACGACGAATTTCAAATTTCTTAACCCTGACTCCTGACATACGTATTTCCTGTGGGGTATTTCCGGCACCCATTTCCAATGAAGGGATATGGGGAGTAAAAATCAGGGGAAGTCCTCCTGCGCCCTGATCTTTGATAGGCTGCCCGTCATAAGTATATTGCTGCCCCACCATAAACCATTCATGGCGGTTATCGTCAGGTGTATATGTATTATAGTGAGATTCCACCATAGCAAAACCATTCCATGGTCCTACAACCATCTCAAAAGTAAGATTACTGTTGTAGTGTAAGGTTCTCATGTGGAGGTTAAATCCGGTATATGTATCTTCATCGTAAGGAATTACCCATATATTCTCAGGAGAATTCTCATTACGGGTAACAAATGCTGATAACACATCACTTTCAAGTGAATAACTCTGAAGATTAATTATACTGTCACACACTGCTTCAGCTTTTGCCCAATACTCATTATTAACATTACCTGTGTAAACGGCATGGTTCAGATATAATTTCGCAAGAAGACTCCATGCCATAGCCTTAGTAATACCGGTTTTTGAATTTCCGGTACTGACATATGGTATGCTTTGCTCAACTTCATTAACTATTTCATTATAAATATCTTTTCTAAAATTTCTATGTGGCTGAGGATCAGCATCAAGATATTTGGTTATATAAGGGACATCACCATAATTATCAATTAACAGATAATAATAATATGCCCTTAAAATACGGGCTTTGGCAAGAGCCACATCAATCACAGGGTTCCCGGCTTCTGATGCAAATTCTTCAATGAACTTATTTGCTTCAATCGCACCTCCGAAAAACCTACCCCACATGCTTGTAATAGCCTCAGTATTATTATCCCATGCATGCTGATGCAGAACCCTCCATTTGCCACCATCATCCCAGTCGCCGGCACGTGTAGGACAAACAACGGCATCAGTAGTAACTTCCTGAGCAAACCACCAGCCGCCCCAATCCAGGAAATCGCGCATAGGTTCATAAATAGGGCTCATTTTCAAAATTGGATCTGCAGTATAATCAGAAGGTAAAATACGATCGTAAAGGGTATCATCAAGCTTTGTACAACCAAAAGCCGCAAACAATATTAAAGTAAAAACTAATATCTTTTTCATTGCTATTTTATTTTAAGATTACAAATTAATATTTACACCAAAAGTGAATGTACGGGTTTTCGGGTAAACATTATACTGATCCAGACCAAACGACCTTCCTACAGGGTTAACCTCAGGATCCACCCCGCTATAATTGGTTAACGTTAAGATGTTGTTTGATGCTATATATAATCTGATACGATTTATACCAGCCACATTATGAATATTATAACCGAAAGATATATTATCGAGCCTCAGGAATGAACCATCTTCAAGATAATAACTGCTGACCTTGGGGTTATCCCTGAGTCCGCTTGCATATTCATCGGCTGCCGAACGCAAAACATTGCGATCTGGTAAAAAAGTAGGATTGCCAAATATTAATCGCGTGGTGTTAAATATCTGATGGCCATAAACTGCTCTTAATGTAATACTTGCATCAAATTTTTTGTTTATCTCAAAATAGTTTGACCATCCAAGATCAAAATCGGGTTGAGCCGATCCAACCCTTCTGCGTTCTGCAAGTGTTAGATCGCGTGTTACTCCGCCGGCTTCAGTATAAAACAAAAATTTACCATCAGTGCTTAAACCTGCATATTCAGGCATATACCAGGTACCCAGCGGAAATCCCGGATCAACAAGCTGAGTCCAGTTTTCTGCACCCACAAGTCCCGGACCTGACAAATAACCTTCTTTAAGTGTTGACCAGTTATAAACTCCGCTTGAGAGGCTAACCACATCCTGTTTATAGGTTGTAAAAACAAGAGAAGTCTTCCAATCGAAATTAGCTTTGCGAACAGGATAGCTCTGAATAAAGAATTCAATACCTGAAATCTTGAATTCTCCGACATTTGCCCATGTTCGGTCAACTTTGTTTGGCGGAACAGGTACCGAGTAAGAACCAAGCAGGTCATATATTCTTTTATCAAAATAATCAATAGAGCCTGAAATTTTATCGTTCAAAAATCCGAAATCAATACCAATATTCAGCTCTGCATTTTCTTCCCATTTCAAATCAGGATTTGCATTATGGGCATATTGGAATAAAATTGAAGATTCTCCGGTTTCAAAATTAAATGAGTTGCCAGCAGCTTTATAATATTCAATATCATTATAGCTGCCAATTTCCTGATTTCCGGTAATACCGTATCCTACACGCAAACGCAAATTGTTAAGGAAACCTATATTCTGCATAAATTCTTCACCGGTAATATTCCACATAGCCGAAGCAGACGGGAACCATCCCCACTCATTATTTTTTCCAAACTTTGAAGAACCGTCACGCCGCAAAGTAGCAGTAAAGAAATACTTACTGTCCCAGTTGTAAATACCACGTGCAAAGAATGAGATCAAACGGTTTGAGTTTTTATATGAAGAAACATCCCCGGGCTTAACACTTTGTAAAAGTGACAGGTCGTGCATTTTAACAACATTGATAAAAGGTTCGCGACCCTGAGCTGTGAACCCGGTAAAGAAATCTTCCTGAAATGAATAACCTGCTACACTTTGCAAACTATGTTTTCCGAACACATTATTATATCTGAGAGTGGTTTCAAGAATTTTTGACTCGAAATTATTGTATGCTTTACGTCCGTAACCATCGTAACTATTCAGATATAATGTGGTTGGCATAAAGTAAGAGCCCTCTTCATCATTGCGTGTGTATGCAAGGTTGATCCCTACTTCAAAGCCTTTGAAAATCTCCAGATCTCCTTTTAAATAGCCAAAATAGCGTTTTGCATCTCTCTCATTATGGATCTGCTCAATTAAAGCCAGCGGATTATAGTACTGGAATACTCGTTCCAATTCAAAATATCCGCCGTAATAAGGGCTGTCATCAGTTTTTACCGGATCAGTAGGGTTGCGCTGGAAGGTCTGGAATAAAACCTGGTCAGCACCCCAGCCACCGTAATTGATATAATTATTATGCTCAATAGTAGCAGCCAAACCTGACATAATTGTAAGCTTGTCGTTCAATGCTTTCTGGTCAAGATTTATACGACCTATTGTTCTGGTTTTATCAGAACCCTTTATAGCTCCGGTATAATTAACATGAGCAATGGATGCACGGTAATTTGTACTTCCATCACCACCTGAGAAAGCAAGATTATAATTTTGTGAAGAACCGTTGCGGTAAACTTCGTTTTGCCAGTCAGTATCAGCACCGCCATCAATAAAGAAAGTCTGGAATTCAGGGTTCTTATCTATGAAATCACGAAAATCGCCGGCTGACATCAAATCCAGACGTTTAGCAACATTCTCAAACGAAACATAGCTGTTAAAATCAATTTGAGTGCCTTTGCGTTCTTTTCCACGTTTGGTGGTGATAATGACAACGCCGAAAGCACCTCTTGCACCATAAATAGCTGCTGCCGAGGCATCTTTAAGCACATTGAAAGTTTCAATATCTTCAGGTGCAATGGTTGTAGGGTCAGCTCCGGGCACACCGTCAATAACATATAAAGGACTTGTGGAAGTCTCCAGGCTGGATGCTCCCCTGATCTTAATATCAAATCCTTTGTTAGGGTCACCACCTTGTTTTGAGATCATAACACCAGCAACCTTCCCCTGCAGTCCCTGTATGGGATCTACAAGCACACCACGGTTCATTTCATCTGATGTGATACTTGCCACTGCCCCGGTACGGTCACTTCTTTTTTGAACTCCATACCCAATTACAACCAGTTCTTCAAGTGCAGTAGTAGCCGAAACCAATATAACATCAAGTTTACGCTGGTCCTGAATGTGAAATTCCTGAGTATTGTACCCAACAAATGAAAAAGATAGTACAGAACCCTTATTAACCTTAATGGTATAATAACCATCCATATCAGTTACGGTTCCTATGGAAGTATTAAGTACAGCCACAGTAACATAAGGCATTGCACTACCGTTGTCAGCATCTGTTACTCTTCCTGAAACCGTTACTTCCTGTCCGAAAGCCTGAAACACAAGTAAAAACGATAGCAAGAAAAGTAAAGATCGTAATTCTGATACACGTTTGTTCATATTATTAATTTAATTAGAATTTGTTGATAATTAAACACATAGGTATAATGTAAAATGATTTTTTAAAACGACTTCAGGATAAAAATACTATTGCTGATCCAAATCATGTATTCTTCATGGAAAATTATGACGCATTTCTATTCTTTATTCTTTAAATCTTTACATCAATATTTATTGACTTTTATCTGAATAACTGATTTGATAGATTTTGATAAGTCGGTACTAAAGAATGCTTTTTTCTTGAAAGTGTGCAAAATTAATTAATATTCATTAATCCACAAATATTATTGGTTCATTAAACGCGCATCCAACCCTGTTTATGATTGTATCATTAACGACATTAATTTGCAAAAATTATTGAAGTTCAGGATAATTGACTGCTCATCCTGTCAAATAACTCAACTGGAACATGATCAGTAAAAGCAATATTTGTTTTTATTGGTTTCTTAAAAGCCACTCAATGTCTTCATACAAAGGATACAATTGATTGTGTATCATGCGGTTATTATATTGCTGAATGACTCCTCTTGCAAAATTTAAAAGAGGTTCGGAAGAAGATCGTGCTGAAGATATTAAATTTAGATCCATTGATGGGTCACTGTACAAATCATACATTTCAGAAATGCTCTCTCCGTTTGTTATAATTAGGGTATCATTACGAATTATCTTATAAATCTCATTCATGTAGTTCAGGATGTAAGGCGGATATTCTGAATCTAACAAATTGCGTCCAAACGAAAAAACCAGCTGTTCTGTTCCAATCAGACCCATGACAGTGGGTAAAATATCAGTATGCTGTGCATCTTCCCCTGTATAGCTGGTCTTTTTACCCGGAATATAAAATACGACCGGTACTGCATATACGGCTTCGAAGTCCGGGGAAGTCTTCAAATAAGTATTCTCAGGCGTATGATCAGCAGTGATAACAAATATAGTTTTCTCAAACCAGGGCTGCTGTGCCGCTTCTTTGAAAAATGTTTTTAACGCGTAATCCACATAACAAAAGGTAGCTTCCATATCATTTTGTGCATGTGTGAACTTCCCCTGAAACTGTGGTGGCAATTTGTAAGGATGGTGTGACGACAATGTAAAGATCCCGGCAGCAAAAGGCTGACTCATTTTATTGATTTCCTGAACAGCATACAGCAAAAAAGGCTCATCATATATGCCCCAGTTACCATCAAAAAACTCATCGGAGGCAAATTCATTTCTTCCAAAATATTGATCGAACCCACTTATTACAGAAAATAAGTCAAAACCCATAGTGCCATTATTTCCTCCATGAAAAAAGGCAGTAACATAACCTTCGTTTTTCAATAATGTGCCCATTCCCTGTATTCGGTTATTTATGTATGGCGAGCTGGGATAGTCAGCAGGCATAAGCGATGGTATTCCCGCAAGAATGGAAGGCAAAGCCTCAATTGAACGTTTCCCGTTGGCAAAACCGTCAAAAACCATACTCCGGCTGAACAAGCTATCGAGAAAAGGAGTAAGTGAAGGCTGCCTGTTATTGTAGAAACCTATATACTCTCTTCCAAGACTTTCGATGATGATTAAAACAACGTTGTATCCTTTGCATAACAGGCTGTCATTTTCTTTTGAAATACCAGTTACATTGTGAACAGGCGAAAACACACCTCTAAGCTCACTTTCGTTAAAATAGGATATTTCTTTTAAAGCCTTACTTCCAAAGGTCTTAATAATAGAAAAAGGTGAGTTTATCAATAAAGGAACATTACGGTTTTCAGTGTGTTTAGCGGCACTCATCAGTTTTATGGGTTTAAGCTGGAATCCGCCACGCATAGCTATAAATGTGAAAAACGAGAATATTAACAGCCACAAAGACTGGCGCAGATACCATCCAGACTTTCGGTTATGGACAGAACTCTTGCTTTTAAAGTATCGGCTGAAGAAAAAAAGCAGAAAAATTAAAAAAAACGAAATCAGTACGATATACCAGAAATCAATAAAAAACTGTAAAAGCAAACTGCCTGAATTCTCAGCCGGATTGAAGAAAAATTCTGATATCTCGGTAGTAGTTCTTTTAAAAATATAACGATAAAAAATAACATCTACCATATTGAAAATGATAAGAATACTATTTGTAATCACATACAATATTCTCAAGAACCTTTGGTAACCAGTGTGATATCTGAAGCCAAAAGGTATCTGGGTAAACAGAATAAGTGGCAGGTTAAAATAGGCTATAACACTTGCATCATACAATATTCCTATTAACATTATGCGTAGTAGCCCACCGGCATTAACATGCTGAAAACTGTTTAAGTTGAAGATATAAAACAACCAGCGTGTAAAGCTCATCAGAACAAACACAAAACCAAGCCTTAACAATAGTAATAATTGCTGGTTAAGTTGTCTTTTCTCAATAAGCCGTGTTTTCATAATTAATTTTTTGAACCATTATGCCTACCTGTTAAATAAAAGCAGGTCGTAACAGGAATTTTGATTTGAAAAGAAAAACAAATTCATTGCAAAAATAAAAATCAATTCGCTATAAGCGGTTTATTATCATTTTCTGATTATGCGAAGTATTGTAAATATCACTACCTGGTTTTCCGGAAACTTCCTTCAAGGTACAATTACCAGTAATGATGCGGGATTCACCTTAATTATGAGATCTTTTGTAAGTTCCAGTGATTCCCCGTCGAGGTTAATCCATGTGTCTTCATGTCTTTTCACTTCCACATGGCGGGCTTTAATAATTTCAACATAAGCTGATTTATCAATTGTATTTCCAAACATCTTCAAAGCAAGCAACGGGGTTTTCAGCAAAGGAATTTTGGGTGTAATGCAAACATCCACAAAGCCATCATCGGGTTTTGCCTGTGGAGATATGATTGCATTATAGCCAAACTGATTGGAATTGGCGAAAGCAACAAACAAAGCCTTTCTTGCAAGGCTGACACCATCAACTTTAAGTTCATATGTCTGAGGTTTATAGCCCAGATACCGGCTAACAACAACTTTGAAATACGACAAAAAACCTCTCATCCCTAGTCTTGCATATTCGCGGGCTACAAGAGCATCAAAACCGATGCCTGCAATACTAAAAAAGACTCGATCGTTAATATTAACTGAATCAATAAGTTGTGTCTTTCTACGATTTATGATCTTCACTGCCTTTTTAACATCAACAGGTATTTTCAGATGTCGTGCCAGACCATTTCCTGAACCTGCAGGAATAATACCTAAAGCTGTATCGGTTCCTATGAGATTTCGGGCAACAAGATTTACTGAACCGTCGCCGCCGGCTATTATAATAGTTTTAATCCCTGATTCTACTGCCGCAGTGCATATTTCTGTAATATTGTCTGCTCCTGACGAATGATGTATCTCCGGAAAATATTTGCTTCTGTCAATAGTATCAAGAATATGTCCGGCTATAAGTCCCTTGAATTTCAAACTGCTTCCCGATGAAGGGTTGATAATAAAAAGTATCTTTCGTTTTGTCATTGCCGGCTGTTCTTCAGGGTATATCAAACAGTTAAAAATAAAGTACAAAATTAATTTTTTATCATCTTCAGGATAAAAGGGCCTGAGGATTTTGTTGTTAAAAATACATTAAATTTGTCGAAAAAATGAATTTCATATTCCGGTATTTCTCTTCCCTTAAATCAAGGAATACATATTTCGTACTAATCTACAATCTTTTACTGGTTTATTTATTATTCACCGTTACCCGTCTGGCTTTTTATATTTTCAACCTGTCGCTTTTTCCGGGAATAAATTTTCAAAGAATGATGCGAATAATGGTTGGAGGGCTGTATTTTGACACTTCAGCAATTCTATACACCAATCTGTTGTACATAATAGCCTTGCTCCTCCCCTTTTCATTCAGGTATAAAAAAACCTATCAGACAGTAACAAAAATCATTTTTCTTACCACAAATGGTATTGCTCTGGCAGCCAATTGTGCTGATATTGCCTATTATAAATTCTCATTCAGGCGAACAACAGCAAGTGTTTTCAGCGAGTTTGGCAACGAAACTAATATTCTCAGTCTGTCTATTCAGTTTTTAAGCGAATATTGGTACCTCCTACTGCTCTTTGTTTTGATGATACTGTTCCTGGCATGGACTTATAATAAACCGGTTAATTATTACCCTTTGCGGAAGTTCAATGAAAAGCTTTTCTTCTTTGTCACCGGAATTATTATCCTTGCAATATTCAGTGTATTTATTGTTGCTGGTCTTCGTGGTGGTTTTCGGCACAGTACCCGTCCAATAACTTTAAGCAATGCAGGTCAGTTTGTTGACAATCCAAACGAAATTGCTATTGTATTGAATACTCCTTTCGCAGTTTACCGAACCATTGGCAAGAAAACACTTGAATACAAGAAATATTTTGAAAATAACGAAGACCTGGAACTTGCATTCAATCCGGTTCATATACCTGCCACTGAAAATCAGTTCAAACACATGAATGTAGTTATAATTATAATTGAAAGCATGGGGCGCGAATATATAAGCAGGTATAACCAACATTTGATTGAAAGCGGAGACTATACGGGATACACTCCTTTTCTTGATTCAATCATTGATAAAAGCCTGATGTTCAGATATTCATTTTCGAATGGCAGAAAATCAATTGATGTTTTACCTTCGGTGCTTTCTTCTATTCCAATGATGGTTGAACCTTATGTGCTCACAAAATATGCTTCGAACCGGATAAACAGTATAGGCTCACTTTTAGAGCAAAAAGGCTATCACACTTCATTTTTTCACGGAGCACCAAACGGGTCAATGGGATTTCTTGCTTTCACTAATATCGCAGGTTTTAAGGAATATTATGGTATGAGCGAATATGGCAATAAAAGTGACTTTGACGGTTATTGGGGGATATGGGATGAAGAATTCCTGCAGTTCTGGGCTGAGAAAATAAATGAATTTCCGCAACCATTTTGTACTGCAATTTTTACTACCACCTCGCATCATCCTTATAATCTGCCGCAGCGATATAAAAATGTATTTCCCAAAGGCATACATCCAATGCATGAATGTGCTGGATATACTGATTATGCATTCAGAAGGTTTTTCGAAACTATCAGTAAAACTGATTGGTTTGAGAACACTTTATTTGTTTTTACTGCCGATCATCCAAACAGAACATTTATTCCGGAGTATCAGACCAATCTTGGCGCTTTTGCTGTGCCGCTATTCTTTTACAAAGCCGACAACAGCCTTGCAGGAGTTCATGAAGAGGTTGCTCAGCAAATTGATATTATGCCTTCTGTTCTCGGATACATGGAATATGATCAGCCTTTTATAGCTTTTGGACGAAATCTGTTTGACACAACCACTACTGCTTATACTTTGCAGTATTTCAATTCATATTACCTGATGACCATGGATAAATACCTTATCTATTTTGATAGTGAGAAAATTACCAATGCCTATGATTTTGTTACTGATCCTTTGCTTCTTAACGATGATATTGGGATTTTAGGCAGCAAAGGTGTTGAAATGGAAACCATGCTTAAGGCATTTATCCAGCAATATAATAAGAGGCTAATTGATAATGAGCTGACTATCAATTAGCCTCTTTCCTTATTTCATTTTATTATTGCTTTACGATCCTGGCAGTACCTGTTGATGTGCCATTGATCACACGTATAATATAAATCCCGTTCGGATAATCTTTAAGATCAAAACGCACTGTTGTTTCTTTAACTTGATGCTTTAATATTCTTTGACCAGTAAGACTGAAAATTTCAATATCCGAATTAATATCTTCACCATTCAATTTTACTACAAAAGCTCCGGAAGTAGGATTGGGGTACGCAACAAACAATTCATTGATTGGTGCAAGGCACTCTGATTCAGACAACTGTCCGTCACTTATTTCCTTAGCTACTACTAAAGGTGTGGGATTTTCACAATAGGTATCGCTGATATAAGCATGCAAATAAGCTCCGCTTTGGACATCAATATCAGGTAAAAGTCTGATAGATTTTCCGGCAACAAGATTAATGCTTCCACCTGTAACTGTCAATCCATGCTGAATTACAATAGTTTCTGTTGCACCAAAACATAAGTCATCGCCAGTTTCAACAACCCACTCCGGCAAGTCAATTTCTTCAGGAACTTCGGATTGAACTCCGCCACTGTAAGTAACACAGCAGATAATGGAATTATCACAAATATCAGTGATAGTGAATTCATAGTTCATTATCCAGGATTCATCGCTATTGTTTTCATCCGGGATTCCCCCTGTGAACACAACTATAACCGAGCCATTGCAATTGTCAGTATAAAGTGCTGCAACATCATCAGTTAAACTATTGGCATCAAACTCATAAGTTTGAGTAAGATTCCACTCAAGCTCTGAAAGGTTAAGGCTGCTGCAATCTTCTTCAGGATCAATCAATTCAGGTCCAGTAGTTGGCAGGATGGTGTAACTATAGGTCGAAGACGAAGTATTGTTAGAAGCATCAGTATAGGAAAAAACAAAAGTCCTTTGTCCTGAGCATATTATTGGATCAGGTTCATCAATTACATACAGCAAAATACCCTGAACCTGACCATCGCAGTTATCGGATGCAAAAAGAGATTCAGGCTGTATAGCTTCCGAGACGCAATTGACAATATAATTTACATTTGAGGGCGCCTGAGGCGCTTCATTATCAATTACCTGCACTGCGAAACTGTTAGTTACCACACCACATTGATAATCAGCCTCAACCAGAACCAGATTGGTTCCAGCGGGGAAAAAATACGGAAATTCAATTATTAAATCATCAACAGTAAATGTAAAAACAGGGGTTGGACTCCCGGTAAAGGGTATGGAAATATCAATTTCCGCTCCACAAAGTCCTTCATCGTTAAAAGCCTGA
This sequence comes from Bacteroidales bacterium, assembly GCA_012522795.1. GTDB lineage: Bacteria > Bacteroidota > Bacteroidia > Bacteroidales > JAAYJT01 > JAAYJT01. Next base: position 2,700 of record JAAYJT010000058.1, on the reverse strand, counting down.
ATATTATCCGGGAAAACTATCTCAGGTTCGGAAAGAAAGAGAACTTCTGTTTCCTGATCAAAATATTTATCGTAGTATCTGGCTTTTATAATTGCATATCCATCATTATATGGTATCTCAGGAGATAATAAAGTAGTATACAAGCCATTATCATGCGCTGTTAGCTCTGATAAATGACCAAAATCGCTTTCTATGATAATATTATCAACGCAAACCGGAAAATTCATACCTGTTTCATCTTTTAACTGTAATGTTATCAAAGAATGGGAGCATATATTTAGTGTGTCAGGTTCAGCAACCAGAGTACTCAATGATAAAGAAATCTCAGGACCGTCAATATAACCATCAGTATAGGAAACAGGCAAACTGCTATTTATGGTTTTCTTAACAAAACATGAAGTTTCTTTAAAAGAAAGCAGAGAATATCCGCTTTTATAAGTAAAATTAAGGTCAAGAAGTTTACCGTTATATTGTGTTGCGCTTCCGCTCCAGGAAATAAGGATCTGACCAGCAGAAGGGATGGAATATTGTATTTCAGAATAATAACTGTTCTCAACTTCATTAAACTCCAACATATCGCTGTCATATTCCAAAAAAAACTGAAATATCTGTACTCCTGAATAAATCATGGAAAAGTCAACATCAATTGGAATTAACGCCTCACCGGGTAAATGGTTATTCAACTCACCCAGGATTATCTCAACAGGAGGCGAGATACTTCCATTATTAGTTGTAACATTAATAGGATTATAGTTTTGGTTTGTAACCTCAACATATGTATAATCAAGATCAGAGTGAGCGCCTATATAATTGAATTTTATATTTATCAGGGTACCATTAATAGTTTGCTTATTGCCAAACCATGAAATAGTAACCTTTTTCAGATTATTACCGCTAACAGTAGAAGAAGCAACAACCAGACTTCCTGATAAAGCAAAGTTTTGATATCCGGTATAAACCAAAACTGTGGAATCGTATGAAAACGACATAGTTATTGTAGTAATATTAGTAAAATCACTAACTGTTACAGGAATGAGTACCTGCCCCGGATGTTCATTATGGTGAGCGATAGTAGCAGTAGCGGCTTTAGATGAAAGACTGCCGGTACATAGAAAAATGATTAGTAGCGGAAATGTAAAGATTCTTATCATTTTATTGTTTTTAAAATATTTAATAAATGATCATACATATAATTAAAACACCGGTCACGAAAACTTGTTAAGAAGAACTATAACATTTTCCTACTGTTGAACCACCCAAAGTTATATATTTTGAATACTGTAGTTATACTTAGGCTTAATTACCAATACACCGCTGGTTATATTCATGCTTTGTAGCCAAATAAAAAGCTCTATCTGCGAAGATACAGATAGAGCTTTTGGGAATAAGAACTAATAATCAGCAGCGACGTTATTGTTTAATAATACGTCTGAATGCTGATTCATTGTCTTTTAACATTCTGATGATATAAATACCATTAGGCTGTGTTGAAAGGTCAAAAGTATACTTGCTGAATCCAGAAACTTCCTTACTCAGAATCCTGGTTCCAACCATATTATAAATTTCAATAGTCAGATCACTATCAAAATCATAAACATCAAGGGTAAATGAACCATGAGTGGGGTTAGGATATACATTGAAGAGTGCATATTCTTCAGGTATTTCAGCAGAAATTTCTGATGGTGTATCTTCCGTGGCCTTAGCTACAATCAATGGAGTCGGATTTTCACAATAAGTATCACTGATGTATGCATGCAGATAACCACCCGGCATAACTACAACACCCGGCAACATTTTTATTGACTGACCGGCTATCAATGTGATAACTCCTCCTGCCTCTACCGTAAGATTTGAGATTTCAATAGTTTCAGTTGCGCCAAAACACATTTCCTGACCACTTTCAACTATTTTATCATCAATAGTTATAGTAGGAGGAACATTTGTAGGCGAACCACTATAATGCACAGTGCAATCAACGAAATCACCACAGGAATTCACAATTCTGTATGTATAATAGAAGTTCCACTGAACCGGTCCTGAGCTGTTATAATGATCCTTCTCTGTATGTATATGTGTAGCTGTAACTGTACCACCACATGGATCAAGATACAGATCTCCTACCTGTTCTTCTAAGGATGCAGGCTGAAATTGTTCAGCATAACCAACATCCCAGTTTAAATTGAGTTTATTCAGGCTTGAACAATCCACCTCTTCATCTTTCAATACTGGAAGAGGATAGCTACCTGAAAATGAGATAACCACAGGATCAGTATAATTGCCACAATCGTCACTAACGGTAAAAGTATAGGTTACAGCCCAGCCACATGTATCACCGATAAACTGTTCATCTGATTTCACAACATTAACATTACCGCAATTATCAATAAACTGTTCAGCAATCTTATTTATTGTTGGCTCAGGTATTGCTATAACACAAGACATCATACCTACTTCTCCTGGTAAGGTTCCGACAAGCTCAGGAGCTTCAGTATCACCACCGCTATATACAATTACAACAGGTTCAGCAGCGTTTCCGCACTCATCTGAAACTGTATAGGTGTAAGTAACAATCCAGCTACAATCATCTCCATCATATTCGTCGGATTTAATAACAACTACCTCACTGCAGTTGTCTACAAATAATTCAGCAATATCATCAGCAGTAGGTCCATTAGGAATATCAGCAAAACATAAATTCAT
>JAAYJT010000057.1 GCA_012522795.1 Bacteroidales bacterium | reverse complement strand
TAACTCAGCACCTGCTCTGGCACAGTACGCATTCTCATATAAGGCTTTGGTGCGTATGCAGCGGATATTGCTTACTATATAGCGAACATTGCTTCCCTTATCGCTTACCTCTACTTTTACTACAACCCTCTGATAATGTTGCCAGCTTGCTGCTTTGTAAGAAAAGCTGTGATATCTTTTTACTGGTTTTTGACAGGCTTTGAACTCTCGCTTTGCACTCTCAATGGTTGTTCGGGACAGCTTGCCCAACAGCTCATTACCAGTAAGCCCGGTTATGAAACCGATTTTATGTTTTGTTTCTGCCCAATCCATAAACTCTTTAGCCTGAATTATTCATAATAATTGCGTTATTTTTATAAAATTTTACGGTATTACTTGCACTACATTTGTTAATATAACTTTAAACTTACAATTTTTTGTAATTTCGCCTGCTTAAATCCGGACATGACGAGAATAGAAGATAAACACACCCGCCGAAGGCTAAAATCATCATATGCCACTACTATTGTTAGTATAAGCCTGGTTTTGTTTATGCTTGGATTTGCAGGCCTCGCTATGTTGCATGGCAGGCGCTTATCAGTACTTATAAGGGAAAATATTGGGTTGTCAATTATTATTAAAAGGGATGTAAAGGAGAATTTAATCACTGATTTTCAGCAGTCCCTTGAAAAACAGCCTTATACAAAGTTTACAGAATATATTCCGCGCGAAAAAGCAGCTTCTGATCTTCAAGAAGCTCTTGGTGAGGACTTTATTTCTTTTATAGGCTATAACCCATTGCTGCCAAGTATTGATGTTAAACTTAAAGCTGATTATACCACCAATGAAAATATGATGGATATTGAAAAGCAGTTGCTTGCAAATTCCATTGTTGAGGAGGTTATTTATCAGAAATCACTGGTTCATTTAGTAAATGAGAATATTAATAGGATCAGCCTGGTAATGGTGGGATTCAGCATATTATTACTACTTATTTCAGTTGCACTTATAAATAATACTATCCGGCTGGCTGTATATTCAAAAAGGTTTCTGATAAGAAGCATGCAGTTAGTGGGTGCTACTCAGGGTTTTATCCGCAAGCCATTTATTAAACAAGGGGTTTTACATGGTATTTACAGTGCTTTTTTAGCATTGACATTCCTTGCTTTGATAATCTTTTTTTCTCGGAAAGAAATGCCGGAACTGGCTGAAATACAGGATGCCGGGATGTTTATTATACTTGTCTTATCAGTAATAGTGCTCGGAGTACTGCTTTCATTTATTTCCACTTATTTTGCAGTTCGAAAATATCTGCGATCCAGCCTGGACGATTTATATCAATAGTCACTTAGAAATTTATTTATGAACTCAAAAGAAAAATCATCAACCACAAAGCCGGTTTCTAATCCAACACCTCAGTCGGGGCATAGTATTCTTTTCGAAAAGTCAAATTACATGCTTTTGATTCTTGGTTTGATATTTATTGCAATAGGATTTATTTTTATGACGGGAGGAGGCTCAAAAGACCCTGCTGTTTTTGATCAGTCTATATTCAGTTTTCGCAGAATTACACTGGCACCAATATTTGTTCTAATTGGTTATATCATTGAGATATATGCCATAATGAAAAAACCTGTTGAAAACTAAACTGCCAGATAAATGAATTGGATTGAAGCACTTATTCTTGGCATAATACAGGGTCTTACTGAATTTTTACCGGTTAGCAGTAGTGGGCATATTGAACTTGGCAAAGCTGTACTTGGAACTCAAAGCGCAGATAATCTGATGTTTACGGTTATTGTTCATGCTGCTACCATGCTCAGTATAATAGTTGTTTTCAGAAAAGATATCTGGAACCTTATAGTACAGGTATTCAGTTTCAAATGGAATGAGCATACCCGTTTTGTTGTGTTTATTCTGATCTCAATGATACCTACCGGAATTATAGGTTTGCTTTTCGAATCCGAAATTGAAGGATTCTTTCAGGGAAGGATAATGTTTGTTGGGTTTATGCTGCTTATTACTGCTGCTGTTTTGTTTCTTACAAGGTTCGTAAAAAAGAATGATAAGGATATAAGTTACCTTAAAGCCCTTTTGATAGGAATTGCTCAGACCATAGCCATTTTGCCCGGAATTTCACGGTCGGGGGCTACCATTGGTACTGCATTGCTGCTTGGAGTTGACAGGAATATTGCCACACGTTTTTCGTTTTTAATGGTGTTGCCTCCAATTGCAGGTGCCACTCTTATAAAACTAAAAGATTTACTCCAAACTCCTGCAGCTTACAATCATGAAATAACTTCGCTGGGAATTGGGTTTATTGCTGCTTTTGTTTCCGGTGTCATTGCTTGTTCGTGGATGCTTAATCTGGTTCGGAAAGGAAATATTTCATATTTTTCAATTTATTGCCTTATTATTGGGTTTATTGCAATTGGTGTTTCGGTTTTTTAAACCCAAATACCGGCTGTTGTTTCTAAATTGCGTGTATGCAGACAAAGTACAACTTTGATTTTATTTCGGGTGAGACCCTGTTGGTAAATAAGCCTTTTTCATGGACATCGTTTGATGTTGTTAATAAAGTGCGTTCTGCTATAAAAATACATCTTAATATTTCCCGTATCCGTATAGGACATGCCGGCACTCTTGACCCTCTGGCTACAGGATTGCTGGTGTTATGTACCGGAAAATTCACCAAAAGAATTGAAAGTATTCAGGATCTTGAAAAAGAATACAGTGGAGTGTTCAGACTTGGCAGTACTACTCCATCATTTGATCTTGAAACTGATTTTGACCGCGAATATCAGTATGAACATATAAAATTAAGTGATGTTGAAGGAGCGGCTCAAAAACTTACTGGAGAGATTTTTCAGGTCCCGCCTGTTTTTTCGGCTATAAAAGTTGGGGGAAGACGGGCTTATAGTTATGCCCGTAATGATGAGGAACTGCAACTGAAAGCACGAAAAGTAAATATTCATTCTTTCAGAATAGAGTCATTTTTGCCACCGGATATTAAATTTCGTATTGTTTGCAGTAAGGGAACGTATATCAGAGCTATTGCCCGTGATCTGGGAGTTATGCTGAACACTGGCGCACATCTGTATTCTCTGCATCGTGACAGAATAGGTGATTTTACTTCGGAAAAGGCTTTTAACTTAGATGAGTTATTGGATTTAATTATTAAAATGGGAAACAATTTGAAGAAGGAAAAATGAGTTCAGCATAATGCTGTCATAAACAGTAAACTACATGATTTTCAAAAATCATGAAACAAAAAAAACGGAAAACTTCATAATAAAACACCCTATCTGTTGATTATCAAAAGAAAAAAGCCTATCTTTGCACCCTTTTTTAAATTGCCATTCCGACTTTATCAGAAAAACATGAAATTATCACAATTTAGATTTCATTTACCTAGTAGCCTTATTGCCACACATCCATCTACTGAACGGGATCATTCAAGACTAATGGTTCTTAACAGGAAAGAAAAGACTATTGAGCATAAGGTGTTCTACGATATTCTTAATTATTTTGATGATGGCGATGTTCTCATAATAAATAACACCAAGGTTTTTCCGGCATTGCTCACTGGTGAAAAGGAGAAAACTGAAGCTAAGATTACTGTTTTTCTGTTACGTGAACTTAATGCCGAAACCCGTTTATGGGATGTGCTTGTTGATCCTGCTCGTAAAATACGAATTGGCAATAAGCTTATTTTTGGTGATGATTATTCACTGGTAGCTGAAGTAATTGACAATACTACTTCACGAGGACGAACAATCAGATTTCTAAATGATATTCCTTATGATGAGTTTAAAAGAAATATTGAATCTATAGGAAGACCCCCAATACCTGAGGAAATTCAGAGAATAAGGGATATTGAGCCTGAAGACAAGGAACGCTATCAAACTATTTATGCCAAACATGTGGGGGCAGTTGCAGCTCCGTCAGCCGGTATGCATTTTAGTCGTGAATTGATGAAAAGACTTGAGTTGAAGGGCGCTACATTTGCTGAAATCACCCTTCATGCCGGTATTGGAAATTTCAGGGGTATTGAAGTTGAGGATCTTACAAAACATAAGCCAGATTCAGAAGAAATTATAATTGGTGCAGAAGCAGTAGAAATTGTGAATAAAGCAAAAGCAAACAAGAAACGAGTTTGCGCTGTAGGAACTACAAGTATGAAAGCTATTGAATCAACGGTAACAATTTCAGGTTTTCTAAAACCTTATAAAGGATGGACTAATAAATTCATTTTTCCCCCCTACGAATTTAGTATTGCCAATTCCTTGATCAGTAACTTCCATTTACCTCAGTCGCCAATGATGATGATGGCTTGTACTTTTGGAGGTTACGATTTTGTGATGGATGCCTATAAAGTTGCCGTTGAAAAGAAATATAATTTCTTCACCTACGGAGATGCAATGCTCATTATTTAGCTTGTAAATCATAGGAAATACCTTTTTATCATACAGACCTCACTAATCTGCTTTGAAAAAGTTCGTGATTATTGTTGCCGGTGGCATTGGAAAACGTTACAGCAATACAATTCCAAAACAATTTGATATTCTTTGCGGCAAGCCGGTTTTAATGCATTCAGTTGAAGCTTTTCACAGATCAATACCGCATATTGACATAATTATTGTGCTTGCTGAGAGCCTGATGAACGAATGGAAAAAGCTTTGTCAGGTTTATAATTTCAGCATCCCCCACAAATTGGCTCCAGGAGGTTCTGAACGATTTTACTCAGTAAAAAACGGGCTTGCCCTTGTTGATAAGGATGGAATTGTGGCTGTTCATGACGCTGCCAGACCACTGATAAGTAATGAAATTATCATTGAATCGTACGATCTTGCATCGGTTCATAAAGCTGTTGTCCCTGTTGTTGAAATAAGCGATTCAGTTCGGAAAATTGAAGGTCAAAACAATGAATCTGTTGACAGAACAAAACTTAGATTGGTTCAAACGCCTCAGGTTTTTACGACCTCAGTACTTAAAAAAGCCTATGAGCAACAATACAATGAGTCTTTTACTGATGATGCCTCTGTTGTGGAAGCTTACGGAGTTAATATTTTCTTGACCAAAGGAGATACAGAAAACATAAAGATAACACGGGCTGCCGACCTTGTTGTGGCAGAAGCTCTTAAAAAACATCAGTCAGCAAAGCCATGAGAACCAAAAATGAAAAGATGGATTTGGCGAAAAAAGAAGGCTGGTTTTCGCTGATAATGAACACTATTTTATTTGTGCTGAAATACTGGGTTGGTATTATCAGTGGCTCAGTTGCTCTTATTGCTGATGCCTGGCATACTTTAAGTGATTCTTTGACTTCCGTTATAATGCTATTTGGTATCAAAGTGGCTTCAAAACCAGCTGACAGCGATCACCCTTTTGGCCATGGCAGGGCAGAATGGATAACTGCATTGATAATTGGCACTCTGCTTGGGGTGATTGGATTTAATTTTTTATATGAATCAATTGAAAAGCTTTTTGAGCATACAGGTGCGAATTATGGGATGAGGGCAATAATAATTACCGTTATATCAGTTGTTGTAAAAGAAGGCATGGCGCAATATGCTTTTTGGATCTACAAAAAAACATCAGTTAAATCAGTAAAGGCTGATGGCTGGCATCATCGTAGCGATGCTCTGTCATCATTATTGATCCTTGTGGGAATTTTTATTGGAACACGCTATTGGTGGATTGACGGAGTAATGGGAATTTTTGTATCACTCGCGTTGTTTTATGCAGCCTTTGGGATTATAAAAGAATCAGCTCAAAGTATTATGGGAGAAAAACCTGACGAAAAGCTAATACAAAAGCTTGAACACATTTCTTTTGAAGTAATTGGGCAAGACGTGCAACTGCATCATATTCACATCCATAACTATGGCGATCATACTGAGCTTACCTGTCACATTAAATTACAACCCGAACTTACACTACATAATGCTCATGAGATAGCAACAAGAATTGAAAATGCAATCTGGGAGGAAACCGGAATTACAGCTACTATTCACATGGAACCCAAAAAGCTGAATGCTTGAGCATCTTTATGCGCTAAATGTGCAAATGCCATTTCCTATAAACAACTTAAATTTTGTCTTCAAATTATGAGTGCCTAAGATTCAGAAATCTATGATCACAAATCAACTGTGTAGAAATGTATTTTAAATTTACGCTACTGTCCCGGATTGAAATAAGAGATATGTAATTTTATTGCAAATCAGAAAAGTGCATAATGAATAAACAAAGGAGCAGCGAAAATTTCGCTGTTCCTTTGTTTATGCCTGATTTTACTCAGCTTTCAGTTCAATTAACTTAGCATCTACTGATTTTATCAGATTTAATTTGTTTTCAAATTCTTTTAGCTTTTCCACTTCTCCGTCCAGTTCAAGGAAAAGTAAGCCTTTGTGGGAACATTTGTCTTCAATATTTCCGTGCAAACCAAGCCTGGTTCTGATATAGCATCCCCAGGCAGTTAAAATCTTCTGAACTTTCTCAACAGCTTCCTCACGTGATCCGATGAGAATAAGCATTACATGTTTTGTCATACAGGTTAATTTTGGTGATACAATTAGCTTCCAAAAATACTAAATCGGTTTAATTTTCACAGAATGGGTGATAAATAAATTCTTAACAGGTTTTTAAAAGAAAGAAAATAAACAAAAGCAAAAGATAATGTGAGAACTTATAAGATATTTGGAATCAGGCTGTTGTACCTGAATAAGGCGGAAATACCGGATTTAGAAATTTAGTAAGTGGTGTGATTTTGAAATTGAATTGCCTGATCAAGGCTCGTTCATAGCCTCCTGCCTTTCCAGTTATAGCCTGAAAACATGGATAAAAGGGCAACTGATAAAATATAAATGGCATGAAAGATCTGAAAGGGAACAAACCATTTTAAAAGTCCGGATTTATTAAAAAACTTTGAAGACGGATAAAGCAGAATCCAGTCGCTTAAAAATTTTAAAATCCAACTGACCAGAACCGGTAAAATTAAAGCTGAGAAAAAAATCGCAGAGATTGAACCGGCAATCAGAAAAATTGAATTAATAAATATTATGGCTGCTACCAAAGCAGTAAAAGTATTGGGATATGCTCTTGTTTTTGAACCCCACCTGATTCGTTGCATAACGAAATCATGAATATTTGCCGGTGCTTTAGTACTAACGACTGCTTTACTGGATTTGAGAAAATGTATGTTTTTAGCACCATAATTATCTTTAATCCAGTGCATTAAAAACATATCATCGCCTGAAGCCCAGGTATTATCGGTTTTATGGTTTTGAAATTTAAGAAAATGCCGGCGTGGAAAAGCCAGGTTTGCACCATTACACATTAATGGTTTATTAAGCCCCAAAGCTCCGGCACCTGAAACAACTAATCCCATGAATTCAAGTTCATAGAATTTACCGGATATACTTTGTTGAGGTTCAAAAATTACCGGCGCACTTATCATAACAGGTTTAAATGTTTCATAATAAATTGTGAGGGATTGTAACCATTGCTTATGAAATCTGCAATCGGCATCAGTAGTAATGATCAGTTCGCCTTTGGCTTCAGTAATCCCGGCTGCAAGAGCAGCTTTTTTGCCTTTGGCTTTCTCTTTCTTCTCAGCTAAACGAATAAGCTTTATCTTATCCGTAAGGGTTGCAATTCTGTTCACTTCTTCAGAGGTGTTATCCGAAGAGTGATCGTCAATCACAATGATTTCGTATTTTTTCCTGTAAAAATCCTGAGCAAGCAAATCGTTCAGACAATGGGCAATATTCTGTTCTTCGTTACGAGCAGCAATAACTATACTTACTGTAGTTGAAATTTTTGTTTTGCTTATTGGATCAAACGGTTTTAATCTACGCCACCCCGATGACAGCCATACGATCAGACAAAAATAGGTGAATCCGGCTACAAGTATTGCAATTACGGCGAAAGTCATTTGTTAAGGTTGTTTTTATATGGACGTAAAAACTTAAGGTTGAAGACGAACAATGCCCCTATAATTGCCGGTAAAACCAGATTGATTACCCATAATAAAGTGGATGCAGCTATAATGCCAACAGATGTGTCATTATTCATATTACCTGAGTTTTCGATAAAAAAACCAATTAAATACAAAGAAATGCTGCCTCGAATACCAAGTTCAGAAAGAGCAATGGTGGGAACTACTGTAATCGCAAAAAAGATCAGGGGTACAAGTATAAGGTATTGTGATGCAGGGAGTTTAATATCGAAAGCAAGAAGCAATAAAATAAACTGTGAGGAAAAAATCATGTATCTTAAAATGCTGATAAGGAAAACAAAGGCAAGTTCGCGGCTTTGATAACTTTTAAAAATATCTGTATAACGCTTTATTTTTTCATGCTTGTGGGGAATCAGTCGTTCAATTAGAGTTGAAACATACTGGAAATTCAAATAGAATAAGATCAGAAAAAAAATACATAATAATGATAAAATGACTATACTCCAGTAAATCAATTGGTTCGGAAAAAATGAAATATCAAACAGGCGTGGAATAAAAAACAATAAAGCCAGTAATCCGAATACAATAGTGGAAAGTAATTGCCCCATGCTTCCAATAAAAGTAATGAATACTCCTTTTAAAGGATGTAATTGTTTGAGAATAAATACTCTGCCAAAATATTCACCTATGCGGTTAGGAGTAAAAACACTGACTGTAACTCCTGAAAAAACTGCTTTGAAAGACTGGAAAAACGAAATATGTTCAAATTTCCCGATCAGATACTTCCATTTCTGTGCCTCCAGACCCCAGTTAACAAACATTAGTAAAAAAACATAGATCAGAAAATACAGAAAAGCTCGGTTTAAGAATTGATCTTTTAAAATTTTGACTACCTGAAGTATGTCTCTTTTTTGAAATAATTCCCGATATATGAACCAATATGCAAGCAAAATAATGATCAGTTGCAACAAGAAGTTGAGAGATTTCCTTACTTTTGTATTCATTTTAATAATTCATCTTTTGGAAAAAGACCGCATTATTCTTGGCATTGACCCCGGCACCAATGTTATGGGCTATGGTATAATCCGCTGCAAAGGTAAGAACCTTAATGTTGTATATATAGGTTCAGTGACTTTTAGTAAAAAAGATTCGCATATTTTAAAACTCAGCAATATTTTTAGAACCACTCTTGATTTGATTGATAAGTATTTACCTGACGAAATGGCTATTGAAGCTCCTTTTTATGGTAAAAATATTCAGTCAATGTTAAAACTTGGTCGCGCTCAGGGTGTAGCAATGGCAGCAGCACTTTATCGCAAGGTTGAAGTTTTTGAATATTCTCCGCGTCGTATAAAGCAAGCTATCACTGGTAATGGTAATGCATCAAAAGAACAGGTTGCCGCTATGCTTGAAAATCTGCTTTCGGTTGTCATTGCTGACAATCTTGATGCCAGTGATGGTTTGGCAGCAGCAGTTTGTCATTCTTTTCAAAAATCAGTTGGATCAGAAGCTGCAAAAAGTCATAATAGCTGGAAATCCTTCATACAGGAGAATCCTGGAAGAATAACATTAAAATAACAGCTGCAACAAATTTTCAATAATAAAACCCCAGATTTTCAGAGTTTGTTTTTACATAAGCTTCTGAAAAGCCTTCCACCATCTGTCCGGTATATCGTTCTCACAGGCTTTTTTATAATCAGAATAAGAGCATGGGATCAGATTATGTCTGCGGTATTCATTTTTAATACTCTGTTTTGAACCTATTTCCATCCACCAGCGATCAGTATTTTTACTTCTGTAAAACACTATAGTGTCTTTACCCGAATTCACTGATACATGATATTTAAGAAAATCATCGGTATTAACTGCCGGGTCTTCATTTTTTCGGTTGTACAGCCCTTCAAGGAAATACCATATCATTTGCGCCATAAGTTGTGCTGAAAGCTCACGATTGTCGTATTCTGAATTATATTCAAAAAATCCAATTGCCGACAATTTATCTGACAAACCGGCGTAACGAGCGATCTGACAGGCTTCATCGCCAAAAAAGCCATTTGGCCCGACAGTGGTATGCCCCGGTGAATCGCTGGCACGAATAGCTCCCATATCAAAGCTTAGCAAATCACAATTTCGGATGAGAGGCTCTATTTCTACCAGGTTGCCTTTTATCATTCCAAGACGATGAGTATCAAAATACAGATTGTCCATCAGCTTGATTAGATCCTGCTCAACATAATAGCTTTGATACCCGATAATACTATAGTTGAAAAGATAATTGGGCTGTTGTAAAATGATTTTCCTAAGATAATTTTCTGAATGGGTATCATCATCTCCGTTGCTGAAATCAAATTTTCTGTCAACAGCAACAATATTGATTATCTGCTGTAAATTTTCGTAAGCTTTATAACAGCCATAAGTAAGATCCTGACTTCCTCCGATTATTATTGGAATTACATTGTGTTCAAACAATTCAGTCATTATATCAGCCAGAGCAACATAAGTGTCTTCAACTCTTTCTCCCTGTCCGATGTTACCAAGATCTACAATGTTCAGTTTAAAAGCTCCGGGCTTTAACTGATATAAATGTTTTCTTATTAAATTACTTCCTTCGTGTGATGTCTGATTATCAACAGAATAACGGCTTTCTTCCACACCGATAATAGCTGTGTTAGCTATTGAAATATCAGGAAATGGAGAACTGGCAAAATTTTTTAAAATATGATCCGATAATAAATTTTGACCTTCTTGCTTAGGAATAAAAAGCTCAGGATCAATTGGCTGTAAGAAATGTTTGTTTTCCATCAATAAAATGTGAAATGATGTGTTCCGGCATTAACAAAATTAAAGAAACAGGATTGACTATATGAATGTCTTTCTCATTGGTCTATTTCTTTTTAGCTCTTGCAGTTTTTTTAGCTCCTTCTTTTTCTATAATTTCAAGACATTGCTCTAAAGTCAATGCCTTGGGATCCATTGTTCTGGGAATTTTGTAATTTGTCTTTCCCATTGCAATATAAGGTCCATATCTGCCATTGAGAATTTTAATATCATCGCGTTCTTTAAATTCCTTGATAAGTTTTTCTTTTTCTGATTGTTGTTTTTCAAGGATTATTTCAATAGCCCTTTCTTCCTTAATTGTCAGTGGATCATCAGTTTTTTTAAGTGAGAAGAACTTGTCATCGTGTTTTATATATGGTCCGTAACGTCCTATACCAACTTGTAGATCTTTACTTTCATATGAACCAATGATCCTTGGAAATTTAAACAGTTCCAGGGCATCTTCAAGGGTGACGCTTTCCATACTTTGACCTTTTTTCAAACCGGCAAACTGAGGTTTTTCCTCACTGTCCGACTCACCAAGCTGAACCATTGCTCCAAAACGACCTAATTTAACATATATGTTTTTACCACTTTTCGGATCTTTTCCCAGCAATCTTTCACCTTTTACCTTTTCTGATTTAACAAGCACCTCTTTAATATGCTCATGAAACGGATAATAAAACTCACTAATCATTTCATTCCATATCTTATTGCCCATCGCAATTTCGTCAAATTCTTTTTCAACCGTTGCAGTAAAGTGATAATCAATAATATTCTTAAAATTAGCCACCAAAAACTGATTCACCAATGTTCCGATATCGGTAGGGAAAAGTTTATTTTTTTCGAAACCAACATTTTCTGATTTCATTGATTTACTGATCTTTCCATTTTTCAGAACCATGATTTCAAAGCTACGTTTAAAACCAGTTTTGTCTCCTTTTTCAACATATTCACGTTTCTGAATGGTTGAAATGGTAGGAGCATATGTTGAAGGTCGACCAATTCCAAGATCTTCAAGTCTTTTAACCAGCATAGCTTCAGTATAGCGATATGGTTGTTGAGTAAAGCGCTGTATAGCAGTCATTTGCAGTAATTCAAGAGGGTCTCCAATATTCATCGGGGGCAAAATATCACCCTTGCCTTCTTCACTTTCATCATCGCTTGATTCCATATATACTTTCAGAAAGCCATCAAATTTAATGACTTCACCTTTTGCAACAAGTAATTCACGAGTAGTGGATATTTTAATATCTACATTTGTTTTTTCCAGAATTGCATCACTCATCTGCGAAGCTATGGTTCTTTTCCATATTAGATCATACAACCGCTTTTGTGAAACATCCCCCTCTATAGCACTGCTGCTCATCGAGGTAGGTCTTATAGCTTCGTGGGCTTCCTGTGCACCTTTCGCTTTCGTAGTATATTTGCGTGTTTTTACATAATCCTTTCCGTAAAGTTTTTCAATCTCAGTTTTAGCTGCTGCCAGTGCATGGTTCGACAGGTTCACAGAGTCAGTTCTCATATAGGTTATTTTTCCGGCTTCATACAGTTGTTGGGCAACAAGCATGGTTTTCGATACTGAAAATCCAAGTTTCCGGCTGGCTTCCTGTTGTAGTGTTGAAGTGGTAAACGGAGGCGCAGGTGATTTTTTCGCAGGCTTTGTTTCAATATTGGCTACACTGAATTTTGCTGGTTTGCATATTTCAAGAAATGCAAGAGCTTCATCAGTAAGTTTTAATTTCTCAGGTAATCCAGCAGTGAATGAATAGGTTCCGTCATCGCGCCTGATCTCAAACAGAGCAGTGATCTTATAATAAGCCTCGCTAATAAAGGATTTTATTTCTTCTTCGCGCTCAACAATTAATCTTACTGCTACTGATTGCACTCTGCCAGCCGACAGTGCTGGTTTTACTTTTTTCCATAAAATTGGAGAAATTTCATATCCTACCAAACGGTCCAAAACACGACGAGCCTGTTGGGCATCAACAAGTTGCTTGTTTATTGAGCGCGGATTCTCAATAGCTTTAAGAATTGCATTTTTTGTTATCTCATGAAATGCTATACGCCTGACTTTAGATTCTTCAATACCAAGAGTTTCAACAAGATGCCAGGATATGGCTTCGCCCTCACGGTCTTCGTCAGTTGCCAGCCATACTAATTCTGAATCTTTGGCAAATTTTTTTAATTCACTGACAATCTTTTTCTTATCAGGAAGTATTTCGTAGTTTGGCTTAAAATGATTTTCAATATCAATACCAAGCTTGGTTTTTGATAAATCCCTTACGTGACCAAACGATGACTTAACCTGGAATTCTTTTCCCAGAAATTTTTCTATCGTTTTGGCTTTTGCAGGTGATTCAACAATAACAAGATTTTTCGACATAGGTAATTTTCTGAATTGTTGTAAAATTTTTTAAAAACGGGCACAAAGTAACACAATAAACTTAACTTGTTATATGAAGACTTTGTTATTCTCAAAACAAAAGTTTTTTACAAATGTTGTTAATATATTAATTTTGCTGGAGTTTTGGGATAATTAAATTAGTGATTTTTATTTTTGTAACCTGTAACTGAATAATACATTGAGTAAGAAACTATATATAGAAACCTATGGCTGTCAGATGAATATTTCTGATAGCGAAATAGTGCATTCCATTCTTGTTGACCATAGGTTTGAAGTAACTTCAAATCCTGAAAATGCTGACCTGATATTTGTTAATACCTGTTCGATCCGTGAAAATGCAGAAAAACGGGTAATGCGACGCCTGAATGAACTAAAGCGTTTTAAAAAATCAAATCCCAGACTGGTGATTGGAGTATTGGGATGTATGGCTGAACGTATGAAAGAATCATTGCTCGCCGAAGCAGTGTTTGTTGATCTGATAGCCGGTCCGGATTCATACAGAGATCTGCCAAAACTTGTAGACCTTGCTGAAGGTGGACAAAAAGCCATTAATGTCATCTTGTCAGCCGATGAAACCTATGCCGACATAAATCCTGTAAGACTGGATAAAAACAAGGTTTCAGCATTTATTTCCATTATGCGCGGCTGCGAAAACTATTGTGCTTATTGTGTTGTGCCATCAGTCAGAGGAGTTGAACGCAGTCGTAATCCTGAAACTATTTTACAGGAATGCCGCATATTATTTGATCAGGGGTACAGGGAAGTGACCCTTCTGGGACAAAATGTTAATTCTTACGACTGGGAGGATGAGAGCGGCAGTTTAGGTTTTCCGCAATTACTTGAAAAAATTGCACTGATAAACAAGGATTTAAGGGTCAGGTTCGCAACTTCGCACCCAAAAGACCTTTCGGATGAGCTGATTGCTACCATGGTTCGCAATGAGAATATCTGCCGTTCAATACATCTGCCTGTTCAATCGGGCAGTTCACGTATCCTTAAACTCATGAACCGGAAATATGATCGTGAATGGTATATAGATCGTGTGAACGCAATAAAGAAAAATCTACCCGACTGTGGTGTAACTACTGATATCATTACCGGCTTCTGTAGCGAAACTGAAAAAGATCATCAGGAAACCCTGTCGCTGATGCAATGGGTTGAATATGACTATGCTTATATGTTCAAATATTCTGAACGCCCCGGTACAATAGCTGCAAAAAAACTTGCTGATGATGTTCCGGATGAGGTGAAAAGTCGCCGCCTTGAAGAGATCATTAACTTGCAGCAGGAGTTGTCGTTGAAAAGCAATCAGAAGGATATTGGAAAAACTTTTTCAGTACTTGTAGAAGGCACTTCAAAGCGGTCAGATAAAAAATTTATGGGCAGAAATAGCCGTAACAAGGTGATTGTGTTTGCAGGGTCCAATATAAAACCTGGCACATATAAAAATGTAACCGTTACTGATTGCACAGCAGCCACACTTATAGGGAAACTGGCGGAGTAATAAAGATATTGCTTTATGGCTTCTCTGAGTTGTTAAAAAGAACAGTCTGTTACAGCTTCTTTATTTCATTTTTAATATTTGTCCATGACTCAGCCGGAACTTTTGCCCCGAAATACTGTATTACATTTCCCGACAATAATGCACCTGCTTTTCCACTTTTGTCAAGCGACAGACCCTGTGCCAGCCCATGAAGAAATCCGGCTGCATAAAGATCGCCGGCACCGGTAGTGTCAACAACATTTACCGGAATTATATCTATGTGATGGGTTTCATTTCCTGATCTTATCATTGAACCCCTGGCTCCGGTTTTTACAACAGCAATCTCGCAAATCCCTGCCAAATGAGCAAGTGCAGGTTCAGGTGATAAACCTGTGAAAGCCTGTGCTTCTTCTTCGTTGGCAAAAATAACATCCACATATTTCCCGATCATATTATTTAAGAAATCCAGGTTTTCCTCAACAACATTGTAACTTGCAAGGTCGAGGGAAATTTTTAGCCCGGAATTTTTTGCCAGAATAAAGGCATTTTCAATTAGTTTGTGATTTTGCACCATATAACCCTCGATATGGAGGTAGTCATATCCTGTGAAAATTTCCTGTTTCAGGTCAGAAGGCTCAAGTTCAAGCGCTGCACCAAGAAATACAGCGAATGTTCTTTCTGAATCAGGAGTTACAAATGCAATGGCAGTACCTGTTTCGGTTTCCGAAATAATAAGATGTGGGTTAATGCTGCTATTTATCAGATCGTTATGAAAAATTGTGCCAAGTCGGTCTTTGCCTGTTTTTCCAATAAAAGCAGTACTGTTGCCCAAATGGGCTAATCCATGAATAGTATTGGCAGCAGAGCCTCCCGAGGTTATCTGCTGGTTAAAAGCGGCAGTTTTTTCAAGTAATTTGTCAATAATGCTTCGTTCAACATGTTGCATGCTTCCTTTTGGTAATTTAAAATCCTTTAACCATCCATCGTCAGGAAGTGGAATAGTAATATCAACCAATGCATTGCCAAGTCCGATTATTTTTGTCATTTAAAATTGAATTAATATTGGATTGCAAAGGTCTAAAAAAAACTAGAAATTCAAACTATTTGAAGCTCAGGACTATTTTGTTAGGTTTTCTTGTCTAATACCGATTGGAAAAATATAACAGACTAATTATACCGGATGGCAAAATATAACAGACCAATTATCGCTCCGCTCAATTGGTCTTAATGTTTTAACCACCGGCATTAACGATTGTAATTTACAAAACAGCTTGGACTATTTTGTAAATACAATTCGTATAACAATCAAATTCGTCAGATTTTATTTGATAAATGAAAAACATGTAGTTTTGTGCATATTTAAAAACACATTAAATTTTGACTTTGATGAATGATTTTCAAGACATTATATATATTGGAGAGTTGACATTGCCCGGCACTGTTGGGCACATACTGGTTTTGTTCTCAACTTTTACTGCTATTGTTTCGGCTATTTATTTTTTTCTTTCAAACCATAAGAATGAAATTGAGAAACAAAAACTTTTCCGTGCTGCAAAATGGGTTTATATAGCTCATATTCTGAGCCTTGTTGGCGTTGGCATCATTCTTTATTATCTGATCTTCAGTCACCGGTTCGAATATAATTATGTGTACCGTTACAGTTCGGTGGCACTTCCGATAAAATACATAGTAGCATGTTTGTGGGCAGGTCAGGAGGGTAGTTTCTGGGTTTGGGCAATACTTCAGGGGCTTTCAGGAATGATAGTTTTGATGAAAGCCAGCACATTTAGACCTCAGGTAATGGGGATTGTTTCTTTATCACAGTTTTTCCTTACTTCTATGTTGCTGGGTGTAAGGGTTATGGGTTTGAAAATAGGTAGCAGCCCTTTTGCCCTTTTGCGTGAAATGCCTGAGTATGCCGGGGAAACTTTTTTCAGTGATCCCAATTATGTTGAACAAATAGCGGATGGTGTGGGTTTGAACCCTTTACTTGAAAATCCTTGGATGGTAAGCCACCCTCCTGTTTTATTCCTCGGTTACGCACTTTTTCTTATCCCGTATGCCTTTGCTTTAGCAGCTTTATGGAAAAAGGATTATATCGGCTGGATTAAACATACATTGCCTTGGGTTTTGGCAGCTTTGATCTTTTTGGGAGCTGGAATTTTGTTAGGTGGACGGTGGGCATATGAGTCATTGACCTTCGGAGGATTCTGGGCATGGGACCCTGTTGAAAACGCATCATTGGTGCCATGGCTGATCATGGCAGGCGCTTTGCACCTGATGTTGTTGGCTCTTAAACGAAAACAACAGTTGCATGCTGCATTCATTTTTGTATTCCTGGGGTTCTTGTTCGTTCTTTATGCTGCATTTCTTACCCGGAGTGGCATACTTGCCGAAACATCAGTACATTCATTTGGTGCTGATAAAAAGTTTTTTCAGCTTGTACTTTTTATGGCTGTATTTTTTGTTTTACCCATGGTATGGCTGATATTGAACTGGAAAAAAATTCCTCAGCGGGAAAGTGAGAATATATTTTCTCGCGATTTCATTCTTCTGGCAGGAAGTATCGTGCTTTTACTATCGGCATTTCAAATAATATTTGCTACTTCCATTCCGGTTATTAATGCTGTTTTAGGAAGTAAAATGGCTCCACCTGACGACCCGGTAACTTATTACAATGGCTGGCAAATGCCTTTTGCTTTGATGATTAGTCTATTAATTGGGATTTCCCAGTTTTTGAATTATGGAAAAAATCAGGCAGAGGTGTTCTTTCGTCGTATTCTACTTTCTTTATTGCTATCAGTGGGTTTAACTATTATTTATGCAGTGTTTGTGCCGTCGCGTATCATGCATTTAGTGCTGTTGGGCTTCGCATTATTTGTAGTGTTCGCATCACTTGATTATTTATTTCGATTTGCCAGAAAAACGCATAATCTTCCCGGCGCAATTACTCATATAGGCTTTGGGATTTTTCTGGCCGCCATTGTGTTTACATTTACAAACGAAAAAACTATTTCAAAGGACCCTGTTACTAAAGCTGAAAATATTAAGCTGATAAAAGGACAAATGACACGCCTTGGCGAATATCACGTGGTTTATAGTGATCGGAAAACAGTTGTTAATGAAACATTTTATACTCTTGATTTTCTGAAACTTAATGCTGATAGCTCCTATTACCTCGATTTTACGCTCGTGCCATCAATCAACAGACATCCTCAAATGGGGCAGGTAAGCAATCCTGCCACGCGTCATAAGCTTACCAGGGATATTTATACCTATGTGAGCCATGCTCATGAAATTGATTTTACTGATGAGAATGGTCTTAGCCTACTTTCGCGTGAGATAATACGGCTTGGAGATACGATCATGGCTATGCGGAGTATGATAATTTTTGATAGCCTGAAAGTGGAAATGCCAGGGGATGAATTTGAGAGAATAGCGCTGAATGCTAGATTTCAGATTATAAGCATGATGCAGCCAACAGAAGAAGTCTGGGTAAGATATAGTATTGAAGGGCATACTGCTTTGTTTGAAGATGCTTTCCTTGAAGAACAGAATATGAAGCTTAGATTTGAAGGGGTCGGAGATAAGCCTCATTCAATTATCCTTGGTATTTACGGAGTTTCTGAAGATCATATTGTGGTTCATGCTGTCATATTCCCATTTATCCGATTGTTATGGCTGGGAACTTTCATAATGCTTGCCGGATTTGTTTGGGCGCTGATAAGAAGAATCAGGGCTTTATGAGTGAATATGAAATTTTAATGTTTTAAACTTTTTATTTTCCCAGCTATAAATATTACCCGTCAATCATTGTTCTGATGCATAATAATTACCTTTGCCACATATTTACTTTTTTTGAAATTACATTCAATGATGAACTACCTGCGTATTACGATATTTCTTACTGCTTTTCTTTTTTTAGCTTCATGCGAAACAGATTTTGATATTAATGCCGATTGGAAAGATATTACTGTGGTGTATGGAGCTTTGAACCAGAACGATAGTATTCATTACCTCAGAATCCAGAAAGCTTTTCTTGGTAAGGGCAATGTTATGCAAATGGCTCTTGAGCCTGATTCCAATCTTTATCCGGGAAATATCAATGTGATGGTTGATGAGTATTATAATAAAATGTTGAACAGAAGATTTGAACTTGATACAATAACGATATACGATAAAGACACTGGCAGGTTTTTCAATATGCAGCAACCGGTATTTTACTTTCCGGCAGAACTGAGCACAGGTTTTGATTATCATCTTACAATTCAGAAACCCAATGGCGAGACTGTTACTTCTGAAACTCCGCTTGTTGGTGATTTTGGTATTATAGTTCCGGTTGAGAATTCTACCCTGAATTTTAACCCTCCAGGCGGTGCTGAATCACGTATGTTTAAATGGAGACCGGCCCGGAATGCAGGCCGTTACCAGATGGTCATGCATTTTAATTACCTTGAAGTGAATACTGACACAGGCGATTCAACATATCATTATACTGAGTGGAAATCCGCCTTCATTAAGTCCGGAAAGGATAGTAATTCCGATATTGAGCTGGCATTTGCCAACTCAACTTTTTTTGCAATGATTGAAAATCAGGTTGAGAAAAAAGATAATGTAGAACGCTACGCTGTAAATATTGAGCTGACTATTTATGTGGCTGCTTTTGATTTGAGCCTATATATCGAGATTAACGAACCTACGTCAAGCATAGTGCAGGAAAAACCTGAATACACTAATATTACCAATGGCCTTGGCGTGTTCAGTGCCCGATACCAGAAAAAGCGGGTGCATTTACTGCATCTTAACACCATAACCAAGCTAATGGAAATGGACGGATATAATTTCCAATGGATACCTACTAAATAACCCCCGGATCTGACTAATTGTCATATACATAATTCTGTATTTATTCTTTCCCTTAGCTCCTGACCTTATTCTTTTATTTTAGCTATATTGTTGATTTTCAGGCAAAGATCAATATGTAGTTTTTGAGTGTAAAGAAAAAATATGCTATTCAGCTACCTGACAAACAATTCGATTTTCTATCATGGCACAATCCTTGACTGCCCTAAAGTAGTTTAAAAAATTTTTAACTGAAAATATTAATATACTATGGGAAAAATAATTGGAATAGATCTTGGAACAACTAACTCATGTGTTTCTGTTATGGAAGGTAGCGAACCTGTTGTTATACCTAACAGCGAAGGACATCGTACTACACCATCTATTGTGGCTTTTACCGAAACCGGCGAGAGAAAAGTAGGCGATCCGGCTAAACGACAGGCTATTACCAATCCCAGAAAGACAGTTTTCTCCATTAAAAGATTTATGGGAGAAACTTACGACAGAGTTCAGAAAGAAGTAGGTAGAATACCTTATCAGGTAGATAAAGGTGATAATAATACCCCTCGTGTTCGTATTGACGATAGACTTTATACACCACAGGAAATTTCGGCAATGATATTGCAGAAAATGAAAAAAACAGCCGAAGATTATTTGGGAACTACTGTTAGCGAAGCAGTCATAACAGTACCTGCCTATTTCAGTGATTCACAGCGTCAGGCTACAAAAGAAGCCGGTGAAATTGCCGGACTTACTGTAAAAAGAATTATAAATGAACCCACTGCCGCAGCCCTTTCATACGGTCTCGATCAAAAACATAAGGATATGAAAGTTGCTGTGTTCGATCTGGGTGGAGGTACATTTGACATATCAATCCTTGAACTTGGTGATGGCGTTTTTGAAGTTAAATCAACAAACGGTAATACTCACCTTGGAGGTGATGATTTTGACCAGGCCATAATTGACTGGCTGGCAGAAGAGTTTAAGAAAGATGAAAATATTGATCTTCGTAAAGACCCTATGGCGCTGCAACGTTTGAAAGAAGCTTCAGAAAAAGCCAAGATTGAGCTTTCAAGTTCAACATCCACCGAGATAAATCTGCCTTATATAATGCCTGTTGATGGTATTCCAAAGCACCTGGTGCGTACACTTACAAGAGCTAAATTTGAACAACTCACTGATAGTCTGATCAAAGCTACCATTGAGCCATGTAAAAAAGCTCTCAGCGATTCAGGATTCAAGGCTTCGGAAATTGATGAAGTCCTTCTGGTTGGCGGTTCAACACGTATTCCTGCTATTCAGAAAGTAGTTGAGGAGTTTTTTGGAAAAGTTCCTTCAAAAGGTGTAAACCCCGACGAAGTAGTTGCTGTTGGTGCCGCTATTCAGGGTGGCGTTCTTACAGGTGAAGTTAAAGATGTGCTGCTACTTGATGTAACTCCGCTTTCACTTGGAATTGAAACCCTTGGAGGCGTAATGACCAGACTGATTGAATCTAACACTACAATTCCTACCAAGAAATCAGAAGTGTTTTCAACTGCTTCGGATAATCAGCCATCGGTTGAGATACATGTTTTGCAGGGAGAACGCCCAATGGCAGGTGGAAATAAGAGTATAGGCCGATTCCATCTTGATGGGATACCACCAGCCCCGCGCGGAATTCCTCAGATTGAAGTAACATTTGATATTGATGCTAACGGAATACTAAATGTTGCTGCAAAAGATAAGGGTACAGGTAAGTCTCAGCAGATCAGAATAGAGGCTACAAGTGGATTGAACGATGATGAGATTAAACGTATGAAAGCCGAGGCGGAAGCAAATGCCGAAGAAGATAGAAGACTCAAGGAAGAGGTTGATAAGATGAATAATGCTGATGCACTTGCTTTCCAGACGGAAAAACAATTGAAAGAGTATGGTGATAAAATACCGGCTGAAAAGAAACAACGTATTGAATCAGCACTTGCACGACTAAAAGAAGCACATAAAAATCACAATATTGCTGAAATTGATGCTTCAATGGGCGAACTGAACTCTGCATGGCAGGCTGCCAGCGAAGAATTATATAAGGCTACTCAGGAACAACAAACGCAAGGTCAGCCTCATACTGACCCGGGTACTTCTGAGCCTAAGAGTGGAGATGATGAAGTTACTGATGTTGATTTTGAAGAAGTTAAGTAACTATGAACATACAGAATTAAGCAATGGGCTGCTTTCGATTTCGGGAGCGGCTTTTTATTTGCAAATTTTTACAATATTAGTATCATCATCGGTTTCAGTGCCAAACCATATTGTTGTAAAATCGCCGTAACTGCCTACACCACAGGCTTTCCATGTTACTTTCTTCCATGTGCCCAAATTTAATATGGTTTCATTATGACCTTTACTTTTGCTCCACATATCTATTGCATCTTTGGCAAAACTAAAGGCATCCGGATAGTTGTAAGTTGAAAAAAAAGCTATTTCATAACCCTCGCTTTTGTAAGATGTAAGTTCTTTTGGCTTATTTATCGCGCAATCCCTGTTCTTGTGATCATTGGTGTAACAGCAAGGTGTCCAGGAGCCTTTGTCCGACCAGCTATGCATATTACATCCAGTGTCTTCGAAGGGGAAGTTTTCACTTAAATCGCGGCAATGAACCTGTGCTATGTATGTAAGCGAAGGTGATAGGGTAATAGGATTAAGCCCGTTTTGTATTCTGTAATTATTCAGCTCTTTGTATAAAGCATCTTCAAATTCACTCAAACAAATAATGTCGTTAGGCATACGATCAATTTTGTGAGTAGTTTCTAAAAAAGGGCAAAACCTGATAAATATTAAAGAAAGCCATAAAGAAAAATGAATAAATGCCATTTAACAAGGATTAAATATGGATAATAATAACATGGATCGGGTAATAATCTTTTTATCGTAAAATTCGGATATTCGCCATTCTTATTTTATTTATTTCGCTCAATGGTATAATGAACCAATTGTTCAAGAGAACGGGTCATAGCTCCCGGCTCAAAGGTTTTAAGGATTTCAAGTGCCTTATCACGATAAAAAAACATTTTTTCAGTTGCATAACTGATGCCTTCAAGATTTTTAACCTTTTCAATTACAGCGTTAACTATTTCGGGTTCAGCATTTTTCTTTCTTACGGCAGAAATTATCCTTTGCTTTTCAAAAAATCCAGTTTGGCTCAGTGCATAAATTAAAGGAAGGGTCATTTTTTTCTCTTTCAAGTCATTCCCAACTGGTTTCCCTGCACTATTATTTTTCTGATAATCAAACAGATCATCTTTTATCTGAAAAGCTATTCCGGCGTATTCACCAAAAGCATGCATACGTTCAGGCATATCGCCAGGAGCATTTACTGATACAGCTCCTGCTTTGCAGCAGGCAGCAATCAGCGAAGCAGTTTTCTTTTTGATGATCTCAAAATATATTTCTTCTGTAATATCCAGCCTCCTTGCTTTTTCAATCTGAAGTAGTTCACCCTCGCTCATTTCGCGGGTAGCATCAGAAACTATCTTCAACAGATCGAAATCATTATTGTCAAGAGATAACAGCAGCCCCCGTGATAGCAGATAATCACCGGCAAGGACAGCAATCTTGTTTTTCCATAAGGCATTTATTGAGAAAAATCCTCTGCGTTTATGCGAGTCATCAACAACATCATCATGTACAAGAGTAGCAGTATGAAGCAGTTCAATCATAGTTGCCGTCCTTTGGGTACGATCGTTGATATTGCCGCATACTCCTGCTGAAAGAAAAACAAACAAAGGTCTCATTCGCTTACCTTTATGGGAAACAAGATAGTTCATAATGACATCGAGCAAGGGAACGGAACTTTTCATCGAATTTCTGAAAGAAGTTTCAAAATCCTTCAAATATGACTCGATAGGCTCTCTGATATCTTTAATGCTGGCAGAATTCATTTGGTAAGCACCTTTGAATGATGTTTTTTTGTGTTCGGAAATGAAATCTATTTGGGGTTCAAAACTATGTCTTTTACACTTTAAATACAGTCAATATCAATACTGCACTATAAGTCAACGCCTGTTTTATGTGTTTGTTGTTCAATATCTCACGGCTTGTATTTTCATTTTTATATCTGTAAATCATGAGGTTTTTGAATTTATGTCTTATTATCTGCTCATTCTTCTGTTTGTAAATATACAGTACTTTTGCCGAAAATATTTTTATCATGTCAGGTTTTCTTTTTCGCGATATAGTATTTGGTCCGGTTCGAAGCCGCAGATTTGGCATTTCGCTGGGAATTAATCTTCTACCATTAAATAAAAAGGTTTGTTCATTTAATTGCATTTATTGTGAATGTGGACTTACTCACGATACTTCAGAATCAGATTCTGAAACTTTTATTCCGGGAGAAATTATAAAGGAAACAATGGATCGTAAATTTGCTGAACTGAAAGAAAGTGGCATAAGCCCTGATAATATTACTTTTGCCGGCAACGGAGAACCAACTCTGCACCCTGATTTTCCTGAAATTATTGATGAAACTATACTTCTTCGCAACAGGTTCTTCCCCGATGCTCAGATAACAGTACTTTCAAACGCTACTACACTTGGCAATGCCAGAATAAAAGAGGCATTGCTGAAAGTTGACAAAAATGTTTTAAAGCTGGATGTAGGAACTGAAAGCTACATGAAACTGATCAATAATCCGGTTTGGAATATTTCTTTGACTAAAATTGTGGAAAACCTTAAGGAATTTAAAGGGAATCTTATAATTCAGAGCCTGTTTTTAAGAGGCACTGTAAATGGAGAATATTTTGACTCTTCAAGCGACGAAAATGTGAATGTATGGCTGAAGTTCATTAAAGAAATTTCACCTCGTTTGGTAATGATCTATCCCATTGATCGCTCAACTCCATTATCAGGTCTTGAAAAATTATCGTACAACGAACTTAACCGGATCGCAAAAAAGGTAAATGAGCTGGGAATACAAACCGAGGTGTATTATTAGTTATATCCATTGAACAATTACGATTTTTGTTTACAAAATATTTGATAGGATCATTTAATATGGATTATCTTTGTTAGTTGTGAACCAAATCATCATGGGACATGATTGACTATCCGGAGAAAATATTGCTGGCTTTTGGAGAAACATTTTCTGATAACGATCAGATATTCAATTGGTTGTTAAATAATGGCTATCCTGAGCTGGCAGCCCTTTCAAGTTCAATGCGGGGAAGTGAAGAAGCTACAAAATGGCTGCTTAATAATGGATATCCTCATTTTGCAGCTTTCGATCTGGCTGTTGACGGGAAAAAAGAAGCCTACGAATGGCTGATAAAGCATGATTATAATTTTCTGATAATATTTACCGATGCCTGTCTAAAAAAGCCTGAAGCCATAAACTGGCTCAGGCAAAACAATCTGGAGATATTTATCCGTCTTGCCGATAAGATCACTTTTTTCAGGCACAATCAAACTTTTAATATTTATAAAAAGAGGTTTAACTAATTGTTAATCCTTAAGAACATTATATTTACTTGAATAT
The DNA here is from genome assembly GCA_012522795.1 of Bacteroidales bacterium. Taxonomy (GTDB): domain Bacteria; phylum Bacteroidota; class Bacteroidia; order Bacteroidales; family JAAYJT01; genus JAAYJT01. Next base: position 83,949 of record JAAYJT010000057.1, on the reverse strand, counting down.
CAATAAAATAAATAGCAAAATATTTAGAAAAACTATAAAAATACACCTGTATTCCGGAAGAAGCTGAGTAAGAAAATTGTTTTGCAATACTCTATTTAAACCACCGCACCCTGTAGCCTATGTTAAACTCCATAAACTCGGCGTGATTAAAATTGATGGCACGCACATTTACCCCAAGCGACAATGTTTTATAAATATCGAATCTTACCCCAAGTCTCTGATACATCTGTTTGAAACTGCCAAACTGTGAATGCGCGGCATAAATTCCAACACCGCCCACAAGTGTTAAGTTGCCTATTATCATTTCAGGTTGCAAAATATAGCCGACTGAAAGATTTTTAATGGTTCTTTCACCGATTGTTCCGTCCGGATTTACCGTCATGCCCCACCAGTAATTCATGTCCCTTCCTATCCCCAGTCTTACAGCATTAGAAATCTGATTTAAATAAATCATGCTCCAGCCATATACGGCAAAAAAATTGGAATCCGGTTCAAATTCCATAAGCTGATGAACACTTCCCGTCCTCATAAAAAGCAGATCATGTGACCGTTTTAAGTTCTCCGCTTTTTCCATTTTTTTATAATCGGGGCGGGGTACAAATCTGTATCTGAATTCCGCTTGCGGAGAAAAAATATTGAAACCCCGGTTTGGACGCTTTAAACCGCCATTGGAAAAATGGATAAAACTCATTCCCGCACCGAAATCAAATTTGGGACTTAAATCAAAAAACGTTTTTAATGCAATATCCAGATGTACCGTGAAGGTTCCGCCAATTGCTATGTTTTTAGGATTTTTCAGAATGTCAAAACTTTTCCAGTTATTTGTCAATCCGAATTGAAACTCAGTGAAAAAATCCACTTTCTGCAGTCTTGCAACCGGCTGTCCCAATATACCGTAATAGGAGACCGGATAGCCAATTTCATACGAATTGCCAAAATCTCCTCTCGATATGCCAACACCATAATACGGCCCTCGGTGAACCCTTTGCCAGTGGGTATAGCCGGGGTTCTGCCATAGTGCTTTCAGCGAAAATGACTTATAATGGTCTATTGAGTTATTTTGCAGATTATCACCCATTACAAACTGATTGGTGGGAACTACATTCCCGTACCCAAAACCGCCTGAAATAATAAAGTTTTGCTTTTTGTTTTTTTGATTGATTGAATCCTGTGATAAACCAATGCTATTTAACAAAATACCTATCAGTACAAAACAGAGTTTCATTTTAAATTCTTTCCACTTTAGATGTTTTAGTCATATAACCTTTTAAGAAGTTGCTTTATTAATTTGAAGACCATACCGACATGAGGGATAAACAGACTTTTTTTATAAAAAAATATATTTCTCTCACAATTAATTTATTATGTAAGATGTGAATTGATTATAAATACTTTGGCAGCCGCATCATTTTTCTTTCGGTTTAATTTTATAACCTAAAAATTCACCAAATTTAAATCCTAGATTAATTGAGAGACCATTAAGAGCATTTTTATTATCTTGCTTATTATACCTTAGTTTAAAATTAGGGGAATAACGGTAGCTTACTCCAAGAGACATTCTGAAAACAGTGCTAACGTTTAATTCCATTTCAACACACGGTTCAACAACAAAACTTATAGATTTTGGATATGATTTATGTGTGTCGTAATCTTTGTTAATTAAATCTGTATAAGTTATACCGGCGATACCAATCAGAGTATTTGCAGCAAAGTGTAACAGTTTGCGGGGTGAATTAATGTATTCAAGAAGAATACCGCCGTATCCACCTGTTAAATGATAATCTCTGCCAATTTCTGCTATATCTGAAGGTGGTGTTATTTTTCTTGTAGGCAGTAATCCGTAACCTGCCAGTCCGAGCACGTATTTATGATTTAAAATTACTCCGCCCCTCCATCCTAAAAGTAATCCATTAATACCTCCATCCAGTTGCGAAGCTTTAATCTCAAAAGTTCCGTAACCTCCAATACGTACATCTTCCCTTCTGCCAAACAATGTTTGCATTTCTTCTCTTTGGGCACAAAGACATAAATTTGAAAACAATAAAGTTGAAATTAATACAAACCTTATTATTGTTTTTTTTGCTAAATTTTTCTTAACCATAGCTAATATATTTTTAATTGGATTATAATAAATCTTCATGCTTATTCTACTTTCCTATTTCATCCCGTTTTTATAATGGTGATAGGTCTCCATCCATTTTTATTCAGAAAACATTTAATTAATCTGAGTAAATCTTGGTAACCAAGGTAATTGTATTACAGATGTGTTATTGGAAGCCGGTTATTGTATATTATCTTTTTGTTCATTTTTGGCTTAAATAGTTTTATTTAAATGTTTTAAAAGTGAATTATTTATTTTCCGCTTACTTGTTTCCATTTTGCTTGTTTCTGAAAGCATTGCGTGGCTGTTTCAATGTATTGGTCGTAGGATTGTTGTAGTAAATTTTGTGCTTCGAATAACTCTGATAGTGTTATTACGCCGGCATTATAGTTATCCTGACTTATTTTCAGGTTTTGTTCAGCAGATATAATGGTTTTATTGCAAGTAAAACCTAGTAATATACTTCGTTCAATCCGTTTTGTACATTTTGCATTTGCTGTAATAGTAATTCAGTATTTTCCATTTTTGTGTTTTCAGCTTGCTTTATTTCAAGCTTTTTTTGCCTGTTGTAATCCTGTTTCTACCTCTACCATCTTTAAATCAGGTAAAGAACCATTTTCATGAATTTTTAAAAGCCGATCGTAAGCATCCTGTGCCTGTTGTTGCTTAGCAAGCATCAATTGATATGAATTATCGGCAGTTGCTGAATTAAGAACGGCAAGTAACTGCCCTTTCTGTACCTTTTGCCCTTCGGATATATACACTTGCTCCACAGTACCCATACCAGAAAATGAAAGTGATACAGCAACTGATTCTTCAACTGTACCAATGTAGATTTTTTCGCTTGCTGTTTGCGAAATTATAAGCTCAGTTATCTTTATCGGTATGATTTTTTCTTCATTTTTCGTTCCTTTCTCTTTAGGACATGCGATAATACTACACAACAGCATCATTATAAAAACTGATTTTAAATAATTCTTCATTTTATATGTTCTTTTATTTGTACTCTATTCCTTTCGTTGGAAATCGCTGAGTAATACATGATAAGCACTCACTTCAATTTCAAACCACAATATTACAGCTAAAAAATATGCTAAATATGTATAAAATACCACAATATTGTTATAAATTACTGGTATATTTAAAAAGTATGCGTATTTTTGAAATAAAACTTTAATAAAAATGAAAGATAAAGTCACACAAATTGATCATTCAGAACTGTTTGAAATTTTTGAAAATGAGAGTATTGAAGAAAGTTTTATAGCATCGGCTGATATAAGAAACATCCTCTTATCAGAAAATATACCCGAAGAAGAGATTTTAAACTACCCTTATCTGACAAATGATTTAATCATAATCATTTACCTTGAGGGCTATTTCAAAGCAAAAGTCGACTGGCGCAACTATACGCTTGAGAAAGGCAGCTTATTGGTCATTATGCCGAAACAGGTATTTGAGATCAGGGAAATTTCGCCCGATGCAGACTCCATCGTTTATATTATGAAGAAAAACTTCTGGGATAATAATAACTTTTTTGAATCCATTGAATTAAAGCAGCATTTTTTTAAGGAAAGTGGATTAAAGCTTTCTGAAAACAGGTTGAATGAGGCAATTACACTTTACCATCTGATAAAGCAGAAACTAACTGAAAAACATCTTTTTTCACGACAAATTATTCAGCACTATATAAGTGTGATGTTCTATAATGTGTACGCCCAGCTGCAACAACAATACACACAGAAGTCAAAATACAAACTACATACGAAAGAATACTTTTTCGAACAGTTTATGCGCCTTGTTGAGCGTCATTTCAAGGAAGAGCACCAAATCACGTTCTACGCTGAAAAACTGCACCTGACAAGCAAATATCTGTCTGAGGTTATTCGCTCTGCAAGTGGTATGACAGCAGGTCAGTGGATACAGGAATATCTGATAATTGAAGCCCGTGCATTATTAAAATCAGGAAAAATGTCAATCAAGCAAATAAGTAATGAACTGAATTTTTATGATCAGTCACATTTTGGAGTATTTTTTAAAAAACATGTTGGCTGCTCGCCAAAAGCATACCAAAAAAGATGATTTTACGAACCTGGAAACAAGTTATTCTATTGTAAATCATCCTGTAAAATAAAATGAAAGTAAATCTAAAAACAAAATTCATTAATATCTAAATCTCTGAAATAAAGTCATTCAGGCTTCAGAATGCTTTATTATTTTTTTATATAGCCTAAATGTATTTTGTCCTTAATATTTGGTCAAAATTTAAAAATGTCATATATATTTGAATATCAATATAATAATAGCAGAATATTTAGATAGAGAGTAATAAAGGCTTTAATACCTTTACAGTCTAAATCCTGTATATTTTTTATGATACCTAAGCCCAAAAGCTCGTGATCAAATTAGTTTTATAATAGTGTGCGTCAATCTTCAGACCAGTCTAAAACGAAAAAATTAGCAATACCCATAATAAAAGAGCAGCAATATAGCCGGTAATTGGACACCTTAAATCAGATCATAGGTTAAACCGCAATTTTTACAAAGAAGTGGTAGGCGATAACATCAATATTATGTCAGTCGCTGCTGCATTTAACTTTAAAAGGATGTTGAATAAATGAAGATCATGTTTCTGTCTATTCTTGATCTTATTTTTCTACAAAAACAAAGTAGATTGGCTTTTTAAGGCTTGATTACTTACCCGCACTTTGAGAAACCACAATTATTGCAGGTCAAACAACCCTCAACATAAACAAGACTGCCTGATTTTCCGCAATCAGGGCAGGTATGGCTGCCGGCAATGGTCCCATCAGGTATGAATTTCCTCAATGCCCGCACTACTCCGTATTTCCAGGTGTTGATATTGTCTTCGGTAAGTGTGAGCTTATCAACAAGGTTCACAACATAAGGCAAAGGCATTCCATGTCGCAGAATTCCGCTTATAAGCTTGGCATAATTCCAGAATTCTTTGTCGAATGAGCGCGATAGCCCTTCGATAGTAACTTTATATCCATAGCGATCCTTAAACTGGAAATCGTAACGACTTATCCCTTTTTCGTTTCTGTTTTTTATTACCCAACCGGTGGTAACCCACGGAGGAAGATAAAACTCTTCTGCCTTACCGGTAAAAATCTCATATGGACGTTTGTTAAGCAGTCCTACTACCGCCATCCACTGTTCATCCCTATTCATAAACCGTATAACTTCAGCTTCCAGAATTCGCGGTCGGGGTGGTGCCTTGGTTTCATGAAAACCTTCAATATCTTCCTTGTTTTTATCGTTGCTCACAAGAACACCTGCACGTGTACCTTCACGGTAAATGGTCATTCCTTTACATCCGCTTTCCCATGCTGTTTTGTACACTTCTCTTACAAGGTCTTCTGTAACATTCCTAGGCAGATTTACAGTAACACTAATCGAATGGTCAACCCATTTTTGAATAGCGCCCTGCATCCTTACCTTGCTAACCCAGTCAATATCGTTTGATGTAGCTTTATAATAAGGTGATGATCTGATGATTTCTTGAAGCTGAGTATCGTCAAGATCTTTTACCTCATCCACATCATATCCTTTTATTTTAAGCCAGTCAATAAATTTCGTATGAAATAGATTGTACTCTTCCCACGAATCGCCATTATCATCAACGAAAGTTACCTTTACACTTTTATCGTTGGGATTTACCTTTCTCCTTCGTTTATATGTAATCAAAAACACTGGTTCAATACCCGAAGTAGTTTGTGTACATATACTCACGCTTCCTGTGGGAGCAATGGTAAGCATGGCGATATTCCGCCTTCCGTATTGTTTCATTTCTTCAATCACTTCAGGAGCTTCGCTTGCAATGCGGTTTATGAAAGGGTTATTTTTTTCGCGTTCGTAGTTGAAAATTGGGAAAGCTCCGCGCTGCCTGGCAAGTGAAACTGACGAGCGGTATGCTTCAACAGCAAGCAGCTTATGTATTTGTACTGAGAAATCAATAGCATCGTCAGAGCAGTAACGTTTACCCAATGCCGCCAGCATATCGCCTTCGGCGGTAATGCCAATACCTGTACGCCTTCCCTGCAGGGTCTTATGTCTGATCTTTTCCCATAGATTTCTTTCAATGAATTTGGTTTCGTCACTTTCAGGATCAGAATCTATCTTTTTTAAAATCCCATCAATTTTTTCTGTTTCAAGATCAATGATATCGTCCATTATGCGAAGTGCAAGGCGGGCATGCTTTGCAAATAATTCAGTGTTGAAGGTTGCATTTTCAGTGAATGGATTTTCAACATAACTGAAAAGATTTATTGCCAGAAGCCGGCAACTGTCGTAAGGGCATAATGGAATCTCGCCGCATGGATTTGTTGATAATGTTTTAAACCCAAGATCAGCATAACAATCAGGAATTGATTCACGTATTATGGTATCCCAGAAAAGTACTCCGGGTTCGGCACTACGCCAGGCGTTCTGAGTAATTTTTTCCCATAGCGCAACTGCATCAATTTCTTTAACTACTATTGGATTATCAGAATTAATAGGAAACTGCTGACGATACCTGGTCTTATTCGTTACCGCATGCATAAATTCGTCGTCAATACGTACTGAAACATTTGCCCCTGTTATCTTTCCCTGCTCCAGTTTAGCGTCAATAAAATCGGCTGAGTCAGGATGTTTTATTGAGATGCTTAGCATAAGTGCGCCACGCCGCCCGTCCTGAGCTACTTCACGGGTTGAATTAGAGTATCTTTCCATAAACGGAACTATCCCGGTAGAGGTTAAAGCGCTATTCTTTACAGGGCTGCCATTAGGTCTTATATGCGACAGATCATGACCAACACCTCCGCGGCGTTTCATAAGCTGCACCTGCTCCTGGTCAACTTTCATAATTGCACCATAGGAATCGCCTTTTACATCATCGCCTATCACAAAGCAATTAGACAGCGATGATACCTGAAAATTATTTCCAATACCGGCCATTGGACTGCCTTGAGGAACAATAAATCTGAAATCTTTAAGCACCTCATAAATTTCTTCTTCAGGAATAGGATCGGGATATTTTCTTTCAATTCTGGCAATTTCCCTTGCAATCCTCCTATGCATCTCGTCAGGCGTTAATTCATAAATATTACCCTGACTGTCTTTAAGTGCATATTTATTAACAAATACACTGGCTGCAAGTGTATCACCCTTGAAATATTCAGTTGAGGCTTTAATAGCTTCTTCAGTGGAATATATTTTTAATTCCTTCTGATCCTGATCAGAATAATAAGAAGTATCTGATTGCTCTTCAGAAGTCTCCTCAAAAATATTAGGGCGAATACGCATTTCTTTGATCTGATTCAACAAATTCGATTTTTGACCTTCTTTCACAAAATTTTCCATGTTTTCTGAATATGCTGATTTTTAACGTCTTGGCTTTTTTTAGCCGATAAGTCCCTTACACAAATTTGTGTAAATCATTCAATATTAGTTAATTAGATTTAGTTTTGAAGCGTGGTTTTGCGTTTACCAATATACAATGATAATCTTAACCGGTAGAAAAAGGTTATTAACAATTCAGAGTAATTCAACCGTAATATATTGATAATAATTTGCAAAGGCTGTTATTAATTTTTTTCAACTAAAAATAATGGATATAAAAATCAGATACTAAAATTTATCTTTCTGTAAAACTGTTATTTAACACAAAAGTGTATTTTAACCTTTTGTAAATATCATATATACAGCAACTCCAGCTAATATATAGCCAAATACTTTGCGCATTGCCGGAGCAGGGATTTTAAGGGCTATTCCCGACCCAAAATAAGCACCGATAATAAATGCTGCCGCAATTATCATTGCAAATTTCAAATTTAACTGACCCGCTTTATAATAATTATATGCTGCAAGTATCCCAACAGGAGGCAGCATAACAGCAAGGCTCGTTCCCTGTGCCTGATGCTGACCCATGCCCGCAAAATAAACCAGGGCAGGGATCATAACAATCGCACCGCCCAACCCTACCATACCACTAAACACTCCGGCACTAAGTCCGATAATAATTAAAAGAATTAAAACTGAAATTGACATAAAAATGATTATTTGAATAAGATGTTGATTTTTAGCTTGTTAAATATCAGGGTGTTTTTTGCTGATTTCTGCCGCCCATTAAGAACAGGCATTCTGTATTTATGAGAGAAAATGAACTTGTTCGTATTGCTTATACCTACTTAACTTCACTTCCATTACGGGTAAGCGAAGATGGACAAATAAAATAAAGCTTTCCATCGTGGTCTTCGGCTGTAAGTATCATTCCATGCGATTCAATTCCTTTGATATTCCTTGGTGCAAGGTTCACAAGTAAACATACTTGTTTACCTATGATCTCCTCCGCTGTGAAATCTTCGGCGATCCCTGAAACTACGGTACGTTTATCAATGCCCGTATCAATCGTTAATTTAAGCAGCTTTTTTGTTTTGGGAACCCTTTGCGCTTCCAGAATGGTACCGGTTCGGATATCCAGTTTTGCAAAATCTTCAAAATCAATCATAGGCTTGGCCGATGTGGTCGTGAAAGCATTGCTTTCGTTCTTAGCTTTGACTTTATTGAGCTTCTGAATTTGCTTTTCTATGGCTGCATCTTCAATCTGTGCAAACAATAGCTCCGGTTGATTAAGTGCATGTCCGTTTTTTAAAACGTCTGGTTTGCCCGCTTCAACCCATTGCAACTTGTTCATATTCAGTATACTGTAAAGTTTATCGGAGCTAAAAGGCAAAAATGGTGCTGAAAGTACAGCCAGGTTTGCACACAACTGCAAGGATATGTTTAGAATTGTTCTTGTGCGCTTCTCATCAGTTTTAATAAGTTTCCAGGGTTCAGTCTCGGTGAGGTATTTATTCCCTATACGTGCAAGGTTCATTAAATCGTTTAAAGCTTCCCTGAATCTGAAATGCTCAATACTGTTTGAAATTCTTTCAGGAAATTCACTTATCGCCTTCAGTACTTCTTCGTCATTTGGCAATAGATCACTGCTTTCAGGCACTATTCCGTTGAAGAACTTATGCGTCAGAACTAATGATCGGTTCACAAAATTACCCAGAATAGCAACAAGTTCACTATTATTACGGGTTTGAAAATCCTTCCATGTAAAATCATTATCCTTGGTTTCAGGGGCATTGGCTGTAAGTACATAACGCAACACATCCTGCTGCCCGGGAAACTCCTGCAGATATTCATGCAGCCATACTGCCCAGTTGCGCGAAGTACTGATTTTATCACCTTCGAGATTTAAAAATTCATTGGCAGGAACATTTTCCGGAACTATGAATGAACCTTCGGTTTTCAGCATAACGGGGAAAATAATACAGTGAAACACGATATTGTCTTTACCAATAAAGTGGATCAACTTGGTTCCCACGTCTTTCCAGTAGGGTTCCCAGTCAATTAACTTATCACTTCCGGATTTTTTTAAATCTGCATTTTTCTGTTCAGCCCATTCTTTTGTAGCCGAAATATAGCCAATTGGCGCATCAAACCATACATAAAGCACTTTACCTTCTGCTTCCTTAAGTGGCACCTTCACACCCCAGTCAAGATCGCGGGTAACAGCACGAGGTTGCAATCCATGATCAAGCCATGATTTACATTGACCGTAAACATTGGCTTTCCAGTCGTCTTTGTGACCTTCAAGTATCCATGAACTAAGCCATGGAGTATGTTTGTCAAGGGGTAAATACCAGTGTTTGGTTTCTTTCAGAACCGGTGCATTACCGCTAAGAACTGAATGGGGATTGATCAATTCGGTTGGACTTAGTGAAGTTCCGCAATTTTCACACTGATCGCCATAAGCTCTGTCAAAGCTGCAATGTGGACAGGTGCCTGTAACATAGCGATCGGCAAGAAATTGTTTGCTCTTTTCGTCATAAAGTTGCATTGAGGTTCTTTCAATAAACTCTCCTTTATTATATAAGGTAGTAAAAAACTGCGAAGCTGTTTCATGATGAACCGCATTTGAAGTGCGGCTGTATATATCGAATGAAATGCCCAAATCAGCGAAAGAATCTTTGTTGATTTTATGGTATTTGTCAACAATTTCCTGAGGACTTTTGCCTTCCTGCATTGCTTTGATTGTGATGGGAACACCATGTTCATCAGAACCACAGATATATACAACATCTTTGTTCTTCAGGCGCAAATAGCGTACGTAAATATCGGAAGGAACATAAACTCCTGCCAGATGTCCGATATGGATCGGACCATTGGCATAAGGAAGTGCTGCAGTAACTGTATAGCGTTTATGTATTTTCTTATTCTCTGTCATACAGAATATTAATTACTTTTTCAATTGTTTATAAAAGGTGCAAAGATACAGTTTTCTGTTATGCTGTGTTTTGACAAATTAGCAATCAGATAAAATTCCAATTCAATACTGTAAGTCCATATCCTCCTAAATCGCAAAGTTGATCGGGATTTAATTTACCCAGTTTTGGTTTCATCTGAATACTGTGATCTACACTGATTTGAAATTAACTTGTTCTGTCTCATATTTTGTGGTTTTATGTTTTAGTTTTTGTGAGATTATCAGCCTACTCTTAAAATAATCAACAACTTAATTGATCAATGGATCACATATATATAATCCCCGATTAACAAAAGCGTTTATCTTTGCAAGCGGTATTAAGATGCTGTGGACAACATTTTAAATTTTAAAATCCAAATAGCAATGAAAAGTTTTAAGGAATATGATTTCAAAGGAAAAAAAGCCCTTATCAGGGTGGATTATAACGTACCTCTTGACGATAATCAGAAAATAACTGACACTAACCGCATTGATGCTACCATCCCAACTATACGGGAAGTGCTTGACAAAGGTGGGGCTGCCATACTTATGTCGCATCTTGGAAGACCCAAGAAAGGTCCGGAATCAAAACTGTCACTCAGCCACGTTATATCATATCTTGAAAAGATGTTTTCTACAACTATTCTTTTTGCTGATGACTGTATAGGTGACTTAGCCCGTAATATGACTGCAGAATTGAAACCCGGACAGATACTTCTGCTTGAAAATCTGCGCTTTTACAAAGAAGAAGAAGCCGGCGATGCTGATTTTGCCAAAAAACTGGCTGATCTGGGTGATGTTTATGTTAATGATGCTTTTGGAACTGCACATCGTGAACATGCTTCCACAGCAGTAATTGCCAGATATTTCCCCAATGATAAACTTTTTGGGCTTTTGATGGAAGCCGAAATAAGCAGCCTGAAAAAGGTTGTTTATGGTGCCGAACGTCCTTTTACCGCCGTTCTGGGAGGCGCCAAAGTGTCGTCGAAATTAAAAGTAATAGAAAATCTTATCGGAAAAGTTGATAATCTGATAATTGGCGGAGGTATGATGTTTACCTTTATCAAAGCTATGGGTGGAAATATAGGTGGTTCGATGGTTGAAAATGATTTACTAGAAGTGGCAAAAAATATCATTGATGGTGCAAATTCTTTTGGAGCTAAACTGATACTGCCGGTTGACGTTATTGCTGCTGATGATTTTGCCAACGATGCCAAACGTATTGAATGTTCAGTAGGTGAGATCCCTTCTGATTATATGGGGCTGGATATAGGTATGAAATCCTGTAAGCTTTTTGAAGAAGTGCTGATGAATTCCAAAACCATACTGTGGAATGGGCCTATGGGTGTTTTTGAAATGCCTAATTTCAAGCATGGCACGAAATATATTGCAACAGCAGTGACAAATGCAACTCAAAAAGGAGCTTTTTCACTTATCGGTGGTGGTGATTCGGTAGCGGCAATCAATAAATTCAAAATGGCTGATAAAGTCAGTTATGTTTCTACCGGTGGCGGCGCCATGCTTGAGTATATCGAAGGTAAAATTCTTCCCGGTGTTGCAGCTATTGAAGGCAAGTAATCTTAGCAAATGAGATCGTATCATCTGTTTCTTCTTTCGATTCTGAGCGGATTGCTGTTCAGCCTGGCCTGGCCTGAGCGAGGCTTCCCCTTGTTACTTTTTGTTGCATTTATTCCTTTGCTTATTATTGAGAACCATTTCCTGAACCAGAAAAAAGAAACTTCTGTTTTTTTGATCATCCCGTATGTTTTTCCCGCTTTTTTTCTCTGGAATCTTCTTACAACATGGTGGATCGTACATTCAACAGTAGTAGGAGCTGCACTGGCTATAGTGCTGAACACTATATTCATGACTTTCTGGTTTGTACTTTTCCATTTTACACACCGCTCATTTATAAAAAAGTTACAGTCGTTTTTAACTTTAATATTTTTTTGGATCACTTTTGAGTTCATCCATCATCACTGGGATCTGAACTGGCCCTGGCTCAGTCTTGGTAACGGTTTCAGCGCTTATCCAAAGCTGATCCAATGGTATGAGTTCACAGGAGTTTTTGGAGGCAGCCTCTGGATACTCATTATTAATGTAATGCTATTCAATGCTGGGTCATACCTTATGAAAAATTATTCGGTACGAAGGCTGACTATTGAAATATGTAAGGTTTCGCTTGTATTTTTTACTCCTGTAATAATCTCATTAACAATATATTATAATTACAATTCTGATAATGGACAAGCTGTTGATATAGTGGTGGTTCAGCCAAATATTGACCCTTATACTGAACAGTACGAACTTGATCCTCTTTATGTAGTTGACCGGAACTGGGATCTTGCATTAAGGAAACTAGACAGAAATGTTGATTTCATCGTTTGTCCGGAAAGCGCTATACAGGAGTATATCTGGGAACATAAAATTGAATATTCGGAAAGTATAAGGCAATTTAAAAAATATTTACAACATTTTCCTGATGCCGGGATTGTGATAGGTTTGTCATCAAGAAAAGTTTACGGTGAAGGCGAAATACCTTCGTCAACTTCGAGGCAATTTACTGATGGAGCCTTTTATTATGATGCTTATAATACTGCTGTATTGATTGATACTTCAGATGTTTTGCAGCTTTATCACAAATCTAAATTAACTCCCGGCGTTGAACAGATGCCTTTAACCCGATATTTGAAATTCATTGAAAAACTCGCTATTGACCTTGGGGGTACAGTTGGAAGTCTGGGTGTTGATGCCGAACGTACCCCATTTGTTACTAATAAGGGATTGAAAGTAGCCACAGCCATTTGTTACGAATCGGTTTACGGAGAATTTATCAGCGGTTTCATACGAAACGGAGCTCAGATGATTTTTGTTATTACTAATGATGGCTGGTGGGAAAACAGCCCCGGTCATCGTCAGCATTTATTATTTTCGGTGGTAAGGGCAGTTGAAACCCGCCGATATATAGCCCGGTCGGCTAATACCGGCATTTCTTGTTTTATAAACAAGCGTGGCGATATTATACAATCTACTGCCTATTGGGAGCCTGCGGTGATACGTCAGGTTATTTATACAGGCGAAGGTGAAACATTTTATGTTCGTTATGGAGATTACATTGCCAGGATATCAACTTTTGGTTCAATAATAATGCTTTTATCTGCTTTAGTGCTATTATTTAAAAACCGAAGTAAACTAATTATTTAATTTCCACATCATCAAAATTTGCATAACTGATTAAAAAATGATTAAAAAAAGCTTCATTGTTAATAATTTTTTTAATTTAGCAGCCCAAAATGAGTAAGGGAAAACCTGAAGGCATTTTCGGAGAGGTGGCCGAGTGGTTTAAGGCGCACGCCTGGAAAGTGTGAGTTCCGTGTGGAGCGGGACCGAGGGTTCGAATCCCTCTCTCTCCGCAACTAAAATATGCATCTGTTAACTAAATTATTATATTTGCGAATTAAAAATCAATTGCAATCAATTATGAAAAAAGTAATCGCTCTGCTGACCATTGCCGTTGTGCTAATGCTCGGAATTTCAAAACAGGTTTATTCTCAGGAAGAAGAAATTGAGAATCAGGAAGTTCAAACCGAAGAAACAATTGAACAAGAAATTGCACCACCTCCAACTGCAGCAACTCTAACTGCTCCCACCACCGAAGGTAAGACTTTCCACCAGGTTTTAAAGGAAAAGTTTATTGAAGGCGGACCTGAGTTTATGGGAATTATTTTGTTAACTTTAATTTTTGGTCTTGCTCTGGCTATTGAGCGTATCATTTACCTCAACCTGTCAACTACCAATACCAAAAAGCTACTTGACAAAGTTCAGTCGTCGCTGAAAACAGGTGGAATTGAGGCTGCCAAAGATGTTTGTAAAAATACACGCGGACCTGTTGCTAGTATATTCTATCAGGGTCTCGACCGTTACAACGAAGGTATTGATGTAGTTGAAAAATCAATAGTTTCGTATGGTGGTGTTCTTATGGGACGGCTGGAAAAAGGTCTTTCATGGATTTCGTTGTTTATTGCACTGGCACCCATGCTTGGCTTCTTAGGTACTGTTGTTGGGATGGTTCAGGCTTTTGACGCTATTGAAGCAGCAGGTGATATTTCACCAACAATTGTGGCAGGAGGTATTAAAGTAGCTCTGTTAACCACAGTGTTCGGACTCATTGTTGCTATTATTCTTCAAATTTTCTATAACTATATCCTGTCAAAAATTGACAGCCTTGTTAATGATATGGAAGATAGCACCACTACATTCGTGGAACTGCTTGTTAAAAGCGATATGAAAAACGAAAAAAAATAAGTAATCAATGGAAAAAAATATCACAGTAAGAATATTCAAGATAATATCTGTTATCCTGATTATAATTGCGGTTATAAGTATGGTGGCCGTTTTGATAAAGGGCGGACACGAGATGAAAGATAACCAATCAGTTCAAAACAGTATTCTTAACCCGTTTTTTCTAACTGCTTATGTTGCTCTAGGGTTATGTTTACTATTTGCATTATTATTTCCGATAATCAATACTGTCACTCAACCCAAGAAAGCTATCAGGGCTTTAATTGGAGTGATAGGGCTGGTAATTGTCGGGATAATAGCATATGTTATATCTAAAAATGAATTGTCAGCAATAAAACTAATGGAATATAATATCAGTGAATCGGGTTCACGCCAGATTGGAGCAGCTCTTATAGTTACTTACTTTATAGCTATTGCTTCTGTTATTGCTGTTTTTTATGCTGAGATTTCAAATTTATTTAAAAATTAAATATTTATAGAAATGGCGAGACCTGTTAATGAAATCAATGCCGGATCAATGGCTGATATCGCTTTCCTTTTGCTGATCTTTTTCCTTGTTACAACTACAATGGACGTGGATTCAGGAATTGTAAGGAGATTGCCTCCGCCACCCGATCCAACAGTCAAGCCAGCTGATATTAAAGAAAGAAATGTGTTGAATGTTCTTGTCAGTAGTCGTGATGCTTTAATGGTAAACCGAGTGCCCAGCGATATAAGTACATTGCGAAGAACTGTCAAGGAATTTATTCAAAACAGGAGTAATCGTTCTGATTGGCCGGAACAACGTGTTGAAGAGATTGAAGGATTAGGAAATGTACCTGTTTCCAGAGGGATTGTGTCTCTGAAAAACGACCGGGGAACATCGTACGATATGTATATTCAGGTACAGAATGAGCTGGCTGCTGCATTTGCAGAAATGCGTAATGAACTCTCAATGGAGAAATTTGGAATAAGATACAATCAACTTACTAATGCTGATTGGATTAATGCTATTAATAAAGCTATCCCTGTTGCTATTTCAGAAGCTGAACCAGAAGACGTAGGAGGAAAATAAAATGTCAAGATTTAGAAAAAAAGGTGGTAAAAAACTTACTGCAATATCTACAGCATCGTTGCCGGACGTTATTTTTATGCTTCTGTTCTTCTTTATGGTAACTACGGTGATGCGCGAAACTACTCTCATTGTAAAAGTTAAAGTACCTAACGCTACTGAAGTACAAAAGCTTGAACGAAAATCGCTGGTAAGTTATATATATATCGGAACTCCTTTAAGAAGCCAGATATATGGTACTGAATCACGTATTCAGCTTAACGATAGATTTGCAACAGTTAGCGATATTCAGAATTTTATTATTGCTGAACGTGAAGCCCGTGATGAAGCTGACAGAGGATTTCTTACCACATCGTTAAAAGTTGATGAACAGGTAAGAATGGGTATTGTAACCGATGTTAAGCAGGAATTACGACAAATTGGAGCTTTCCGTATTAACTATTCTGCCAGAAAAAGGGTAGAACAATAGTATTGTGAAAAATTAATGAGCCGGGGTGGGTTTTTGAAATGAAAGCTTACCCCGGTTTTTTTATATCTGTGTATTTGTTTTCCCTTGATTATCAGATAATCTGGCAATAACTACAAACAAGGTAACGACCATAATTATACTGGCAATTATTAACAAAGGATCAGAAATCTGCCCTATCTCATCGTAATTATTCTCAATAAACTTATTTTGGAATAAAAAAGCAGCAATTACTGCCATTCCATTATTAAAAAAATGCACTATGATGGGAACCCATAAGGATTGGGTAATTACAAAAAGGTAGCCGAATAAAACACCAAGTATCATACGGGGAAGAAAACCATAAAACTGCAGATGCATTGCACTGAATATGATAGCAGTTAACAATACAGCCCAGTGAATATTACCAAACCAGCAATGTAGTAATTTTTGCAACACACCCCTGAACAATAATTCTTCGCCAATAGCAGGAATCAGGGCTATCATAAATATGTTCACCAGAAATCCTCCTGTTGTTTTTACATCAAGAAAAGCTTTTGTGAGGCTTTCAGCATTAATCTCCGATTGTCGCATCCAATTTTCCAGTCCTTGTAGCCAGGCCGGAAGTTTTAGCTGTTCGTTAAATAGTGCTGAAACATGAATTAAAGGCAGAATTGCTATTATTATTATTATGCTTAGAGTAACCACCCTGAGTTGAGGCTTTCGGGTCAACCCTAAATAGCGCCAGATATTATTGCTGTCAAGGAATGCAAATAAAACAGGCGGGATAATGAATAATCCAATTTGATTTATGATCTGGAAATATTTTAATAGCCTTATTACCTCAAAGTTTTGGTGATCGTTTAGCTGGGTCATAAGAGTTAAGATATTACCAAAGATCATTGTGGCAATCAGCCACCCGATCAACATAATAACCAGCATACTGAACAATGAGAGCAGAATGAGTGCTATTATTTTTCGTATAGGAGAGAGGTGTTGTAATAATCCGGATTGGAAAATTCCCATAATTTTTTATTTAAGATGTAAAAATATTAAAAAAACATAACACCAATCTATTGCTTTTGCCTAAAAAATCACTATATTTGCTCTCCGTTTAGTAAAACAAATCTATTAATTTAAAATTTGAAGCTATGGCTGGAGTTAACAAAGTAATTTTAATCGGTAATCTTGGAAGAGATCCGGAAGTACGCACCATTGAAAGTGGCGTCAAAGTTGCTAATTTTTCAATGGCTACCACTGAATCCTATAAGAATAAAGAAGGTAACCGCGTTGACCAGACTGAATGGCATCGCATTGTGTTATGGAGAGGACTGGCTGACATTGCAGAAAGATTTTTGCGTAAAGGCAGCCAGGTATATATCGAAGGAAAAATAGTGTCGAGAAAATATATTGATAAGGATAATATTGAAAGAACCATTACTGAGATAATAGGTGACAATATGACTTTGCTTGGTTCCCGTCGTGATGATACCGGTATTGACACACCTTCTGATGAAAAAGATCAGTATAGTGAGCCACCTGCAATTGCAGAACCTCAGGATGATCTGCCTTTTTAGTTACAACTGATTGAAGTTTGTATGTTCATGGTAGTATTGATGACTGACTATGAACTGCTAAACTATTGATTAACAAAGAATAGTTATCTGACTTCAAAATACAAAGAGACTGAACATATAATATCTTAAGGATCGTAAATTAATATTCTAACTTAGGTGTTCTTTCTCAACTCCGCGGGGTCGTTATATTCGGTCGCTTCGAGAGTTTCAGCGCCAGAGCTAACAGTCCCGTAAGGGCTATATATTGGTAGAATCTCAAAATTGTTCGTACCATCCTAGCCCGAAAAGTGCAAAATCGAACTTTACAGGGTCTTCAGGATCAAAAAGACGTAGATTCTGCGTAAGTTCTAATGCGGCTTTCCAATCATTTTGCTTTCGCGATAATAGGTTTAGCTTGCGTGCGACTTGTCCGCTGTGAAGATCAAGCGGGCAGATAAGCTTATCAGCCCCTGTACTCTCCCATATCCCAAAATCAACACCGTTTAAATCTTTTCTGATCATCCATCTTAAAAACATATTGATTCGTTTTGCCGCTGAATTTTTCATCGGGTCAGGAAGGTGCTTAAGGGTTCGTGGCAGGTGTTCTATTGCAAAAAATCTCTTTTTGAATCTACTGATGATTAGCGCCATATCATCTTCATAAGGAGAAAAGAAAGCTTTTTCGAGCGAACCATACTCATTGATAACATTTCGGGTAGCCAGAATAAAAGTCATGGCATCCAAACCGCTAAAAGTACGGTATACAAACCTGTTAAGAGTTGCTATTTCACTCTCAGAAGCTTGTTTTACAAACGCTTCAGGTTCAAAATCCATCATTCTCATTAATTCCTTGCCCGATTTTGTAATTGCGTGCCGTCTTCCCCATGAGATAACAGCGGTAAGAAATCCTGCAATTTCAATATCAGCATTATTACTGAACATGTGCGGAACTTCAATTGGATCGCCGGTTATAAAACTTTTTGTGTTGTACTGAATATATTTTTCTTCAAGAAATGATTTCAGGTTTTCGGGCTGTATCATGATGCAAAAGATTAAAAAAAACCTTACCGCAATTAATACGGTAAGGTTTTTTAAAAAGTAAACATGAGTTATTTAAGCAGAGTGAGTCTGAGTGATAATTTCCATTCCGCGATTTATTGCTTTTTCGTTTTCAGGGATCAGATGATGATGCCTTTCGGGTAGGGATTGTTTCAAACCTTCTATAACATTTTCGAATTCCACAATAGGTTTGATCTTTAGATATCCGCCCAGCACTATCATGTTAAAAGTTTTGGAAAGACCAAGTTTTGAAGCTTCGTCAGCAGCATCAATGCGATAAATGTTAACATCCTTGCGTTCAGGATGTCGTATAATACCATTACCATCGTAAATGATTGTGCCACCTGGCTTAACTGATTTTTCAAACTTATCTATTGATTGCTGATTGAGCAATATAGCAGTATCGTATTGATTCAGTATAGGTGAGCTAATACGCTGATCGCTAAGAATAACTGTTACATTTGCGGTGCCTCCGCGCATTTCGGGACCGTATGATGGCATCCAGCTCACTTCCTGATCCTGCATCATTCCCGAATAGGCTAAAATTTTGCCCATTGAGAGAACTCCTTGTCCTCCAAATCCGGCTATAATTATTTCTTCAGTCATCGTTAAAATTTTTTATTTCGATGTTTTCATAAAATTAAATTCATCTAAATTATTTCTCGGGAACTTTAATATCTCCAAGAGGATAGAATGGTAACATATTTGCTTCCATCCACTCATTTGATTGACGTGGTGTCATTTTCCATCCTGAATTACAGTTTGAAACTATTTCAATAAAGCTTAGTCCCATATTTTTACTTTGGTATTCAAAAGCAAGTCGAATGGCTCTTTTAGCTCTTCTAACTGTTGAGGGAGTATGAACAGCTTGTCGGGTTACAAAACATGTTCCCGGAAGTTGAGCGACAAGTTCAGTAATTTTCAAAGGATTACCCATCATTTGTACGTCGCGCCCATAGGGTGAAGTGCTTGACTTCATTCCCGGCAGGGTGGTTGGAGCCATTTGTCCGCCTGTCATTCCATAAATCCCGTTATTTATGAATATGATAGTGATGTTTTCGCCGCGGTTACAGGCATGAATTGTTTCAGCCGTACCAATGGCAGCCAGGTCGCCATCGCCCTGATAAGTAAAAACAAATTTTTCGGGAAATAGGCGCTTTATAGCAGTAGCCAAAGCAGGAGCACGACCGTGAGCAGCCTGCTGCATATCCAGGTTGAAGAAGTTATATGCAAGAACTGAACAACCAACAGGGTCAACTCCTATGGTTATGTCCTGAATATCCATTTCTTCAATTACTTCGGCTAAAATTCTGTGAGCTGTTCCATGTCCGCAGCCTGGACAGTATGACAGTATATTGTCAGTCATTACATTGGTTTTCTTGTAAACCAGATTTTTTTCCTGACGAATTTCTTCTTTGGTGAGTGTATGTTCCATCTTTTATCCTCCGATTAATTTTTGTTCCAATGCATGCAATACTTCAGTAGGACTGGGAATGATACCGCCGAAACGTCCAAAATGTTCAACTTTAGTTCTATTGCAGACTGAAAGCCTGACATCTTCGATCATTTGTCCTGCGTTCATTTCAACTACAAGCATGCCTTTAACTTTTTGTGATAATTTTGCTATTGCTTCTTCAGGAAATGGAAAAAGAGTAATAGGGCGAAGAAGTCCGACCTTGATTCCTTTTTCACGACCCAACTGAAGGGCTTTCTGGCTAATACGTGCACTGGTACCAAAAGCTATTAAAATGTATTCAGCATCATCGCACATGATTTCTTCGTATCGAACCTCTTCTTTTTTCATCCTTTCATATTTTGCCTGAATACGAAGGTTAACCTGCTCCTGTTTTAATGAATCAAGTTCAAGAGAAGTAATAATGTTCCTTTCTCTGTTTTTGGGTTTTCCAAGAGTAGCCCACGGGCATTGTTCCCTGATCTGCTCTTCGGTGCGGCGAGGTTTTTGTTCAGGCAACTCTACTTTTTCCATCATTTGCCCAATAGCACCATCTGAAAGTATCATAACAGGGTTGCGATATTTAAATGCAAGTTCAAAACCAAGAGTGGTAAAATCAGCCATTTCCTGAACCGATGCGGGAGCAAGAACCAGCAGTTTATAGTCACCATGCCCACCACCCTTAACAGCCTGAAAATAATCGGATTGTGAGGGCTGGATAGTTCCAAGACCCGGACCTCCACGAACAACATTAACTATTAAGCAGGGTAATTCAGCGCCTGCAATATAGGATATTCCTTCTTGTTTAAGGCTGATACCGGGGCTTGATGATGAAGTCATAACCATTTTCCCACAACCAGCGCCACCATATACCATATTAATAGCGGCAACTTCGCTTTCAGCCTGTAATACTACCATACCAGTACGTTCGTATGGTTTTTCTGCCATCAGATATTCAAGTACTTCTGATTGAGGGGTAATAGGGTATCCGAAATAACCGTCGGCACCAACGCGAATTGCAGCTTCTGCCACGGCTTCGTTCCCTTTCATAAGTTTAAGCTCTTTTTTCATTCTTAACATATTTTGAGTTAAACAGAAATTAAATTTTTACGCGATAAACTGTTATGACACCATCAGGGCAAACAATGGCACAATTGGCGCAACCTGTACATTTATCGTTAATTGTTTCAGCATAATGATATCCCTTTCCGTTCACATTTTTGGCGAGCGCGATTACATCATGGGGGCAGGCGGGAATACAAACCTCGCACCCTTTGCAGCGTTCAATGTCAATGACAATATCGCCTATAACTTTTGCCATACTATGAGTTGTGTTAGTTATTAAGTACTTTATAATATTGTGGCAAAATTACATAATTAAAAGAGTTTAATTTGAATATTTAACATTAATTTAACACATTGAACAATAATTTATATCAAGTTTAAATAAGGACATGAGAAACATAATGTGAGAACATGGATAAGTCAAAAGTGGACTTTCAGCAGAAAAGACAAGGATCTAAGGAGTATTTTGATAATTTTAATAAGCTTAAAAATTTATCATGTCAATAAGTACCAATATATTTGCAGAGGAGTTTTTCAGAATTATACCTTAAGGTTTGCCTCATCTGAACATTGTCCCTATATCTGAGCTTTCAAAATGATAGTTGATCATTGAAATTTTCATTTATTTGACAATGTTTAAGTGTTTTGACTTTTTGAAAGTGTACAAATGATTGAATTTAAAGCTAATAGTTATTAATATGGAAATTGAAAAAATTAAGCTTGACAACATTAAAAACGTAGTAGTAATAGCTTCCGGTAAAGGAGGAGTTGGAAAATCCACAGTATCAGTTAATCTGGCTATTTCGTTGGCGCGAAACGGTTTAAAAGTCGCTTTGGTTGATGGTGATATTTACGGGCCATCAATACCCCGAATGTTTGGTATTGAAGATTATAAGCCTGAAGTTTATACTGAGAATGGAAAAGAAATGATGAATCCTGTGGAGCGGTTTGGTGTAAAGATCATGTCAATTGGATTTTTCATTACTCAGAACCAGCCTCTTATATGGCGCGGGCCTATGGCTGCAAGCGCAATAACACAACTTGTTGAGAATACTGTATGGGGTGAAATTGATATTATGATTATTGACTATCCGCCCGGAACCGGAGATATACAGCTAACTACAATCCAGAAACTTGATCTGACAGGAGCGCTCATTGTTACTACTCCTCAGGAAATTGCCCTGAACGACGCACGTAAAGCCGCTTCATTATTTGTGCATCATGATATAGGGGTGCCTATACTGGGGGTTGTTGAAAATATGTCGTGGTTCACACCGGCTAAGCATCCTGATGAACAGTATTTCATTTTTGGTAAAGGCGGTGGAAAGATCCTGGCTCAGGAATTAAATACTGAACTTGTAGGTCAAATCCCATTGGTGCAGGAAGTAGGCGAAACTGCTGAAAAAGGACTTAGTATTTTCAATCAGACTGATGTTAGTGTTATTAAAGCCTTCGATCAGATCTCGGAAGCTATATTAAAACGAGTTAAGTTTGCAAATAGCTGATACTAAGGCGTATAATGTGCCTTAGGCTCATGTTGAAACACTCTCTGATAATCCTGAATAGGAAGCTGAAACTGTTCTGAGATTGGAATATCCTTTACGGGATAGTAATTCATAAACATTTAGTAGTTAACTTTATATTTTTATAAAAACCGATTCAAAATGTCAGGTTATATTCATGTATATACAGGGAATGGCAAAGGTAAAACCACTGCTGCTATCGGACTTGCAATACGTGCAGCAGGCGCAGGCAAAAGTGTATTTATAGCTCAGTTTGTAAAAGGGATGCACTATTCCGAGATTGAATCCTTAAAACGATTTGAACCACAAATAGTGCTGGAGCAGTTTGGTCGCGATTGTTTTATTATGCATGCGCCTGAGGATGAAGATATCAGGATTGCAAGAGAAGGTTTGAAGAAAATATCTGAAATAATTCATTCCGGCGTTTATGATATTTTAATACTCGATGAAGCATGTATTGCACTGTATTACAAGCTTTTTACATTGAAAGAATTAACTGATGTAATAAATGCCAGACCTCAGGATATGGAAATCGTGATCACAGGTCGCTATGCGCCGCCAGAATTAATTGAAATGGCTGATCTGGTTACCGAAATGAAAGAAATAAAGCATTATTATAATAATGGCGTTGAAGCAAGAAAAGGTATAGAGTTCTGATTTTGATGTGTTTATTACTTCAAACCCGCATTAACTACATTCATATCCAATTAATTTTTAATGCCATTCTCTTCCACGAAATACGGTAATAGAAAACTATTTTTCTTACAATTTTGCGCTATGATAAAAAGAGAAGCAGAAATTGAAATCAGGTCACTGGCGAAACAGTTTAAAGCTGTGGCTATTATTGGACCGTGGCAATCAGGCAAGACCACCCTTGTCAGGCATATATTCAGTGATAAACCATATGCAAATCTCGAAAATCCCGATTTACGCATGTTTGCAACTGATGATCCCAGAGGGTTTTTATCAAATTATCCTTTTGGAGCTGTACTGGATGAAATACAACGCGTACCGGAGCTATTCTCTTATTTGCAGCAAATTCTGGATGAATCACCCGTGAAAGGTATGTTTATTCTAACGGGTTCGAATAATTTCCTGCTTCAGGAAAGCATCTCACAAAGTCTTTCCGGACGGGTTGGCTATCTTAACTTATTGCCTCTTTCTTTAGGTGAAATCAATGACAAACAAATCAACAGCAATCAGTTGATGTTCAAAGGTGGCTATCCGGTACTTTATAGTCAGGATGTTGACCTTACGGTCTGGTATTCCAATTATATCAGAACCTATGTTGAATGCGATGTGAGGCTTATAAAAAATATTACCGACCTTTCTGCATTTGAGCGTTTTCTCAGACTTTGCGCCGGTCGTATCGGACAATTACTTAATATGAGCAGTCTTGCAGTTGAAACCGGAGTAGATGTTAAAACCATTGGTACTTGGCTTAGTGTTCTGGAAACAGGTTTTATCCTTTTCAGATTGCAACCCTGGCACGAAAATTTTAATAAACGTATTGTAAAAATGCCGAAACTCTATTTTTATGACACAGGACTTGCTACAGCACTTTTAGGTATCGAAAATCCGGCACAACTAGACTTTCATCCATTCAGAGGGGCTATTTTTGAGAACATGGTCATCCTGGAGTTTCTTAAAAAGCGTTACAACAAAGCAAAGCAACACCACCTTTTTTTCTGGCGCGACAATGTTGGCAACGAAATTGATTTGCTGTTAAAACAGGGGGATCGTCTTTTACCTGTTGAGATAAAGTCGGGACAAACAGTAACGAACGACTATTTCAAAGGAGTTTTGTTCTGGAACAAAATAAGCAATTCGCATGGCGGCTATGTTGTGTACGGAGGTGATATGACGCAAGTTAGAAGCAATGAAATAACAGTATTATCCTATAAAGAAATACAGGATGTTTTCAGAGAAATTTGATTTGAATACGAAAAAGTCATAATCATTCCGGACTTATCATACTTTTTTAATCTGACAGCTGACTCATTTATTTATTAGCTTTCTTTTGGAATAATTAGAATAAATAATTGCAGCTGGATTATGACCTGTTATCCTATCTTTTACAATAAAAGTGGTTACAGGAGCTTTTGAATTTTGCGTGAAAAGTATATCATGCCCAATACATAATCCTACAATGAGGTTAAGGTCTGTTTTAAGTTCGTTAAGCACAATTGCCTGACCAACAGGGTTGCACATTGTTTCAAAATTATTTTCACGTATTTGAGTCAGATCATATTCTTTTTTTGAGGTGCCTGAAAATTTACAACAGATACTACAAACTATAAATGACTGATCAAGAATATCTTTAAGCACCTTGGCTTCATTTATCAAACCTACACAATGAGCAATACCTAATTTTTTATACCCCATCTGTTTGGCAAACCCTATGATCTCTTCAAGCCGGTTCCATTGCATGTAATGCTCAACCTCAATATGCGATGAAGCCTCAAGAATCTTTTTGTTTTCCGGTTTTTCGTATTCTTTGGCTATAGCTTCCCGATATTTATCAAAATTTTGTCCGCGAATACAGTCTTCACCTTTGTAACAAGGATAGGTTGTGCAACCGGCACAGTTCACAGTTTCATCATTATTATAGCTCATATCAGTGATTTTAAAATTGGATTAAAAGTTTTGCCAAGCGGTAAAATTAATCAAATTTCGTTTTCTTAACGGATCTGAAATTTATTATTAGTACGAACCTTTTCTGCTAAGAACATAATGAAACTTATTTCTGGTTCCTGAGCTTAAAGACCAAAGCCGGTGTGTCGCTGTATGTTTTGATAAAGGATTCCGGGATCATAACTTTTGTAATTCCGCTTTTTCTTTGAAGTGGCAGATTTTTATCATGACCCAGTAGTTTTACAGTTTTATGATTATCGGCAAAGATATCCGGCAATTCAACCGAAACCGGAAATGGATCATTTTCGTCTATCAGATAAAAAGCATAAGCGTACTCTCCGTCTTTTGTTTGTGAGAAATATATCTTTCCCAGGTCATAAGGAGGTAATGGCCTGGTTCCGTAGATTGACTGTGAATTTATATCCATCCACTTCCCGATCTGGTCAAGCCTTTTGTAAACTTCCGGAACGAAATTGCCGGTTTTGTCAGGTCCAATGCCAAGCAGAAAGTTTCCGCCTTTTGCAATGATCTTTATTAATGTGTGAATTGCCCAATTTACTGATTTATAATGCTCGGCAGGGCTGGTTGAATACCAGTTGTCACCAAGTGTAATACAGCTTTCCCAGGGATATGCAGGTATGGTTACAGGTATTTGCTGTTCAGGCGTTCTGTAGTTTTCAAATTCACCATATACGGTACGGTCAACTATCAGTAAACCCGGCTGATGAAGCCTTGCCATTGAAGCAATTGCCTGCATGTTAATATCCTGTATCCATTGATTTTTTCCCAACCATGGTCTTGTTTCTTTTGTAAGTGAATTATCGGGTCGGACCCAACCGCCATCGAGCCAGAGAATATCCACAGTCCCATAATCGGTCATGAGTTCTTCTAACTGATTGAAAGTGAATTTTTTGTAGTTTTCCCATTTGTCAGGATATTTTTTTGGATCATAATTCACATTGCGGTTGAAAACAGGGAAATATTGCCACCAGTAATCATTATTATGCCAATCGGGTTTGCTGAAATACACACCTGTTGCCAATCCTTTTTCTCTGAAAGCATTAAAAACTTCTTTTGCAATATTGCTTTTAGGATTCTTTGAAAATTTACTGCCCTGATCGGTGATCTTATAATCTGTGTATTTACTGTCGAACATACAAAATCCGTCATGATGTTTAGTAGTGAAAACCACGTATTTCATTCCCGCCTTTCTGCATGCCTCAGCCCAGCAATCCGGGTCGAAACCAGTAGGGTTAAAGGTTTCTCTTAACTTTTCATAAGCACTTACGTATGTATAATAATTATCTGAAAAAGGTCCTGTACGCTTGCACCAGGGTTCATCTTCAGGACATAAACTCCAGCTTTCAACTACACCCCATTCACTATAGGGACCCCAATGAATTATTACACCAAATTTCCAGTCCTGCCATTGATGTAGTTTCTCACTTGTAGCAGGGTCGGAAGGCCACTGATAACTAATTTCAGTGTCAATATTGTGTTGTGAAAAACCATTAAAAGAGAAAATTAAAATGCTGATCAGGAGAAAATATGATTTTAAAGTGCTCATAATAAATTAGTTATATTATTATTTAATAATGATTTCATCAACAAATACCCATGAATCGCTGCCAGCCGAAGGATGCCAGTCGAACAACCTTAACGTTCCTTCCACATCAAATCTAACATATCTGAATTTTTTATTCTTTGGATGGAACGAAAACAATCTGTTGATCTCTTCTTCACGCTGATCACCTTCAACTGTTTGTTTTTTAATCAGATCAAAATCCAGATCATTATCAGAAACCAGACATGTAATAGCCTTGGGATGAAGAATCCAGCTTTTGGGATCGTACAAAGTACTGATTTCGATACTTTCAGCCTGAATAATTTCCTCAAGATCAATTACAAGCGAGAAATCCTGAGATTCCCAACCCAGCCAGTGGACTTTGTAATCATTGGCGCCACGAACTCCGTTGGTAAGCAAAGCAAGGTTGCCATCGCTGTATTTTTCAGCAGGAGCTGGTTTGGCAGTAACCTTTTTCCGGAAAGCAAAATTGCCTTTTACCTGAATGTCAATGAATCTTTTGGTGGAATTATAATATTGTTCAGGAGTAAGCCCTGATTCGTTCAGGTTTTCGGAATTACAATCCTCACTGGTTTGATAAAATGATTCAAGTATATTCAGCATATCCTGTCTGGGAATGAATTCGCCGTTTTCTTCACGATACCAGCCTCGTGGTCCATACATATCATTTTTACCAATTTCCATCAATGCATACTGCAGTGGCATACGTGCTGTGCGAACATGAAGAAGGAACTCAGGTTTATCAGCAACAGATTTTTCAGCTTCATTGAAATAAAAATTATACTTTTCAATATTCTCAGCAGATAAAAATGTGTGTTGATGGTTATTAGGAGGACCGTATATTTCAAGCCATTCGCCGGTTTTTAAAATCTCCTGCTGCATATGGCTTATATATTTTCGTATCCAGGGTGCTGCATCAGCATAAAAAGCATCAGTGAATTCAGCGATTATTTTCTGATCGTCAGCTTCAGGATTCCATAAAAGCCTGGAAAGCAAGTATGATTTCAATTCTGAAAATTCATGCCCGACCCCTGTATTCGATTGCTGAAAATGTTCTTTAACATTATTTGATACAAAGAGTTGAATATTAGGTTTTAACACATGAAGGTTCGGGAATGGACTTATACTATGCGCAAAATCAACAGTATAGTCCCATAAATAAATATGATCGCATATTTTACCCCAGTCTTCCATGTCTTTTAGAAAAGAAATGCTTGTAGGATCCTCAGTAATGGGTTTGCTCCGGTTAAGTTCAATGGTGCAAAGCATTACCTGAACATTTTCATGTGGTTTTGTAATAACTGGTGCCTGACGGCTGTACTGATATGCTAAAGTTGAGATTATTTTATCAGGAAAATGTTCTGCTACGCGATTAACAAAATGAATAACAGGGCCGGCGGCGCTTTTTTCCTTATCAATGACCTTTTTGCAATTATCACACTGGCAGTATGAGAAATTATCGTTCTGACTTACTGACCAAACCAGTTTTTCGGGCTGTAATTTCATTTCATCTTCAAGCTTCTTTATCACTATATCAAAAACATCGGGATTGGTAAGGCAGGGCTGATCAATGATTCGTTTGCCATTCATGAAGGCAAAATATTTAGGATGTGATTTGAAATACTCCTGCCAGGGCAGTAACCTATTGAAAGTGTGTACATAATAATTCTTAGCAAACATATCGTTGATATGATGCAGGCGATTAAAATCCTTGTAATCGGGGTCTTCAGTGAATTTTCTCGGAACGTTGCGATATGTATTGGGTGATGAATCGCTAAAATATATTGCCGGGAGAGTAATGTTCTTTGATTTTGGTATCACAATAAATTCAGGACTTAAATATTTCACTTCCAGGTGGTTTTCAATAATTTCAGTTACTCCATAAATACATCCCCGGGCACTGCCACCTGTGATTATTAGTTTTGATCCTTCGGTCTTAATTGAAAAACCATCTGCACTTTCAATAGTCTCGCTTTTGCTGATGGATATAATTAAATCGTTTTCCGGATCATTTGATGCTATCACAGGTAAATCGCATCCGGAGATCTCTTTAACATATTTATTAAAAAGCTCAGCAGCTCTTTTTTCCTCAGTTGTGGCGTTTTCGGGAATAATGATATGATATTCGCTTTTACCATTCTTCACTAAGTGAATGGCTTTGTGTTTTGATTGCGAACAGGAAAATAAAATTGTGAGTAATAAAGTAGTAATTATTAAGTGCCTCATACACTGGTGATTAATTCAATGATTGCATGAATTTGTTTTGACAAATTTATTAATAATCCATTAAGATGTTGTTCATGTGCGCCAGTTTAGGCATTTCAGATAATCAATACAGATGTCTTTTTAAAGTAAAAAAAACAGATCTGTATTAATTCTGAAAGGTTATGTTTTTTTAACTATCAGATAACTAATTAATTGAGATAATTTCATCACTAATTTAAGAAGGAAAAGTGGACTTTGCAGCTATTTGAATATTAATAAAACACTCCAGCCATTAAAAATTCTTTGTTTAAGTTTTGATAAACAAATATAGAATTTTTGTAAACCGGTCTAATTCAATATCTTATTATAATAACGAAATTATTTTTCATTTTATTGAACCTATTCCATTACATTGTTGTTTAGGATAATTCATAATTTTTTATACAAAATGAGAAAAACAGCACCTGTAAAATACGATATTCATTCTTTATTATTGGAGCGCTGGAGTCCACGCGCTTTTTCATCAAAAGAGATCCCTGTTGATAAGCTTCAGCGTATTTTTGAAGCCTCCCGCTGGGCTCCATCCAGTTCAAACGATCAGGAATGGCGCTACATAATTGGTTTCAAAGGCGACGAAACTTTTCAGAAAATATTTAACACACTTACGGAGTTCAACCAGTTATGGGCAGGAGAAGCTCCTGTACTGGTTCTGGCAAGTGCTGAAACCATTAGTCCTAAAACAGGAAAAGCCGGAACAATTGCTCTTTATGACGTTGGTCAGTCGGTAGCAATACTTACCGTTCAGGCTGAAGCTGAAGGATTGTTTGTTCATCAGATGGCTGGATTCGACAAAGATAAAATAAGAGAGTATTTTGAATTGCCCGATTCCGTAGAACCTCTGACAGTGTTCACTATTGGCACTTATGGCGATCCTTCAAAATTGCATCCTAATTTACAGCGTCTTGAAAAATCTGACCGGGTTCGTAATAATTTTGATACTTTTGTGTTCAGAAATAAATATGGTGAGCCTACTGATTTGTTTAACTCACCCTGAACAACTAGAAAATATGATTAAAAAGAAAGAAAACAGAAAAAGCTTCCTGCAAATGGTTCGGAATTATATTAAACCTGTAATTATGGGGATTTTTATGGCAGTCCTATCGTTTATAACTGCATGTAACGGCAGTCAGCAGAAGTCAGATGGGAAAACGATAAGCCTTGCCGAGCAAATAATGAAAGCAGAAGCGCCAGTTTTTAACCCCGATTCAGCTTATTATTTTATTGAAAAGCAGGTTGAATTTGGTCCAAGAGTTCCAAATACCACTGCTCATTCCCAATGTGCCTGGTATCTGATGCAAAGCTTAGGGAATTATACTACTCACCTTGATGTACAAGAAGCTAAAGTCAGGGCTTACGATGGTACTGTATTGAATATCAAGAATATAATAGGCTCATTTAATACCAAGACAAAAGATAGAATCTTATTATGTGCTCACTGGGATACACGTCCTTTTGCTGATCATGATCCTGATCCTGCAAATCATTTCACCCCTATACCCGGTGCTAACGATGGTGCAAGCGGAGTTGGTGTATTGCTGGAAATAGCCCGTCAGATATCTTTGAATCCGATAAATATTGGTATAGATATTATATTGTTTGATGCTGAAGACTATGGTGAACATCAGAGCCTTCAGGCAAGAACTGGCGATTATTGGGCTTTGGGAGCTCAATACTGGGCAAAAAATCCTCATATTAATAATTATAATGCACGTTTCGGGATTTTGTTGGATATGGTAGGAGCTTCGGATGCGGTGTTTACAATGGAAGCAACTTCAATGTATTATGCTCCTGATATTATGAAAAAAGTTTGGGATATTTCTCATCAGATAAGATTTGGTTCTTATTTTTCATACAAGCGAACCAATGCTGTTGTAGATGATCATACATATATCAACGAAATTGCCAATATTCCTACAATTGATATTATTCACTACGGCGAAAACAGCTATACCGGTTTTTTTGAACACTGGCATACTGTAAATGATAATATGGACGTAATTGACAAAAACACACTAAATGCAGTTGGCCAAACAGTATTGACCTTTATTTATCTTGAAAATATGAAGCTTGATAAAGCGCAATCGGATTCGTAAATAATTCTTTAACAATTTTTAGCCTTATTTGTCAATCCCGGCTTCTATTTTTTTCAAACCTTAAATTATGCATAATCAATCTGTTGATATTTCCTGTCAGCCAAATATTCATTTCATTACTTTAAAGATCAGGAGGAAGAATTTAGGTTTGAACCATATTTTTATGTAAAAACGAGCCTTGTACTTTCACATATATCTGATACGAAATGATCCGGAAATCATTTGTTTTTTCAGCTTCATAAATCTCTCGAAAAATAATTTCCTTTTCAATTAGGTAGTTAGACTAATTTATTTTATTGGAATTCAAAGCTTTGAAGCTTTTCAGAGCTATGCTGAAGGGCTCAGAGTTTGCTTTTATACCGATTGTAATTTACAAAACAGCTTGGACTATTTTGTAAATACAATTCGTATTATATGTAAAAGCAACTATAGCACAATATTGATTGAGGTAATGGCTGACAGACTAATTTTTTGATACGGTTCGTTATGTTTAAACTTAAATCCCTCTTACCCAAACACAATTCTTATCTTTGCTGACTTAAAGATTGACTGTTATGAGCAAAATACTTGTTGTTGACGACGAAAAAAGCATACGTAATACATTAAGGGAAATACTTGAATATGAGAAGTTCATTGTAGATGAGGCATCCGATGGAATGGAGGCAATTGAAAAAGTTAAGGAAAATCGCTATGATGTGATTTTACTTGATATCAAAATGCCAAAAATGGATGGAATCGAAGTGCTTGAGCAATTAATGATACTTACTGATGCTCCGGTAGTTATGATCTCCGGTCATGGTACTGTTGAAACAGTTGTAGAAGCGATAAAAAAGGGTGCTTATGATTACATCACCAAACCTCTGGATTTGAATCGCTTGCTGGTTACTATCCGTAATGCTGGCGAAAGGCAAACTCTTGTTACAGAAACAAAAGCGCTGAAACGCCAGGTCAGCAAAGCTTATGATATGATAGGCGAATCGCAGGTAATGCAGGATATTAAATCTATGATTAACAGAGTAGCTCCAACTGATGCAAGAGTGCTTATTACCGGTGCAAACGGAACAGGAAAAGAGCTTGTAGCCCGCTGGCTTCATGAATTAAGTAATCGTTCGTCAGGTCCGTTTATCGAAGTGAATTGTGCAGCAATTCCTTCTGAACTGATTGAAAGTGTTTTGTTTGGTCATGAAAAAGGCTCTTTTACATCAGCAATAAAGCAGCGCAAAGGCGATTTTGAGCAAGCTAACGGAGGCACTTTGTTTTTGGATGAAATTGGAGATATGAGTTTATCAGCACAGGCTAAGGTTTTACGTGCTTTGCAGGAAAACAGGATTATGCGCGTAGGTGGAGAAAAAGATATATCCATTGACGTTAGAGTTATTGCTGCTACAAATAAAGATATTCTAAAAGAGATAGAGAAAAACAATTTTCGCGAAGATCTATATCATAGGCTTGCAGTAATTGTTATTCATGTGCCGGCACTTAATGAAAGAGAAGAAGATATTCCACTTATTGCCAATCATTTTATTGAGGAAATAAGTCAGAATATGGGCAAACCACTTATGAAATTTGACCTTTTGGCACTTGAAGAACTGAAAAAAATCAACTGGACAGGTAATGTGCGTGAATTAAGGAATGTGGTTGAGCGCCTTGCTATACTTTGTGATACCACAATTTCAGCAGCCGATATTCAAAAATATGCACAGCCTTTAAAAACTAATTTTTAAGAATAAAACTCATAAAGTATGATTTACGATTTTGATGAAATCATTCCACGGCAAAATACTGCCAGTGTAAAATACGATTTGTTACAAAAATATTTTGGGAAAGATAATTTATTGCCAATGTGGGTAGCCGATATGGATTTCCGAACTCCTGATTTTATTGTAAATGCTGTTAAAGAAAGAGCTTCGCATGAGATCTATGGCTATTCTTTCCGTACTGAAAAGTACAACGAGGCTCTTATAGGATGGTTTGCCCGCAGGCATGGCTGGAAAATTGATAAAGAATGGGTTTCATTTAGTCCGGGTGTGGTACCTGCTTTGAATCTGATAGTAATGGAATTTACTGAGCCTGGTGACGAAATTATTGTTCAGCCACCTGTGTATTTCCCGTTTTTCAGTGCTGTTAAAAATCATAACCGCAAACTTGTACTAAACCAGCTTGCTTATGAAAAAGGAAGATATTCTATTGATTTTAAGGATCTTGAATCAAAAATAAATAGTAATACCCGCATGCTGATTCTTTGCAATCCGCATAATCCGGTCGGAAGAGCCTGGAAAGTAGAAGAGCTGGAGCAACTTGCCAATATTTGTGTAAAAAACAATATTCTACTGCTTTCAGATGAAATACATTGCGATCTGGTTTTCCCTCCAACTAAGCATATAATAACAGCTTCTTTATCAGAAGAAATTGCAAACAACACTATTACAGCAGTAGCGCCAAGTAAAACATTTAATCTGGCTGGACTTTCTACATCTGCAATAATTTGTCCGAACCCTGAATTAAAAAGGCGTTATGATAAAATCCTTGATAATGTTCATGTAGGCTCGGGAAATATATTCGGCTCAGTGGCGGCTCAGACTGCTTATACCCATGGTGATGAATGGCTGGATCAATTACTTGATTATGTGCGAGAGAATTACAGATATGCCTATGATTTTCTGGAAAGTTTTTTGCCTGAGATAAAACCGGCTCCACTGGAAGCAACTTATCTGCTCTGGCTCGATTTTTCAAAAGCCGGATTTGGATCAAATGAGGAATTGAAAGATTTTATTATTGAAAAGGCAGGCCTCGCATTGAATGAAGGTGTTAGTTTTGGTGCTGGTGGCGAAGGATTTATGAGGATGAATCTGGCTTGTCCGCGTAAGGTTCTGATCAGGGCTTTAAATCAGTTGCGAAAGGCATTTGAAGAAAGAAAAAATACAGATAAATAACAGAAGTTTAAAATCTTCAAATATTTAAGTGATGAATATTATACAAACTGTTGATCTTCGTAGTGATACGCTTACGAAACCCACTCCTGCCATGCTTGAGGCAATGTTTAATGCAAGTGTTGGCGATGATGTTTGGGGTGAAGACCCAAGTATGAATGCTTTGGAAGAGAAAACTGCAGATATATTTGGTCATGAGGCGGCTCTTTTCTGCACATCAGGGATAATGTCAAATCAATTATCTATTAAAGTTCATACTGTACCTGGTGATGAGGTTATTTGCGATCGTCTTTCTCACATATATAATTACGAAGGTGGCGGAATAGCTTTAAATTCAGGGGCTTCAGTCAGATTGTTGAATGGCGATAACGGACGTTTCACTGCAAAAGAAGTTTTATTAAACATAAATCCTGATGATGTACATTATCCACATACAAGTCTTGTTTCAGTTGAAAATACTGTAAATAAAGGAGGCGGTGCAGTTTGGGACTGGAATGAATTAAAAGCTATTGGTGAGGTTTGTAAAGAAAATGGATTAAAATATCATCTTGACGGGGCACGTATATTTAATGCTTTGGCTGTAACAGAGCAAACTTGCGAAGATTATGGAAAATTATTTGATTCAATTTCTATTTGTCTTTCTAAAGGGCTTGGAGCACCAGTAGGCTCTATGCTTACCGGTTCAAAGGAATTCATTAAAAAGGCAAGGCGTTTCAGAAGAGCATTTGGAGGAGGAATGCGGCAGGCCGGATATCTGGCAGCAGCAGGTGTTTATGCCCTTGATCACCATATTGACCGTTTGGTTGAAGACCACAGCAGAGCAAAACTTTTAGCAGATAATCTTGCAACACAAACCTGGGTTCGGGAAGTTGTGCCGGTCGAAACAAATATTGTCATTTTTAGCATAGCTGACGGATTTACGATTTCACAAATATTAAATGCCCTGCGGGAAAAAGACATCTTAGCTGCTCAGTTTGGTACTGACAGCATACGTATGGTTACTCATCTTGATATTAATGATGTGATGATTGAATATGCTATGACAGTTTTCAGTCAATTGTTCGTTGTAATGTAGGCTCATAGTTTCCTTAAAAATACTACTTTTGCACTCCCATTTGTATAAGATTATAATTCAGATAATGAAACTAAGCGATACTGTTTTAAAATTTAAAGCAAGACCTGTCTTGTTGCCTCTGGTTTTGGTTTTGATTTTTTCGTCTTGTATTTCACAAAAAAAGCTGAAATACATGGTTGATGATTTCCCCAAATCAGTTTATGAGCATTATCCTAGGCAGGATTATAAAATTCAGCCCGGCGATAATTTATTTATTCAGGTTTTGGGTCTTGATGCTCAAACTGCAGATCTTTTCAGTTTTCAACCTTCAGGCGCATACCGTCAGTATCAGACCAACGATTTGAGTGCCTATCTTAGCAGCTATACGGTTGACCCTAAAGGTTATGTTGAATTTTCAATTATAGGAAACATATTTGTAAAAGATAAAACTATTAATGAGATCAAAATTTTGTTGCAGGAGGCTATTAGTGAGTATATGCGCGATGCCACAGTTATAGTTAAACTGGTAAACTTCAGAGTAACCCTGCTTGGTGAAGTAGCTAGACCAGGACAATATCCGGTATATCATACACAGATAAATATTTTTGAAGCATTGGCAATGGCAGGCGATCTTACCCAATGGGGGGATAGACGTAATGTTCACCTTATACGCAGCACCAAAGGAGAATCTCAGGTAATTAAACTCGATATTTCCGGCAGGAAAATTCTTGAATCCGAATATTATTTTCTTATGCCCGATGATATTCTTTATGTTATACCAATGGAGGCAAAAACCTTTGCTTTTACAACATTTCCTTATTCAGTGGTTTTTTCTACCATTACCACTGCATTGTTGATCCTGAACTTTTTTAAATAAAATATAAATCATTGTGAACGAGTTTAATAGATATGGCGAACTGCCACAAGAAGAAAAAATAGACTATAAGGTTCTTTTCTTCAAAGTATATAGCTACTGGTACTTTTTTCTTATCACTGTATTTATTGCTGTGCTGATTGCATTTTTGTTCAATAAATATACTCCTACTGTATATAAAGTAAAATCCACTGTATTAATAAAGGATGATAAGTCAAGAATGGACCCGCAGGCTTTGCTGGGTATTTCTATGATGAGTAGTTCACAGAATATTCAAAATGAAGTAGGGATTTTGAAATCTTATACTTTATCAAACAAAACAGTTAAGAAATTAGATCTCAAAGTTTCTTATTTTGTCGAAGAGAATTTTATTACTCGTGAATTATACGATGAAAGCCCTTTTGTTGTAATCCCCGAAATTGAATATTTACAACCTGCAAATATTAAATTTCTGGTTACAGTATTGTCTACCAATGAGTTTAAGCTCGAAGCGGAAGGTGAGAGTATTGATCTGTATAATTTTTCAACTTATGAGAATATACCTAAAGGAGCTGACCGGGTATTTATTAATGGAATATATACTTTTGGTCAAGATATTGAAGACGAGAACTTTAGATTTAAAATCATATTAAATGAAGACTTGCTTGACACGGAAATAAAAAACAAAAAATACATCTTCATTTTTAATAAGATAGATAACTTAACTAAATCTTTTAGTAATAGTATTGAAATTGAAGCTATTAACAGAGATGCCAGTATTTTAGAAATTTCAGTTAAAGGTAACAACTCAAAGAAAATAATAGATTTTCTGAACACATTGATTGAAACCTATCTTGAGCGATCGCTTGAAAAGAAAAATCTTATAGCCAGTAGTACCATTGGTTTTATTGACGCTCAACTTGGAGATATTGCTGATTCCCTGAGTGTTGCTGAAGCCAGTCTGGAGGACTTCAGAACGGCTTCGTCAGTTATGAATATTGATTTTCAGGCTCAGCAGGTATTTGATCAGATGAAACAATTTGAAACAGAAAGAGCTGCTTTGGTTGTACAATCAAAATATTACAACCACTTGAAAAGATATATTGAACAATCTCGTGACAATATTGACGAAATTATTGTTCCCTCGTCAATGGGTATTGATGATCCGATGATTACTCAGCTTATCAGCGAACTTGTAAAACTACATTCTGAAAAGGCAGATCTTCTTATAAAAACCACTCCTAAAAACCCGCTTGTTGTTGCTATTGACATGAAGATCAATAACGTAAAAAACAACATGCTTGAAAATATTACAAATATTATCAGTGCTTCCGAGATTGCTATAAATGATAAAAACAATCAAATCAGAATGCTTGCTGAAAGAATAGACCGTCTTCCTGCTACACAGCGCCAGCTTTTTGGTTATGAACGTAAATTTAAATTTAACGATGCTATTTACACTTTTTTAATGCAAAAGCGTTCAGAAGCTGCTATTACAAAAGCATCTAATCTGCCTGATAATGAGGTGATCGATATAGCATTGCCGGGTGTTTATGAAACAGTTTTTCCTAAAAAGAATCTGAATTTTGTTATTGCAATTTTGCTTGGTCTGATTCTTCCAATCGTATATATTACAGTAAAGGATTATTTAAATGATAAAATAGTTGAACGCAAGGATGTTGAAAACATAACCAAACTTCCTATTATAGGACATATCATTAATAGCAGGAATGCCAGTAATATCATTGTCGCACAATCGCCTAAATCTTCGATAGCTGAGTCGCTTCGATCAATCAGAACCAATATTCAGTTTTTTTCAAAAGGCAAGGAGAAGCTTGTTATTCTGATCACTTCAACAATGCCTTCAGAAGGTAAAACTTTTGCATCCTCCAATCTTGCAACAGTCTATTCTTTATACGGGAAGAAAGTCTTACTTATGGGGTTTGACCTTCGCAAGCCAAAAATGTACCAGGATTTTGGAGTATTGAATGTTAAAGGTATCAGCTCAGTTTTAATAAATAAAGATACAATTGAAGATGCTATTCAGGAATCGCCCATTGAAAATCTTGATTTGATGATGGGAGGTCCTGTTCCGCCTAACCCTTCAGAATTGATAGCTTCGGATAATACGAAGGCAATGTTGGCAAAATTACGTGAGAAATATGATTATATAATTATTGATACTCCACCTATCGGACTGGTTACTGATGCTTTCCTGCTTATGCCTTTGGTGGATGTTACAATATTTGTGTGTCGCCAGAATTATACAAACAAGAAAGTGTTTTCTGCCATAATGAAAGATGTTGAACAACGGAATATTCCAAATTCAGGAGTTTTGATCAATGATGTGAAACTTACCCGTGGTTCATATGGCTATGGTTATGGTTATGGCTATGGCTACGGTTATGGTTACGGCTACGGCTATGGTTACGGTTATGGCTATGGTTATGGATATTACTCCGAAGATGAGGAAGAAGAAAAAGAAATAAGCTTAAAAGGTCTGTTCAAACGCAGTAATGATCCAAAATCATAATAATAGGATCATCACAACAAATCATTAATACTAAAATAACTTAATTGAAAATGAAAAAAAGAAATCTACTATTTTATTTATTGGTATTGCTAATGTTTTTTGGTTCAGCTAAACGCATTCATGCATGTACTAATTTTCTTATTACCAAAGGCGCTTCAACTGACGGCTCAACTATGATAAGCTACTCGGCTGATTCGCATGAGCTGTACGGAGAGTTATATCACTGGGAAGCTGCTGTATGGCCCGAAGGTTCAATGATGGATATTTATGACTGGGATAGTGGTAAATACCTTGGAAAGATAAAACAAGCCAGACAAACTTATAATGTTGTAGGAAATATTAACGAATTTCAGGTAGCAATAGGTGAAACCACATACGGGGGCAGAAGAGAACTAAGCACACAGCCCGGAGCTATAATGGATTATGGAAGCTTGATCTACGTTACTCTTCAGCGTGCAAAAAGTGCCCGGGAAGCTATTAAAATAATAGCTGAACTAGTTGAGGAATATGGCTATTATAGTTCCGGTGAAACATTTTCCATTTCTGATGCAAATGAGGTTTGGATCATGGAGATCATTGGAAAAGGAAGTAAGGAAAAAGGTGCTGTGTGGGTAGCCTTACGCATTCCTGACGGATATATCTCAGGTCATGCAAATCAGGCCAGAATTACAAATTTTACTTTGGCAAATAAACAAACATCAATAACAAGCAAGCAGTTCGACAGGCTTTATCAGCCCGGTATTGAGGTTGTTCATTCTCATGATGTAATAAGCTTTGCACGAGATATGGGATATTTTGATGGCAGGGACGCTGATTTCAGTTTCTCAGATATTTATGCTCCGGTTGATTTTGGCGGTGCACGTTTTTGTGAAGCACGCGTCTGGACTGTGTTCAGAAAGGTAAATGATAATATGGATCAGTATCTTGATTATGCTATGGGTCATAATCATAAGAACAGGATGCCATTATGGATATTGCCTAACCGCAAAATTTCAGTTAAAGATATGATGGAGTTTATGCGCGATGCTTTTGAAGGTACTCCATTGAATATGACAAGCGATATAGGTGCCGGCCCTTTCAGTAAACCATATCGCTGGCGTCCGCTTACATGGGAGGTGGATGGAGTAGAATATTGTAACGAGCGTGCTGTAGCTACTCAGCAAACCGGCTTTTTATTTGTTACTCAATCGCGCTCATGGCTGCCCGATCCAATTGGAGGAATCCATTGGTTTGGCGTTGACGATGCTAAAAGCACTGTCTTTGTTCCTATGTATTGCTCAATTACTGAGATCCCCATTCCTTATATGCAAGGCAATGGTGCTATGATGGAGTGGTCAGATAATTCAGCTTTCTGGGTGTTTAATCAGGTTGCAAACTGGGCATATACAAGATACGATTCAATAATTCTTGATATTCAAAAAGTGCAGCAGGAACTTGAAAATAAATTTGTTGCTTATACACCTGCAATTGATAAGGCTGCCAAAGAACTTTATGATAATGACAAAGATCTGGCTGTTCAGTTCCTTACTGAGTATTCAGTTAAACAAGGTAATTATACTGTTGATCGTTGGAAGGAATTATATAAATTTCTTTTTATGAAATATCTTGATGGAAATATAAAATATCAGGAGCCGGACAAAAAGAATCCAACAGTTAAATTTGCCGGTTACAGCGAGGAATGGTACCGCCGCATTGCTAAAGAAACCGGAGATCATTTGAAAGTAGTAGAGTAATTTTTATAGAATATAGGATTTAAGTAAAACTTAATAAATTACCGGAGTATCAATTACATCATTTAAATATGAATGCACAGGAAAATAAAAAGCCATCGTTGTTAAATATTATAGTGATTGCAGCACTGGCTTTATTAGCTATTATTCTTGTCTTTTTTCTTGTTAAAAACTCAAATAAGGTTCGTGACCTCCAGGCTGAGAAAGAAGCTCAACGGCTTGCTTTTCAATATGAGCTTGATTCATTGCTTACCGAGCATGAAGCTATTAAAACTGAATATGGGAATCTGACTGAATTATTAGCAGAGAAAGATAGCATTATTCAGGTTAATGCAGTAGAGATCAAGCAATTGCTGGATACTCAATGGGAGTATGTTAAGGTTCAGCGTAAACTTGAGCGACTGCGTGTCATTTCTCAGGGATATCTTCATCAGATGGATTCATTATATACATTGAATAGGGAGCTTCAGGCTGAAAATGAGCAGGTTAAGGCAAAATATGAACACGAGCGGTCTTTGACAAAGGAATTGCAGAAAGACAAAGAAACACTAATTGAAAAAGTTGAGGAAGCTGCAATACTGAGAGCCTATAATATCAAGGCTACCCCTCTTAATTTAAAGGGTGTTCATAATAAAGAGTCGGAAACTGATCGTGCACGGCGCACCGATCTTATAAGGGTGTGTTTCTCACTGGCTGAGAATAATATAGCTCCTTCGGGTATGAAAGATGTGTATCTGAGAATAGCACGCCCTGATAATATAATCCTTGTTGCAGGATTAGGTGATGACTATTCTTTTGTATTTAATGATAATGTTTTGCAGTATTCAGCAATGCGTCAGGTTGATTATCAGAATGCTGAATTGAAAGTTTGCGCCGACTGGATAAACCGAAACAAGGCTGAACCTATGCAAACAGGTGTTTATGTTGTTAATATTTTCCATGGTGATAATGAAATAGGGCAAACATCATTCACTTTAAAGTAAAAGATCGCCTCGAGCACTTTGATATATGAAGTACAAAAAAAAATCCGGCATGAAAGCCGGATTTTTTAATTTAAAAATGTACCCTGTATTAATTCAAAATTAGTTTTACTGTTTCATGAAATTCCCCATCTATTGAAACAACATCAATTAAATACAATCCTTTCTTCAAAAGCTCAAAGTTGAGAGTAGTTTTTTGTTCAGTAGTTTCGGTTTGAACCATAAGAACCCCTTTTGTATCGAACACCTTTACTACACATGGTTTATCCGGCAGATTTAGCACGGCAATACCTGAGCTGGGGTTCGGACTGATATTCAATATTCTTTGCTTTTTTATAATATCACCCGTCCCATTAGCTTCGCCCGTAATTAAAATATTATCTATCTGCCACCATTTATAATTACCTGCTTCGTAGCGATATTTAAATCCAATGTAAACTGCTGATCCTGACACTGATGAAAGATCAATTTCTCCTGATGAATCCCATATACTGCTTTCAGCAGGTTTCTCAAAATCTATGCTTGTCCAATTGGCTGATGACGGATCACCTGTGCCGGGATAGTCAGTAGAGTATAATAATTTAAGGTAGTTATCATCATCGTCTGAACCATAATTCCACCATAAATCAAAAGTCATCACCTCATTTTGATAATTGTTGAAATTAATCCCCGGTAAAATCAGCCAGTCTTCTTCGGTTTCACCTGAATTATGTCCGTTAATTTGTGCTGTTTTATTGGCACTATTGTAATTCCAGGTTTTTGTATCTCCTGACACACTGTAAACATAGCAATCTCCAAGATCGTTGTCAAATACTTCATTATAAGGAAGTTCGGTCATTGCCGGCAGAGCATAGGTTGTTGCCTGTGCAGTAACCCCTGTGGAATAACTACTTCCGTTATACGACCATATTTTATAATAATAAGTAGTTCCTGCTTCCAGGTCTTCATGGTCGGCTGAGGTATTAGCACCAAAATACATTACGGTCCCTCCACCGGTAATAGTTTGCCCCGGAATATGAGTATCAGGCTCAGAACCGAAGATTCCATCACTGCTCCAGGCAAGAACTACAGTATTTGAATTTGAATTGAGTTCCCAGCTCAGATTTATTTCTGACATACTGACTGTTGAAGCATTAAAGTTTGATGGATTGGCTATCACAGTTATTTCAGAAAGGCTCAGCATGAAGTCATCTATAGCAAGCCCGGGCGAGAAAGATTGTGTTTTTGCCCATCTTAACATTAAAAATTCTCCTGCACCCAATACTCCTGTATTTGCAAGAGGAATATTGACAAATTCAGTACGATTTTCTGGCAGATTCCCGTTCAAAGCCCCTTCAGTACCGGCTTGGGGAGCAACAAAAGTCAGGTTTGAATTCTCTGTCCAATTTCCTGTTTTAATATCTGTGATAATTGTTGGCGAAACAGCATAACTGAAATTTAACTCATGCGCATCAGTATTTTGACGCCATTGTTCTCCGGTATAGCTTAAATAAATAGTTGATAGATTTATAGGAAATCCAGTGTTATTCTTAAACTGAACTCCCTGATAATAGTTTCTGTTGCTTGAACCTGAAATTGCACCCATAGCTCTGTCGCTGCTTTCAACAGTTCCAAAACTGGTTGCAAAAGCTGAATTTGAAGTTCCATCGTTAGTGGTATAACCTGCTACATTTGGATCTCTGTCACCCGGACTTTGCCAATACCAACCTTTAATTGTTTGGTTGTCAGTCCATGGATTGCCTGTGCCACTAGAGGCGAGTGTATTGAAATCCTGATTATAAACAAAATCCAGATCATTAATCACTAATGGAAGCTCAATGTGAGGAGTGACTGTTCCATTGCAAACAACATTCACTGAAGCAGCTTCCGGTGAGCTTATTACAATTGTTTCGTTATCATAACTTCCAATTTCCAGATCTGCCATTAAACGTACATAAACCGGAATTCCTTCAATAACTCCGTTAATTTGCTGAAGAACAACAGGATTTGCCGGAGTAAAACCTGTTCCGCTAACAGTTGAGATTTCGTAATACTCAGGGGGAGTGATTGTAATATTATCTGTAAGATTTGCTCCGCTTACTGTAAAACTCAGTTCGTTTGAAGGTCCTTCGCCAATTTCATATGTAAATCCATATAAACTTATTGGGTCAACGTTGATCATTGGTGAGTCGGATTCATAAATATGAATGTCATCAACTCTCCATCGTGTTGGGTCAGTGGTTGAATAATATTTAAAAGCAATGAAAACCTGATTCCCGATTATTCCTGAAACATCAATGTTTCCGGAAAATGCACTTACTTCTGTGGTATTATTAATTCCTATGGGTTGTTGAAAGTTTAATTGAGTCCATGATGAATTCTCAGGATTTCCGGTTCCGGGATAATCTGTTGAATAAAAGAGTTTTAGATAATTTGACTCATTATTTATTCCATACTGTGCAAAGGTTTTGAAGTTCATAACTTCATTTGAATAATTATCGAAATTAATCCCAGGGAGAATAAGCCATTGTTCTTCAGGACTTTGTCCACTATGTCCATTAGCTGCAGCAGAATTAGAGTAAAAATACCATGGTTTAATTCCGGATACAGTATAGGGGTAACAATCTCCGAGATCGCCGTCGAAGGGTTCAGAATAAGGTAATGTAGTATAAACGGACTCACGATGGGTGATGGCATTTGATGTAATTCCTGTAGAATAATTATCATCGCTTTTCGACCAGGCTTTGTAATAATATCTGGTGTAAGGAGTTAACCCGGTGTGATTGAACGTAACATCAGAACCAAAATACAATACTGTACCTCCGCCAGTGATGGGATCTCCTGCAGAATAATTACCTGTAGGGATACCAAAGT
Source organism: Bacteroidales bacterium (assembly GCA_012522795.1). Taxonomy (GTDB): domain Bacteria; phylum Bacteroidota; class Bacteroidia; order Bacteroidales; family JAAYJT01; genus JAAYJT01. The sequence goes on along the minus strand of JAAYJT010000057.1, from coordinate 39,588 downwards.
TTTCATTATTTGACCAGGCTATTAAAACATTATCCTGATTGCTGTTTTTATCCCAATTAAGGTTGATTTGAGATGTGCTTACTGTAAGTGCTGTGAGATTTGCAGGAGGCAAAATTCCTCCAATTTGTGTTGCGCTTATCTGAACATTGTCAATCCGGTTATTGCCCGTTGCTCCTGTAGCACCATCCAGTGTGTATCGCAGATAGGCCATAGATGCCAAGTTAAGATTTGAAAGCTCCAGTGTAACTACTGTGCCGGGACTTGACGAAGGGCTGATTATTTCTCCAAAGTTGGTAAAATTAACTCCATCAGTACTCCATGCCCATTGGTTATTGTTAAATCCTGTTGCAGTTTTTTGAGTCCAGTAACTTAAAACCAAATTTTCAAATCCTGACATACTGAATTCAAACTGAATATAGTTGCCATTCATATCATTACTTCGCAAACTAAGAGATGCACCGGCAGGATCGCCAAATAAGACATTTTGTGTGCTTCCGCCAAAACCATCCGTGAAATCCAGACTTCCCCATATCCATGTTCCGGCGGTTATTGTACCATCACCGGTACTTGCTGGTATTGGTGCATTCCAGGGCGTACCGTTGGCACCGGTATTAAAATTCCAGTAAGCAATTAATTCCTGAGAGTAAGATGTTAAGCCAAGTAATAATAAAACCAGAATGAAACTGATTGCTTTAGTGGGTAAAACTTTTTTCTTCATGGTTATAAATTTTAATTGAATAATAAAAAAATCGTTAAAAGATATGTGCTCATAAATATAGATGAATTGTCATCCAGGCTTTTAATTAAACATCAAAATTAATAATTAATCGGGGGTTGTTTTAGAATTTTAGTATTTTTAATTTTAGGGTTTGCAAGTTTTCCAAATAGGAAAAGCCACCCGTATCTTTCCAGGTGGCTTCCTAATTATTTACAATTAAGTCCACTATGATAGGAAATCAGTTACCAAATCAATTATTTGATAGTTTAATTTTCAATATTATTTTGGAGTAGGTGCTGAAAGTGGAGTCTGATCTTTTTCAGGTGTTGTCTTTGGTGTATTGTTAACAACCTGCCCTTTGATTCTTAAAACGATTGTTTCTTTTTTTAAAGAATTTGATGTAACAACAATTGTTTTGTTGATGGTATGGGGTCTGTTCAAGGTTGTATATCTCACTTTGATTTCAGCACTTTCGCCTGGTAAAACCGGTTCACGTGGCCATTGTGGAACCGTACATCCGCATCCAGCTCTTACATTTGAAAGTACAAGGGGTTCATTTCCTATATTGGTGAATGTGAAAACACAATTGCCATCTCCATTAAGAGGAATTGAACCGTAATCGTGAGTTTCCTTATCAAAAGATATCTGAGGACCGTTTACTTTTGGCTCTTCTTGGCTGAACCCTGAAGTGCTAAAAGAGAACATAATAAAAAGCGTGCCGGCTAATAATAAAAGCTTCTTTTTCATAGTAGTAGAGTTTAATTTAATGAATTGATAAATTTGTTAAATGTTTAAAGTTTATATTTTGAATAACGATAATTTTTATTAACTATTTTTAAATAGAACCATCGCTTTTATTAATATTCTCCCCTCGTGAATTATCTGGAGGTGGCTCTATTACTTTTCCTTTCAGTTTAAGAATTACTGATGGTTTGTTTACTGCATTTGATGTAACAACTATACTTCTGTATATTTTGTGAGGACGGTTAAGGGTTGTATATCTCACCTTAATACTTGCTGTTTCTCCCGGCATTAGTGGCTTGCGCGACCAGTCAGGAACTGTGCAGCCACATCCGGCTTTTACATTATTTAAAAGTAATGGTTCGGTTCCTGTATTAGTGTACTTGAAAATACAATTTCCGTCACCATACATATAAATATCCCCATAATCATGGATTTCCTTGTCGAACTTAATTTTTGGTCCATCCACGGAGTCAGGTGTTTGACCCGCTAATGATCCGGCTGAGAATTGAACAAAGACCAGAAGGTTGATTATGTATGGAATAAATTTCTTCATATAAGAAGTCATTAGAACGCAAAATTAATACAAGAAAATAAAATCCGTTAATTAATTTTAAGAAAAAATGTTAAAAACAAAGTTTTATTTAAGAATAATCTATTCACTAATTTTATGCCAGAACAATAAAATAGAACAACTTTTTTGTTTTCGGATGAAAAACATGTGTTTAATTTGTTTGCTGACAATGATATACAGTTAAACACAAATAGTTTGAATTATTTTTTGCGGCATGTATTAATTCCCAAAAGCGCATATAACCCACACCAGCCGAACAATCCGGTCAATAGCATTGCCGCAGCAACGATCCCTGCAATAATGGCTAAAGTGCCGGTAAGTATCTTCATGTAGATTAAAGCAGCAAGTACAACAGCAATTATATATCTGATAACTGCATCAATGGTTCCAACATTCTTTTTCATTTCGTTTATTTTTTGTTTACTACCGTATAAACAATTCAAAATTACTTAAGTTTGAAGTGATAATCTTAAAAACCAAAGGACAGCACAAGTTTGCTGCCCTTTTTTGTGACCCCGGAGGGATTCAAACCCCCGACTTTCAGAACCGGAATCTGACGTTCTATTCAACTGAACTACGGGGCCAAACAAGGTACAAAGATAAGAAGGTTATGAAAATATCAGGTTTTTTTGCCATCCTAATTTTAACCCCTATTCTCTTTTTATAAAGTATTGATTTTTGAAAATTAGCTTAATTAAATGAATATCCTGTTTGTAAGATAAATTGGAACCGGTTCAAAATAAAAATTTTTCGGTTTTATATCTTCCGGTACATTGATAAGGATCTCGTTAGCCGGTTTTTGTATTTCGGTGAAATTCTGATAAATATCACTTTTTACAGTTTTTCTGTTACATATTTTTCTAACAATTTCCGATGAATCGGATTTATTATCAGTAAGTATTTTATTGAGAATCATCAGAGTTCATATAAAAACAATTATGAACAGGTAAAAAGTAGTAATTTTGTCGAACCAAAAAAATAGATATTTAAACTTTTAAAAAATATTAAAACTATGTCAGAAAAAATCAGTAGTAAAATAGCTCCCGGAGTTATTACCGGTAAAGATGTTAAAACTATTTACCGTATTGCAAAAGAAAATCAGTTTGCAATACCGGCAGTTAATGTAGTGGGAACTAACTCAGTAAACGCTGTTCTGGAAGCTGCCTGTGAAGTAAATTCTCCGGTAATCATTCAGTTTTCAAATGGAGGCGCGCATTTTTTTGGTGGTAAATCACTTTCAAATGACGGACAAAAAGCTGCTATTGCAGGAGCCGTTTCAGGTGCATTACATGTTCATAATATTGCCAAATATTATGGTATTCCTGTTATTCTTCATACTGACCATGCCGCCCGAAAATTATTACCATGGATAGATGGTTTATTGGCTTCAAATCAGGAACATTTCAATAAAAATGGTTTCCCGTTATTTAGCAGTCATATGCTGGATTTATCAGAGGACCATTTACATGATAATCTTAAAACCAGTAAAGAATATTTTGAAAAAATGAATAAGATCGGTATTTCAATTGAAATTGAACTGGGAATTACCGGTGGCGAAGAAGATGGAGTTGACAATACGGGTGTGGATAGTTCAAGGCTATATACACAACCTTCGGAAGTAGCGGAAGCTTATAAAATTTTGAGCTCAATCAGCGATAATTTCACAATAGCTGCTTCTTTTGGTAATGTACATGGTGTTTATAAACCCGGAAATGTAAGATTAGAGCCAATTATCCTGAAAAATTCCCAGGAATATATTCGTCAGAAATTTAATACATCTGAGAAACCGGTTGATTTTGTGTTTCATGGTGGTTCCGGTTCAAGCCGTGAAGAAATAAGGGAAGCAATTTCGTATGGAGTAATTAAAATGAATATAGATACCGATACTCAATGGGCATATTGGGAAGGCGTTAAGAACTATTATTCAAAAAATCATGATTATTTACAGGGGCAGATAGGAAATCCTGAGGGGGACGATAAACCTAATAAAAAATATTATGATCCCCGTTCCTGGTTGCGCGAAGGTGAAAAAACAATGGTCGCGCGCCTAAAAACAGCTTTTGAAGATTTAAACTGTATTGATCGTTATTAAACTATTATGATCCCTGGCTATAAAAATCGGGGTAATAATTTGATTTTAAAATAATCAGAACTATTCTCCGATCAAGGACCTAATATTATGTTGAGGTCTTTTGGATGAATACTTAAAACCGGAATCGGTGAATGATTGATGATTTGTTGTGCGTAGGTGCCAAGCCACAGGTTTGCTGTTGAAGTTTCCTGTTCTGTCATAATTGAAATAAGATTGGCCTCAATACTCATTGCGTATTCTATTGTACTTTTAGCAATATTCCCTGTGCGCATACTTTCAAGCTGACTTTCAATTTTTTCATCATCAAAGAATTTTTTTATCTGATTAGCAAACACGTTTACACTTTCCTGCAAAGATGATATGCCGGAAGTATAAAGTGCCAATATATGTACTTTTGCATTGAATAAATGGGCAACATCAGATGTGAACAATGCTTTTTGCCTTGTTTCAGGTGTTGAATCAACAGGGAAAACAATTTTGGTAAGTTCACGGCTTACTGATACTCCTCCTCGTATTGTTATTACTGGACAAGGAGCCAGGCTTACAATTCTATATGCATTACTACCAATCCAGAACTCTTCAAAACCCGAAGTTCCATGAGTGCCGGCAACTATTAGTACTGCACTTTTCTCTTTGGCTTCAAGTGCCACCTGATGATAAACCTTACCCTCACGAATATTGTAGAAAATACTGTTGTTAGGCAAAAGCTTGCCGTATTTAATAATAAGCTTATCAAACTGGGATTTAACTTCGGAAAGCATTTCTTCAGCTTTATCTGACGACAGCGTAATTTTAGTAAAAGTTGGATTATTTACCCAAACCAGATTAATATCGTAATTTCCTTTCTGTGCAATGGTAATTGCATGTTCCAACGCATTTACCGAGCAATCAGAAAAATCAAGGGCGACAACAATATTTTTCATAATGCAATGAGTTTTAAAGGTTATATCTAAAACATGAGCCTGAAATATGGTAATAAAACACGATTGCTAAATTACTACATTTTCAATGAATAATCAATGTCTTTATATTATTTTTAATAGTTTTATTTTATAGATGGGGCATTTATCTGATCATTTACAGTGAAAGCATGTGGATAATATTGTAAGATTTTTTTTCTGAAACCATTGGCTTCCAGGTTGGTTCTGAAATCTCCAACCCTCACTCTATAATATGGTTCCTTAAAAGTAATATAAGCTTCAACATCTGGAAAGAGTTTTATAAATTCTTCTCTGACTTTTGAAGCATTACGTTTTGATAAATTTCCGGAATCAAAGAATATTTGTATTCTGTATCCTTCCAAAGGATGAATCTCTCCGGCAATTGATGGATATTCTTCGGCCAGCTCGTTTATTTTTGGATCGGCAATGATAATTATGTTATCATGAATATTAATGTGTTGAGTAAAGCCAGATATACTTATTAAGGAAAATAAAATAAAGATAAGGGCTTTATGAAAAAAAGATAACATATTGAGTTACAATGCTTGACTAATAAAATAATTATAGTTCAAAATATAATTTATTAACGTAATGTGAGGTTATGCATTTCCTGAGGCTGCACACTTAAAACAGGTACAGGCGAATAGTTTACAAGTTGCTGGGCCTGAGGACCAAGCAATAACCCTGAAGCAGAACGTTGTTGTTCAGTCATAATTGCAATTAAATCAGTATTTTGTTCCACTGCGTAAGCAACTATTTCTTTTGTAACATTAGCAGATTCAATTTCAGCAACGCTAAAATCAATCTCTTTGCTTTTGCAATATTTTTTAACCTGTTCTACATTGCTGATCGTTTTGCGATGTAGAGATTTTAAATTTGTGGTAAGTAGCCCTATGATATGTAGTCTGGCACCTAAAAGCCTAGCAAGATCGCAGGTAAAAGCCACTTTTTCCCTTGTGTCGGGAGTACTGTCAATAGGAAGAACTATGTTTTTAATGTCGCGTTCAAGGCCATAATCAAATCTCACAGTTATAACAGGGCATGGAGCATATGAAACAATACGGTAAGCATTGCTTCCAATCCAATATTGCTCAAATCCTGTAACCCCATGAGTACCGGCGACTATTATGTTTGATTCAGAAATTTTGGCCATCGCTGCAACTTCCTGATATACCTTGCCACGGCGTATTTTGTAAGAAACGCTGCCTGGAAAATCGCTTGCATAGGTATTAATTAGTTCATTGAGGTTTGTAATGGCTTCATTTCTGTAACTGGTATCATCAAAAGACAATGCTGAATCAATAGTTGATTCGTTATCAACCCAGATAATGTTTAAATTGCTTTTTATCAGTACAGCAAGCTTTAAAGCATATCTATATGCTTGAATTGACCCTTTTGAAAAATCAACAGCTACCAGAATGTTTTTCATAGGAATATAAAACAATTATTTTATGGCGCTAAGATATAATTTTTTTTCATTTCAGCATGTTCCACGATAAATATAATTCAACTCTAATTTTGAATGGTTACGTTAATGTCAATAAAACAAAAGTTTAAAACCATTAATAAACGATAAGATTTTAATTGATTTGTATCTTTGTCATTTGAAACAAGGAATTAAAAATTTGGTTTTATGGCTAAATCTCACAATCTTGATCCTTCGCCGGAAAACCTGAGTCGTCAGGAACGCGAAATGGAAAAAGTGCTTAGACCTGCTGATTTTAGCGATTTTTTTGGACAGTATAATGTTGTTGATAATCTGAAAATATTTGTTGAAGCAGCAAGGCAGCGCGGCGAAGCTTTGGATCATGTACTGCTGCATGGACCTCCGGGTTTAGGTAAAACAACGCTGTCACATATAATAGCCAATGAACTTGGAGTTAAACTAAAGCTTACTTCAGGACCAGTGCTTGATAAGCCCGGCGACCTTGCAGGTCTACTTACCAATCTTGAAAATAATGATGTGCTGTTTATTGATGAGATACATCGCTTAAGTCCATTGGTGGAAGAATATCTTTATTCGGCAATGGAAGATTACAGGATTGATATTATGATAGAAACCGGACCAAATGCTCGTAGTGTTCAAATTTCTCTGAACCATTTTACTTTAATCGGAGCTACTACCCGTTCAGGCTTACTTACATCGCCTTTACGTTCTCGTTTTGGAATTAATTTGCGATTGTCGTATTACGATTCGCAGGTTTTGGATCAGATAATTAAACGTTCAGCTTCAATATTAAAAGTTCCTGTTGATAACAAAGCTTCAATGGAAATAGCCAGCCGGAGTCGTGGTACTCCTCGTATTGCTAATCTTTTGCTGAGAAGGGTCAGAGATTTTGCTCAAATTAAAGGAGATGGGAAGATTGATCTTGCAATAACTCAATATGCTCTACAATCGCTTAATGTTGACAGGTTCGGTCTTGACGAAATGGATAATAAAATCCTGACTACGATTATTGAAAAATTTAAGGGTGGTCCTGTAGGTTTAAATACGATTGCAACTGCTGTAGGTGAGGATTCAGGTACAATTGAAGAGGTGTATGAACCATTTTTAATCATGGAAGGTTTTTTAAGTCGTACACCACGTGGCAGAGAGGTTACTGAAAGAGCTTATGCTCATCTAGGTAAATCTCAGTTGCGCCAGCCCGATTTGTTTGATTAATATTTGTTAACATTACTTTTGTGGATAAAGAGCTTAGTTCAAAGAAAATCAAGGATCAGGCACTTAAGCTTGGTTTTTCAGCCTGTGGAATTGCCGAAGTTAGCTTTTTAAGCGATCATAGACCTCGTTTGCAAAAATGGCTGAATGAAAACCGGCATGGTGAAATGGGCTATATGTCTAATAATTTTGAGATGCGGCTTGATCCCGCTCTTTTGGTTGAGAACTCCCGTTCCGTTATTGTAGTGTTGCAGAATTATTATCCTGAAAAACAATTACATCCTGATTCTGATTATTTGATTTCACGCTATGCTTACGGCGAAGATTATCATTTTGTGATCAAAGATAAATTAAGAAAGTTACAGACGTTCATTAATAACGAAATAGCGGCAAATCAGTCTCGGGTATTTACTGACTCTGCGCCTGTGCTTGAAAGAGCATGGGCTGTGAAAGCCGGATTGGGCTGGATAGGTAAAAATTCATTATTGATAACTCCCCGAAATGGATCATATTTTTTTATTGCTGAAATAATTACTGATCTGGAGCTTGCATATGACAATTCTTATGGCGGGAATTTTTGCGGCGATTGCCGGCGTTGTATTGATGCATGCCCTACACAAGCCATTGGGCAGGATCGAATGATTGATTCCAGAAAATGCATATCTTACCTTACTATTGAGAAAAAAGGTGAACTGCCGGAAGAGTTAAAAGGCAAATATAAAAAGTGGATTTTTGGTTGTGATATTTGTCAGGAAGTATGCCCCTGGAATCGTTTTTCAATCCCTCACAATGAATCATCATTTGAATTACCTGCTCAGGTTCAGGGTTTTAAAGCCGAAGATTGGAAAGATCTTTCAAAAGAAACTTTTAATTCCTTATTTAAGAAATCAGCATTAAAACGAGCAAAATATGAAGGAGTAATGCGCAATATGGAATTTCTTGATAGCGATGAATAGCTTTGAGGTTATTACCCGCAAAGCTTAAAACGTAATTAAATATTTCAAGTGCTGCTTGCAAGCTATTGACCTACAGCCTGAACTGAACTGAGAGAACCAGGGCAACATGAAACTGACCGTAATGGAAGAACCGTCTTTTATCGTAAGGCTTGCGATCGGCATCGCGCAGGCTTAAAATTGAATTATTCACTCTTAAATTAACTCCTGTACGGTCGTTTAAAAAGTAATAAATACCTCCAATATAATTCACCACAGTTTTTCTGAAAGGAACTGAAGCAGCAATTTGCTGATCGCGTTCCTCATAAGTATGCATCAGATACCCGAATGCTGGTCCTAATTCAAAAGCGAGTTTTTCAGAATACAAAAACTGGTATAGGATTGCAAGTTCCACATAATCAGTTCGAAGCAGATATTGCTCAAAATCTTCTTTTTCGTAGTTCGGATTTTTTCGTGAACCTTTCTGCATGTATGCCAGTTCCATCTGGAATGCGCTCAGATCCCAAAAACTGTGAAATTTAATACTATCATCCTGAATAAGGTTTTCAACCGGAGAATCTTCAATATCGGCAATTCGCAGATTTATATATCCACCACCAAAAATGCCTGCCTTATTAAACCCGCTGTATGTATCGCCGTCAACCTGACTGCCGACAATCCCGGCTTTCACTCCTCCGGTAAAAAGCTGTGCACTGGAGTCAAACATCAGGAAAAATAAAAGAAATACAAAGAGTAAGAAATGTTTCATAATCAGATATTTAGATCCACATAGTATAAAACACCGGTAAAGAACTCTGCTTTATTTAATTGTTCCAAAATGCCGGAACCGGATATTATCATCAACGTAATTTTTAATCATACTGTGAGAATGTTTTCAAATATGGTTTTTAAACCGGCTTTCTGTATTAAGGAAGGCATTTCAAAAGCTGTTTTGTGAATTTTCAATTCTTGTTCTCCTTTGTCCTGTATAACTAATATCCTTACAAAAAAGCCTTTGCAGCTTAAATGGATAGAAATAAAGCAAAGCGAAGAAAGCTGGTTTTACTCTTTTGATTTTTGGCTTTTTTCATCCTCATCGGGCTCGTTCATACCTTCTTTGAAATTACGGATTCCTTTGCCAAGCCCCTTCATAAGTTCCGGAACTTTTTTGCCACCAAATAATAATAGAACAACAGCAAGAATAAGAATTACCTGCCAGGGTCCAATAATTCCCAAAAACATCATTGCGTTCATAAAAATCAGATTTATTTTTAGCAAAATTAGGAAAAAGATTACCACACCAGGATTTATTTCTAAATTAAATAGGGAAGGACGACATTCAACCGGTCAGAAAGCCTGATTTTACATGGCTTTGCCACGGGCTATCCAATGTTCAGGATTTTGTAATTCTTTACCTTTCCATATCTCAAAATGAAGTTTGGTATTTACTTCTTCATTGTCGGTATGAATAACTCCCAGATTTTGTCTTGTTGTTACTTTATCACCGCGCTTCACAAAAACCTGATTAAGATTGGAGTAAACCGTCAGAAAATTACCATGTTTCACTATAACAACATTATTTAAACTGGGAATTGTAAGTACGTTGGCAACTTCGCCTTCAAACACAGCCCTGGCTTCAGCACCTTTGTGTGTAATTATGTCAATGCCATTGTTTTGTGTTTTAATGCCTTTAAGTACAGGATGCGGATTTGCGCCAAACGAAGCTCCAATAACTCCCCGCTCTGTTGGCCAGGGTAGTTTGCCTTTATTGGCTTCCATATTGCTTGAAACAAGTTTTTCTTCAGGAGTAAGTGCAAAATCGCCTGTATGGACTGTCCCGGTTTTCTTAGCAGTTTCGCGTGCCAGGCGAATCTCTTCAGCAATTATTTTTTCAATTGCTTTTTGTAAACGGTTTAAAGCGCGCTCGTTTTCACGCAATTTTGCAAGTAGTTCTTTTTCTTTTTTTGAAAGATTCTGAACGCTTTCATTTTGTTTATTACGTTCTTTGGCAAGTTGTTGTTTTTCACGTTCATGATCGTTTCTAAGAGCTACCTTGCCGGCTCGCTGAAGTTCAAGCGCTATGATCTTTTTTGATAACTCAGCTTCGGTTGAACGTATTCTTTCAGCCTGCGATTTACGATATTCACTGTATTGCTGAAGATATTTAATGCGTTTATAAGCCTGGTTAAAATCATCGGCTGAAAAAACAAACATCAACTTTTCGTATGAACTGCGATGTTTACTTGCAGCAACTATAAGCCTTGCATACTCGTCTTTATATCGTTGCAATTCGTTTTGAAGCATCATAATGCTGTCAGAACTCAATTTAATTTGCCCGTCAATAGCATTAATTATAGAATTGATGTTCTTTAACAGTTCTTCTCTTTGTTTTACCTGACGATTCAGCAATGTAAGCTGATTCAATGATGTTTGACGGGTGCGTTGTGTTTCGGTTAATAATTTGTTTGTGTAGTCAATTTCATTTTCAATCCGTTGTTTGTCTTTTTGTAATTTTTCTTTTTCGCTTTGCTGGGCTTCAATAAAGTATGGTATACTCAAAAAATGAGAGATCAGTAAAACGATTAGAATATTTTTATTTCGAACCTTCATTTGCTCTTTTAGCCTTAATTTCTTACTGGTCTGTATTTTTCGGGTATAGTAAACGGAAAATTATTTGATTCGGGTATTTCGATACGTGTAAAAGATAGCTTAAGTGTCAGGTTCGTACTTTTTTCCTGCAATTCATAAATTCTTTTTGTTGAAAAAAGATAATTGCCTGATTCAACAAAATTATCATATACAGCTTCAATTCTTGCTCCTTTATCTTTAAGGTCTTTTATCATTACCTTCTTAATTCTGTATGTTTCAGGATCAAGCCATATTTGCTGCAAGGGGATAATATCACTTCCATCATCGCTTCTTGCCTTTTTCTTAAGCTTGCGTCTTTGGTTTATTGTTAATTTATATTCATGATTTTCAATGCTTCCGCGAAACATAGAATTCTCATAATAGCTAAGATCATTTCCCAATATCAACGCCTGAATCAGATCAAAATCAATAAAAGGATGGATTACTTCGTTCAGCCAGTTTATATCATTTATCATATAATTTGATTCAAGCCGGCTAAGCCATTTTACTGAATCGGTAGTAATTATCAGCCTTCCGATTTCCAGACCTAGTGCCGGCGACATGGTAAGCCATATAATGCTGTCAGTCTTTAAGCGTAATTGCCCGTTAAAGGACATTTGTTTGTTCTCTTTTCGAATTTCGGCTGAAAATCTGGATGTTAAAAAGTCAGGCCTTACCTCATTTTCTTTCATTTGCTCAAGCAAATATTCTGATCCGTACAATTTCAGGGGTTCTTTTATAACTTTTCTGTACGAACCGCACGAAGCCAGTAGGATGGAAAAGAGAACAAAAATTAAGGGGTAGAGGATCAGTTTTGAAATATATGTTTTACAAGGCTTCATGAATATTTATGCTGTTTTTAGGTTCGGTTTATTCATAAAGTATGCCGTCTTTCACTTTTTCCCGGAGAAAATCGCTGATTTCATCAGCCAGCTCCAGTGCTTTTTTCCAGTATATGATGGCTTCTTCAGTTCTGCCAAGCTTGTAAAGTACATCACCATAGTGTTCCAGCACTGCCGAACTCTCCGTTCCACTGTTTTCCATTGATTTCTCAATCCACTTTTTAGCTTCTTCATATTTGCCCATCTGATACATTATCCATCCATAGGTATCAAGATAATGTGGACTGTTGGGAGTAAGTTCAATGGACTTGGCCGACATCTTTTCGGCATCATCAAGCCTTACTTTTCTTAGCGAAAGATAATAACTGTAATTGTTCAGAATATACGGATTATCAGGATCTGCATTTAATGCCTGATCAAAGGAGTAATCAGATTTTTCGTATTGTTTGGTTTTATTATAGATATCGCCCAGATAAGAATAAAAATCACCCAATAATTTATCGTCATCAACTACAAGGTCAATTCCGCTTTCTAGTTTTTTTATGGCTTGCTGATAATCCTCCAGCATATAACAGGCTATTCCGGAGAAAAAATATAGCAAGGGGTGTAATGGAAAAAGCTCAATAGCTGCTACTGCATCATTTTTCAGATTTAAAGTGTCAGATAATGAGATCTCAAGTCTTAGCAGAGTTTCCCACATCATAAAATTGCTGTTATCAATTTTTATGGCTTTGCGCAAAACATCTGAAGCTTCCTGATATTTCGATTTTCTGAGATACAGGTCGGTTAAAAGCGAATAAGGTCTGATATCTGTAGGATGTGAAGCAGCCAGAATGTTTGATAGTTCAAGAACCTGATCAAAATATTCTCCTTCAAAATCTTCATCGCTGAAATAGTTGAACAATACCTGAAGTTTGATTTCAATTTCAAGATTAGGCGCTGCAAATCCCTGTTTTAATTCCTGAATAGCCATATTAATATCATCAATCCTGAAATAATATTCAGCCAGAGTTATGTGAATATAAGGATTCTCCGGGTCTAACTCTTTGATCTTCTCTAGATTCTCTATTGCCTTCGGAAAATTGTCAAGACTAAGATATAACTCTGATAACATGGCGTAATACCGGGTTTCGTCGGGGTTTGTTTTAATAAGCCTTTCAATCTCAGCCACAGCTTCGTCAACTTGTCCATTCAACAAATAAAGCCGGTGTTTTTGAACAATGATCTCCTCTTCCGGACCATTGATCCTTTCAATTTTATCATATATATCAATGGCTTTATTGGGCTTACCATCTCTTATATACAGCATTGCTGCATGATAAAGGAACTCTATTTCTTTTGGGTAGAGGTTCTGCAATTTATCAAAGATTAGTATCGCGTTTTTAATTTCTCCTGTTTGTTCATATAATGAAGACAGCAGCATATTATACCATTTGTTTTCCGTATCAATTTCGGCAGCTTTTTCTGCAAGAGCCAGAGCATCATGAATATTGCCCTGCATCTGATAAAGCCTTGCCAGCTCATACATCGAAGCATCATGAGCGGGGTCTTTGCTCAAACATTGCTGAAATAAATCAATAGCCTGCTTATAATTCCCAAGAATTTTCTCTTTATTAGCATCAATGAACACTGATGAAACATTATCAGTGCGTTTTAATGTTTTTACTTTAACAGGCGTCTTAGTTTCCTCATTATCAGTGATCTTTTTCGAAGTTTTACAGGATGAGAGAGCTGTAATAAAGAGAAGGGAAATGATATAATATTTAAATTTCATATAGTTTTTTATTGGTTTGTTATGACGAACATATTTTTGAGCTTCAACTCACTGAGAAACGTAAAACCATTCTTTTTGTTGGAGTTTTTATTATTTTTAACAAGGGTAAACACATTATTTTACTCCTGTATGACCAAATCCTCCACTCCCGCGGGTGGTTTCCTCAAGTTGAACTACAGGTGTCCAAACTGCTCTTTCGTGTTTTGAAATAATCATCTGTGCTATTCTGTCGCCGTCAGATATTTCAACTTCGGTATCCGAAAGGTTTATGACAATCACTTTTATTTCGCCACGGTAATCACTATCAATAGTTCCTGGAGTATTAAGCACGGTAATTCCTTTTTTTATTGCTAGTCCGCTGCGTGGTCTTACCTGTGCTTCAAGTCCATGAGGAAGTTCAATAAACAAGCCCGTTGGGATCAAAGCCCGTTCAAGAGTTTTCAAAACTATTGGTTCTGAAAGGAATGCTCTTAAGTCCATACCTGCCGAAAATTCTGTTTCGTATGTCGGCAACGGATGATGAGAATGATTTACTATTTTGATGTTCATAAGCAATGATTTGCGCCAAAATTACTTAAAATGTACAAATGTCAGGATGCTGATACTGAATGGTAATGAATGTTGGATTGGTAATATAAAATGGAGTTTTCTTTTTAATTTCCTAAAAGTCAGGAATCAAAAACAAGAGTTTTTAAGCCAGTTTCTGTTCAAAATATTTTTTCTTAATCTGCCTGACAGGATACCACACTGTAGGCATCCCGATTCCGATGACGAGCAGAAAAACATAAACAAAATCAATGAGTTGTAGTTTAACAGGGTAGGCATCAATAATAAATGAACCTCCGCCGGCATGAAGAGGTACTACCTTGAAAACGATCTGAATAAGACAAATAAGTGTGCCAAGAATCATTCCTAAAACAGCACCTGAAAAGGATATAAGCATGCCCTCAACAAAAAATATACGTCTTATTAATTTATCACTAGCGCCAAGACTGTGCAGTACTGCAATATCTTTTTTCTTGTCAAGGATTAACATTGATAGAGTTCCTATGATGTTAAAAGTGGCAATGAAAAGAATGAATCCCAGAATAAGGAAGATAGCCAGCTTTTCTGATTTCATGATTTTATATAATAGTTCCTGTTGCTCAAAACGGTCTTTAACAATGAAATCATCGCCAACAATAGTTTTTATTTCGTTCTTTATTTTCTCAATTTTAGCTTCAGATTTCAAGCCAATTTCAATAGCAGACACTTCGTTTTCGTAGCCAAAAAGATCTCTTGCAAACCTGACTGGAACAATAACGTATTGATTATCAAAATCCTGTTGAATTGAAAATATCCCTGAAGGGAATATTGTTTTAAATGTAAATGCCTGCTCAGGAAGTACTCCAATAATCCCGCTTCGTTTGGGTGCATACACCATTATGGGATTTACATAATCATTGATATTGGCGCTAAGTATGTCAGCCACTCCATAGCCCAGGACCATGAAGTTCGTTTCTTCGTTTTGAAGAAACATGTTGCCATATATTATCATTGAATCAAGCCCACTTGTTAGCTCAAAATCTTTTCCAACTCCTTTTACAGTTACCAAAGCCTGACGGTTCTGATATTTTAATAAAGCCGTTTCTTCCAGAACCTCGGTAAAACGAATGATATCAGAATTATTCATGATCTCGTTTTCAGAGATTTGGTCAGGTGAAAAAGTTTTTCCTTCGGTAAGGGTTATTTTCAGGTCAGGATCAAAAGTGTTAAAAAGAGATTTTATCAGGCTTTCAAATCCGTTAAAAACTGACAATACTATTACCAGTGCCATGGTTCCAACAGATACTCCAATCACAGATATAGCCGAAATAATATTGATGATATTATGTTTCTTTTTTGATATCAGATATCGTTTTGCTATGAAAATGCTGAGGTTCACGAGACTGGTTTTGAATATCCGAAGTTTTATTTCCAGGCTTTCACTATCAATCCGGTTCCGCTTCTATGTATAATTCTTATGTCAGCATAATTTAGGATCATACAAAAAGGAAAAACCAGGAGATAATAAAACGGAAGTATTATGAAGAATAGTTTTGAGACTCCAAGGATTTTTATTGGGTATTTCATTGATAATTTCCACGACAGTTTGCCTGGTTTCCCATACTGATACCGTCCTTCGGTTCGGATGAACCCTGCATTTAAGAGCTTTTGTCGGATATCATCAATATTATAGCCATCCCTTACGTGTTCCTCAATAAATGAAGTTTGGTGATCGTTGTGAACATCTGAACCACCCTGATCAGAAGGTGTTGATATCAACATCATACCACCGGTTTTCAGTGAATTATGAAAATTTCTGAACACAGCGTCATCATCGGCTATGTGTTCCATCACATCTACTGAAATTATCAGATCGAAAGTATTGGGCTGATTGTATTTTGTGAGATCGGCAGTTTTAAAGAGCGCATTTGGTATGCCTGCTTTTGCAAAAAACGAAGTGCAGTCAGTTACCTGTTCACTTTTAATATCAATACCGGTAATTTTCCAATTTGGATTCTTTTTTGCCATCCAGTAAGCATACTGCCCGAAACCAAATCCGGCATCCAGAACATGCAGTGGCTGTGATTTGCCAGAAGCATATTTTCTTAATTCACGTTTTACATGCCAGGTTCGCAATAAAAGAAGATCAAGCAGGCGATAAAACATAGTGCGTGCAAACACCTTTTGCCCGACTACATTACCGATAGCTTTTTTTATTGGATCGTATTGCATAATTGTTTGATAAAAAGCTGAATATTAATCATTTAACAATTTGTCAATATGATCAATGTAATCCAGGGAATCGTCAAGGTGAAAATGTAATTCGGGTATTACTCGCACCTGATTTTTTATTTTCGAACCCAATGCATGGCGAATTTCCTTGCTTTGTGCCGATATTTTACTTAGCAATGTTTTCTTATTGTTAATTCCAAAAACACTCAGATAAACTTTTGCTACTGAAAAATCGCGGCTGATGCGTACTATAGTAACTGTAACCATTGCACCTTCGAGCAAATGACGCTTTTCTTTCAGAAAAATATCACCCAACTCGCGTTGTAGCATACGGGATACTTTGCTTTGTCTTAATGTTTCCATATGGCAAAGATACTATTTATTCAATGTTGCCTATTTTTGTTTGAGTATTTTCATAATTGGCGAGCTTTATATTAATTCATAAATTTGTGCCTGTTCAAAATTAAGAGTCAAAAAAATTATCCCCTTTCTTTATGGAAGATTTAAAACAAAGAGTATTAGCTATTGCTCATGAAATATATCCTCAAATTGTTGAGTTCCGGCGACATTTTCATGCTTTTCCTGAATTGTCAATGCAGGAATTTGAAACAGCCCGGTTCATTGCCAAACAGTTACAGCTTATGGGCATAAAATATAGAAGCGGTGTTGCAAAAACGGGCATTATTGCCACCATTGAGGGAATAAATCCAGATAAAAAGCTTGTTGTTCTCCGCGCTGATATGGATGCTCTCCCAATACATGAAATCAACGATGCGATCTACAAATCGCAAAATCCCGGTGTAATGCATGCCTGTGGTCATGATGCACATATGGCTTCTCTGCTTGGTACCACTATGATCCTTAATCGGTTAAAAGATAAATTGGAGGGAAGTGTGCGTCTGATATTTCAGCCATCAGAAGAAACTTATCCCGGAGGAGCTTCATTAATGATCAAGGAAGGAGTTCTTGAGAATCCAAAACCGGATTGCATAATAGGTCAACATGTATGTCCTGAGCTTCCGGCAGGCAAAGTTGGGTTCAGAGCCGGACTTTCAATGGCTTCAACTGATGAGATATATATAACGATAAAAGGTAAAGGTGGTCATGGTGCAACTCCTGAGCTAAATGCTGATCCTGTGGTTGCAGCAGCTCATGTTTTAATAGCTTTACAACAGATTGTCAGCCGCAAGGCACCTCCTTTAATACCGACAGTATTATCATTCGGACGCTTTATAGCCGATGGTAAAATGAACATAATACCAAATGAAGTAAAACTGGAAGGCACTATTAGAACCTATGATGAAAACTGGAGAAGAAAAGCTCATGTTTTAATAAATGAAATAGCCGGAAAAACTGCTGAAGCCTGTGGTGTTACTGCCGATATTCATATTGCACATGGTTATCCCAGCCTATTGAATGATAAATTATTGACAGAAAGAGCTATGCATTATGCTGCTGAGCTTATAGGTGAAGAAAATAGTGTGGAAATCCCTCAAAGGATGACTGCTGAGGATTTTGCTTTTTATTCCCATATTATTCCGGCGTGTTTTTATCGTCTTGGAATTAGGAAATCTGTTAAGGGTATTACTGCAAATCTGCATACTCCTGAATTTGATATTGATGAGAGGGCATTGCTTACAGGCTCGGCTTTAATGGCCTGGATTACAATAAAGGAGCTACAGCAATAATCTTTAATGAATAAGTTTAACGCGGTATTCATAATTAATATTTATCGAAAACATTCTCAAAAGCTATTTGAGGTTTACTTTTTCCGATATATTTGTAAGCAGATTTTTAATAAGACATAGATGACACAATTGATTTATTCAATAGTTTAAAAAGTCAGAACCTAATAACTCTATAATTTCAAACTCAACAAATAGCTTGTGATTGATTTTAACACTTTATTCAAAACTTCTTACGGTCTTCACATTATAAGTTCAGGAGATGATAAACGGAGAAACGGGTTTATATCCAACACCATATTTCAAGTAACAGCCGAGCCAGCTCAATTTGCAGCATGTGTGAATAAAAATAATTACACCTGTGAATTTATTGAGAAATATGGCAGTTTTGATGTATCAGCTTTACATCAGAATACCGATTCTGAAATATTTGGTCGTTTTGGTAATAAAAGCGGAAGAGACTTTAATAAACTTGAGGGGATAACCCTGAAATATTGTGAAACCGGGGTTCCCATAATTATGAACGACAGCATAGCTTTTATTGAATGCGAAGTGGTTCAGAAGTTTGATGTCGGAACTCATATGATATTCATTGGCGAATTAATTCAGGCAGAAATAATTGATGACGAAAAAGAAGATGTAAAACTCTCTGATTTGCCTGAAGACTGGACATGTCCGATGTGTGGGGCAGAAAAAGAAGATTTTATTGAAATTTAACCAATAAATTTAAAAAATTATGACGAAATCATTAAAAGGAACACAAACTGAACAAAACCTATTAAAATCATTTGCTGGCGAATCGCAGGCACGCAATCGTTATGAATTTTTTGCAAGTGTGGCAAAAAAAAAAGAAGGCTATGAGCAGATTGCAGCTATTTTTATGGAAACTGCGAGCCAAGAAAAAGAACATGCCAAACGATTCTTTAAATTCCTGGAAGAAGGTGGTTGTGTTGAGATAACAGCAACATATCCAGCAGGCAGGATTGGCAATACTTTGGAAAATTTAAAAGCTGCTGCCGAAGGCGAAAATGAAGAATACACAGTGCTCTATCCAAAATTTGCTGAAATTGCCAATGAGGAAGGATTTAAGGAAATTGCCACTGCATTCAAAATGATTGCCAAAGTAGAGATGGAACACGAGCGTAGATATTTGAAGTTGTTACAGAATATTTCAGAAGATAAAGTTTTTGTAAAAGACGGCAAAGTATGGTGGAAATGTTTGAATTGCGGTTATGTTTACGAATCGGCAAAAGCTCTGGAAGTTTGTCCGGCTTGTTTGCATCCGAAATCCTATATGCAAATACGTGAAGAAAATTATTAGCAGCCTGTTTTTATGATTTAATAAGCAAGTTGTTTGCTAACATTAATTATGTAAAACCCTGCAGAAATTACTGTTTTGGGGTTCTACCCTTTTATTTGCAGGCATGGAAAATTGTTTATATTTTGTGGTTTTGAGTCTATTATATCAAACACTTATGTAATTTTGAACGTTTTAATATAAATTTTTACACCCTTTGCTATGCTTAACAAAAAGATTCTTGTTATTTATCCCGAAGTTACCAAAACTAAAATGGCCATTTATCAAAACGAAGAGATAACGTTTTTAAAAACCATACGACATAAAGTGGATGTTTTGGAAGGATTTAAAGATGTAATTGATCAGCTCATATTTCGTGTTGATGCAATTATGAGTGAACTGAAAGACAATGAATTGGATCTTGAAAATATTAATGTGATTATGGCTCGCGGAGGTTTGATCAGGCCATTAAAGAGTGGTATCTACGAAGTAAATGAGCAAATGAAAAAAGATCTCAGAATAGGGATTTTAGGTCGTCATGCTACAAATCTGGGAGGGCTTATTGCTGATGAAATTGCCAGACGTCTTCCTGATGCAAAAGCCTATCTTGGTGATCCTGTGGTGGTTGATGAACTAAGCGATATGGCACGGGTAAGCGGACATCCGCTTATTGATCGAAAATCAGTTTTTCACTGTCTGAATCATAAATATGTAGCTCGCAAATTTGCCAAATCGGTTAATAAACCTTACGAAAGCCTTAATTTGATCGTTGCACATATCGGAGGTGGTGGAGTATCAATAGGTGCTCATTTGAAAGGTAGAGTTGTGGATGTTAATCAGGCTTTTGATGGTGATGGTCCTTTTGCTGTTATGCGTTCCGGTTCACTACCAGTTGGTGAATTAATTGAATTGTGTTATAGCGGAAAATATACCAAAGAACATATTCGTAAAATGATCACTGACGAAGGAGGATTATCAGCCTATCTTGGAACTTCGAGCCTTACAGAAATTGAAATGTTGCTGGCAGCAAATGATGAAAAAGCATGGTTTTATGTTAATGCTATGGCATATCAGATTTCAAAGGAAATTGGTGCAATGTCGTCAGTGCTTGAAGGACAGGTTGATGCAACTTTGCTTACAGGAAATATTCTGAATAACAAGAAATTCACTGACGAAATTACTCGTCGGATTAGTCATATTGCACCAATATCGGTTTATCCGGTGGTCAACGATCTTGATTCTCTGGCAGCAAACGGAATGCTTATTCTTAGCGGGAAAGCCGAATTGATTGAGTATTGATTGGTGTGTAAATAGAGGATTGTTCTTTTTCCTATTTTTGCCATTAGTGTAATAAGCTAATTGCTCTTGTTTTTAGGTGTTTGATAAACAGTTGATTTGAGCACATAAGGATTGTCAGTAATTATTTTACATCATTTTCATGACAGTTATTGTCAGTGAGGTTAAATCTCGGCGTGATTACAGTGAATTCATTCACTTGCCTGAAAAGATCCATCGTGGACACAAACAATGGGTTCCTCCGATTTGGAACGATGAACGTGCTTTTTTCAACTCATCAAAGAATATTGCTTTTCAGCAATGCGATACAATCTTATTATTAGCCCGCCGTAATTCAGAAGTTGTTGGCAGGATTATGGGAATCATTCATAGGTCTTATAATCAGTTACACAATGAATCGAATGCTCGTTTTGGATTTCTTGAATGTTATGATGATCAGAAAACTGCGCATGCTCTGTTACAGGCTGTTGAAAACTGGGGCAGGAGCAAAAGCATGACGCGGATAGTAGGTCCATATGGCTTTTCCGATAAAGATCCACAGGGTTTGCTTGTTGAAGGTTTTGAGCATCTGGCTATGATTGCTTCAAACTGTAATTATCCTTATCTGGTAAAACTGGTGGAGAATGAAGGTTACTCAAAAGAGATTGATTGCTTTGCATTTCGACTTCCAATGGATTTTAAACTGCCTGAAAAACACCGGCTTATATACGAAAGAGTTCAAAAAAGCACACGCTATAAAATCCTTGAGTTCACCAGCCGATGGCAGCTTAAACCATATATAGTACCTATATTAAGGGTAATGAATGAGTGCTATCAGGATATTTACGGCTTCATACCAATGGAAGAAAAAGAAATGAAAGAATTTGCCAACCGCTATCTTCCTATCCTTAATCCCAAATTTGTTAAAATTGCCACTTTACAGGAAGAAGTTATCGGGTTTGTTGTGGGGTTGCCGAATATTAGCCGTGGATTACAAAAATCAGGTGGATATCTTTGGCCTTTGGGTATTTTTCATATTTTGAGGGCTATGAAAAAAACCAAACAAATCGACCTGATGCTTGGTGGTGTAAAACCTGGATATCAGGGACTTGGACTGGATTTGTTAATGGGGTTTAAATTGGTTGATTCAGCTAAAACCACCGGATTCGAACAAATAGAAGTCCATTTGATCCTTGAAACAAACTATAAAATGCTAGCTGAGGTTTTACAACTTAATGCCGACCCTCACAAACGATTCAGGATTTTTCAAAAGACACTTTAGCTATTTTTACAATTAAAAGCCCAAACAGGATTTCAAAAATTATTATGCTTCCTGTTTTTATCATTGAAAACTTTTCGGGCATAGGAAAGATAGTAATAGCCTTGCTTACCAGTATTTGCGACAATGATCTTGTTTACTCGTAACGACAGAGATAAGCAGTATCTTCAGTCATTTTTACCTTGAAACGTATATCCTTTGGTATTACAAAAGTTTCAAATGGTTTGTATTCAGACCATGTATCTTCGTCCGGAAGCATTACCTGCATAACTCCCGAAATCACGGTCATATATTCCACAGTACTGGTTCCAAACTCATACTCACCGGCAGCCATTACACCTATTGTAGCTTTTGCGTTGTTAGCTGTAAATCCCAGCGATTTTACCTTTCCGTCAAAGTATTCATTTACGTTGAACATATCAATATTTTTTAATTAAGATTTATAATGATTTATTGTTTTAATGTATAGATAATCAATGTATTAATCATTAAATTCAATTCTCACCTGATCGTCAATATTTATTCCTAACAATCCAGAAGCATTGCCTTCATTAATAGCAATTTCAAGAAATCCCGTTGAACTGAATAATGCAAGAATATCACCCGGAGGAACGTCTTTATATGATTTGCTGATTGTATTAATATTATATTCCGAATTTCTGAGCTTAATTGTGAATTCCCTTTGTTGATGGGCTTTTTCGAAAACCTCTCTTGTAATGTTTACATATATGTTTTCATATCTGTCAATGTAAATCACCTTGCCTTTAATTACTGTCTGTTCAACCACAGGGTTAAAATGGAGCATTCTTGTAACTTCATTTGTTTTATAACCCAGAGATTCAATAGGCTTTCCCGAAGCAAGATGAATAGCAGCTTTTACAAAGCGATCACGGGTGGAGAAGGTAAAGAAATTATTATCCTGTATTATTTCAATAACAACAATTTTTTCGGGGGTTTCATCAAAAGCGAGTGAAAAAACACCATTGTCAGCACCGATAAAATAATGGTTTTTATGAAATATGGCTACATGAGGGGTTTTTGTTGATTCATCAGTGTTAACACTTACAATATGAATTGTTCCATCAGGGAAATCAGGATATGAATTCCTTAACACAAATGAAGCCTGTAACAGATTGAAAGGATCAACCATATGAGTGATATCAACAATACTAATCAGAGGATCATATTTTAGGATGGTGCCTTTAACTGCTCCTGCATAATGATCTTTCAAACCCCAGTCAGAAATCAAAGTAATAATAGCCACAATAAATTTTTATGCAAACTTCTGCAAAATTCTACTAATTTTGAAGACTTAAACCAATAAATATATTTTACTGCATGAATGAAACCGTGATTCAACTTGAGTCTTATAATCTGATTGATATTTATGGCGTTAACGATCAGTATCTTAACAAAATTAAAAATTATTTTCCAAAGCTTAAATTTATTGCCCGCGGTGATGAACTACGCCTAATTGGCGAGCAATCAGAAACTGCTACGTTTAAAGAAAAATTTTCTTTGTTGCTCCTGAGTTATGATACTTTTGGCAGGATCACCGAAGCCGATATTTCTCAGATAATGGGTAGTGAAGAAATTGAAGCACCACAAATCATATCTGCTGCAGGCGATGTTCTTGTTCACGGGCGTAATGGGCTGATTGTAAAGGCAAGAACAGCAAATCAGCAAAAAATGGTTGAGTTTTCAGAAAAAAATGATCTTGTTTTTGCAATAGGTCCTGCCGGAACCGGTAAAACATATACAGCGGTTGCATTGGCAGTCAGGGCATTGAAAAACAAAGAGATCAAGCGCATCATTCTTACCCGTCCGGCAGTAGAAGCAGGCGAAAATTTAGGTTTTCTACCGGGCGATCTCAAGGATAAGCTCGATCCTTATCTTCAGCCACTTTATGATGCCTTGCGTGATATGATCCCAACACAAAAACTGCTTAGCTATCTTGAAGATGGAACTATTGAGATTGCTCCTTTGGCATTTATGCGCGGGCGAACTCTTGATAATGTTTTTGCTATTCTCGATGAGGCTCAGAACGCTACAGAAGCACAATTAAAAATGTTTCTTACCCGTATGGGGCGCACAGCTAAATTTATAGTTACCGGCGATGTTACTCAAATTGACCTGCCTCGTTCACAGTCGTCCGGATTATTACAGGTAATGTCGTTGTTAAAGGATGTCCAGGGTCTTGCCTTTGTTTATCTTAACGAAACAGATGTGATACGTCATAAACTTGTGAGCCGCATTTTACGTGCTTATTCCGGCAAAAAAGATTAGATTTTACAAATTTGAATAATAAAAAATGGTTCATAAAATGAAAAATGCTATTTTAGATAGCAATTTCCGGCTTCCTGCCCTTACAAATTTTTATAGGGGGAAAGTCCGCGATGTTTATACAATAAATGATGAATTGCTGGTGATGGTTACCAGCGACAGGATTTCGGCTTTCGATGTAGTACTTCCTGAAGCTATTCCATATAAAGGTCAGGTTTTAAACCAGATAGCCTCTGAGTTTCTGGATGCTACTGAAGATATTGTTCCCAACTGGAAAATTGTAGTTCCTGATCCAATGGTTATGATTGGACGTTATTGCGAACCGTTCAAGGTAGAAATGGTAATAAGGGGTTATCTTTCAGGTCATGCATGGCGTGAATATAAAAATGGGAAGCGTAGTATATGTGGTGTTACAATGCCCGATGGAATGAAAGAAAACGACAAATTCCCATCACCGATCATTACACCTACTACCAAAGCTTTGGTAGGTCACGACGAAGATATTTCTAGTAATGAAATCATAAATACAGGATTGGTTGACAAAAATGATTATGAGAAGCTGGAGCAATATACGATTGCATTATTTAAGCGCGGCACCGAAATAGCAGCTACAAAAGGATTAATCCTTGTTGATACCAAATACGAATTTGGAAAAACTAATAACGAGATATTTCTGATTGACGAAATTCATACTCCAGATTCTTCACGATATTTTTACAAGGAAGGCTATGAAGAGCGTCAGGAAAAAGGCGAACCACAGCGTCAGCTCTCAAAGGAATTTGTTCGTGAATGGTTAATGGAACATGGTTTTCAGGGAAAAGAAAATCAAACAGTTCCCGAAATGGACGAAAAGCTCATTAATTCAGTGTCCGAACGCTATATTGAGTTGTACGAAAACATTACAGGACGTAAATTTGAAAAGTCTGATACAAACAATGTGTTACAGAGAGTTGAACACAATATCAGAAACTTTTTATTGGCATATTACAGGTAAAATTTTACTAAAATTTAAAACGAGATCACGTTATTTTATCCCTGCCATTATCTGAACAGGTTTCTTATATCATTAGCGTTTGCTAATATAAGAATAAGCAACAGCAACATCATTCCGATAATCTGAGCAAATTCAAGAACTTTATCATGAGGTTTACGACCGGTGATGACTTCGTACATTAAAAACAGCACATGACCTCCATCAAGTGCAGGAATTGGCAGAATATTAATCACAGCAAGCATAATGGACAAAAAAGCTGTCAGCTCCCAGAAAGCCTGCCAAATCCATACTGAAGGGAAAATGCTTCCAATAGTTATGAAACCTCCAACCGACTCATAAGCCTTGGTTTTAGGTGAGAAAAGCAGTTTGAGCTGTTTCAGATAATTTCCTAATTGATAATAACCTTTTGATATTCCAGCAGGAATAGCCTGAATGATATTATATTGTTTAGTTTTAAGTGTGAATAGTTTATCAAGCTGACTTACAGGGGCAACTCCTATGAAACCCTCCGCAGATACCGGTACAGAATATGAAAGCGTATCAGATTGACGTAATACACCTATATTGACAGTCTGGCTTTTATATCGCTGAATTGCATTTCTGAATTCATCAAAATATGGCAGATGTTGCTCATTCAATGAAATAATGATATCTCCCTTTTGTAGCCCTGCTTCCTTTGCAGAAGATTCTGGAGTAAAATCGTTTATCTGGAATGGGATACGTACACCAATAAAATCTGGTTGCCGATACTGTAAAATTTTGGTGATAAAATCATCAGGAATATTTACATCCATTTCTTTTTCATCACGTATAACAGTAATTGTTTTAACCTCATCCAGAATAATCCTTACCGGTATTTTATAAAAATCGCCGGCGGGTTTACCATCTAGAGCCATAATACGGTCGCCATTCATCAATCCCATTTCCTGTGCAAGCGGGCTGGCAGCGATACCGTATTTTACTTCCTCGGCGGGCAGATATTGCTCGCCCCAGGTTGTTAATACAGCAATATAGATCAAGAAAGCAAGGATAATATTAACAGTTACTCCACCTATCATTATAATTAGTCTCTGCCATGCGGGTTTTGATCTGAACTCATACGGTTGTGGTGGTTGTTTCATTTGCTCGCGGTCAAGTGATTCATCAATCATGCCGGCAATTTTAACATAACCTCCAAGAGGAAGCCATCCTATTCCGTATGTGGTTTCACCATATTTGAATTTATAGATTGAGAACCACGGATTAAAGAAAAGATAAAAGCTTTCGACCCGTACTTTAAATATCCTTGCTGCAATATAATGCCCAAGCTCATGAAAAACAACTAAAATTGAAAGGCTGAGTATAAGTTGTGCGGCTTTAGTAAGTATTACCATCTGCTATTAAAATAATTTAATTAATAAGTTCCAGGGCTTTTATCCTGGCTTCATGATCTGTTGACAAATAATCTTCAAATGTTGGGTTTGAAATAAAAGGAATCAGCTCCATACATTGTTCAATCACATCGCTCATTTTTAAAAATCCTGTTTTATTATTCAGGAATGCATCCACAGCAATTTCGTTGGCAGCATTTAAAATACAGGGCATATTCCCTCCTGCTGATAATGCTTTGTAAGCAATAGTCAGATTCGGAAAATTTTCCTGATCAACTTGCTCAAAATTTAGCATAGTGCATTCGGCAAAGCTGAAACGGGGAAAATTTGAGAAAAATCTTTCCGGATATGATAAAGCATATTGAATTGGTATCCGCATATCGGGCATACCCATTTGAGCTTTTATTGAACCGTCAGTAAACTGTACCATGGAGTGAATAACTGACTGAGGATGCACTATTACTTCAATCTGGGAAGGTTCAAGACCGAATAACCATTTTGCTTCTATTACTTCAAGACCCTTATTCATCAGAGTTGCTGAGTCAATAGTGATTTTATGACCCATTTTCCAATTGGGATGGTTAAGTGCTTCTTTACTGGTTACTTTACTGAGCTGTTTTTTGTTAAAACCTCTGAAAGGACCGCCGGATGCTGTGAGAAAAATTTTTTCTACTGAATTTAAATTCTCACCCTGCAGACATTGAAAAATTGCTGAATGTTCTGAATCAACCGGCAAAATTGCAACTCGTTTTTTTACTGCAAGTTTTGTTACCAACTCTCCGGCTACCACCAGAGTTTCTTTATTTGCCAATGCTATATGCTTTCCGGCTTCAATTGCACTTAATGCAGGTTTTAATCCCAGAAAACCAACAAGAGCCAGCAAAACCACATCAATGGAATCCATTTGAACTATCTGGCTCAATGATTCTTCACCGGCAAAGACTTTAATATAATGAGGGAGAAGAGCATTTTTAACTTCTTCATAATATTCTTTATCTCTGATAACCACTGTGTTGGGCTTGAATTCAAGAGCCTGCTGTATAAGTAGGTCAGCCTGTGAACCGGCTGTTAAAACCTCAACGCTGAAACGATCAGGGAACTGTCGTATTACTTCCAAAGTCTGTGTTCCAATTGATCCGGTTGATCCTAAAATGGCTATCCTTTTTTTCATTAGTCTATTGATGGGGAATTGATTTTCAGCATGCCTGAATGATTTTTCTTAAAACACCATATAATCTCGTGGATTTACAGGATTTCCATTATGCCACAGTTCAAAATGCAGATGAGGTCCGGTAGAAAACTCACCGGATTCACCAATAATTGCTATGGGTTCTCCTGAATCTACATGTACACCACCCTTTTTTAGCAATACAGCATTGTGCATGTAAATGCTTACATAACTCTTAGGATGCTGAATTATAATAACATGTCCGGTTTCAATAGTCCAGCCCGAAAATAGTACTATGCCTTCCATTGTAGCGTTCACCACTTCATTTTTAGGTGCAACAATATCTATCCCAAAATGATTTTCAACAGGGTTAAATTCATTTGTAACAATCCCTTGTAAAGGAGTGAAAAATTTAATACCTGTTGTTTTCTTGGTTGGTATTATTTCCTGAGTTCCGGTAATGGAATAACTCTGAATCTGGTTTTCAATCTCCTGACGCAACAATGAATCATCCTTATTACGGTTTAGAGTTATATTTGAGTATTGACGTTTTATAGTATCACTTTTTTGATATTCAATATTTTCTGGTTCTTCACCTGAAAGTACAAGTTTAAGATTTGCCAGATACCGTTCATTAAAAGCAAGAACCTGTTCAAGACTATCAGTTCTCATATGCAGATCGTAAAGGTCTTTTTGAAGGTTCACATCAGTATAGCCCGGAATATATTCTCGCAGTGGCGTAAACGCAATAATATAAGTGGTAATGAAAATCAGAAAAATTGCCAGTGAGCTGATTACTACAAACACCATGATCCTTGAAAGTTTTATGGATAATTTTTCCTCATAGGTTTCTTCATCTCTGATTATCAGGCGATATTTAACCATCAAGCGCCTGTACCAGCGTTTTTTTTTGGATTTTTCCGATTCCTGGATCCTAGAGTTCATGTTATGATTAATGAATAAAACGAGGTGCAAATATCGTTAAAAATTGCACTACCAGACTTTTGAGCAAATGCAAAATTTATGTGTTGTTTTTATGAAATATTTAAAGATCATAAGTTTAGTAAAAAATAAACGCTTTAAAATTATTTTATTGCTGAAACATAGGAATTGAACTTTCATAGCTCCTGATTCATTGTAATAGTGCGATAATAAAAGAATTTTAAATAAAGTAGATTAAGCAGGCTGTTTCCATTGTTTCGGTCATGAACCTTTAAATATCTTCAGTAGCTGATAATAAAGAATTGATAGATTTGGGATTTTTGGACTTAAAAATAATATTTTTGCAGCTAATTAGTTATTACAGTTATCAGAACTGATAATTTTAAGTAGCTTATAAAAAATTATTAATTACTATCAACATATTCATCTTTGAGCGCAAGAGTCCGGAATATTATACCCTTATCATTATTGTTACTTTTTCTTAGTATAACAAGTATATCGTGTTCCACCAAGAAAAATACGGTTACCCGCAGGGCTTTTCATAACCTTACATCACATTATAATCCGTATTGGAATGGTCTTGAATCTTTTGATGCCGGAATGAAAGAGCTGGATAATCAAATTAAAACCAATTACACTGAAATCCTTCCTGTCGAAAATTTCGGTAATCTGCAACAGGCTCAGGCTATTAACAGTCATTTGGACAGAGCTATTGAAAAAGCTTCTAAGGTCGTACAGAAACATTCAATGTTTTTTGAACGCAAAGAATTGGTTCGCAGGGTACCTGATAGTTATATGTTGCTAGGGAAGTCGTATTTTTATAAACAGGATTATTTCCTTGCCCGTCAAACATTTGAATATGTCGCACAACGCTACGAACGACAGCCTATCAGGTTCTGGTCGCATCTTTGGCAGGCACGCACTGCTATAAAACTCAGAGAATATGAACGCTCTGTAACTATACTTGATAAGCTTCAGACTCAGGTAAGAAGAGGCGATTTCCCGAAAGATATTTTGCCTGAAATACCTATAGTATATGCCTTGCATTATACTGAACAACAAGACTATAAAGCTGCAAAACCCTATCTGCGCAAAGCGGCAGATATTAACAGAGATAAGAAAATACGGGCACGCATGTATTATATTCTTGGTCAGATCAACCAAATGGAAGGTAATTACTCTGAAGCCAACAAGTATTATGCAAGTGTGATCAAATTAAATCCTCCGTATGAAATGAAATTCAGCGCAACTATACGAAGGGCTGAATGTTTTGATGCCGGGAGAGGTAGCAGTAAGGGAATTGTGGATGATTTGAATAAACTTCTGAAAGATAAGAAAAACAAAGAGTTTGAAGATCAGATCTATTATGCTCTGGCATTGGTGGCTTTGCGCGAAAATAAAGATACCACAGCATATACTTATCTGCGTCAGTCTGTTGCAGTAAGTGTTTCAAACGATTTCCAGAAAGTGCTTTCGGCACGAAAACTTGCCGATCTGTATTTTGATATCCCTAAATTTCAGGATGCTTACAGATATTACGACACTACTATGCAGGTATTGCAATATGACCACCCTGATTTTTCAATTATTGAGGAGCGTACTGATGCTTTAAAACACCTTGTTGAGCATTTGGATATAATACAGCATCAGGATAGTTTGCAAAAACTGGCTGCTATGCCTGAAGCCGAAAGAAATAAAATCATTGATAAAATCATTTCTGATTATAAAGCTGAACAGGAGCGCATTAAAAAACTTGAAGAAGCAGAAGCTTTACTGGATCGTCCTATGATGCCAACCATGCCGGGTAGGGACCCGAGCCGTGGAATGTTGCAACAGGTTACAGGCGGAGGAGGATGGTATTTTTATAATCCTCAGTCTATAGCCTATGGTGCATCTGATTTTGCAAGAAAGTGGGGCAGGAGAAAATTGGAAGATAATTGGAGAGTTAGCGATAAACGTGTTTATAGTAGCTTTGATAGCAACGATCAGGAGGAGATGGAAGGCGATTCGATAGCCGGAGGAAAAGATGGAAAATTGGCCGGCGACCCATTGAAAAGAGAAACTTACCTGGAGGATATTCCTTTGACCCCCGAAGATATTGCTGCTTCAAACGAGTTAGTAGCAGATGCAATGTTTAAGGCAGCCTATGTTTTTAGAGAGGAATTAAGAGATTATCCAAGATCAATTGAGACATTTGAAGCATTACTAAGTCGTTTCCCGCTTTATGAACAGGAACTTAGTGCTCTTTTTCATCTTTATACACTTAATGTTATTGGAAATAACCACACTAATGCTGATGAATACAAAAGTCTGATTATCAGTAAGTATCCTGACAGTGAATATACTAAGGCACTTTCTGATCCTGATTATTATTCGAAAAAAGATGAAAAGAAAAGAAGGGCTGAATCGCTTTACCAGGATACTTATATGGCATATAAGAACAACCAGCACCGTATGGTTGTATTATACAGCAATGAAGCCGAGAGTGCCTATCCTAATTCAGAACTGCTCCCTAAATTTGCCTTTTTAAGAACTCTGGCAATGGGAGGGCTGCATAATCAGGACACACTTATTACATATCTGAAACGATATATAGGGTCTTATTCGTCAAGCGATTTGGTTCCTTTGGCGCAGGATATGCTTGCCTCATTTGGAATTGAAGGATTTGAGGAAGAGGTGGAATTAACACCGGAAGAGGAAGAAACAAAAAAGGAGGATGAAAAGCTTTCTATTTATTCCTTAGCACCTGACGACAATCATCTTTTCATTCTTATTCTGAACCTCTCAAAATCTGACCCTGATGCAAGCAAAATAAGAATCTCTGATTTCAACAGTAATAATTATAAACTTGCTAATCTGACACTTAACACGGTGATGCTCGATAACGAGCACAATATGATCTCAGTTGGTAATTTTATGGGAATGGAGCATGCCATGGCTTATTACAATACAATTGTTAAGAGCGATTATGTCCTTTCTCCGCAGGTTCGTAAAGATTCCTACTATTTTATGATCTCCTCGGGTAATTATCCTGTACTATACCGTGACAAGGAAATAGATATTTATGTGAAGTTTTTTGAGAAAAACTATCTAAAAAAATAAATTCACTGTTTTATTTATCGTTCAACATCCTTGCAGATTTTTTCAAAGATCTGTAATATGTATGTAATCAATACTTTGGACAGGCATTTGTTAAATTTGGTTTATTAATTTCCCCGAAAGTCCAGACCAATTATTGTTTTTTTATTACTTTTGACCCCATAAAACCCATCAGTTAATTAAAACACCATGGAATCTTCAAAAAAGAGTATTTATAGATACATAAAAGAAAGGGATGGATTTGGCAAATAGCATTATCAGCCTTTATAATTCAATCTTTTTGTCAAATATTAAATACTTTAACCATGGAATTTCCATTTGCTGAAAGTTACAAAATCAAGATGGTGGAAACCATCTCAAGAAGTTCATTATCCGATCGTGAAAAATGGATAAAAGAAGCTCATTACAATCTTTTTAATCTCAAAAGCGAGCAGGTATTCATTGATTTGATCACTGACAGTGGCACAGGAGCCATGAGTGATCGTCAATGGTCGCAAATGATGCTTGGTGACGAAAGTTATGCAGGTGCTTCATCGTATTACAAATTAAAAGATGCGGTAAAAGATATTACCGGATTTGAATATTTTCTGCCCACACATCAGGGAAGAGCTGCTGAAAACGTTCTTTTCAGCGTATTGGTAAAGCCCGGCGATTTCATTCCCGGCAATGCTCATTTCGATACCACTAAGGGGCATATTGAGCTTCGCAAGGCTTTTGCTGTTGATTGCACTGTTGATGAAGCTTCAGACCCGGAACTGATATATCCTTTTAAGGGTAATATTGATTTGAACAAACTAGAAAAGGTTTTGAGTTCGAACCCAAAAGAGAAAATTCCTTTTATCCTACTCACTATTACCTGTAATACTTCAGGCGGGCAACCCGTTTCGATGCAAAATATCCGTGAGGTTTCGCAGCTTGCCAAAAAATATGATATACCGGTGGTTTTTGATTCAGCACGTTTTGCTGAAAATGCATATTTCATCAAAGTTCGTGAGCAAGGCTATGCCGGTAGATCAATACGCGAAATTGTCAGGGAAATATTCAGTTATGGTGATGCAATGACCATGAGCAGTAAAAAGGATGCTATAGTTAATATGGGTGGTTTTATTGCAATGCGGAACGAAGAGATTTTCAGGCAGGCAAGTTTGTTCAATATTATGTTTGAAGGTTTTATTACCTACGGAGGGATGTCGGGGCGCGATATGAACGCTTTGGCTCAGGGACTGTATGAAGGTACTGAATTTGAATACCTTGATACAAGAATACTTCAGGTTGCCTATTTAGGTGATAAGCTTAGTTCGTACAATATTCCTGTTATCAAACCCAGTGGAGGACATGCTATTTTTGTTGATTCACTGAAATTTTTACCTCATGTTCCTCGCGAGGAATTTCCTGCCCAAACACTGGCTATTGAACTTTATCTTGAAGGAGGTGTCAGATCGGTAGAAATAGGAACACTGCTTGCCGATCGTGATCCCGTTACCCGTGAAAACCGTTTCCCAAAGCTGGAAATGATAAGGCTTGCTATTCCACGAAGGGTTTATACAAATAATCATATGGATTATGTTGCAGTTGCTCTTGCTAATGTTTATGAGCGGCGTAATAATATTAAAAGAGGTGTTCGAATAGTAAAAGAAGCACCTATTCTTCGCCATTTTACAGTTGAACTGGAAAGGCTTTAAAACTGTTTTAATTATATAGAATTAACCGGTACCGGACATGATTTTTATAAATCAGGCTTTGTCCGGAGCTGTGCTTTTGTGTTTTTGTCTAACTTTGCGCCACTTTTAAAAAAAATTATACTTCATGACACTCAGCGAACAGGAAATTATACGCAGAGAATCACTGCAGCAGCTTTATGAACTTGGGATAAACCCTTTTCCAAGCAATACCTACGAAGTTAATGTTAATACTAGCGAGATTCTTGAAAAATTCCCAACTGACGAAACTCTTTTTCAGGATGTGAGTATTGCTGGCAGGATTATGAGCCGGAGAATTATGGGTGCTGCTTCGTTTGTTGAATTGCAGGATTCTGTCGGACGTATTCAGTTATATATCAAGCGCGATGATATTTGCCCCGGCGAAGACAAAACCTGTTATAATACCGTTTTTAAGAAACTTCTCGATATTGGCGATATTATAGGAGTTCGCGGCTTTGTCTTTATCACGAAAATGGGTGAGATCACAATCCATGTAAAAGAATTGAAGTTACTTGCTAAGTCGCTGCATCCGCTGCCTATAGTTAAAGAAAAGGAAGATCAGATTTATGATGCATTTACTGATCCTGAACAACGTTATCGCCAACGCTATGTTGATTTGATTGTAAATCCGTGGATTAAAGATACATTTATCCGTCGTGCCCAGCTTATAGGTTCAATGCGTAATTTTTTGAACAGTAAAGGTTATCTTGAGGTAGAAACCCCTATTTTACAGCCTTTATATGGAGGTGCATCAGCCAGACCTTTTAAAACCTATCATAATACGCTTGACACTACATTATATCTGCGTATTGCAAATGAACTATATCTGAAAAGACTTATTGTTGGCGGTTTTGATGGTGTGTTCGAATTTGCCAAGGATTTTAGAAATGAGGGTATGAGCCGTTTTCATAACCCTGAATTTACTCAGATGGAACTTTATGTAGCTTTCAAGGATTATAACTGGATGATGGAACTTGTTGAGGAAATGATAGAAAAGATCGCTATTGACCTTAATGGAAGTGCTAAAGTTCAGGTTGGTGAATATATAATTGATTTCAAGCGCCCCTGGAAACGCTATACCATGTACGAAGTTATTCAGCATTTTACAGGTGTTGATATTAGTAATATGGATGAAGAAGAGCTACGCAATACTGCTCAAACTCTGAAGGTTCCTCTCACTCCTGCCATGGCTAAAGGTAAAATCATTGATGAGATCTTTGGCGAGTATTGCGAACCAAATCTGATCCAGCCAACATTCATTACAGATTATCCTATTGAGATGTCGCCGCTGGCAAAGAAACATGTTTCAAAGCCCGGATTAGTAGAGCGTTTTGAAGCTATTGTGAACGGAAAAGAATTGTGTAATTCTTTTTCTGAATTGAATGATCCTATTGACCAGCGCGAAAGATTTGAAGCTCAGCTTGAGCTTGGCCGTAGAGGCGATGAAGAAAGTATGGTGCTTGACGAAGATTTTTTGAGGGCACTTGAATATGGTATGCCGCCAACAGCAGGATTAGGCGTAGGTATTGATCGTTTAACAATGATCATGACTAATACAGCTTCAATTCAGGATGTGATATTTTTCCCTCAGATGAGGCCAGAAAAATAAGCTGAAGCTTTAATTACCGCTTAATTATTCAGGTTGATACATTACTTTTTAGTCAATGTCTGGAATATTTTTTCCAGACGTTGCTGTTCTTTTTGCATAGTAAGCACGGTGGCATTATTTTCCACTGCAAAACGAAAGATTTCCTGACGTATATCAGTATCTGCATTTGAGATAAACTGATATGAGTTCTTTGAAATTTCTTTTACATCAATGATTTGCGGAATTGTACCCAGAACAGTGAGATCAAAGCTTTTGTCGAATTCAACAGTTATTATTGCATTATTACTGCTCTGAGTTGAAATTTCGGCTACTGAGCTGTCGGCAACAAGTATTCCCTGGTCAATTATTATCACTCGGTTACAAACCGCTTCCACTTCCTGCATAATATGTGTTGAAAGCATTACAGTTTTTTCCTTCCCAATCTGTCGTATCAGTATTCTGATCTCTTCCAGCTGATTAGGATCAAGCCCCGAAGTTGGTTCATCCAGTATTAACACTTCAGGATCATGCATCAGTGCGCCAGCCAATCCTACACGTTGGCGATAACCCTTTGATAACTGCCTCAGTTTTTTGCCTATTTCTGTTTCCAATCCTGTAATCCTTATCATCTCTTCAATGCGCTGCCTGCTTTTGGTTCCCAGCTTGTGAATACCGGCAATAAAATTAAGATATTCCCTAATGTACATATCCAGGTACAAAGGGTTGGTTTCAGGCAGATAGCCAACACGTTTTTTAACTTCGTGAGATTCTTCCTGAACATCAAAGCCACAAACTCTGGCTTCTCCTGAACTCGGAGGTATAAAACAGGTAAGTATTTTCATCATTGTTGATTTACCGGCACCGTTTGGGCCAAGAAATCCTACAACTTCACCTGCTTTGATTGAAAAACTGACATCATTCAGTGCTTTTTGCAACCCGTATAGCTTTGTGATCTGCTTTGCTTCTACTGACATATTTATTGGTTGTTTTCAGTGGCAAAGATAATGATTGTTGCAATGTGTTTTTAATTGTTATTTTTTGAACCATTATCGCTAAACATAAAGGAATTTGAATTTGTTACTTCGGGATCAGATGTACACTTCTAAAATGAATAAAATAATTTTTGTTGCAAGAATATCTAACACAATGAATATCAGGATTTTATAATAAATTCGAATTTATCAGATAAAAAAACATTGTCACATTGTATTGTCCAAATAAAATTTAATCCTACCTTTGCACCCCTTTTTTTAAGGGAATTAATGTGTTATGTAGATTTAAAAAATAAAATGAACACAACAAGTTATAAAACCATTTCTGCCAATAATGCTACTGTTCAGAAAGAATGGCTGCTTGTAGATGCAGAAAACATGGTACTAGGACGTATGGCTTCAAAGGTAGCTGTGCTGCTCAGGGGTAAACATAAACCATATTTTACACCCCATGTTGATTGTGGTGATAATGTAATAATTATTAACGCTGACAAGGTGTTACTTACCGGCCAAAAATGGGATCAGAAGGAATACATCCGCTATACTGGATATCCGAGCGGACAGCGTTCATTAACTGCCACTGAGGTTATGAAGAAACACCCTACAAGAATTGTTGAGCATGCAATCAAAGGAATGTTGCCCAAAAATCGTTTAGGCAGGGAATTATTCCGTAATCTTGCTGTATATGCAGGTCCAGACCATCCGCACGGAGCTCAGAAACCCAGATTAATTGACCTTAACACAATCAAATAGCCAAAATGGAAACTATAAACACAATAGGAAGAAGAAAAACTGCTATTGCCCGTATATATGTTAAGGAGGGCAATGGATTAATTACAGTTAACGGAAGAGACTACAAAGAATATTTTCCTATTTCCACTCATCAGTACATTATTAATCAACCGTTGGAAATTTCAGAAATGAGAGGAAAACTCGATATTGCTACAAATATTGAAGGAGGTGGGATCAGTGGTCAGGCTGAGGCATTAAGACTTGCCATAAGCAGAGCATTATGTGAAATAAATCCTGAGTTCAGAACACCTTTAAAAGCAAAAGGACTTATGCGTCGTGACCCAAGAATGGTGGAACGTAAAAAGCCAGGACAAAGGAAAGCCCGTAAGAAGTTCCAGTTTAGCAAACGTTAATTTCAAAATAATTATCTGTTTAGTATCCAAATTGCCGGGACTCCTATCTTTTACGGACTACCTGGCAATTGATTTTTAAGGAATGTAAACTTTTTTAATTTATCATTATGACAAGAGCAACATTTGAAGAACTTCTGGATGCCGGTGTGCATTTCGGACATTTAAAAAGAAAATGGAATCCTAACATGGCTCCTTATATTTTTATGGAGCGCAACGGGATTCATATTATTGACCTTTACAAAACTCAGGCTAAACTTGATGAAGCTGCCGCAGCAGCAAAACAGATAGCCAAGTCGGGAAAGAAAATCCTGTTAGTGGCTACAAAAAAACAGGCTAAGGATATTGTCGCCAATCTGGCTGCCAGCGTTGGAATGCCTTATGTTACTGAGCGTTGGCCCGGTGGCTTGCTTACTAATTTTGCTACTATTCGCAAAGCTGTTCGTAAGATGTCATCAATTGATAAGCTGATGACAAACGAAAATTTTAACAGGTTTTCAAAGCGCGAAAGATTGCAGATCACACGTGAAAGAGCTAAGCTTGAAAAACAGCTTGGTAGCATAGCTGACCTTAACAGACTACCATCAGCCCTGTTCATTGTGGATATTATGAAAGAACATATTGCAGTAGCTGAAGCACGTAAGCTGAATATTCCCACCATTGCCATTGTTGATACAAACTCAAATCCAAAGGAAGTTGATTTCCCAATTCCGGCTAACGACGATGCAGCTAAATCAATTCAACTGATTTTGTCAAAACTTACCGAAGCTATTGCAGAAGGACTTGAAGAACGTAAACTTGATCGTGATAAACGTGCTGAAGAAGACGAACATGATGATTATGAAGTAGACGAAAAAGGCAAAAGGATCTATACTGATGATGAAGATGAAAAAGTGATAGCGTCACGTGAGAAAGGTGAGAGAATACATCAGAAACCTAAGGATGAAGAAGATGAAGAGCGGCCCCGCCGACCACGTAAAGCTTTATCAAAATCATCGCCAAGAAAAGGCTCGTCAAACAAATAATTCAGAAATATTCATTTTTTAATTACAAACTAATATGACAAATATAACTGCTGCAGAAGTTAATAAACTACGACAAATAACAGGTGCTGGAATAATGGATTGCAAACAAGCCCTTATTGAATCGGGTGGAGATAGTGAAAAAGCAATAGAATATCTGCGTAAAAAAGGACAAAAAGTTGCTACTAAACGTGCTGATCGTAGTGCCAATGAAGGAATTGTTCTGGCAAAAGTGAATGAAGGAAAAGAATTTGGTGCAATGATAATGCTTAATTGTGAAACCGATTTTGTTGGTAAAACACAGGAATTTATTGACGCTGCAAAATCAATTCTCGATCTTGCAGTTAGTGAAAAGCCAGCTGATCTTGAAGCACTTAATACATTAAAATTAGGTAATATTACCGTTGCCGATAAGGTTATGGAAATGACCGGCAAAACAGGTGAAAAAATAGGTTTGAATAACTACGAAACTATTCAGGCACCCATTGTTTTTGCTTATAATCATCATGGTAACCGTCTTTCGAGCATGGCCGGATTCAATACAAAAAATGCAGCCGATATTGATAATGTTGGTCGTGATGTGGTAATGCAGATCGCTGCAATGAACCCAATTGCCATTGACAGGGGTGATGTTTCTAAAGAAGTTGTTGATAAGGAAATTGAAATCGGTAAGGATATTGCGATTCAGGAAGGAAAACCCGAAGAATTGGCTGAAAAAATTGCCAGAGGAAAACTCGAAAAATTCTTTAAGGAAAACACTCTGCTCAATCAGGAATTTATAAAAGATTCTGGCATTACCGTAAAAGAATACATTGTCCGTTCGGGTAAAGATTTGAAGGTTACTGCAATGAAACGACTTATGCTGGGAACCTGATCAAAGTATCATTAAAAGAATCACTATATATAAGTGGCCGCCGTCTGTTCTTCGATGAGCGGCTTTTTTTGTCCTGAGTCAGGAAATATAATGAGGCACTTTCAGAAAAGGCTT
Source organism: Bacteroidales bacterium (assembly GCA_012522795.1). Lineage (GTDB taxonomy): Bacteria > Bacteroidota > Bacteroidia > Bacteroidales > JAAYJT01 > JAAYJT01. The sequence continues at coordinate 106 of JAAYJT010000057.1, read as the reverse complement.
AAATATTTGATTTATAAATAATTAAGTTGTATCTTTGCGGAAACAAAACCCCGAAAACGAGCATAAAGTCTCAAAATCGGGGTTTCTCAAAAAAAGCGAGATGAAG
>JAAYJT010000056.1 GCA_012522795.1 Bacteroidales bacterium | reverse complement strand
TCAAAACTTTCAGAATAATTCTTTATATTCAGATGAGGAGCAATTGCCTCAGCAGCACATGCAATAGTTGCGCTATTTGTAACCGTACCAACCTGATGTGGTGGTGTGGAACGTTCTATGGTAAATGTATATTTCCAGTCGTGACTAAAGCCGGCACAATCAGTATATGTATAAACTATAGTAACAGTACCTTCACATTCGGGTATTTCGCCTATAAGTTCCGGACCTGTAATATCCTCGATAAGAACACCGCAATAATCATAAACTTCCGGTAGTACCGGTTCAAACAGATCATCAGCACATTCAATAGTACTACCATCGTCTTCAGGCATTACAAAATCCTGCCTTTCAATAGTGTAGGTAACGTCACAGGTAACAAAATTACCACATTCGTCTTCAATCTTAAAGGTATATGTTGCCACCGGAGTACAATCATCATCTGTAATATCTGTATAAATAAGTGTAGCGCTAACTGCACCACAAACATCCTGATAAAGATCGGCTACATCCGTCGCAATCGAGTTGGCATCAAAACCAAGAAGATCAGCCGGGCAAGTACCAATAATTTGGTTCAGACTCGCACAAGTTTTACCAGGCTTAAGAGTTGGTGCTTCAGTATCTTCAATGGTGAAGGTCGCGAAGGTTGTCGTCGTGTTGCCACAGGCATCTTTAGCTGTCCAGGTAACAGTTACACTTCCGGCTGCCCCACAGGTATTGTTAAATACTGTGAAATCATTTGTAATGGTTACAGTACCACAAACATCGGTTGCTTCGACATTAGCAAGCCAAGAATTCAATGCAGCCTCATTACCTTCTCCGTCACATTCTACTGTAAGGTCTTCAGGAATAGTAGTAAATTCCGGTGCAGTCGTATCTTCAATTGTGAATGTTGCCGATGTTGTTGTTGTGTTTCCACAGGCATCAGTAGCTGTCCAGATTACAAATGCTGAACCGGTTGCTCCACATCCATCACTAAGTTCTGTGAAATCATGTGTAATTGATACAGTACCACAAACATCATCTGCTGCTACATCAGCCAGCCATGCATTCAATTCATCTGCATTACCTAAACCGTCACATTCCACTGTAAGGTCTTCAGGAATAGTAGTAAATTCCGGTGCAGCCGTATCTTCAATGGTGAATGTTGCCGATGTTGTTGTTGTGTTTCCATAGGCATCAGTAGCTGTCCAGATAACCAGTGCTGAACCGGTTGCTCCGCATTCATCGCTAAGTTCTGTGAAATTATGTGTAATGGTCACAGTGCCACAATTATCTGTAGCTGCTACATTAGCCAACCAATCATTCAGATCAGAAGTATTTCCTGAACCGTCACATTCCACTGTAAAATCTTCGGGAATTGTGACAAACTCTGGTTTTTCTTTATCTTCAACTGTTACTGTAAATGAGCAGGAATCAGTTCCACAGAAATTTTCCACCATCACCACAACTGTATGTGTTCCAACATCAAAAACATATGGTGAGGTAATTGGATTACCATTAAGCTGGTATATAACCTCAGGTTCCGGCATACCATTAACCGTTGCAGCAAATTCAACTTCAGCACCGCATTGTCCGGGATCATTCTGAACAATGATATCATCAGGGCAGATAACTGTTGCAGGCTGACATGTAGTAATAAATCCATCCTCAAGATCAACCGGTATGAAATCGAGCATGGGTTCCTGCAACAAAGTACCGGGTCTGAATGTAATATCAACCTGACCGGTATTCACTCCATCAGGTACAAAGAAATAATTGAAATACAAGTTAATAATAACTCCTTCAGGTACAAACCCGCTGTTATCTACTTTTGTAAAAGTAAGTAAACCAGGTTCATAAGAAAAGCTCCAGCCTGTAATTGTGCCTGGTGCATAATAAAGATATTGCAACATATCGGGATGACCTTCATACGCAATCCTCAGGGTCATATCGCCAACCGGAAAATCATCAAAATCACTGGCAGTTACGGTAACATGTTCAATAGTAGGAATTACAACCGGTGGTGGAGGAGTTTCCATTAAAGTTGCTCCGGGAGAAATCACTTTTTCAATAACCAATTTCCCGCCAGGAGCCGGTTTTTTATCTATATAACCGTCTTCAAATCCTGTGATAAGGTATTCTGTCATAAAATTTGCCACAAAACTACCCGGCAGAAATTCAAGATCAGCTTTACCGCCACCCAGATAGGTAAATCTAAGTTTGGCAACTACAGTTTCAGAAGCAAAATTATCAGGGTTCAAACCGTTCTTTGAAAGTGTAACCATACCTTCGTCAACACTTACCATTAAACCAAGTATATTATCAATGGCATTCATAAAAAGTAGCTGTTCGGGGTTAAATCCAATTCTGAACTCAACTCCGGCAGCGTCTTTTCCGAGATCGGTAAATCCCTGTATACTAAGTTCTACTTCAGCAATTTCGCCTGCAATAACTTCATCAAAGCCTAGCTTTACTATCCCGGCCATTGGTGAATTCTCAGCATGTATTGTGGTTCCCTGAAAAGTACCAATATCAGGATTCAGACTTGCAATTATATTGGCATTAACGTCGACGATCTCACAATAACCTATAAAATTAAGTTCGGTATCGAACCCGCCTTTATAGCTGAAAGTAAGCCCGACAAAATCCATATTGATATCATTTCCGGTATGTTTTGTCCATGATATCACAACATATTCATCATTCGGGCCACTATTCACCAGTAAAGTCCCTCCGATGGCACCATCAAGAGCCTGATAACCGGTTAAAGTGAGCAAATTAGCATCAATGTCAATAAATAGTGTAACAGCAGCAGCATCTTCAGTAAAATCCGACATGCTCACCGTAACATCCACTGCACCGGGTGCAGCCGGATCGGGTGAGGCCGAAAGCATAACCTTTTGCGCTGTCACACCACTAATGGCCATAATAAAAGCCACGATTAAAAGTAATATTTTCTTATTCATATGATGTGTCTTTAGCGTTAAACATAATTATCCTTTAAAAATCATTTGAGTGCAGCATCCGTCCTTTGGTAAAGAACCTTCAGGCCGGCTTGCAAAGTGCCGTATATATAATAAGGAGTATATTGAAAAGCAACTGAACATGCACAACCTGTTTCTGCAATATAAGAACCATCAAACTGGCTTGTGCCATTAGTCTGATAATTAATCAAATTGCTGATTTGTGCAGGTTTTAACATTGTTTTATGTTTTTTTTTTGGACGAGTGTTGCTTCAATGATCTTATGAATTTTAATAATATGTTGCGGGATCAATCCCGCAACATATTACTAAACAAGGATGTTAGCGGACGACAATCATACTTCTGGTAACGGTATAGTCGCCGTTTTCTCCAAAGAGTGTTATACGATAATGATACACTCCGGGGGCAAGTTCCTGATTAAAATCATAGGTTTGTACACCTGAATTTTCATATGCATTGAACAAAGTAACTATTTCCTGACCCATTTTATCATAAAGAACGATCTTCACAACACCTGCTTCAGGTAAATTGTAACTGATAGTAGTATGATTTGTTAAGGGGTTAGGATAGTTGGTAGCAGTAAGTGCCGAAGCTCTTGCCGTTGTGTTCAAACCAAGAGTTTTAAGATTATTGTAAACAATGTCAGCCTGAACATTAGCAAGCTCAGAATATTCATTCAGGCTCAGCAATTCAGTATCCGGAGTGATATTGCCAAGGATACGGGCCTTAATGGTAAGTATTGGCTGTTCCTTATCAAATGTAACTCCGTTGCGATCAGCCCACATTACTACGATCTGACCATCTTCGTTGCTGAAATATGCTGATTCTTCATCGTAATTGGTGCCAAGAACTTCAATAAGATTATTATCAAAGTTCAAACCAAGGGTAATAGCTCCAAGCTCAGCAAAATCATACATGCTTACCGGTATATCAACTACATCACCAATATTGGCAGCAAGTTCGCCTTCAATGCTGAGAGTGATTCCGGCATCCTTGAATCCGCCATAAACAGGATAGAACGATGAGTTAACATCACCTACGGCATTGTAATAGATATTCAGATATTTTTCGCCTGACATTTCTTTAAGCAGGGAGGAAATATAAGGATATTCATAATATGAATTACCGTCTTCTACATAATATGGATTGCCCAAATAATCATTTAAATTCTTATATAGTTCAGGGAACTTACCTTTGCCAAAGATATTATTGGTATTAAAATCAGCTTCATCAACAAATATTCCGCCAACGGTAAAGTTAAGTGCTCCGTTAAGGAACTTTGGAATGAGTCCCATACCACGGCGCTGAGCAAGCAGAGCGTCAAGCGAGGTAATATTTCCATTATTATTTGCATCGGCAATTTCTACGTCAAAAGGATTATATGGATGCGCACTTCTGAATGGTAGCTGAGGACCTGATCCATTGAGTGAATGTGCTGTCATATGCTGGATAAGCAGAGCATCGGTAGCATTCACACCTCCAACCCAGGCACCGGGCCAGTTATTCCACGTCCATGTAAAAAGATTCTCAAGATAATAAAAATCAAAATATTCCTCATCAAAGTAAGATTCAAAGACAATAACTATATATTTACGCTCAGGATTCAGATTTGCTTCAAAGCCGAAAGCAGCTTCGTAGTATTCATCTTTTGTAAGCACAGGGTGATAATGCAATTTACCCTCATCTTCATCCTTATAGTACTCCATTACAGGTTTAAATTCAACTAAGTCTATCTCTCCATAATAAATAAGATCGTCTAAGTCAGAATTAGTATCTTCCATATTATTTACCAAGTCCTCAATATCTTCAAATTCAGATATATCAAGTAAAGCTACAATAAAATGTCCTTGAACAGATAAATCAGTATTTGATTTTAAAGGAGAATATAATGGCATAGGCATATCAAATGGAGAAGGCATCGGGCCTTCGGCTTCGTTGTAGTACTTAAGCTGTCCAACAAGCTGGTTGGCTTTTACACAAACAGTCTTGGTATCTGACCATACACAACCTGCACAGCTCACCACTTCAACAGTAAGTGTATATGTGCCCACAAACGGCCATTCAACTTCAATATCAATGGCATAATCATCTTCCGGTCCAATAATTTTTACTGCAGTATCGCCATCCTCAACAGCAAGATTCCATTGAACAGTTGACTCAGTTGTAAATTTAAAATTGTTAATATTTACAGTAAAAGTACCGCTGATAGTATAGCCTACGAAAGCAAAATTATCATCAATATATAATTCGCATAATGTACCTGTCTTAGTACCAACAACAGTACCTGAGTAAATTTCATATTCGTCATCGCCTATTTCATAATTTAAGATTATTTCACCATCACCAATAATTTCCCAATCAAAACATGCATAACCGGGGCATCCTATCTCTATTTCAGCTTCAGCTCCTGAACCATCAACATTATTAAATGTAATTTTCGGCATGTCAACATCAACATCACCTACGGTAGTCCAATACCCACCTTTAAACAATGCATCGGTTATATCCTGAGGATCAATGCTATAGGTAACGGTCTTAGTACCGCTGAATACTGTTTCTTCACCCTCGATTTTGCCTTCATATTCCGGATAAACAAATACAATAAAAGTGCATGAACTTACACAGGGTCCGTTTTCAACCCAGTAAGTAATAAAATGCTGTCCTACACTAGCTTCGAATATAATTTCGTTGCCATCAAACGTAACATCACCTGTAGTGCTGGTATAACTTTCAGTTGCAGTTCCAAATTCATCAGGTAACTCATATTCGCCTAAACTGGTAATTATAACAGTACCTTCGGTTTCACAAAAGGCTACATTATCAGGACAATATATTTCAGGGGTACCATAGAAAGTAACTGTAACGACATCAGAAACAGTACCACAAGGACCATTTTCTACGCTTAGCCTAAAATCGTATATGCCATACATTGAAACAGTAACACCAGTATTTGCAGCATCACTTGCTGTAAATGTAGCTGTCCCGGGTCCGTCAATTTTTTCCCATGTAATCACAGGTGCTCCGTAAGTATTTGTAACATTGCCAATAAGATCAGCCTCTAGACCACAAATTTCATCGTCAGCAGCCACTGGGTCAATTTCAGGAATTGCAAAGATGACCAGTTTTACCCAATAATCCTCAAGTGATTCAGCAGAAGCATAGCAGCCATTTCCGTCTTTTATTTCGGTAATGGTAACTGTGTATGTTCCCACACCTAAAGGATAATCACCAGCAGCAAAAGATTGTGTATCACCATCATCATAGCACCAACCAGGAATAGTAAAAGGATATCCGGCACCACCGCCTACTTTATCAATCTGCAAATTAAAATCCCATCTTTCTACTCCGGTAACACCAAAATAGTTTATTTCTATATCTTCACT
>JAAYJT010000100.1 GCA_012522795.1 Bacteroidales bacterium | reverse complement strand
GTATTTTGATTTTTGATAATTGTAAATACAATTCGTATTATTTGCAGGGTGAACTTTTATAAAACAAAAATTTATGCTTATGAATAAAGGAATACGTTATTGCGCTAAACTTGCGCTGATATTATTCCTGACTTGTCCGCCTTATTGAAGTGCCAAAAATATTATATTGATATTCAATTAGTTATTGAGTAAAAAATCTAAATTTGTCGCACTAAGGCATTTTTTTATGTTACATATTCGAATTATTAACACATCCTCTAAAGCTAAAGCTGTGCAGGTTGTGTATTATCATAATAGAAAGCGAATCATTTTTAAACATATTGGATCAGCTCATACAACTGAAGAATTGGATAAGCTAAAAATTATTGCTCAGGATGTTATTGATAATCATATACCTATACTTCCTTTCAATGAAGAAGTAAAAGCTAATAATTTACTTTATCTGGACAAAAGTGAGTTTTTGGGGGTTTATTATTCTTTTTTTCATCAAACTATTCGTCAGCTTCTTTTGGATATGGGATTTTCAAGTATACAAAAAGAGCTTTTATTAGACTTAGTTGTAATTAGAATCTTTGAACCTGCATCAAAGCTTCGCTCCATAGAATTACTTGAGGAATATTTTGGAATCATTCACCGGCGCCAAAACTTTTATGATTCAGTCGATCATTGGTTGTCTTTAAAATCAACAGTAGAAAAGTTATCCACTGAATTTGCACACAATCGCTATAGTTTCAATTTTGATTTACTTTTTTATGATGTAACAACTCTTTATTTTGAAACTTTTAAAGAGGATCATCTACGGCAAAAAGGTTATTCTAAGGACAATAAATCTCAACAACCTCAAATTTTACTGGCATTAATGGTTACCAAAGAAGGATTTCCTATTGCATATGACATCTTCTCAGGCAATACTTTTGAAGGACACACTATGATCCCGGTAATCAACAAATTCATTGATAAACATTCTGTTAAAGATTTTACAATAGTAGCTGATGCAGCTATGATAAGTATGAATAACATAAAAGATCTTATTAAAAATGAGCTATCCTATATTGTTGGAGCACGCCTGGGCAATCTACCTATGGAGTTAATTGATCAGATTTATGAAAACCTTTCCAAAGAAGATGGAGCTAAAATCAGGCTAAAAACCGTTTACGGCTGGCTTATTTGCGATTATTCCTATACGCGTTATCGTAAAGATAAATATGAAATGAACAAGCAAATAGAGAAAGCTAAAGAAGCCATAGAATCTTCTTCAAAAAGAAAAAGATTGAAGTTTACCAAAGCTAAAAACGAAAAATTAACCCTTAATGAAGAATTAATAGAGAAGACAGAAAAATTACTTGGAATCAAAGGATACTTCAGCAATTTGGATGAAACATTAGCAAGCAATAAAACAATAATAGAAAGATATCACGATCTCTACAAAATAGAACAAGCTTTTAGGATATCAAAAAGCGATTTACAAATCAGACCAATTTATCATTTTAAGGAACAGCCAATCTATCTACATGTTTTAATATGCTTTATAGCGTTAGCTATATCTAAGCACATTGAATTAATTACTGGATATTCCAAAAAAAAATTTATAACTGAAAGCAAAAAGATCACAGACGCAAGAATAATAAACAAAATCACTCAGAAAGAATTGAGAATAAGAACAAAATTACATCCGCTAATGTCAGAAATGTTATTAAAACTAAATTTGTCGCACTAAAACGGATAAGTCAGGAAACTGAGGTCTTTCCCTATTGGAGAAAGACCT
>JAAYJT010000006.1 GCA_012522795.1 Bacteroidales bacterium | reverse complement strand
TTTTATGTAATAAGCAGATATTTTATAATGAAATTACTGAAAGCATCAAAAAAACTAGCTCATAAGCTATAAAAGTCATTGAAAAAATCAAGATTTTAAAATTTTAGAAAGACATGCGGATTTTAGGAGCTTTCGGAGGTACTGCCTTGCAAGATTTACATGCACTTTTTTGTGTTTTCAGGCGAGCGCTGCTCTGTATTCATGCTCCCTCCCCGCTAAACCCACGGTAAATTTGAAGTGTTTTTAGTTTGTGCAGTACAACCCAATTCTCTCCCGAATCATTCGGGATCAATTGCCGCCGGCTTTAGCCAAAAACTCAGATCCCTGTTTATTTAAGAAGTCCCTCAATAATGGCTTCTATGCTAACTCCATCAGCTTCAGCTTTATAGTTTCTGACAATTCTGTGCCTGAGCACGTCAGCAGCAACAGCCTGCACGTCTTCAATGTCAGGAGAGTATTTTCCGTTCAGTGCACCATGGCATTTTGCTCCTATTATCAGATACTGAGATGCACGTGGTCCTGCTCCCCAGGTAATATAATTATTGATGTCAGCAGTAGCTTCCGAAGTTCCGGGGCGGGTTTTGGCAGCTAATTTTACAGAATATTCATACACATTATCAGCAACCGGTATCCGTCTTATAAGGTTCTGAAAATATACTATTTCCTCTCCTGTTAAAACAATCTGTGGCTGATAAGAGGTGCCTAGGGTAGTCCGCTTCACAATATCCACTTCCTCTTTAAATGAAGGATAGTCCAGCCAGATATTAAACATAAATCTGTCGAGCTGAGCTTCAGGCAGAGGATAGGTTCCTTCCTGTTCAATAGGGTTTTGGGTTGCAAGAACAAAGAAAGGTTCAGCAAGTTTATGGCTTTCTCCCGATACTGTTACTGAAAGTTCCTGCATGGCTTCAAGCAGTGCCGATTGTGTTTTAGGAGGAGTACGATTAATTTCGTCAGCAAGTATAATATTGGCAAACACAGGTCCTCGCACAAATCTGAAATGACGGTTTTCATCCAGTATTTCGGTTCCTGTAATGTCCGAAGGCATTAAGTCAGGTGTGAACTGAATTCGTGAATAAGTTAATCCCAGAGATTTTGAAATAGTATTTACCATCAGTGTTTTTGCAAGTCCAGGAACACCGACAAGCAAAGCATGTCCCTTACTGAAAATTGAAATTAAAATCTTTTTTACTACCACATCCTGCCCGACAATTACTTTTGCAATTTCTGATTTAAGCTCTTCGTATTTAATTGATAAGGCATCTAGTGCCTCAACATCCGTTTTGTATTGCATAGTGTAGTTTAATTTAGTTATAGGAATGAGTTGTTACTACCCATTTTAAAAAATCCATTTTGTTCTGAAATCACAGTCCCGATAAGTCTCAATTATGTTGATATAGGTTTTTTTATTTTTTTCCTTAACCCAATCAACAATAGCATTATGCTGTTTGTTTTCAAGAGCCCAGTTTTTTATACGATCATAATCGTCGTTAAGGTTGGCTTTATGGGGTATTGTTTTATCTTTCAGATATAACAGACGATAAGCGTTATAACCTTCTTCATCAAGAAAAGGTACAGCATTTGATATTTCACCAATTTTCATTTTATCAGCAACAAAATACACAGGAGGTTCAAGATGTTCGCCTTCAAATCGTGGAGTACCTGTGTATGGGTTTATCATCAGGCCTCCGTGCATTTTTCCCGGATCATCAGAATATTCAAGAGCCTGTTCGTATGTAATTTTTCCGGCTCTGATCTCACCGGCAAGGCTGTCGAGAAAATTTCTGGCTTCTTCAAGCTCAACAGGAGAAGGCTTAGGACGCAATAAAATATGACGCACATTAATGGTTTCACCACGGCGTTCAAGCATTTGTATTATATGATAACCGGATTTGGTTTTTACTATATCTGAAATTTCACCTTTTTCAAGCCTGAAAGCTACTGCTTCAAACTCAGGATATAGCTCACCACGGCGGTAAAAGCCAAGTTCGCCACCGCGGCTTGCCGAACCCGGGTCTTCAGAATATAATGCAGCAAAGGTTTCAAATCTTTCTCCCGCAAGAATACGGTTGCGATAAGTTTTTAGCTGGTTGCGAACTGCATTAAGCTCGGTAGTGCTTACAGGAGGTTTTTTTACTATCTCCCCTATTTCAAATTCTGTAGGAATAGTATAAATACTATCAGCAGGTATGCTTTTATAAAACGCTCGTATTTCGGAAGGTGTAACTTTAATATCTTCAATAATTTGTTGTTGGGCTTCTTCTGCCATCATTTGCTCTTTTATAAGATCGCGAAACTCGTTTTTGATCTCCATAATGCTTTTTCCATAGAAATTCTCTAATTTCTCCTGCGATCCAAACTGAGATGTAAAATATCTGATGCGTTGATTAAGGGCGGTTTCTATTTGATTATCAGTGATCTCAATACTGTCAGTCTCCGCCTGGTTCACAAATAGTTTCTGTATCATCAGATCTTCAAGTATTTCACATTTCATAGTTTTTTTACCGCTTATCAAACCTTTTGTCTGATGCTGAAGCAACTGGGTTTCAAGGTCTGATTCAAGAATTATCCGGTTTCCGACTACGGCTACTACTTCGTCAATAAGCACTTCAGTTTGCTGGGAAAACAACTGGAGTTGCATAAAAATCAATGAAACAGAAATAATAATCAGCTTTTTCATCAAAATATCGTTCGGGGTTTTTAATAAATCTCAAAATAATTGTTTGTCAGCGCATTTTCATAGATCTCGTTCTGAAGATTTTGCAACAACTCGAGTTTACGACGGTTTACAATTATTTGTCTGATATTGTTTTCGTGCATGCTTAACGGAGCAATGCTTTCTTTTATTTTAAAATCTTTGATTTCAACCAGATAAACGTACAGCGAATCCATTACTTCTATATTTCTGTTGTAACGGATAAAGTTTTCCTGGTTATAGGTGTTTATAGGTATAATGTTCAGCAGATCAGAGAAATAAATCCACGAGTCATCAAAAAGCGAGTAATTTAAGCCATTTTGAATGCAATATTTTTCTAGCTCAGTTTTACTTCTTATATCATGGTTCTGCCAGAGCTTCTTCAAGCGTGGTAATTGTTTTTGATCGTCAAGTATCTGGACATAATCAGCTTTTATAATATTTTCCTTCAATTCAAAATTCTGCATATTCTGATCGTAGTATGTCTGAATTTCTTTTAAGCTAACCACTGTATCCAACTTCTGGCTTATTATACTTGATTCAAACTCATATATTACCAAACTATTACGATATTCTTCAAGCTGTTTACTAAAGTCTTTTTCATCAGGTGTAAGTGTCTTCTCTGCCTGATCGAGCAGTAACTGTTTTCTTACCCAACTGTTTACCACATTCTGGACTATTGTAAGACTGTCCTGAGATGATAATCCCTTTCCAACAATCATGTCCTGAATATCTGAGTAACAAAGATATTTGTTGTGAACTCGTGCCAATACTATTTCGTTGCTGGTAGCAGTGGATAAATATTGACATCCGCCCAGCAGTACGACAACTGTCAGGAAAAACAGTATCAGCCTGTTCATGTTCTGGAAACTTATTTTATTTGCGTAAGTAATTCGTTATTTACTTTAACCGGAAATTTTGCCCTGAGCTCCTGTATCCATTCTTTTTCCAGATAATTCTGATAATCAGCAGTTACCAGCCCCCTGACTTCATTAAGTTTTTTGGGTGTAGGTTCAAGCACATTATGAATAAAGACCAGAATTGTTTGATTGTCTTTCTCAATTTTGTTTATGGTTCCTTTTTCCCAGCTTGTAGCGTCCACGTCTTCATTTTCACCTTTCTGGAATAAACTGCGTTTTATAGTCAGACCCTGGGTATCAATGTTAATAGTGTCAAGTATTTCATTGTTTGGAACCTTACTGGCGATCATTTGTAATATCAGATCAATTTTCTTGTTGTCTGTATCGGTTAATGTGTAAACAGAAGCATCGGCACGTTCGCCCCATATATAATCATTTTCGTGTTGTTTATGAAATTCGGCCAGCCCAATTGTATCCTGCACTGCCCTTGACCAGATTTTCTTATCAGTAAGTTCAAACAGCAAAATACCATCCCTGTATTCATTTACAAGTGCTTTAAACTCAGGATATTTGTTTTCCAGTTGTTTGTCTTCATAGTCAAGTAGAACCGTTTCAACGAACTTCTTATAGGCTTCATCCACATAGAATCGGATGTTTTCCTTAGTGCCTCTGCGTTGATTTTTCACAATATAATCAGCAAAATCCTGCTGTAAAACGCTTTGCTGACCTATGGTAAAAAGTTCTTTTTTAAGGCTCATTTTGCGGGGTATGCTCCACGAACCTGAAAAAACGGAATCAGTTACGTTCTGATAGAATGTTTCAAGTGATTTTGGATTTTCTTTGAAACCGTATTCGTTTTTAATCCTTTTTACAAGCGATTGTTTTATTATTACCGAACGCTCATTCTTTTGTACGTTGTCTTTAATTTCGGCATATGAATCTTCAAAAGAGCCGGGTTTATTCAGTTCCAGCAGTTTTATAATATGCCATCCTATATGTGAATGAAAAGGTTTTGAGAATTCGCCTGGTTCTTTTATTAATGATATCTGGTAGATAAAATCAGGTATCATACGGTTCGAACCAAACCATTGCAAAACACCGCCTTTATCGGCAGTTGAGCGATCGTCGCTATAGGTACGTGCTACATCTTCAAAGGGTTCGCCTGCAAGAAGCTTGTTGTATGCTTCGTTGATTTTTTCTTTCTGCACTGCGCTGTCCTTTGCTTTGTCTTCTGAAGGGTTAAGAAGCAGAATGTGTGCTATAAGTGCTTTGCCCATTGCAGGTTTCCTGTCAGTAATATAAATCAGATGATATCCGTATTCGCTTCTTATCGGCATTGAAACATCACCTTTTTGGAGGGCATAAGCTCCTGATTCAAAAGCATATATCATATCAAAAGCGCTGAAATATCCTAAATCGCCTTTATTACCCTGCATGATCCTGCCGGCGGCTTCACGGTCACGAACCGACTGGTCTTCTGAGAACTCAAGCGCAAGATCTTCAAATTTTTCTCCTGCTTTTACACGTTTGTAAAGGTCCATAGTCTTATTCCATGCTTTCAGTGTATCTTCAGGTAAAGCTTGTTTTTCAACTCTGATAAGTAAATGGCTGGCACGAATATCTTCCAGCGATCTGTCGTAAGCTTCCTTTATAAGTCTTTCAGTTGCTTCTTCATCAACAAGGTAGGGTTTGGCAAGTTGTTCCCGGTATCCCTGTAATTCATCCTTGAACGACTGCTCATTTTGTAATCCGGTGTCTTCAGCTTCCAAAACCTTTAGCCTGAAATTGATATATAAATCAAGATATTCCTGAAGCGATTTTAGTTCAAGCTTATCGGTCTGAGCATTGTTTTTGCGATAAACCTTTAAAAAATCTTCTACCGTAATTTTTTCACTGCCTATTTCAGCAATAATCTCTTTACTAATGTCTTGCGCTGCAACATTGCCTAAAATGAAAAACAGAGCCATAATAAGCGCTATTACTTTTCTTAAAGCGGTCATCTTTCTGGCGATTAATTTAGTTGTCATGGATAAGAATTTTAATTCAGATTTAGATTTCTTTTGGCGAAAATAAAATAAATTAAAAACATGATGCCCGTTGGCATTAAAAATATTCTGTTTCTATCTTTTGCTATAGTTAGGGGCCTCGCTTGTTATGGTAATGTCGTGAGGGTGACTTTCAACAACCCCGGCCTGAGTGATTTTGATGAATTTAGCCTGCTGCAGCATTTCTATATTTTGGGATCCCGTGTAGCCCATACCTGCTCTCAAACCTCCTACCAATTGATGAACTACTTCTGACAGTGTGCCTTTATACGGCACTCTACCAACTATTCCTTCGGGAACCAGTTTGCTGAAATCTTCTTCTTCAAACTGGTAATATCTATCTTTTGAACCTTTCTGCATAGCTTCAATTGAACCCATGCCTCTGTATTTCTTGAACTTTCGTCCTTCAAAAATTATAGTTTCGCCGGGCGACTCTTCAACACCGGCAATTAATGAGCCAACCATTACCGAATGCGCTCCTGCCGCAAGGGCTTTTACAATATCGCCGCTGTATCTGATGCCGCCATCTGCTATAATTGGTATACCAGTATCCTTTAGTGCCCTGCTAACTTCAAAAACTGCTGAAAGCTGTGGTACTCCAATTCCTGCAATTACTCTGGTCGTGCATATTGAACCCGGTCCTATGCCTACTTTCACAGCATCAATACCGATTTTAGCCAGAGCATGTGCCGCTTCTGCGGTGCCAATATTCCCGGCAATCAGTTGTACATCAGGGAAATTATTTCTCAATAGTTTTATTGCTTCAAAAACGCCTTTTGAATGACCATGAGCAGTATCAATAACAATAGCATCCACATCATTAGCAACCAGTTCTTTTGCACGATCAAGAATATCAACCGTAATACCTACCGCCGCTGCTACCCTTAGTCTTCCTTTATCGTCTTTGCAGGCATTGGGACGAGCTTTGATCTTTATTATGTCTTTATAAGTTATCAGCCCTATTAATTTGTTGTTTTTATCTACTACGGGCAGTTTCTCTATTTTATGCTTTTGAAAAATCTCCTCGGCTTTCTTAAAATCAATAAATCCAGTTGTAGTGATCAGGTTTTCCACTGTCATAATTTCAGCAATGGGACGTTTCGGATTGGTCTCGAACCGCAGGTCACGATTTGTGATTATTCCAACAAGCTTGTTTGCTTTGTTTACAACAGGGATTCCACCGATTTTGAACTCAGCCATTATTTTAAGTGCATCGCCTACCAGAGCCTTTTCGTTAAGCGTTACAGGGTCAATGATCATACCGCTTTCCGCACGTTTTACCTTGCGAACTTCAGCAGCCTGTTCCATGATACCTATATTTTTATGCAACACTCCTATACCACCTTCCTGTGCCATGGCAATAGCCATACCGGATTCAGTAACTGTATCCATGGCAGATGAAACAATAGGTATGTTCAGCCTTATATTTCTTGAAAACAGGGTTGAAGTATCGGCTTTGCGTGGCTGGACTTCTGAATAAGCCGGAACCAGAAGTACATCATCGAAAGTAAAACCTTCGCCGGCGAATTTTTCTTTATCTAACGACATAATGCGTTTTTTAAAATTTTATTTACTACTAAATATCCAGAAAACTAATTTTACAACTGCTTATTGCAGGAAGACAAGATGCAAAGGTATGAAAAAATGCTTGCTGCTATTCAAAAAAAATATTAAAGCCGGGTCATTAACTAATAATGAATAATAAATCAGCGTAGCAGCATTACTGATCCAGAATTTGCAATTTTACCTTTTCCACTTTCCTCAAACATGAGAGTCCAGTTGTAAATGCCTGCTGGACAGGCACTTCCTTTAAAAGTGCCATCCCATCCTTCCTCATAATCATCAGTTTCAAAAACAAGCTGCCCCCAACGGTTATAAACCTGAAGCAAATAACCAACAACCTCCACATTGGTTTCCTTGAGCACTATTTTAAATGTTTTGTTTTCGTCATATCCTGAAGCTGGTCTGAAAGCATTGGGAAAAGCGCCGGCTATACCTACTGTTATTTCAGCGCTTGCAATTATATCGCCCCAGCATGAATATAATTCAGCACGATAAGTGGTTGTTTGCTTAGGTTTTACACTGATATTAAAGTTTGAACCTATTTCAGTTTTATGGACTGAATCATCAATTTCGTACCAGACTATATGATCCGGAACCGGATGGGGATCATAGTAAATGCTATCATCTTCGTATTTTACATAATCATCTTCAGGAGTAAATATAAACGACCGTTCTTGTAATGGAGTCCATTGTGTATTATTCATTGTATCAATGGCAGTGAATCTATTTTTATCTGCTGACACAATCCCAACAGTAGCCCGTCCACCATATTTTTCTGATTTGGGTATGTTTACAAGATGAATGAAAATTTTGTTTTCGTTGTTTAACACTATCTGGAATGTTCCGGTTGTATTATCTGGCATTGCAGGAGTATCAACCGGCGATTCACACCATGTGACACAAACGGTGGTGTCCGTCCGATAAATACTTACACTTTTATCACTTACTGGTTCCCAGGCCATAAAACAACCATAAATACTGTTTTTGAGAGAAGGCGCTCCAGGAAAAGGGATAACCTCATTAGGATACCTTAATGGTCTGTTTGGTCCTTCAAGATTTAAAAAACCCGTAGGAGCAATATAAAAACTGTCTTTATTTTCATCATAAAACTTAAAGTCAAAACCTATTGGAAACGCTTTTTCTTCATTGCCGTATGAATCGTTGTCTTCAAAAAATACATATTCAATGCCAAGTTGCTCAAAATTAGTACTTAAGTTCAAAGTCATACTTTCGATGATATATACAGTGTCGTTCATTTCATCTCCGTTCCTGTCAACAATGAAAAAGTCAATTTCCTGACTGTAAATTAAACCTGACAGAGCTATACTTAAAAGGAGAATTAAAAATCGTTGTATCATAAAGTTCCTGTATTGGATATGAGCAGCAAAATTAGCAAAATGAATTGAAAATCAATAAGGATTTTTCAACTATAACCCCGAAAATTAGTAACTTTGTACCCATTTTTTAAAGATTTTAATTTTATGCTTGATAAGTTAGAGGCTCTTCATAATCGCTGGAAAGAAATAGAACAACAACTTAACGAACCTGATGTCATGAGCGACATGAAGCGTTATGTTAAACTTAACCGCGATTACAAGGACTTACAGCCTGTTGTTGAAAAATATTTACGCTTTGTTAAACTCGAAAGCGATCTAACATCGGCAAAAGAAGTGCTGTATAATGAAAAGGATGAAGAATTCAGAGCTTTGGCAAAGGAAGAAATTCAGAACCTTACTGAAGAAATGGATTTGCTTGAGGAAGAAATAAAAATATTGCTTATACCTTCTGATCCCCAGGATACTAAAAATGCTATCCTTGAGATTAGGGCAGGAACCGGTGGTGACGAGGCAAGTATTTTTGCCGGCGACCTCTTTAGAATGTACACAAAGTATTGCGAAACCAAGCGCTGGAAGATTGAACTGGTTGATTATACTGAAGGCACGGTGGGCGGATATAAGGAAATAATTGCAAATGTTACTGGTGAAAAAGTTTATCGTGAGCTAAAATATGAATCGGGGGTGCATCGTGTTCAGCGTGTGCCACAAACCGAAACACAGGGCAGGGTACATACTTCGGCAGCTACTGTTGCAGTGTTACCTGAAGCCGATGAGTTTGATGTTGAAATTAAACCTGAAGACATTCGAAAAGATACATATTGCTCGTCGGGACCTGGAGGTCAGTCGGTTAATACTACATACTCGGCTGTACGTCTGGTTCATATTCCAACAGGCATAGTAGTTCAGTGTCAGGATCAGAAGTCGCAGATTAGGAATTATGAAAAGGCTTTGTCAGTACTGCGTTCACGGATTTATGAACAGGAATATCAGAAATATCTTGATGAAATTACCTCAAAACGGCGAACTATGGTAAGTACAGGCGACCGTTCGGCTAAAATCCGCACTTATAATTACTCACAGGGCAGGATTACCGATCATAGAATTGGTTTGTCAGTTTATAATCTGCCATCGTTTATGGATGGTGATATTCAAGATATGATTGATGCCCTGCAACTTGCAGAAAATGCAGAAAAAATGAAAGAAGCTGTCAACGGTTAAAACTTGTTTGAAATTTAGAAATAAACTATTACCTGTCTAAAAATTAAAACCTTAACTTATAGGGAATCATAATATTTATGACAAAAGATGAATTGATAAGTGAGATCAAAAGCAAACGGTCTTTTCTGTGTATCGGATTAGATACCGATATTGAAAAAATTCCTGTGCATCTGCTCAAATCCGATGATCCGGTTTTTGAATTCAACAGACAGATAATCGATGCTACTCACCATCTTTGCATTGCATATAAGCCCAATCTTGCTTTTTATGAAAGCCTGGGCATTAAAGGATGGCAAAGCTTGTCAAGGACGATTGAATATCTCAGAAATAATCACCCTGAAATCTTCACTATTGCCGATGCCAAACGCGGAGATATTGGTAACACTTCATTGCAATATGCAAAAGCATTTCTCGATGATACAAATGGATTCGGGTTCGATGCCATTACCGTTGCTCCTTATATGGGTTCCGATTCAGTAAAACCATTTTTGCAATATTCCGGAAAATGGGCTATTATACTAGCTCTTACCTCAAACAAGGGGGCTGAGGATTTTCAATTTCAGGTGTTGGAAAATAATGCGAAACTTTTTGAACAAGTTTTAAGAACCACTGCTTCATGGGGAAGTAGTGATAATACCATGTTTGTTGTAGGAGCTACTAAGGCACCTATACTTGCTGAAATCAGAAAAACAGTTCCTGATCATTTTTTGCTTGTCCCCGGTATTGGCGCTCAGGGTGGAAGTCTGGCTGAAGTGGTTCATTATGGTTTGAACCGGGATATTGGTTTAATAATCAATGCTTCAAGAAGTGTTATTTATGCCGCTGATAATGAGGACTTTGCTGATGAGGCAAGAAAGGCAGCAGAAGAAATTCAGCAGGAAATGAAAACATTTATTGATAAAATGTGATAATATAAGTATCACGATCCTGAGTTTTCATCTTAGCAATTTGAAATATGTTTTGTCATTTACCGGGCTTGCTGAAATCTTTGTTATCAAATGCAGGTTCCGGGTTATGATATAATTATTATCCTGATGTTTGAACTATTCAGGATAGACATGTGATATATTGGAATACGAAAAATAATTAAGCATGGCTCATACACATAAGCATGATCATACAGATGTCCATCCGCTGAAATATCGAAAAGCTTTTGCCATTGGCATAGGCTTAAATATTTTATTTGTGATTCTGGAAGTAATGTATGGTTTTATTGCCAATTCATCAGCTTTATTAGCTGATGCAGGTCATAATATCAGTGATATACTTGGATTGGCTTTTGCGTGGGCTGCTGCATGGATGTCAACATTAAAGCCAGGTGGGAAATACACCTATGGATTTCGTAAGACTACAATTTTGGTTTCGCTGCTTAATGCTTTACTGCTGTTTGGTGCAGTGATAATTATAGCCCGCGATGCTATTCATAAATTAATTGAACCCGAACCGGTAGGAGGAACCCAGGTTATGATAGTTGCTGCTATTGGTGTGATTATCAATACATTTACAGCTTTATTGTTTTTCAGGGGGCAAAAGGAAGATATTAACGTAAAGGGAGCTTTTTTGCATATGGCTGCCGATGCAGGTGTTTCACTCGGAGTGGTGATAGCAGGTTTATTGATTAATATTACCGGAATACTTTGGATTGACCCTATTACAAGTTTTATAATTATTCTTGTGATCCTGTGGGGTACGTGGGGTTTATTTATTGATGCAATAAATCTGGCCCTTGATGCAGTTCCTAAGCATATTGATATTGAACAGATAAACAATTACTTGTTGACCAGAGAAGGTGTCAAAAATATTCATGACCTGCATGTTTGGGCTTTGAGTACAACCCAGGTAGCGCTTACTGTACACGTTGTAACTGATGAACAGAAAAATGATGAATTTATTCAGAAGCTTCAGAAAGAGCTTAAAAATAAGTTTGGGATAAGTCATACTACAATTCAGTTAGAAAGAAATATCATTGAAACTGAATATGATTCAAAATGCTAAAAAATAGAATATAAAAATATATAATTGATCCATCGAAACTGATGCCGGAATATGCAATATAACAAAAACTTAATGTAATTGGTAGAAAATCGGACAAATTCCATTCCTAAGCACTGTAGAAGTGAAATAATAAATGGATAATGGATCCCGAATGACTCGGGAGAAAATGGAAAATGTTATGAATAGGAACGGGCTTTAGCCCGTTTAACAAATAAATACTCTCCCTTCCCCACGGGCTTTAGCCCAAACTAAAGCCGGTGGCAATTCATAATCATGCCATTATGAAAGGATAAAAAAATTAAAACGGACTTATGAATTCACTGAAAAAGGGTGAGTTTTTGTCTTTTTCTGACAATATCGGATCTTCAATACCCCAATTTATTGCAAGCTGAGGGTCGTTCCAGCGGATAGCCATTTCTGATCCTTTATTATAAAAAGCAGTACATTTATAAAAAAAGACCGTGTCGTTTTCAAGTGTCAGGAACCCATGGGCAAAGCCCGGCGGGACCCAGAACATCCATTTATTTTCTTCGGTAAGTATAGTTGAAACCCATTTCCCATAATAAGGGGAGTTTCTTCTTACATCCACCACTACATCCAGCACTGCTCCCTTTACCACTCTGATAAGCTTTCCCTGTGCAAAGGGAGGTTTCTGAAGATGCAAACCACGAAGTACTCCTTTTTGTGATTTCGATTCATTATCCTGAACAAAAACAAAGTCAATTCCGGAGTCACGATAGCGTTCGGAATGAAATGACTCAAAAAAATATCCGCGTTCATCCCTGAAAACAACTGGTTTAATGATCAGCACATCAGGAATTTCAGTTTTTATAATTTCCATTTCTTTGATTTAAAATAAATTCACTGATCATTAAAAAGGGCATATCCGGTAGTTTGAGCTTTTTGTCTGGCTACAAATTACAAATGGATAACTTCATCGTAGGCAGCAGCAGCAGCTTCCATAACTGCTTCTGACATGGTAGGATGAGGATGGATCGCTTTGATTATCTCTTCGGCAGTAGTTTCTAACTTGCGTGCTATAACCAGCTCAGCGATCATTTCGGTAACATTTTCGCCAATCATGTGAGCGCCTAGCAATTCACCATATTTGGCATCAAAGATCAGTTTTACAAAGCCATCCTTATTACCCGAAGCACTTGCCTTGCCAGAAGCTGAGTAAGGGAACTTTCCTATTTTGAGTTCGTAACCGGCTTCGCGTGCTTTTTGCTCTGTCATTCCCACTGAAGCAACCTCTGGATTGGTATATGTACAACCGGGGACATTGCCATAATCAACCGGTTCTGGGTTCTTACCTGCAATTGCCTCAACGCAGACAATACCTTCATGGGATGCCAGATGCGCCAGAGCAGGACCCGGAACAATATCGCCAATGGCGTAATAACCTTCAACATTGGTGCGATAGTACTGGTCAACTTTAATTTTTCCCTTTTCAACAGCAATACCTGTTTCTTCAAGTCCTATTCCTTCAATATTTGGTACAATTCCCACTGCTGAAAGAACAATGTCGGCTTCAATCGTTTCATTGCCCTTTTTGGTTTTAACCAGGACCTTGCAGATATCTCCGGTTTTATTCACCGATTCCACTGTTGAGTTAGTCATGATCTTTATACCCATTTTCTTGAAATTTCTGGCAAGTTGTTTCGAAACTTCTTCATCTTCAATTGGTAAAACATTGGGCATAAACTCAACAAGGGTGATCTTGGTGCCTATGCTGTTATAAAAATAAGCAAGTTCAGCTCCTATAGCGCCCGAACCAACCACCACCATTGACTTTGGTTGCTTGGTAAGGGTCAGAGCCTCACGGTAGTCTATTACCTTTTTGCCATCCTGCTCAAGTCCTTTTATTTCACGACTGCGTGCTCCGGTAGCCAGAATGATGTGAGAAGCAGTAAATTCCTGTTTCGAACCATCAGCAGTAGTAACTTCCACTGTTTTACCGGGTTTAACTTTACCTGTTCCAGCAATATGTTCAATTTTATTCTTTTTGAACAGGTACTGAATACCTTTGCTCATACCTGCCGATACTTCACGGCTTCTTTTAACAATAGCTTCAAGGTCGGCAACAGGTTCCTGATTCAGAGTGATACCATAATCGCTGGCACTTTTCATGTAATTGAACACCTGTGCGCTTTTCAGCAATGCCTTGGTAGGGATGCAACCCCAGTTGAGGCATACCCCTCCCAGTTCTGATTTTTCAACAACAGCAGTTTTTAATCCTAATTGTGAAGCCCTGATAGCTGCTACATAACCACCCGGTCCACTACCAATAACAATGAGATCGTAATTCATGATATTTTTACTTTGAGTTAGTTTGCGAAATTAAGAATTTTGAGGATTAACAAACCAAAGAATGGTTTTGTTTTTAATGTTTTATGTATTTAATCAAAGTACGAGTTGTCAGATCCGATATATGAACGGTATAAAATATAATGAATATGAATGAGACTGCGGCTTATTCTGTGTCCCCAGTGAGATTTGAAAAGCGCTGCAATTTCATGTATAGCATTTTCGCGGGCAGCATGTAAATTCTTACTGTAGAGCAAAACAAAATCTTTACTGTCCTGATAAATATCGGTAAGGTCTTCTGAGAGGCTGTATATATCCCATTCTTCATCAAAATTATTTGAGCCGGGGTCAATAAAATAAAATATATCCTCTTTGTCAAATTTGGCTCTCAGCATATTGAAAATATCCTGCCATTGTTCTTCGGTTACGTAACGCTCGTTTGCTTCAGGGTGCTCCACTTCAACCGCAGGTACAAGGGTGCCTTTTAGGTACATAAGCGGCAATACCCGGTTCAGATATTCGAGAATATCGTGCTTAGCGTAATCCGAAGCTTTTTCAATGAAAATACAATACTCGTTGAGTACAGTGAACAATTCGATGACTGGAGGGCTGAAGATATTATCTGATTCATTCATACCAAAATTATATTATGATAAACGGATATAGGCAGTTCAGTAGTACTTGTGAAAGTACCGGTCAAAAAAAAAGCCCCTGAGTTGGAGCTTTTATATTTTTTAAGCCGGAGACTAATATTTTTTTTCTTTGATACGGGCTTTCTTGCCTTTGATTTTTCGCAAGTAAAAAATACGTGCCCTGCGAACCACACCGCGTTTATTAACTTCGATCTTACTAATAAACGGTGAATGAACGGGAATAATCCTTTCAACGCCAATGCTTCCTGAAACCTTGCGAATTGTAAATGTTTCAGTGCTTCCACTGCCGGCACGCTGTAAAACTACGCCCTGAAATTGCTGGATACGTTCTTTATCTCCTTCCCTGATCTTATAATGTACCGTAATAGTATCGCCAGCCTTAAATTCCGGAAGTTCGTTTCTGGGTACTATGGTATCAACAAAATTCATTATTTCTCTCGTATTCATAGCAGTATGTATTAGAAATAGGTGATCTTTAAAAAAGATTGCAAATATACGCCTATTTTCTTTTCAAAAACAAAGCACCTTTAAAAATATGAATAATAATTTTATTTTTTCAATGCATATAAAACTTAAAAATTGTTATATTAACCTCTTTCCCAGTCGTTTAACCTTTTTTAGCCATTTTTCTCTTTTCTTCTCATTTGATCCTTTGATCGGACCAATTATTGAAATATTTACTGGATTGACCCCACAAAACTGTAAAAAAGCTTTTTTCATGGCATGATGTCCAGGTCTGCCTAATACCCACCTATAATAGAAAGGCGAGTTGTCCATGGTAACAAAGAGTCTGGCGGTTTTCCCCACCAGCAGTTTATCATGCGCACGTCCTTTTCCGGTGTACCTGAACGCAAAGCCAGGCAGGAAAGTTCGGTCAATGAAGCCTTTTAGCAGGGCAGGAAATGTTGCCCACCAGTTTGGATAAAAGAAAACCAGATGGTCAGCCCATGTTATCAGTTCCTGAGCCATTACCAGATCGGGTTCAAGCTCCTGATTGCCTCTATAGCCACTGCTGAAGTTGATATCGAACTTCAATTGACTTAATTTCAGGCTCTTTATTTCGGCTTTCGAGTTTAGAGCTCCTTCAATGTATGCTGTAGTTAATTTATCGCTGAAGGTATCCTTTACAGGATGACCGAGTATTATCAGAATTTTTTTCATAGAAAGATTGAGCTTTTTTCATTAATCCCTGTTTAAATCAATAGGATTGTCAGCTCGTTGGTTGAGAAGGGCAAAATCAATTACGTTAATCATATTGTCAACATAATGAAAATTCAGTCCTTCAATATATCTTGATGGGATTTCGGCAATATTTTTACGGTTTTCGCCCGGGAGGATTACATCATTTATTTTGGCACGTTTTGCCGCAAGGATTTTTTCTTTTATTCCTCCAACCGGTAAAACCTTACCTCTAAGGGTTATCTCGCCAGTCATTGCAATACGGGGTTTTATCAAACGCTGGGTATAGGCAGAAGCCAAAGCAGTGAATATTGTGATACCTGCTGAAGGACCATCCTTTGGAGTAGCACCTTCAGGGATATGAATATGCACATTCCATTTCTCAAAAGCTCTGTCGTCAAGTCCAAGCTGTGCGGCATGAGCTTTAAGATACTCATAAGCCAGAGTGGCAGATTCCTTCATCACATCGCCAAGGCTACCGGTAAGTGTTAGATTACCTTTACCACGGCTAAGGCTCACTTCCACAAACAGTATTTGCCCGCCAACCGAAGTCCATGCCAGACCGGTAGCAACCCCTACATTATTATTAATGAGGTCTTTTTCAATGTGGTATTGTTCAGGACCAAGGATCTTACGCAGGTCATCAATGGTTAACTTAACATTGTATGGTTCGTTAGAAATGATATATTTAGCACGGTTCCGAATAATCTTGGCTATAAGCCTTTCCAGATTCCTTACTCCTGCTTCCCTGCTGTAATCTTCAATGATCTTACGCACTATGGGTTTTGTGAACTTCAGTTTATTTTTTTCCAAACCATGTTCACGTAACTGTTTTGGTATCAGATGTCTGAAAGCTATTTCAACCTTTTCTTCTATCAGATATCCGCTTAGCTCAACAACCTCCATTCTGTCGCGAAGGGCAGGATGTATTGTGCTAAGGGTATTGGCAGTGGCTATAAACATCACCCTTGACAGATCGTAATCAATGCCGAGATAGTTATCATGAAAAGCCTGATTCTGTTCAGGGTCAAGTACTTCAAGAAGAGCGGCAGCGGGGTCTCCGCTTATATTCAATCCCATAACTTTATCAACTTCGTCAAGTACGAATACAGGGTTTGAACTTTTAACCTTTTTAAGACTCTGGATAACCCTGCCCGGCATTGCGCCTACGTATGTTTTACGATGTCCTCGTATTTCAGCCTCATCACGTAAACCACCCAATGACATTCTGATATATTTTCTTGAAACTGCTCTTGCAACAGACTTTCCTAATGAGGTTTTACCCACTCCCGGAGGACCTACAAGGCAAAGTATCGGAGATTTCATGTCACCTTTCAGTTTCAACACTGCCAAATATTCAATGATACGTTCCTTAATTTTTTCCAATCCGTAATGATCCTGATCCAAAACTTTCTGTGTATGTTTAAGATCAAAATTATCCTTGGTACATTCATCCCAGGGTAGATCAACAAGTACTTCAATATAATTCATCTGCATAGAATATTCCATGGCAGCCGGGTTCATACGCTGAAGCTTGGATATTTCCTTTTCAAAAGCTTCGGCAACGTTTTTTGGCCATTTCTTTGCTGCAGCCTTATTCTTCAATTCAGCAATCTCCTGTTGATTAGGAGCGCCACCAAGCTCTTCCTGGATGGTTTTCAATTGCTGATGAAGTATATAATCGCGCTGTTGTTTATCAATTTCAGTTTTAACCCTGTTTTGAATATGATTTTTTAATTCAAGTTCCTGCAGTTCTTTTGTAAGCAATGCAAGAACCTTATTTGCACGAGTTTCAAAGTTAAGTGTCTCAAGCAGCATTTGTTTTTCGTACACTTGAATGTTCAGGTTTGAAGAAATAAAATTAATGAGGAACCCAGGACTTTCAATATTACGAATTGCAAAAGCCGCATCGGAAGGGATATTGGGCGATTGCTTGATAATCTGGGTTGAAAGGTCTTTCAGCGATGATATCAGCGCTTTTGTTTGCCTGTTCATCCTGAATTTCTCCATTGATTCGTGAGCAACTACCTGCGCAATGATGTATGGTTCTTCCTGCACAAGCGTTTCCATTTTAAAACGCTTACGTCCCTGGATTATGGCTGTTGTGCTTCCGTCGGGCATCTGCAGCAGCTTGATTATATACGCTACGGTACCTATTTTATACAGATCATCAAAAACGGGATCTTCAATTACTGCATCTTTTTGAGCAACCACACCAATAATACGGCTTCCACGATAGAAATCCTTGATCAGTTTTATTGATTTATCACGACCTACGGTGAGTGGAATTACAACTCCGGGAAAAAGTACGGTATTCCGTAACGACAGTATTGGTAAAGTTTCGGGCAGAGCTTCTGCCCTCATCTGTTCTTCATCCTCTGCCGAGAGCAAAGGAATAAAATCGGCTCCTTCATTAGCCAATTCTGAGATGAATGATATTTTTGGATTTATTTTTGGATCAAACATAGTATAATCTTATTACAATTATTCGGCCATAGAACATTTTTATGTCATAAACAGCCAAATAAACAAATAATCTGACCTCTTGTCGGTAAATGTCAGTTTTTATAACAACAGTATGGCAGAATTAAAGTTTGCGGTACTCGAAAGTAATATTGAAAACATGTTTCATAATATCTTTATCTATAGCGGAAAATCCAATATTACGCCGCTTATAAACAGCTTCCGCAACCTTTATTGCTTTGTTGATATTGTAGGTGGTAAAACCGGTGTAACCTCCCCAAGCAAAAGAAGAGATAAAATTGCGCTGAAAATTTCCGCCAAAAATATTGGAGTTTACTCCAACGACTGTACCGGTATTAAACATGGTGTTTATCCCCGATTTTGAGTGATCACCCATAATAAGACCACAAAATTGCAAACCTGTGTCAATAAAAGATCGTTCGGGATAATTCCACAAACGAACATTCTCGTATGTGTTTTTCAAGTTCGAAGTATTGGTATCAGCTCCCAGATTGCACCATTCGCCCAATACCGAATTGCCAAGATAACCATCATGGGCTTTGTTAGAATAGCCAAAAATAACTGAGTTACTCACTTCGCCGCCAACTTTTGAATGCGGTCCTATAGTTGTGCCACCATAGATCTTTGCACCCATTTTAACTATTGAATGCTCACATAAAGCAAAACTACCCCTTATCATGCTGCCTTCCATGACTTCAGCCTTATTGCCAATGTACACGGGTCCATCGCTGGCATTCAGAACAACGCCATAACCTACCTTTGCATCATTTTCAATAAAGATATTTTCAGGGTGTACCAGATGAGCAAACTTTGATACATCCTGCGATTTCCTCCCTTTGGTTATCAGAGCAAAATCATCCTTTATTGCCTGATCATTTAGTGCAAAGATATCCCAGAGATTGCATACCTCGGTAACTGAAGCTTTTGTGATGACCTCTTCAGTGTTTTCTGTACTTTTTGATCCGGTACCTTCCAAATCCTCGTAAGTTACATGCATTGCTATAACCGTTTCGTTTCTGATAAGAGCCTGATTAGCTTTAAGATTGTTGATCTCACTTATCAACTCCTTGTTTGGAAAAACAGCACCATTGATAAGAATGTTGTCCGATTCCTTAACGATAGGGAATTTTCTCTCAAGATATTTCTCAGTAAGAGAAGAGGTTTTAACTCTCAGATATTTTTCCCATTTTTCTCTTAATGTCAGAATTCCGACTCTGATATCGGCAACAGGTCTGGTAAAGGTCATTGGCAGCAGGTTACCGCGCCTTGTATCATCAAAAAGTATGTAATTCATAAAAACATGGTTTTTAGTGCGCCAAAAATACAAAAGGTTGTACAAAAAAAGCCCTCTTTCTGAAGGGCTTTTTTATAAACAGTTGTGAACATTTGATCTTACTTGTTCTGCATGTTCCGGTTTTCCAGATGTTTTTCATATCTTGCCTTGAATTTATCAAGACGACCCGCTGTGTCAACAAGTTTCATCTTTCCAGTATAAAAAGGATGAGAAGTGTGAGAAATCTCTAATTTAACAAGGGGATATTCCTTGCCATCTTCCCATACAATAGTTTCTTTAGTGTTAGCTGTTGATTTGCTTAAAAAAGCGTAATCGTTTGACATATCTTTAAAAACAACCAGTCTGTATTCCTTTGGATGAATGTCTTTCTTCATAATAATATTACTATCTGATTTTGAGAGTGCAAAATTACACATTTTTTTAATATGACAAACTTAATGACAAAAAATCTTTTTTTTACCAGTATTTTTTTGATTGCAGTATCATAATCCAACAATACAGGATTTATAATATAAAGTGAATCAGAAACATGTGGTTCAAAGAGAGTGTTGAATTCAGAATATAAATGAAAACCAGTTGATGCTGGTTTTTGTTTTGGGCTAAAGTTCATGATTGGGGTTTGTTTCATTTTATAAACGGACTTTATAGTGATACAATCATTAATTGTTACCGGCTTTAACCAAACAAGAAAATAAATCATTCTTATTCCTTAATAATATATCCTGATACATTTCATAAACCTATAAACCGGGCAATTACTCAATAAGGGCTTAAAATAGCCTTAGTATAACTACAATCATCAGCTATTCAATGTTTTGTAAAACGGTTCTTACTTATCTGAACCATTATCTTTTTGAAAAATAAAAATGCTTTTGATATGAAAATATTTGAGATTCAAAAAAAGTTTTTATCTTTGCATCACCATTTCGGGTTCAATCTTGATTTTTCCGTATCCGTAAAATTATAATCAAAGACATTTTCTGACAGATAACCGTTAAGTATGATTTTATTCTATCGGTTAACTTTCCAAACACATTTTTAATATGTATGATATTCTTGAACTAAACAGCAAATTAGTAGCTGAATTAAAAGAAATTGCCAAAAGTCTTAAAATTCCTAAGTACGACCGGCTTAACAAACAGGATCTTATCTATACTATCCTGGACCATCAGGCAATAAACCCCACCCCCGATATTCTTAAAAAAGAAAAAAAAGAAGAGCAACGCGCTAAGAATCAGCGAAAAAAAATCGTTGTTATTAGCGATGTAAAAGCTTTGGCTGAAAAAAGACAGAGTCAGGAAAAGCTTGCTGAAAATAAAAGCACTGAAAAACCAAAAACTAAAGCCAAAACCAAAACGCCGGCTGCATCATCAAAACCAGAAACAAAACCTTCTGAGAAACAAGCTGATAAAACTCCTGAGAATTCAAAAGAAGCATCCACAGTACAACCACGGAAAAGAAAAAGAATTATAAAACCAACGGTTGATAACAAAACAAAAGAGTCAGCAGCTCAGGGAAAAAAATCTGAAGTAGAAACAACTGAAAGCAAGAGTTTAGATAGTAAAAAACAGGAAGTATTAAATGAAAAGAATAAACAACATATCGGTCAGGCTCCCGGAAAAGAATCTCTGAAACCGGATAAGGGAAAACCAACTCGTTACCCAAAACCTGATGATACTGCTGAAGAGATTAATCCGGTAATTGAAGAGCTTAAAATTCTTGAAGGTGATAATGACGATATTATCACACCAGAAATACCTGAACAGAAAAGCTTGACAGAAGTTCTTGTTCAGCCTGCAGATAATAAGGCTCCGGATCAGATAGTTGTACCTCCGGCAGAAGCACCTGTTGAAACAGAACGCCCTCACCGCGAGCAACAACAGAAGAATCATAAACAACGTTATCACGACAAACGTAAGGAAAGAGACGAGAACTACGCTGAATTTGAGGGCATAGTTACAAGTGAAGGAGTTCTTGAAGTGATCAGTGACGGATACGGATTTTTGCGTTCATCGGATTATAATTATCTGAACTCCCCCGATGATATTTATGTTTCGCAATCGCAAATAAAACTTTTTGGACTTAAAACCGGAGATACCGTACGTGGAAGCATAAGACCTCCTCGTAATGGTGAAAAATACTTTCCACTGGTAAAAATTGAAGGAATAAACGGACGTACAGTTGATGAAATTCGCGATCGTATTCCTTTTGACTTCCTTACACCATTATTTCCTGAAAAGAAATTCAAAATTATCGGTCATGCACAGGAAAGTATGTCAACCCGCATTATTGACATGTTCACTCCCATTGGAAAAGGTCAGCGTGGTTTGATAGTAGCCCAGCCTAAAACCGGAAAAACCATTCTGCTGCAGGAAATTGCAAATGCCATAGCCGCTAATCATCCTGAAGCGTATATGATAGTTCTGCTTATTGACGAAAGACCTGAGGAAGTAACCGATATGGCGCGCCATGTAAAAGCAGAGGTGATCTCTTCAACTTTTGATGAACCGGCAGAAAAGCATGTCCGAATAGCCAATATCGTTCTTGAAAAGGCTAAAAGAATGGTGGAATGTGGTCATGACGTTGTGATACTTTTAGATTCAATAACACGTCTTGCACGTGCTTACAATACAGTGTCACCTGCATCTGGCAAAGTACTTTCAGGAGGTGTGGAAGCTAACGCACTTCAGAAACCCAAGCGATTTTTTGGTGCAGCCAGACAAATTGAAAATGGAGGCTCTTTAACTATACTTGCCACAGCGCTTATTGATACAGGTTCAAAGATGGATGAGGTCATTTTTGAAGAATTTAAAGGTACCGGTAATATGGAATTACAACTCGACCGTAGGCTTGCTAACAAGCGTATCTGGCCAGCTATTGACATTGTTGCTTCAAGTACACGCAGAGAAGAATTGCTGGTAAGAAAGGAATTCCTCCAGCGTCTGTGGATACTCAGAAATCATCTTGCTGATATGAACCCTATAGAAGCAATGGAGTTTTTAAAGGATAAAATGAAATTTACTCATTCGAATGAGGAATTTTTAATATCAATGAATAGCTAATTAATAAATTAAGGGTCTAAGAAACTGTTACACCTATAAAAACAGGTGCTTGCTGTTATTCATGTTTTTCTGAAACCAATGGAGTTTGGTTTCGTCATACGGGCTAATCAATGAAATTATGCTATCAGTATTACAGAATTTCCGAAATTTATTAAAAAAAATCCTGAGCTTAGGCATAGTGGCAGCAATGACCGTAGCCTGTGTTCCTGTTTCCGTTAAAGAAAAGCCTGTAATATCAGTAAGTATACTGCCCTATAAATACTTTGTTGAGCGTATTGCAGGAGATAATTTTGAAGTCCAGGTCATTACGCCTCCGGGGGTAAGCCCCGAAACTTACGAACCAACTCCAAAACAAATAAAAGATCTGAGCAATTCAGCTGTTTTCTTTATTAATGGCAATCTGATGTTTGAGGATCATATTATTGACAAATCAGAGAAAAGTTCTGAAACTCTTACGGTTGATCTCAGTAAAGGTATTGACCTGATTGCAGGGGAAGTAGTTAACCACGGCGACCATGTCCATCTTCACGGTATTGACCCTCACCACTGGCTATCGCCGACAGAAGTAAGAATACAAATCAGTACAATTCTGAAAACATTTCTGGAATTTGACCTGGACAATAGGGAGATGTATATGGCTAATTATGAGGATTTCACAAAGGATATTGATAAACTCGACGATCATATTAAAGGGCTGCTTGCAGATTCTCCGATCAAAACATTTCTGATATATCATCCGGCTTTTACATATTTTGCAAGAACCTATGGACTTGAGCAAATTGCACTGGAATCAGACGGCAAAGAGCCTACCGGTTCGCATATTAAAAATATAATTGATGTTGCCCGAAAGTTGGATATTCACACCATACTAGTTCAAAGTCAGTTTAATACTGCTTCGGCTGAAGTTGTGGCTGCTGAAATATCCGCAAAAATTGAGATCCTTAACCCTCTTGAAGAAGACTGGTTTGCAGGCATGTACGCCATTTCTCATACCATACAGAAAGCACTGAACCCATAGAAACTATAATTAAAAAGTTGTTTATAACATTAATCCGGAAAAGATTACGATCAGGTAATTGTTTTTTCAGAACCCGGAATAAAGAATTACTTTTGCATTTAAAGAAATCTATTATCTCTATGGGCAAGATTTTTGAATTGATTGACATTTCGGCTACTTATGGTGAAGGGATCATTCTTAAGGATGTAAATCTCACTATAAATTCAAATGATTTTATTGGGATAATTGGTCCGAACGGAGGAGGGAAAACAACTCTGGTAAAGCTGATGGTTGGTTTGCTCAAACCTGTTAAAGGTCGGATAATAATGCATAAGGCAAGTGGCAGGGATACAAAGAACCAAATCGGGTATTTACCTCAGATAAGCCTTTTTGATAAGCGTTTTCCAATTTCTGTAATTGATGTTGTGCTATCAGGTCTGGCATCTGAGAAAGCTGTTTTTAAAAAATATACGAAGGCTGATAAGGATAAAGCCATTGAACTGCTTGCCAGGATGGGTATCAGCGATCTTTACTCAAGGCCGATCGGAGAACTGTCGGGCGGGCAGATGCAGAGGGTTTTTCTCTGCCGTGCTATCATTACATCCCCTTCCCTGCTTATTCTGGATGAACCTAATACTTTTGTTGACAGTAAATTTGAAGCCGATCTTTATGATATTCTGCTGGAGCTTAACAAAACCATGGCTATCATTGTTGTTACCCACGATATAGGTACTATTTCATATTATGTAAAAACAATAGCCTGCGTAAATAAATATTTGAATTACCATCCGTCAAACATTATCACTGAGAAACAGCTTGCTGCTTACGGCTGCCCGATCCAGATTATTACTCACGGCGATATTCCTCATACTGTATTAAAGAAACACGATCACTAATATGGCTGAATTTATTGAACTTATCAGCTATTCATTTTTCAGCAAAGCCCTGCTGGCCGCCTTACTGGCAAGTATATCATGTGGTATTGCCGGAACTTATATAGTTGCACGGCGCAAAGTGTTCATTGCCGGAGGGATTACTCATGCATCTTTTGGCGGGATTGGAATGGGGTATTTTTTTGGTATAAATCCAATGTTTGGAGGTGCTGCTTTCGGACTGCTATCGGCACTGGGTATTGAGTTCATCTCAAAAAAGACTGAGATCCGCGAAGATTCTGCCATCGGAATAATCTGGTCGTTTGGGATGGCACTGGGTATCATTTTCATTTTCCTTACTCCCGGATATGCTCCCAATCTTATGACCTACCTTTTCGGGAATATTCTTACAGTAAGCAATACCGATATTAATTTCATGATAATTCTTTGCTCATTACTCATACTGTTTTTTATTCTGTTCTACCGCATCATTCTCTTTATCTCGTTCGATGAAGAATACGCTCAAAGTCATAAACTACCGGTAAACACATTTAATTATATATTAATTGCCCTCGTAGCTTTAGTCATTGTGCTGAATATCAGGGTTATAGGCATTATCCTTGTGATCTCATACCTTACAATACCACAATCGGCTGCAAACCTGCTAACCCGGAATTTTAAACACATTATCATTTATTCCGTTATTTTCGGGGTATTGGGCAGTATAACAGGACTATACATTTCATATATTGCAGATTTGCCCTCAGGAGCTATCATCATCTTTGTTTTTGTAGTTCTGTACCTTGCTATTTGGCTGCTAAAATATTTCCATCAAAAACACAGAATACAAAGGCAGTTAAAGTAAATTGTAAAATTTCTGTTTTGTCAGTTCTTTCTTCGTACACAATAAACATAACTACTTTTCTTCACTACCTGAAATCCAGTAGGGTTGTATTACCCAGGCACTCCGAGAGCCTCAGCGCCCGAATCTTTTAAGAACCTCAGCCCCCGCGTTTTTAACATGCGCTACGCCTGGGGTAGTCCTATAAGAATGACATTATAGTAGAAAATTTAGTAAACAAAAACGGCTGCTCTATAAGGGCAGCCGTTACAATAAATGGAATATCTTATTTATTCGTATTCCTTTAAGATGTCTTTAACGCCGTCAGGAGAGACACGTCCGTAGGTTTTTTCACCTATAAGAACTACAGGTGCCAATCCGCAAGCTCCTACACAACGCAAGCAGCTCAACGAAAATTTACCATCTGGTGTGGTTTCACCAACCTTGATGTTCAATTGTTGTTTGAATTCATCAAGAACCTTTTCAGCACCACGAACATAACAAGCTGTACCGGTACATATTGAAATTGGGTGTAAACCCTTGGGTATCATAGTGAAGAAAGAGTAGAAAGTTACTACTCCATATACCTTTGCTACTGATACATTTAATTCTTGAGCTACAATTTCCTGTACTTCTGCAGGCAGATAACCGAAAATGCCCTGTGCTTTATGTAACACATTTATCAGTTCGCCGGCTTCATTATTAAATTCTTTGCAAACCTGTTTCAGTTGAGCAACATCTTTTTCTTTAAGTTTTACTTTTATTGATGTCATGTTATTTCTGATTTAAAAATTGAAAATAAAAAGGATTATTATTTTTACTCACATTAGAACCTTTCTCCGGTTATCATTCCTCTATTTCAATTAATTTTTTACTTTTATCAAAATAAGAAGTATGCAAAAGCTGATGCGATCTTTCGCCCAAAGGTTTACCCAGATATTCTTCATACAACTGAATAATATATGGGTTTTCGTGTGATTTACGTATAGGCTTGTTTGCATCTTCTTCATAAATAGCTCTTTGTCTTGCCTTAAGTATTGATGAATCGCCATGATGCAATGGTTGACCACCACCGCCAATACATCCACCAGGACATGCCATAATTTCAATAGCGTGGTACTGACTCTTACCTTGTCTGATATCATCAAGCAGCTTACGGGCATTACCAAGTCCGTGAGCAATTCCTATGCTTAATTCCAGTCCGTCAAAATCAACTTTAGCAGAACGGATTCCTTCCAAACCACGAAGTTGCTCAAAATCTACCTTTTCCAGTTTCTTACCAGTTTGGACTTCGTATGCAGTTCTTATGGCTGCTTCAATTACACCGCCAGTTGCTCCGAAAATAACTCCGGCACCTGTTGATTCACCAAGAGGACGATCGAAATCTTCGTCATTCAGCTTATTGAAATTGATATTGGCTCGTTTGATCAGGTTAGCCAATTCGCGGGTTGAAAGAGCAAAATCAACATCAGGATTTCCATTGACGCTGAATTCTTCACGAGTACATTCATACTTTTTGGCAACGCAAGGCATGATTGACACAACCACGAGATTCTCTCGTTTTACATTTATTTTTTCAGCGAAATAATTCTTGGCTATAGCTCCGAACATTTGCTGAGGTGATCGTGCTGTTGAAGGTATATCAAGCATGTCGGGGAAATGGTATTCAAAAAAGTTGACCCATCCCGGGCAACAGGATGTAAGCATAGGCAGTTTTACATCCTTATCGCCGCTAAGGTATTTGTTCAAACGCTCAAGTAATTCAGTACCTTCTTCCATAATAGTAAGGTCGGCAGCAAAATCAGTATCAAACACATAATCAAAACCCAAACGACGTAATGCAGCTACTAGTTTACCCGTAACAAGTGTTCCTGGTTTTAAACCGAATTCTTCACCCAGGGCAGCTCTAACAGCGGGAGCAGTTTGAACCACAACTACCTTGTTGGGATCAGCCAGATGACGAATTACCTGATTTGTATGATCCACTTCAGTCAATGCACCTGTTGGACAAACGGCTACGCATTGTCCGCAATAAGTACATTCACTATGATCGAGATTGCGTTCAAAAGCAGGTGCCGTAACTGACATGAATCCACGGTTTATAGCTGAAAGCACACCAACGGTTTGTACCTCATTACACATTGTTTCACAACGGCGGCACATAATACATTTATCCATATCGCGTATTATGGCAGGCGAAGTATCTTCCTTATAGGTGCTTTGTTCACCCTGATATGGAATTTCACGGATACCCATCTTGATTGCAGTTGTCTGGAGATCGCAGTTACCTGCTTTTGCACATAACAGACATTCTGACGGATGGTCGGACAGAATTAATTCCATAACTGTTTTGCGGGCGTTTAGAACTCGAATATTATGGGTTTCAATTTCCATACCTTCAGTACATTCAGTAGCGCAGGCAGGAGCGAGGTTGCGGCGTCCTTTAACTTCAACAACGCATATACGGCAACCACCCGGTTTATGTTCTATTCCCATATCACCAAGGTGCATATAGCACAAAGTGGGAATATCAATATCAATTTGTCGGGCTGCTTGCAGGATAGTTGTACCTGGATCTACCTCAACAATAGTATTATCAATATTTACTTTTATTTTGTTCATGTTTCTACCTCCTTAATTAATTCACTGCTATAGCGTCGAACTTACATCTTTCAAAGCATTCGCCACATTTTATACAAAGCGACTGGTCAATATAATGCACTTGTCTGCGCTCACCACTGATACAATTAACAGGGCAATTACGGGCGCAGGCAGTACAACCAACGCAATTTTCTTCTATAACTTCGTAACGTAATAAATCCTTACACTGACTTGAAGGACATTTGTGATCTACTACGTGAGCCAGATATTCATCGTAAAAATTATTCATGGTTGATAATACCGGATTTGGTGAAGTCTGACCTAAACCACAAAGCGATGTGTCTTTGATGACATTGCTGAGGTTCTGCATTTTATCGAGATCTTCAACTGTTGCCTTACCTTTTGTTATGGCTTCCAGCATTTCATATAAACGTTTGTTTCCGATACGGCAGGGAGTACATTTTCCACAGCTTTCATCCACTGTAAATGAAAGGAAAAACTTGGCAACGGCCACCATACAGTCATCTTCATCCATTACTATCATACCTCCCGAACCCATCATTGAGCCACTAGCAAGAAGGTTGTCAAAATCAATGGGTGTGTCAAGATGCTTTTCAGTAAGGCAACCACCTGAAGGTCCACCTGTTTGAACTGCCTTGAATTTTTTACCACCTTTAATACCACCTCCGATTTCAAAAATTACTTCACGAAGGGTAGTACCCATTGGAACTTCAATCAATCCAACATTATTGATTTTTCCTGCAAGAGCAAAAACTTTAGTTCCTTTCGACTTTTCAGTGCCAATACCTGAGAACCATTTGGCGCCTTTGTTGAAGATTACAGGGATATTGGCAAAAGTTTCCACGTTGTTAACATTGGTGGGTTTGCCAAGATATCCGCTTACCGATGGGAACGGTGGCTTGAATGTAGGTTCTCCACGTTCGCCTTCCATTGAATGTATCAAAGCTGTTTCTTCACCACAAACAAAAGCACCTGCACCATAGCGGAGTTCAATATCAAAATTAAAGCCGCTGCCTAATATATCATCACCAAGTAAACCATATTCAATAGACTGTTTAATGGCAGTTTTCAGTCTTTCAATAGCGAGGGGATATTCAGCGCGGATATATACAAGCCCTTTACTTGCACCTATGCAATAACCACATATTGCCATTGCTTCAAGAACGCTGTGAGGGTCGCCTTCAAGAATACTACGGTCCATAAAAGCACCCGGGTCGCCTTCGTCAGCGTTGCATACCACATATTTCTGATCGGCTTGTACTTCTCTGGTTATTTGCCATTTCAGGCCGGTCGGGAATCCGCCACCACCACGTCCTCGAAGTCCTGAATCCATTACTTCTTTAATGGCTTCTTCGGGAGTCATTTCCAGAAGTACTTTGCCAAGGGCTGCATATCCGTCACGACCGATATATTCATCAATGTTTTCAGGATTAATGAAACCGCAGTTACGCAACGCTATACGTAATTGTTTCTGATAGAATCCCATGTGTTTTGAGTCGGTAACATGTTCTTTTGTAACCGGGTCCTTGTAAAGAAGCCGTTCAACCTTGCGACCTTTGATCACATGTTCGGCAACAATTTCAGTAACATCAGCAGATTTTACTTCAGTATAAAAAGTATTGTCAGGGATTACCTTAACAATAGGTCCTTTTTCGCAGAACCCAAAGCAGCCAGTGCCTATTACCTGCACATCATCTGCCAGGTCCCGGAGAGCAATTTCATTTTGCAGGTTAATCAGTAACTGGTCACTTTCCGAAGCGTGACAGCCTGTTCCTGAACATACAAGCAAATGCATTTTGTAATTTGACATTCTTATTTCCTCCGCTTGTTATTCAATAGTTTGATAATTCACGGGAATGATGCCTTCAAGCAAAATTCCCTTTTTAATATACTTTTCAATAATTTCATCAGCTTTTTTCACATCTACATAACCGAACACAACAGGTTCCTTTCCGGGAACTGTAACTTCAACAGTGGGTTCGGCATAACAATAGCCCATACAACCAGTTTGGGTTACTACTGCGTCAATTCCTCTTTTATTGAAAGCACCTACCATGAAATCCATAACATCCTTTGCACCGGATGCAATACCACAGGTAGCCATAGCTACTTTTACCTGTACCCTGTCTTCAGGATTATCTCCTTGTTCTCTCAGGGTAATCTTCGACCGAACTTCTTCTTTCATCTTTTTAAGATCGGCCAGGGTTTTGATTTTTGTCATATTTTTCCTCCATTTTATTTTTCCGAAAAACTGCTGACTCACAATCTGTTAATCATTTGCTGCTGTTTGTTCTCCAGTTACAGATTGGTTATGTCCACATTATTCCGGTTTAATTAAAACTAATTTTGTTAATTTAATAATTTTATTAATTTATTATTTCATTTTAATATCCTGATTATCAGTCTTTGTTTTATTTCATTGATTATTATCCTTTTCCCATAATTTCGTGTTACATGCCCCAATTTCATTCAGGTTCTCATTTATCATATCCTTTAAGAATTCTCTTATCTCAGCATTATCAATTGGTACACCTTCAAGAGCCTTTTTTACCTCTCTTGTATCAAACTCATACTCTCCTTTTACCGAGCGGTGAATGTATGAAAAAATTATTTCAGGATTAGCAGCTACCATTAAAATAATTACTCCTGAAATATCACCCCATGGAGGCAGGTCAATATGGGTGGCTGCAAACTTCACATTTACTTCAGTTCCTTTTCCTAATTCTGAATTTATAGTAAGTGATCCTCCAGTTTGTTCTGCATTCTGCCTTAAGAGAGGTAATCCCATTCCCACTTTTCTTGTTTTGCGTGATGTTGTATAAGGATCAGTGATTTGTTTCAGCATTTCTTTGGGTACGCCCGCACCATTATCTTTTATGTAAATGCTTATCATACCATCAGGTGCATCTTCATTGATAATTATTTCAATCAGGTTAGCTCCGGCAGTAATTGAGTTTTGCGTAATGTCAAGAATATGTAATGCCAGATCTTTCATTGTATTTTAACACTTCGTTCGTTAATACCTGCCAGTGCCATTCTGAACTCTTTAAAACTTGGTTCTTCCATGTAAAACTCACTATAAGTTCTTCCAACATCTTCAATATAATGAGCATCGGAGTTTTTTATAAAAGTTGCATCCTCTTTGATCATCAGCTCTTTCAATAATTCCTCCGGTTTTGCATTTCTTGAAATCTCAAAGGCATCGGCTTTAAGATTAGGCGGTACAAACCCCAACTGGCTCTGTATGCTGTAATAAGCTCTGTCAATATGAGCCGGAATGAAGATGCCATTTAATTTATGAACCATTTCTTCTACCTTGTCAATACCAGCATGTAATCCTGAAATAAGCAGGTAGGGGATCTCATCAATGATATTTTCATCTTCATCAAGTACAATTTGCTCTCCGAAACGGTTTACATCGTTTTTTACCGGAGGTAATTGTTTTTCAAGAAATTGCTGAAACTCTTCAATTGCTTCATCGGTTTCAAAGAACGCCAGGCAATGCACCTCTTCTTTTGTTGTAACTTCAGCTCCGCAAAACACCGTAATGCCTTCCT
Organism: Bacteroidales bacterium; assembly: GCA_012522795.1. GTDB lineage: Bacteria > Bacteroidota > Bacteroidia > Bacteroidales > JAAYJT01 > JAAYJT01. The sequence goes on along the minus strand of JAAYJT010000006.1, from coordinate 19,198 downwards.
TTTCTGCAAGCCTTCGTGTGAGCAGGCTGTTTCTGGTGCTGTTATGGTCGGTGATGCCTATTATATCCAGTTTTTTTTCTTTTGCCTTTTGTATAATATTTATAGGGCTCATCTCCAGATCTCCACATGGCGAGAGTACAGTATGAATATGCAGATCAGCCCTGAAAGTTTTCATTATTTGTTAATTAGTTCATATAATTTTCCGGCAATTTCAAATGCCGGCATATCAGTTCCAAGAATAGGTATACCCTCAGTTTCACTTTGTGCTATTGTATCTTCATCAGGGTTCACACCATTAATGAGTAAAATAGCGGCAAGATCGCGCAACGAGGCAATTGCCATAACATTTTTATGTGTTTGCAGAGTGACCCATATCTGCCCTTCTTTTGAATTGCCCATTACATCACTTAACAGATCGCATACATAACCTCCTGATACTTTACGATCTAGCCCCTCGCCGCCACTCAGTACTTTGAGATTAAGGTTTTTAACTATTTCACTTACTTTATGCTTTTTCATTATATCTTTAAATTATTCATTTATTAAGCTGTTATTCACTGTTTTATGATGTTTTGTCCGTTATTTTACATTTTCTATCTGGTTTTCTCAGTTTATTTCAAGTCTTTATCTAGTTTCCCTTCACCCCAGATCTCCTTCATTATTTTTACTGATTCCTCATTAGTAAAAGTGCCTTTCTGTTCAAGAATGCGCTGAATGAAAATACAACGACTTATCTCAGTTTCATTTCTAACAGTGTCTTCTGCCAGCGACTGGCATGTAGGGGAGCCGCAAATACCGCAATCCACATATGGCAGAATCTCCATCAGCTCATTCACTTTTTTCATTTTTTCAAGAGCGCTGCCAATATTTTCATCTAGCTTTAGCATTGAACGAGGTTTGATTTTTTCAATACTAAAATGTTTAGATAAATATTCTCTGAAATTATGAATGTCGTTTTCGTTTCTTTCTGCCGGGTGTTGTACTGATTTTGCCCTGTTTCTCAACCTTTCGGAAGTAAAGAAACGATTTGAGCTTGTTAATATGCCACCGGCGCAGCTTTCGTCGCATGCACGTAATTCAAGAAAATCAATATTGCTCATCTCTTCATTTTCAAGCTGCTCAAGAAATTCAATAACATTGCTGATGCCATCAATAGCAAGACTTCTGCCTCTCATTACTGATGACTCGCCTGTAGTTAAAGCCCATAAAATACTTTCAGGGCTCAAATTAGATTCTTTAGCTGAAGGAAACTTTTTTGATTTTGATTGCCTTATAATGGTTAGTACTTTATTGTAAGCAAAGTCTATATTTATTACACCATCAATCACTGATTGAGTTTCGCCCACCGGACTTTTGATTGCCGCAATTTTAGCGGCACAGGGTGTAATATAAAACACACCGATTTCATCTTGTTCAGCTCCTTGTTTTATAAGAAGTTGTTTAGCATAAAATCCTGCAATGTCCAACGGTTGTTTTAAAGGTATCAAATGGTTTACCAGCGAAGGGAATTTTACCTGAATAAGTCTAACTATGGCAGGGCAGAACGAAGATATCATGGGTCTGATATGCAGGTTTTCGTCAATATAATCAGCCATAACGCTTTTAAGGATTTCTGCACCGGTTTCTACTTCACATACATGAGTAAATCCAAGTTCAATCAGTACGCTGTATATCTGTTGCTGGTTGATGTCTTCGGGGAATTGACCTAAAAATACACCGGGAATAAGCACTACCCTGTATTTGTAATTGTAGATAAGGTTGAAATCGTCCTGCTCAACCTTAACAGCATCCACAGGGCATACCCTGTAACATTCTCCACAGTCAATACAACGATTTGGAAGCAGTTCGGCTTTTCCATTACGCACCCGTATTGCCTGGGTTGGACATACTCTCATGCAATGTGTACAACCTATACAGGTTTCTTTGGAGAAGTACAATGCGTGATGAAAAAACTTGTTGTTCATTTTAATTCATTTCAGGCGTTAAACCTATTGTAAATTTAACTAAGGTCCCTTTATTGACTTCACTATTTATTTCCAGCAGGTCAACATTATTTTTTATATTTGGTAAGCCCATACCTGCCCCAAATCCCATTTCCCTAACTGCCGGCGAAGCAGTTGAGTATCCTGCCTGCATAGCCATTTCAATATCCGGAATTCCAGGTCCTTTATCGTTGAAATGTAAGACTATCTTTTCATTATCAATCCATGCATTGATAATTCCGCTATAGGCATGTGCTACAATATTAACTTCTGCTTCGTACGATGATACCACAATACGTTTAATGGTTTTTGCATCTACATTAAGCTGTTTCAATACTTTCTTAATTTCACTTGAAGCAAATCCCGCTTTAGTGAAGTTTCCACCTTCCAGTTCGTATTGCAGATGCATTGGTTCCATCATTATAATTTTCATTAATAAACCGGTTGAACTCCTTCAGAATATAAAATCCCACTGGTTTTAAACATTGAGTACTGGCATTTAAGAAGTATGATATTGTTTTCTTTTGCAAGCTCTATCATTTCTTCGCTTACCTTTTTTCCTCTTACAAAGATAATGCAGTGAATATCAGACATTTCGGCAGTGCGAATAGCCTGAATAGTGCATAATCCTGTAAGAAGTACAATCCCATCCTTTTTAATTGTGAGTACTTCGCTCATCAAATCTGAAGCAAAAGCAAAGGCAATTTCACTATCATTGGTGATCTCTCCGCAAACGACCTCAGCGTTTAAAAGCTCATTGATTTTCTGAATCTTCATTTTTGTTTTTATTAACTCAACCCAGTTTCTTAAATCCTTTTATTAAATTTCGCTGCAAAGATAGCTACTTAAAAGTTACTGGCAAAGGATTTATTGTTAATTTTTTCACATTGTTAATAAAATAACAGTAAGTCTGTTGAAAACTGAGTAACAGACTATTTCGGAAAGCCTGATTTTAGTAGTTAAGAAAAATTTTCAGAAGCTGAACAAATTATTTGGAATTATTTGGTAAATAGGCTAAAGCCGATTCCTATTTATGAATTTTAGTTAATTCCCTTTTACTTTTGCAATGATGCAACAATTAATTGTCGCTGGCTTTAGGCTGCGAAAAAGGGGGCAATGAAAAAAGGAATACAAAAGTCAGGCTTTAGTATTCCTTTCTAATATTAATTATGTTTTTAATTGGAATCGGATAGTATTCTGTAGATATCTATCCACTGATTCTAAAAGTTTTTAAATGCCTTTTTTCCAGCAAAAACAGAAGCACCGCCTAACCCCTCCTCAATGCGCATTAACTGGTTGAATTTTTCAACACGTTCGCCACGACAAGCACTTCCGGTTTTAATATGTCCGGCATTAACTGCAACCGTCAGGTCGGCAATAAAACTATCAACAGTTTCTCCACTACGATGTGAAACAAAACAATTATAACTGCTTTTGTAGGCTAATTCAATAGTTTCCAGAGTTTCAGTAACGGTTCCTATCTGATTCAATTTAATCAGAACCGAATTGGCAACTTCTTTTTCAATACCTTCAGCCAGGATTTTTTTATTTGTACAGAAAAGATCATCTCCTACAATTTCTATCTTATTCCCAAGCACCTTTGTTAAATTTTTCCATCCGTTCCAGTCATTCTCAGCAAGTCCGTCTTCAATTGAAACAATAGGATACTGTCTGACCCAGTTTTCCCAAAGTTTTATCATATCATCGCTGCTAAGGAGATCGCCGGTGCTTTTAAACATTTTGTACTTCCCGTTATCCCAGAGTTCGCTGGCAGCAGGGTCAAGGCAAATACTTACTTCATCACCGGGTTTGTAACCAGCTTTATGTATAGCTTCAAGGATCACCTCAACTGCTTCATCATTTGATTTTAAATCGGGAGCAAAACCTCCTTCATCACCTATACCGGTTGAATATCCTTTTTTCTTAAGAACCGATTTTAAAGCATGAAATACTTCAGCGCCCATACGTATTGATTCTCTGAATGATGTAGCACCATGAGGAGCTATCATAAATTCCTGAAAATCAACATTATTATCAGCATGACTACCACCGTTTATAATATTCAGTGCCGGAACCGGCATAACATGTGCATTACTGCCTCCAAGATATTGATACAGCGGAATTCCGGCGCTCATAGCTTCAGCTCTTGCATAAGCCATTGATACTCCGAGTATGGCATTGGCACCAAGTTTTGATTTATTAGGTGTGCCATCCAGATTGACCATAAAATAATCAAGCTCACGCTGACTAACAAAAAATTGCCCTTCAATTTCTTGAGCAATGATTTTATTAACATTTTCTACAGCTTTTAATACACCCTTACCGAGATAACGTGTTTTATCGCCGTCACGAAGTTCAGTAGCTTCACGCTCACCGGTTGATGCTCCGCTGGGAACCATAGCACGACCTAAAGCACCATCTTCAAGTTCAATATCAACTTCAACAGTTGGATTACCACGTGAATCAAGAATCTCGCGGGCTTTAACATTTAAAATTCTCATAATCTTTTTAAATATTTGATTTACAATAAATTAATTCAAAATAAAAATCCTCGCCTCATTTTCATTTGGTGCGCAAAGTTATATAAATATTGAGAATTGTAGTTAGGGATATGTTTTTTGGCTTCGTTTGATCCATTTAGATATTATTATGAAAATAAGGATTTCATCATAATTTATTTAATTTTAATGCTTATTAAATATCATTGTAAGATGCTGTTATTTAACTACTTCCAGAGTTTTATATATTTAGATTAATTCTAAATATCATATTTGACTAAAAATAATGCGATATTGTTAATTATATAACAAATGAATTACTTACTTTTGTCTCTCATTGTTAGTACACTAACAATGAAGTTGATAACCCATTATGTTTCAATAGTTTAAATTAATTACGGAGGATAAATGTCGAAAACTGATCAATTAGTCCAAAAGCTTGTCAGAAAGCATGGAAAAACTCGTAACAGCTTAATGGCTGTTTTACAAGGTGTTGTTCAGGAAGAACGATACCTTTCTGAAGATGCTATGATCGCCGTAGCCAGAGAGCTAGATCTCTCTGCCGCTGATGTTTATGGTACTGCTTCATTTTACACTTTCCTTGATACTATTCCGCGTGGAAAAAATATTATTAGGATTTGTAAAACAATTACCTGTCATATGAAAGGTAAGGATGAAGTGTTGCTGGCACTTGAAAATATGCTGAAGATCAAAGCAGGAGAGACCACACATGACAAAATGTTCACACTTCTTACAGTAAATTGCCTTGGATGGTGTCATAAAGGGCCTGTTATGCTTGTAAATGATGAAGTATATACCGAATTAACCCCGCAGAAAGCCATAGAGGTTATAGAAGAATATTCCAGAAAATAGTAACAAATTAATAACTTAAAATTAACCTAAGATGGACAAGCAAATTAAAAAAGTAGATATAATATTCCAAATGGATGAAGATTGTAATCTTCTTGATATATTGGATAAAGCGCTGGCACAACCTGCCGATGATATTATTCTGGATCTTATTGATTCAGGCTTAAAAGGAAGAGGTGGTGCAGGATTTCTTACAGGATTGAAATGGAAATTCACCAAAAATGAAGATAGCGATGTTAAATATGTTATCTGTAACGCTGACGAAGGAGAACCGGGTACTTTTAAAGATCGTGAAATACTTGACAAGGTGCCTGAGAAAGTCTTTATAGGAATGGCAATTTGTGGTTATGTAGTAGGTGCCAAAGAAGGCTATATTTATATTCGTGGTGAATATAATTTCTTAGTTAAAGGTCTTCAGAAAAAGCTTGATAATTTTAATAAACACTTAAAAGACAGGAATCTCGATTTTCAGATAGCTATCCGTTCTGGTAGTGGTGCTTATGTTTGCGGTGAAGAAAGTGCTTTGTTTGAATCAATGGAGGGATATAGAGGGGAGCCAAGAAATAAACCTCCTTATCCTACTGTTGCAGGCTATAATAAAAAACCCACAGTAATTAATAATGTTGAAACATTGGTATATGTTACCATGATTTCGAGATTGGGCGTTCAGAAATTTAAAGAACTTGGAACCAAAGACTCCCGCGGGTCAAAGGTTTTCTCAGTTTCAGGCGACACTCCTATACCAGGAATCTATGAACTGGAACTTGGTATGCCATTGAATCAATTTGTTGATGAATTTGCTGATGGCGATGCCAAGGCTGTTCAGGTAGGAGGTGCATCAGGGCATTGTGTGCCGCGTAAAAAGTTCAATGACACAATCATTGGTTTTGAAGGAATTCCCACCGGTGGTTCAATGATGATTTTCAATAGTACGCGTTCTATGTACAATGTGCTGCATGACTATCTGGAATTCTTTACTGAGGAATCATGCGGACAGTGTACTCCCTGCCGTGTTGGTTGTCAGCAGTTATTAAAAGGAATTGAAGCTGTAAAAAGAGGTGAAAAACCACCATCGTACCTTGATGATCTGAAAAAACTCACCACTACCATGCGTATTGCTGCAAAGTGTGGTTTAGGACAATCGGTTGGTAATCCTTTTAATTCTATTGTCGATAACTTCAGGGAAGAAATTATTTACTAAAAAACTTAAAAGAATAAAATTATGAGTAAGTATCTGGTTAATCTAAAGATAAACAATATACCGGTTTCAGTTGAAGAAGGTACAACTATTCTGGAAGCTGCCAGTAGGATCAATTTTCGTATCCCTACTCTTTGCGACCACCCCGATTTAAATGTGGCTGGAAATTGCCGTGTTTGTGTGGTTGAAGTAAAAGGAGCAAAATTACTTGCAGCAGCTTGTGCCACTCCTGTTTCTGAAGGAATGGAAGTGTTTACAAATAGCGAAAAGGTAAGAACATCACGTAAGCACATTATTGAGTTACTGTTGTCAGAACACAATTCGGACTGTACAAAATGCTTTAAGAATGGTAATTGTGAGCTACAGACCCTTTCAAGCGAATATCGTATTGGCGATCATGTTTTTCTTGATCTTGTGAAGCCAAAGGATAAAATTCAGGATATAAGTTCACCTTCAATCGTTAAGGATGATAGCAAATGTATCCGTTGCCAGCGTTGTGTTCGTACATGTACTGATTTGCAGGCTGTGAGTGCGTTGGCAGTGATAAATAAGGGAGATCAGCAGAAGATATCTACCTTCCTTGGTAAACCATTGAATGAAGTGGTTTGTACAAATTGCGGACAATGCGTAAATCGTTGTCCAACGGGTGCTCTCACTGAACGTAGTTATATTGATGAAGTATGGGATGCTATCTATGATCCCAATAAATTTGTTGTTGTTGAAACTGCACCGGCCATTCGAGTTGCTCTTGCCGAAGACCTTGGCTTTGATCCTGGTTTAAGGGTAACAGGAAAACTTGTATCAGCTTTAAAGAAAATTGGTTTTAGTAAAGTTCTTGACACTGACTTTGCTGCTGATCTTACAATTATTGAGGAAGGTACTGAATTACTCACACGCCTGAAGAGAGCTCTGGTAGATAACGATGAAAATATAGCGCTGCCTCTCATGACTTCCTGTTCGCCGGCATGGATTAAATTCCAGGAACATATCTTTCCTGATTTGTTAAATAATCTATCGAGCTGTAAGTCACCACAGCAGATGTTTGGAGCTTTGTCTAAAACATATTATGCTGATAAGATTAACATTAAGGCTCAGGATATGGTTGTGGTTTCCATCATGCCATGTACTGCCAAGAAATTTGAAGCAAATCGCCCTGAAATGCGTGACAGTGGTTATCAGGATGTGGATTATATCCTTACTACACGCGAATTGGCAATGATGATACGTCAGGCTGGCATTGATTTTGAAAAACTTGAAGATGAAAAATATGACAGCATTCTTGGTGAATCAACCGGAGCAGCTGTAATTTTTGGTGCTACCGGTGGTGTTATGGAAGCTGCATTACGCACTGCCTATGAAATTGTTACAGGTAACGAAGTACCTTTTACTAATCTGAATATTACTCCGGTTCGTGGTATGGAAGGTGTTAGGGAAGCTACAATTAAAATTAAGAATGTAAAGCCCGAGTGGAGTTTTCTTGAAGGTGTTGATCTAAATGTAGCTGTCGCCCATGGATTGGCAAATGCCAAAATTCTTATGGAAAAAGTACAGTCAGGCGAGGCTAATTACCATTTTATTGAAGTTATGGGATGTCCGGGTGGATGCCTTGGAGGTGGTGGGCAGCCTATTCCAACATCATTGGAGATCAGGAAGAAACGTGCCGAAGCAATTTATGCTGAGGACGAAGGCATGCCTTTACGTAAGTCGCATGATAATCCTGAAGTAGTACGTCTTTACAAGGAATTCCTTGGAGAGGCTAATAGCCATAAAGCTCATGATCTGCTGCATACTCACTACAAGCCAAGAAAAAGGTATTAGTAGTTGGGTTACCATATAATTAACTCTGACCACCTCCGGTTTTGGATAGCAAAGCCGGAGGTGATTTTTTTGTTACTGTCAGGGCTGAATTAACAAAATCATGATTATTTGTTCCTAAACCACATATTTGGTTAAATTTTTTAATATTATCTTGTTGTATTGATTAGCTTAGTAATTTTGGCGAATGATAATTAACAATTTGACTTCAGGTTTATGAGTTCTTTAAAAAAAAATATTTTGAAGCCTTTATTTGAACCTGCTGGTAAGCAAATTAAACAATAAAAATGAAGCTAAGGATTACTGCTATTTTAACAGTCCTGATACTGATCCCTTTTTATATATTGGCTCAGGATTTTGACAGGACAGAAAAAACAAAACACTGGTATCTCGGAGGGAATTTTGGTTTGCAGTTTGGGACTATTACCCTTATTGACATTTCACCAATAGTTGGTTATAAACTAACCGAAAAATTAGCACTTGGCGTTGGCGGAACCTATAAGTTCTATAGTATCCGTTCGATATATAACCCAAAAGAACGCTATAAAACCAATATCTGGGGTGGAAGCTGCTTTGCCAGATATACCATATTGCCACAATTATTCGCTCATACGGAATATGAATATCTGTTGTTCCGAAGAGAAAACCGTGAAAATATTGATTTCAACAGTATTTTCATTGGAGGTGGATATAGGCAGTATTTCAGTGAGCATAGTGCTCTTGAGATCATGCTCCTGTATAATCTTAATGAAACAGAAAATTCACCTTATTCCAATCCCGTAATCAGGGTGGGCTTGGTTTTCGGTATTTGATTATCTGTAAAACAAGTATTTACTCGTCTGAGATACTTTTCAGTATTTCAAGGGTGAGGTCCCAGAACTTCTTTGTGGTTTCAATATTAAGCCGCTCATCAGGTGAGTGTGCACCCTTGATGGTAGGACCATATGAAATCATGTCCATACCCGGATATTTTTCACCAATCACACCGCACTCAAGCCCAGCATGAATGGCAAGGACTTTTGGTTCGGTATTGAAAAGCTTTTTATATGCATTTTTTGTGATTTCAAGAATTTCTGAGTCCGGATTAGGGGTCCATCCCGGATATCCGGATGAATGTTCTGCCTGAGCTTCTGCCATAGAAAAAACACTGGCAAGTTTATTGGCAGCACTTTCTTTGGCACTTTCAACCGAGCTGCGCTGACTTGTACTTATTACGATCTTCCCATCCACCATTTTTATTGAAGCAAGATTGGTGCTTGTTTCAACAAAGTTTGGAATCTCACGCGACATGGAAAGAACTCCATGTGGTAGTGCATAAAGCGTGTTCAGAAGCTTTTCCTGAAAAGATTTTTCAAACAGTTTTGAAGGAAGTCCGGTCTCCTCAATTTTGATTCTCAAATTAGGTTCAGTTGAACGGAATTCATATTTAATGATCTTTTCCATTTCTTTAACATAACTTTCAAAATCGTTAATGAACCTTTGCGGAACCATAACTGTGGCAAAAGCTTCGCGTGCAATGGCATTTCTTAGGTTTCCACCGTCAATATCTGCAACACGCAGACCATATTGTTTTGTTGCAGTCCATAAAACTCGGTTAAGCATTTTTATGGCATTGCCAAGTCCTTTATTTATATCATCGCCTGAGTGTCCGCCTTTAAGTCCGCTAACCTTGAGCAGATATGCCTTTCCATCAACATCTGCGGGCACGGTAGGGCAGGGTAGGGTACCAACTGTATCTTTTCCACCGGCGCAACCAATAAAAAGCTCGCCCTCATCTTCTGAGTCAAGATTAAGTAGAATTTTACCTTTTAAGAAACCAGGCTTCAAACCAAAAGCACCAGAAAGTCCAGTTTCTTCATCCACCGTGAAAAGACATTCTATAGGACCATGAGGAATATTGTTTGCCGCCAGAATTGCCAGTTGTGCTGCTACGCCAATACCATCATCAGCGCCAAGGGTCGTGCCACGAGCCTTAACCCATTCTCCATCGATAAATGGTTTTATGGGATCAGTATCAAAATCATGGTCAACATTACTGTTTTTCTCGCCAACCATATCAACGTGACTTTGTAGTACAACAGTCTTTTTCTTTTCGTATTCTGGTGTAGCATCTTTTTTAATTAAAACATTACCAATCTCATCAGTATCAACTTCAAGATCATGATCGGCAGCAAACTTTAAAAGATAGGCAATAATTTTATCCTCTTTTTTTGAAGGTCGGGGGATTTTACATATTTCATCAAAATACTGCCATAGGGCATCTGGTTTTAAACCTTCGAAAACATAACTCATAACATCAGTTTTTGGATTAGAATAATGAATTTACAAACGTACACTAAAAATTTTAATTTTAGAACCAAGTAAAAAATAATTTTGTTTTAAGCCTTTAAACATTTTCTAATCAGGCTTGTTTCTGCAATAACCTATTTCAGAACCTAATTTAATTGGCATTCTGATAAAAATCATTGATTTTACTTTTTGAAATACTAAAGGATAAAACTTTTGTAATAATAGAAATTGAATTAATTGTTTTTTTGAGAATAAAAACATTTTTATGATTTTACGATTCTATAAATGCAAATTAAAGGTTCTTGATATTCAGGTATCTGTACAGAGCTTTTCAATGATCAAGAGTAATAAAAAGTTTATTTCTGTAACCTGTTATTTTTAATGAATATTTTGACAAGGAATGTATGATATTTTCTTTGTAATGTCTTGAAATACAGTGGAATATGTTCTTCAATGTGACTTTAGCACATTGTTTCAATGTAGTGAGAATATTTATCTACAGTCAATAATTAAATAACACGAAGATGCTCAACATATTAATAAAATACTAATTTTGCACTCAATTTTAAAAATCAGAAAATGGAAAGTAAACTTCAAGAGCTTACCAGTAAAATCTACAACGAAGGTATAGAAAAGGCAAATAAAGAAGCTGCCGCTATTGTTGAAAACGCTCGTAAAGAGGCAGAAGCTATTTTGGAAAATGCCAAAAAAGAAGCATTAGAATTGAAAGAACAATCAAAAAAGGAGTCAGATGAATTGTATAATAATGTTGCAAACGAAGTGACAATGTCTGCAAGGCAATCAATTCTGGCACTAAAACAGCAAATTACCAATTTGGTTGTTTCCCGCCTTGTTCACGAACCTGTGAAATCAGCAGTCAACGATAAAGATTTTATTAAAAAGATCATTGAGACTATTATAAAAAACTGGGATCCCGGGTCAAATGCAGGTATTAATCTTGCTCTTACATTGCCAAAAGAAGATGAAAAAACTCTTGGCAATTATTTTGACCGGAAAACTAATGAATTGTTGAAAGGCGGACTTGATATTCAATTCGATAACAAGTTGAGCAGTGGTTTTCGAATTGGTCCGGGCGATAAAAGCTTTTTATTAAGCTTTACTGATGAGGACTTCGAAAATTTCTTTAAATATTATCTCAGGCCAAGAACTACCAAATTGCTATACGGGGACGAATAATGTATAGGAGAAATTATTACTACCTGGTAGCAGGTATGCCGGATATTGTTTTTGAGCAAAGTAAGCTTTCTGTTACTTTGTCTGAGTTTAAAATGGAACTGAAAGCAAATCTTCATTCTACCGATTATAAATTAGTAGAATTATTATTTCTTGAAGTTGATAATAATAATGTGCTTAACCTGCTTACTCAGAATATTGACAAATTCGATAGTTCTGGAAAATATTCATTTTATGAGCTGGAAGAAGAGATCAAGGAACCAAAAATTCTGCCTTCTTATCTTAAAACCTTTATAACCAGTTTTAAAACAGATCAACCGATTAGAGCTAAAATGAGCTGGGAAGATCAGCTTGCAACTCTATATTATGAGTACTTATTTAAAACCAAGAATGAGTTTTTGCGGGATTGGTTTGAGCTTGAATGTAATATCCGTAACATCCTAGCAGGTTTTACTGCACGACGTCATAAAATTCCTGTGGAACACCTTTTAGTTGGAGATAATTATATTAATAATGCCATTCGCAAAAGCAATGCAGCGGATTTTGGTTTGCAGGATGAATTTTTCTATATTGATAAACTGATTCAGATCAATGAATACGACAATTTGCTTGATCGTGAAAGAGCCATTGATCAGTTAAAATGGAATTATCTTGATGAGCAGAACACTTTCAGATATTTTTCAATTGAAGTCATTCTTGCTTTTGTAATAAAAATGAAGATGGTAGAACGTTGGCTGAAGCTTGATAAAAAAACTGGCGAAGAAATGTTCCGGAAATTGATTAAAGACCTGGAAAATAGTTATAAATTTTCAAAAGAGTTTAATATATAATGAATAGCAACAACTTAACCCGCGGTAAGGTAACAGGCATAATTGCCAACCTTGTAATTGTTGAGGTATATGGCCCGGTAGCGCAAAATGAAATTTGCTATATCAGCCATGATGGTACTGCACTTATGGCTGAAGTAATCAAAGTGTTGGGTGACAAAGCCTATGTGCAGGTTTTTGAAAGCACTCGGGGATTAAAACCGGCAGCTGATGTAGAATTTCGAGGTCATATGCTCGAAGTAACTCTGGGACCTGGTATCCTGTCACGTAATTACGATGGTTTGCAACACGACCTGGATGAGATGAAGGGTATTTTTCTAAAACGTGGTGACTATACCCGCGCTCTCAATCCTGATAAAGAATGGGATTTTGAACCTATTGCCAAAGAAGGCGATATGGTTAATGCTGCTGATTGGCTTGGGCAGGTAATGGAAAATTCAATCCCTCACAAGATCATGGTTCCTTTTAATTTTAAAGGAAATTTCAGGATTAAAAAACTAGTAAAAGCCGGTAAATACAAGATTTATGATGTCATTGCTACCCTTACCGATGAAAAAGGCATAGACGTTGAAGTAACAATGGTTCAGAAATGGCCTGTGAAAAGAGCAGTCAAGAATTATCAAGACAAGCCAAGGCCATTCAAACTGCTTGAAACGGGAGTTCGCACGATTGATACGCTTAACCCAATTGTTGAAGGCGGAACAGGCTTTATACCCGGTCCTTTTGGTAGTGGAAAAACTGTTCTTCAGCATGCTATTTCAAAACAGGCTGAGGCTGATATTGTGGTTGTGGCAGCATGTGGTGAACGTGCTAATGAGGTTGTTGAACTGTTTACTGAGTTCCCCGAACTTGAAGACCCGCGAACAGGCAGGAAATTAATGGAGCGTACTACCATTATTGCAAACACTTCCAATATGCCTGTTGCTGCTCGCGAAGCTTCGGTTTACACTGCGATGGCAATTTCAGAATATTATCGTGCAATGGGTTTGAAAATATTGTTGCTTGCCGATTCTACATCGCGCTGGGCCCAGGCATTACGCGAAATGTCGAACCGTATGGAAGAACTTCCCGGACCTGACGCTTTTCCGATGGACCTGCCTGCTATTATTTCAAACTTCTACAGCCGTGCCGGTTTCGTATACCTGAACAATGGAAAAACCGGTTCTATTACTTTTATTGGAACTGTTTCGCCTGCCGGTGGTAACCTTAAAGAACCAGTAACCGAGTCAACTAAAAAAGCTGCCCGCGCTTTCTATGCTTTATCGCAGCAGCGTGCTGACAGTAAACGCTATCCTGCTATTGACCCCATTGACAGCTATTCAAAATATCTTGAATATCCTGAATTACAGGAAAATCTTAAAAAGGATATTGCTGATGATTGGGTGGATAGAGTAATGATGTTGAAGAATATTCTGATCCGTGGTAAAGAAGCTTCAGAACAAATAAATATTCTTGGTGACGATGGTGTTCCACTTGATTATCACCTTGTTTATTGGAAATCTGAAGTATTTGATTCAGTAATACTTCAGCAGGATGCTTTCGATAAAATTGACTGTAATGCACCAATGAACAGGCAAAAATTCATGCTTGATAAAATCTATGACATTTATTATACCGATTTTAATTTCGATAATTTTGAAGAAGTAAACACTTATTTCAAAAGAGTTATCAACCTTTTGAAACAGATGAACTATTCAGTATTTGAATCGAAAGATTTTTATGATTTTGAAAAAGAATTACATAATATAATTGATGAAAGGAAAGTATCGTAATGGAAACCAGAGCTTTTCAGAAAATCTATACAAAAATCACTCAGATCACTAAAGCCACTTGCTCATTAAATGCTACTGGAGTTGGGAATGAAGAACTTGCATTGGTACATGGACGTCTTGCTCAGGTAGTAAAAATTATGGGCGATAATGTTACCCTTCAGGTTTTTTCAGGTACTGAAGAAATACCTACCAATGCTGAAGTAGTATTCTTTAATCGACCTCCAACGTTAAAAGTCAGTGAAGACCTTGCCGGAAGATTTTTTAACTCTTTTGGCGAACCTATCGACGGAGGTCCCGAAGTTGAAGGTGAAGAACGTGAAATCGGCGGTCCTTCTGTAAACCCGGTAAGGCGGATGCAGCCATCAGAGCTTATTGCAACGGGTATTGCAGGTATTGATCTTAACAACACCCTGGTTACCGGGCAAAAAATTCCATTTTTTGCTGATCCCGATCAGCCTTATAATCAGGTAATGGCTATGGTTGCCATGCGTGCTAAAGCTGATAAGATTATTCTTGGTGGTATGGGTCTTACAAACGACGATTATCTGTATTATAAAAATGTATTTGAGCATGCAGGAGCACTTAATCGTATCATTAGTTTTGTAAATACTACTGAAGATCCACCTGTCGAACGACTGCTGGTTCCCGATATGGCACTTACAGCTGCTGAATATTTTGCAGTGGATAAAAATGAAAAAGTGCTTGTGCTACTTACTGATATGACCCTGTATGCCGATGCATTAAGTATAGTTTCGAACCGTATGGACCAGATTCCATCAAAAGACTCTATGCCGGGTTCATTATACAGCGACCTTGCAAAACTCTATGAAAAAGCAGTTCAATTTCCTGACGGGGGATCAATTACCATTATTGCTGTTACTACTCTTTCGGGCGGAGATATTACACATGCTATTCCTGACAATACCGGATATATTACTGAAGGTCAGTTGTTTTTACGTCGTGATACTGAAATTGGGAAAGTTATTGTTGACCCGTTTCGGAGCTTGTCACGTCTGAAGCAATTGGTTATAGGTACTAAAACCCGTGAAGACCATCCGCAGGTGATGAATGCTGCAGTACGTCTTTATGCCGATGCTGCTAATGCACGCACTAAACTTGAAAATGGTTTTGATCTTACCGACTATGATCAGCGAACTCTGGACTTTGCTAAAGAATACTCAGATAAGTTATTGGCTATTGACGTAAATATTGATACTGAACAAATGCTTATTATAGCATGGAGTTTGTTCAACAAATATTTTTCACCTGCTGAAGTAGGTTTGAGAAAAGACTTGGTTGATAAATACTGGATTAAAGATAATTAAGAACAGTAAATTCTAAATTCATTATTTCAACTTGAGAAAGATTAAAACATTAACATATTTAATCAGATAAATACTAAGAGAATTACTTTAGAAGTGAGTTAAATGAATTTTGAATTTTAGGTATAATCATCGAATAAATGGCAATAAAATTTCAATATAATAAGACTTCATTACAAGAATTGAATAAGCAGTTGAGTATTCGTTTGCGAGCACTTCCAACTTTGAAAAATAAAGAATCAGCATTGCGGGTAGAAGTTAGTCGAGCAAAAGATGAAGCTTCAAGACTTGATGATAAACTTCATGAAAAAATGGCTGCTTATGATGAAATGACTAGTCTTTGGGCTGAATTTGATACATCACTTGTTCATATTGATGATGTTGATTTAAGCATAAAAAAGATTGCTGGTGTAAGAACGCCTGTTTTGGAACAAATCCATTTTAGAATAAACGATTTTAGCTTGTTTAATAATCCATTCTGGTATATGGATGGTATTTCGATTTTGAAAGAACTAGCAATAATTGCGATTGAACGTGAATTTTTTGTTCGTAAAATGAGGTTGTTGGATCACGCCAGAAAGAAAACCACACAGAAAGTAAATCTTTATGAAAAAGTACAGATACCTGGTTACGAAGAAGCCATTTTAAAAATTAAACGTTTTCTTGAAGATGAAGAGAATCTATCAAAATCATCTCAAAAAATTGTGAAAAATCGTATTACACAAATGGAGGAAGTGGCATGATAGTACCAATGAAAAAATATACGTTTCTGGTTTATCATGAAGATTATCAGATCTTTCTGGAAAAATTACGGAAAGTTGGTGTGGTAGATATTGTGGAACGTACTAAAAATATGGATGACGAAACACGTGTTCAGTTGATGGAACAAAGAGCAATTCAAGAGACCATTAAATTGCTTAATCGCCGGAGGATAGCCTCAAAAGATTCTCCCTCACCTGAAACCGATGGGATTGCCATAGTTGAAAAAGTTAGAGAATTACTTAATGAAGAAGATGGTTTTGAACAACAACTTAATTCGGTAAACAAAGAAATTTCAAATCTTGAACCCTGGGGTGATTTCTCACTTGGCACTCTTGAAAATCTAAAAAAAGCTGATTTAAATGTTTCTTTTTATATTGCTTCGGCAAAAAGATATAATCCCGAATGGGAAAATCAATATGCTATTGGAGTTGTAAGATCAACTCCGACAAGTGTGTATTTTATACTAGTAAGTGATAGTGATGAACCTGTTGAACTCAGTGCCGAAGAGGTAAAAGCACCTGAATTATCTGTTACCGAAGTAATTAAACGTCGTGATGCAATTCTGGAGCGTAAAAAGAAAGTTGCTGATATGCTAGATGAATTTGCAGCTACTTCAATACCAGTACTTGAGGAAACTTTACAAAAATTAAAAACCAAAGCTGATTTTAATCGTGTTATATCTAATACACGTGTTGAAGCAGACGAAAAGTTGATGCTTCTTCAGGGTTATGTTCCTGAATCGGAAGAACAAAAGCTTATAGAGTTTTGCGAAGAAAACAAGATTCTTTATGTGGAAGGTCAACCAGAAGAAACCGATAAGATACCAATTCTACTACAAAATAAACCTTTTGCCAAGTTGTTTGAACCAATTGGCAGTCTTTTCTCATTACCTTCTTATCATGAATTGGATCTGACGCAATTTTTTGCTCCATTTTTTATGATGTTTTTTGGATTCTGTGTTGGAGATGCAGGTTACGGACTGTTGATCTTAATATTGTCTCTATTGCTAAAACGAAAAGTGGATCCTTCTTTCCGACCTTATTTGTCGCTGGCTCAATATCTTGGTATAGGTACTGTTATTCTGGGAACTCTATCAGGGACGTTTTTTGGTATTAGCCTTATTGATGCCAATATTCCGTTCCTTTCCGGCATGCGTGAATATTTTCTCGACAGTCAGAAAATGTTTTATCTGGCATTGATCCTGGGATGTGTTCAGATACTCTTCGGACTATTTGTGAAAATACTTAATATTACTAAACAAAGAGGTTTTAAATATGCGTTCTCAACTCTTGGATGGCTTGTCCTTTTCTTAGGCTTGATCGCTCGAGTAATATTGGTGCAAACTAAAATCCTTCCAGAAGGTGAAAAGATAGTCTTATATAGTGTGTTGGCAGTAAGTGGCGTGTTTATATTCTTGCTGAATGATCCTAATGTAAATATTTTCGTAAGAATTGGCAAGGGTATATGGGATATTTATGGAATGGCAACCGGATTGTTTGGTGATATACTGTCGTACATTCGTTTATTTGCTCTTGGTATTGCTAGTTCAATACTTGGATTTGTTATCAATAGCGTTGGATTAAGCTTGCTTGAGACCCCGTATGTTGGCCCTGTTATATTTGTGATATTCCTTACTCTTGCTCACACTCTCAATATTCTTATTGCATCATTAGGGGCTTTTGTTCATCCTATGCGTTTAACTTTTGTTGAATTTTTTAAATACGCAGGATTTAACGGTGGAGGTAAAGAATATAAACCATTTACTGAAAAAATTAAAAAATGAAAAATATTTTTTAATTAATTAAAACTATCTAATAAACATAAACAATTCATAATTTAAAACAGAAATTCATTTATTATCAAAAATTAACTTTTAACAATTAAAAATCAGTAAGTATGACAACAGCAGTTTTCCTGGCCTACGTAGGCATTACATTAATGATTGGTTTATCTGGAATCGGCAGTGCAATTGGTGTTACAATTGGTGGCAATGCTACAATTGGTGCACTGAAGAAGAATGAAGATGCATTTGGTTCTTATATGCTTTTAAGTGCTTTGCCTGGTACACAAGGACTTTATGGTTTTGGTGGTTTCTTTATTATCAATGCAAAACTTACACCTGCATTTGTTTCTGCAATGACTATAGGACAGGGATTTGCAATTTTTACAGCAGGAATAACCCTTGGATTTGTTGGATTGATATCTGCTATGAAACAGGGGCAGGTTTGTGCTAACGGAATTGCAGGTATTGGCTCAGGTTATGATGTTTTTGGTAAAACCATGGTTTTAGCAGTATTCCCTGAATTGTCAGCTATTATTGCTTTTGCAGCCACCTTCCTTATTAGTACAGGTTTATAATAAAAAATTATGATTTAAAGGCTGTAATTGCTTGATGAAACAGGACATGTCAATGAGTTTTAAATTCGCTGATATTTATTGTAATATTTCTGAAAAACGCATCTTTCCTGTTTTGCTATATCATGATTTGTAGTTTATCAGCAAAACACTGAAATAGAAGATTTTTACTATTCTAAGATACATGGGCACTTTCAGAAAAGGCTTAAATATTTGATTTATAAATAATTAAGTTGTATCTTTGCGGAAACAAAACCCCGAAAACGAGCATAAAGTCTCAAAATCGGGGTTTCTCAAAAAAAGCGAGATGAAGA
>JAAYJT010000055.1 GCA_012522795.1 Bacteroidales bacterium | reverse complement strand
ACTTAAAAAATTAAGAGAGAGAATAGCTCGGCGTCAAGCAAAGCTTTATGTGTTATTGGAGAAAAATATTTCAGATGAAATGGAACAAACCGGAAAGAATATTCAGAAGCAATTACTCCTGAGCAAAGAAATAGAATTATTTAAAGCAAAAGAAAAAGATATTATATCCCAAAGAGCACAACACCCTTACAAAATCAGCATAGGAGAAATGCCCGAAAATATCAGATATAATAAGCTAAAAACAGAAAGCAAGCACTTGCAAAACATCATTAAGATCATCTGTTACAGAGCTGAAACGGCAATAGCTAACCTACTATCTTGCTATTATAGAAAAAGTTCAGATAAAATAAGGGCATTGGAATAGCAGTATATTTACCCGCATTTTTTCTGTTTTTATGAATAATTCAGGTTAAAACGACTCAGAATTAAGATGTCTGATATTTCAGTCCGGTTCGTTATTATTAAGGAATTCATTAACAAGGTTCAAAAGCTCAATTTTAGCCACACTAATTTCATTATTTACAACTATCCTGTCGAACTTATTGGCAAATGTCATCTCCCATTTAGCTTTATTGACGCGTTCACGTATTTTATCCTCACTATCGCTCTGTCTTTTTCTTATCCTTGTTTCAAGCACTTCTATTGAAGGCGGCTGAATAAAAACAGCAAGATTTTTTTCGGCAAATTGCTTTTTTATGTTCAAACCACCAACTACATCTACATCAAATATTACGTGATTCCCTTTATTCCATATACGATATACCTCAGTTCGTAAAGTTCCGTAATACGAGCCGGGATACACCTCTTCCCATTCAATAAACTCATTGTTATCAATTTTTTTTCTGAACTCTTCCTTTTTCATAAAATAATAATCCCTGCCATCAAGTTCGCCATCGCGTTTAGCTCTGCTACAAGCCGATATTGAGAATTCTAGGTCGTTACGTACACTAAGCAAATGCTTAACCAACGTAGTTTTTCCGGCTCCGGAAGGCGCTGAAATTATGATCATTCTATTTTCCATGAATAGTACATTTATAGTATATTGAGAAGTTGTTCCTTAATTTTTTCAAGTTCATTCTTCATTTCAACGACCTTTTTCTGAATATCGGCATTATATGCCTTTGCTCCCAGAGTATTTATTTCCCGTCCTATCTCCTGCGATATAAAACCAAGTTTACGTCCCTGAGATATATCATCAGCAAGAGTATTCAAAAAATCAAAACAATGTTTTTTAAGTCTGAATTTTTCTTCAGTAAAATCAATACGTTCAAGATAATAAATTATTTCCTGTTCAAACCGGTTACTATCAATAGTCACACGATTTTCAAGCTGTGCAAGATCGGCATTAAGCCTGCGCCGTATATCTTCTACTCTTTTATTTTCAAAAAGCTCGGTTTCATTCAATAAATCAATAATTATATTTATCCGTTGTTTAAAGTCTTTTTCTATTGCCTCGCCCTCGTTTTTCCTGAAGCTATCCGCTTCTGTCAATGCATGCCTGATCAGTTTAAGAGCCATGTTTTTATCCTTATCATCAATTTCTGATACTGATTGTGAAACAACATCAGGTAATCGCAGAATTGCAGGTAGTATTTCAGAAGAAACCTGCAAACCTGATTCCTTTGCCAAAAGCTTCAGCTCATCCAGATAATGTATGGCAAGGGAACGATTAACCCTGTATTCTGAAAAATCAGCTTCATTCTCAATAGTCATGTAAAGATCAACTTTTCCCCTTTCGATAATATTGCCAAGTAAAATCCTGATTTCAGCTTCCAGTTCACGGTATTTTGATGGCAGCCTGATGTTGGCATCCAGAGTGCGGCTATTAAGTGTGCGTACTTCAACAATAAATTTCTTTCCGTTATAGGTTTCCGATGTCCATCCGAAACCGGTCATTGATTTAATCATGGCTGTTCAATTTAAAGCAAAGGTACACAGTATTCGGTTTAATGCAATTAAATTTTTAATGAACAAGGCCGGATTCTTTTATTCAACTTTCATACCTGAGTTATTTTTCATATTATTGTACAAATTTTCGCAATGAAATATCCAATCTTATCAGTTTCACTTTTTATTTCGGTTTCGCTCACAATATTTGCAGGTGAGACTGACAGTCTTGAAAGGCTTCTGCCTTCACTGCAAGGAATTGAAAAATCTGATATACTAATAAAACTGGCTCGAAAATGCGCTGTTGATTATAGAGAAAAATCAATAATATACGGAAATGAGGCACTTGAATTATCAAAAAAAATCAATTACGACAAAGGAGAAGCTACCGCTTTAATTGCTTTAAGCACAGCGTATTACAACTCATCGGATTATAATAAGGCAATAGAATATTTAAAAGGCGCCTATACAATTATTGAGGAGCTCAACGATTCTTCATTGCTTCTTAACACATTGAACAAGTTATCAATAAATTACCGGCTTACCGGAAATTACAAGGAATCGCTTTCTACGTCCTTGCGTGCACTTCAAATCGCTGAACAACAAAACGATATAACTAATTGTGCCCGTTTCTATAATAATATAGGTGGCGTTTACAAAGAATTAAAGGAGTTTGAAAAGGCACTTGGTTATTATATACATGCCTATAATATATATTCTTGTTTGAATGATCTAAGCGGATTGGCTCAAACAACCAATAATATTGGTATCATTCTCACAATGAATCAAAAGTACGATACTGCGCTTGTTTATTATAACAAATCCCTGGATTTTGAAAAACAACTAAACAATAAAAGAGGAATAGCCCAATCATTAAATAATATCGGTAACTTGCATTTTCTAATCGGAGATTATAAAAAGGCTATAGAATCATTTCATACTTCCCTAAGTATTTCGCAAAAAACAGGAAATATTGAAAGTCAAACGGTTTCATGGAATTTTTTGGGTAATGTATATTCCAAATTAGGTCATTTTAATGAGTCTACAGAAGCTTATGACAAAATGCTAAGCCTCAGCAATCAAACCGATAATAAGAATCGCCGGAGTATGGCTGTGGAGCAACTTGCAAAAATCCATACACAAACCGGAGATCTCAAAAAAGCAATAGAATATTATGAAAAGCTCACTGCCCTGCGCGACTCCTTATATCAGGAGCAGATAAATGTTATAGTAACTGAAATTGAAACAAAATATGAACTGGAAAAACAAGCAAAGGAAATTGAAAACCTAAGGCAAAAAACCAAAATTCAGGAACTTAAACTTAATACCCATCGCTTTATTACATATGGATTTGTTCTGTTATCTTTAATTTCAGTGTTTATTGCCTTTCTCCTTACTCAGCGAAACAAACTTAGGACTGCTAAAAAGAATGCAGAGCTTGAGCAGAAACTATTCAGACTGCAGATGAACCCTCATTTCATGTTCAATGCCCTTAACACAATTCAAAGTTTTATTATCACAAACAATACAGATGATGCAACAAAATACTTGTCAAACTTTGCTAAATTAATGCGTCAGGTATTAAGCAATTCACGACAGGATCTTATATCCATGGAAAATGAAATAAATGTGATGGAATATTACATGCAGTTACAACAACTAAGATACGATAACAAATTTGTTTACAATATTTTTGTTAACCCCAAATTACATCCTGAGCTCATCATGATTCCGCCAATGCTTGCACAGCCTTTTATTGAAAACTCAATTGAGCATGGCTTTCAGGGATTAAAACATCAGGGAAAAATAAATATTTCATTCAATCTCAACCATGATTCCATTATTTTTGAAATTGAAGATAATGGAATTGGTATAACTCAGGCATTGAAAAACAAATCTGCCGAAATGCCAGATCATGACTCAATTGCAATGGATATTACTCTGGAACGGATAAGACTGCTGAATCAGAATAAGAAACAAAAAATAGTGTTTCAGGTAAAAGAACTTTTATCACAGGATATGAAGGCTGAAGGTACTGTTGTAAGTTTCAGTATTCCTCTCAGAACACAGGATAATATTAATTCACTAACTGATAAATACCTGACAAAATGACTAGTACTACAATCAAGGCTATAATAATTGACGATGAAAGCCGCTCACGCGAAAATATAGCTCACATTCTGAAGACGCATTGCAGAGATATTGAAATTGCTGATCAGGTCGATAGTATTTATTCAGGGATTATTTCTATAAAAAAACATAATCCTGATCTGGTATTTCTTGATATTAAACTGCCAGACGGAACAGGTTTTAATCTGTTAAGAGAATTTGAAAATATTAACTTTAAAGTTATTTTCATAACCGCTTATGAAGAATACGCCATTAAAGCTTTTAAATTCAGTGCAATGGATTATCTGCTTAAACCCATTAACCCTGAAGAGCTTATTAACTCAGTTAGTAAGGCAAGAGAAATCATAGAAGCTGAAAGCCTAAGCCGCCAAATTAATGATTTTATCTCGCAAATGAACCTTCTTAAGAAATATGGCTTAGGTAAAAAAATAGTTCTTAAAACTTCAGACAATCTTTATGTAATTGATAGTAATGACATTATAAGTGTCAAATCAGAAGACAACTATTGTCGTTTTTATCTGGTTGATAATAAAAACATTCTTGTCAGCTATTCACTAAAGGAATACATAGAAGAACTGGAAAATAATGCTTTCTACAGAACTCATAAATCCTATGCCGTTAATTTACATCATATAAAACGTTACAACCGTGCTGAAAACAGCTGCATAATGAGTGACGGATCAATAATCCCTGTTTCGCATCGCAGGAAAGATGAATTGCTTAACATATTAAAAAACATATGATTATCAAAAACCAAATCTTCAATTCAGCAATTATAGCTATAAAGAAGTTTAAGTAATGGAGTCCTATACTTTATATGATCAACCGCCGGCAATCTTTGATGCAATGATAAATGATATAATGCAGGCAAAGGATTATATATTTGTTGAGACATACAAATTCAATAATGATGTAATCGGGCACAGATTCCGTGAAGCGCTTACACAAAAAGCCAAAGAAGGCATAAAAGTCAAACTTCTGATTGATTCTTGGGGAGCAGGTGTTACATTGTCATTTTTCAGCGAAATGTTAAACTACGATGCTGAGGTCAGATTCTTCAGCAAAATGGTCATTACTTTCGATTTTTTTACCAAGAACCATCGTCGAAATCATCGCAAATTACTTGTTATTGACGATCATATCACCTATATAGGATCCTCAAATATTGCAGGACATTCTATTAAATGGAGAGAACTTCAACTCCGCATTAAAGGAGAAATCACAATTCACTTCAAACGAACTTTTCTCACAAGTTTTAAAAACTACAACAAATATCACTTCAATAAATTTTCGTACCGGAAAGCTATTCATTTCAACGAATTCGAAATTATTCAGGATATTCCTTCCATATACCGACAAAAGGTTAAAAAACACTATGAAGAGCTGATAAGCAAGTCAAAAAAAAGCATAATAATTGAGACTCCTTATTTTATTCCAGGTTTTAAAATACGAAAAGCCCTCATCGAAGCTGCAGCCCGTGGAGTGGACGTAAAAATAATAATCCCCGAACATTCAGATTTAAGGATAGTTGACCTGCTGAGAAATAAATACATTATCCAAATGCACTGCAATAATGTAAATGTACTGTTTTACAGAGTTACTAACCTTCATGCAAAAGCTGCTCTGTTTGATGATAAAACATTTGCTATCGGCAGCTCAAATTTCGATTACCGAAGCTTCAGATACATGCACGAAATCATGCTTTTCGGAAAAAACAAACAGATAATACAATCCTTAAAAAAACATATGGATGAAACAATTACGCAAAGCATGCCTTTTGATTATGAATCTTGCTTAAAACGTCCTGTTATCGAACGAATAATTACCGGGATGTTGTTGCCTTTCAGACATTTATTTTAAAAAATCAGGTACTGAATATTTTCTGAACTCCATTTACTCTGGGTTACCATCAATTCACCTTAATTGTCGTACTTTTCAGGTTCACAAGATAAACACCTGCAAAAATGCAAATTGCAGCAAGCCCTTTGCCCAGGGTAAATATCTCTCCAAACCAGATCAAACCTATAATAGCAGCTATTATAGGCTGAAGATAAATATAATAACCGGTTACACTGGCTTTTAAAAACTTCAGTCCGTAAATAGTGAGTAGATAAGCAAGCATGGTAGTTCCTAAAACAACAAATATCATGGCAAATAGGACATAACCGCTAAACACATGATAGTCAAGCCCCTTCATTGAGTGCAACGTGAATGGCGCAGTTGAGACCAAACCAAATACAAACAGCCATTTCATTACTGTAATCGGATGGTATTTTTGCATCACGGGTTTAATCAAAACCAGATACAAAGCATAAGCAGTATTATTAACTAATATGAACAGATTACCTCTGATATTTCCTTCAGGAAAATCCCCGTTCAATCCGCTAAGTATAAGTAAAACAGCTCCTGAAGCACCAATAATAATACCCAAAACATTTGTCCACGTGATTTTTTCTTTTATTATCCAGGTTGCAAACAAAAGAACCAGTATAGGTGATGTAGTATGAATTATTGCTGCATCAACAGGAGTTGTAAGATTCAATCCTTCAAAAAAGAAAAGCTGGTTAATTGATACACCAAGCATACTCGATAGGACTATTAAACCCAGATCCCTTATTTTCACAGGTTCACGTTTAATAAACCATGCAATGATCCAGAATAAAATTGCTGCGATAAAAACCCTGATGAATACAATTTGACGCGGATCTAATGGCTCAGGCATCAACCCTTTGGCTATCCAGTAATTAAGCCCGAAAATCAAGCCACTGATTGAAAGTGCAATATGCGCTTTTATAATTTCGTTCATGATGCAGCAAAAATGCAGATAAAATGGAAACTACAACATTCCGGAGCAAAATATATAAACACAGATA
This sequence comes from Bacteroidales bacterium, assembly GCA_012522795.1. Taxonomy (GTDB): domain Bacteria; phylum Bacteroidota; class Bacteroidia; order Bacteroidales; family JAAYJT01; genus JAAYJT01. The sequence continues at coordinate 18,457 of JAAYJT010000055.1, read as the reverse complement.
AGCGTAACCAATGTATCCGAAACAAAAAAGACCCATCGTAATGACAGGTCTTTTTGAATTAAACAAATAATTAACTTATTAACCTACAGTGATTTGTCTACTCAAACGAGCTTTTGCTTCTTCAATTTTTGGAAGAACAACACTCAGGATCCCATTTTTATAGTCAGCTGAAATTTTTGTAGCATCAACAATTTTGGGTAATGTAAATGAGCGTCTGAATGTTCCGTAACCAAACTCACGGCGCGTGTACTTAATTTCTTTTCCTTCTTCCTGAGCTTTTTCGTTGAAAATGCTGAGAACATTGTTTTCAAGTTCAATCTGAATATCTTTCTTGCTGTATCCTGGAACAGCCATTTGAATTTCAAATGAATTTTCATTCTCAATTATATTTGCTGCAGGAACACAATCACAGCTTTTTTTATCAATGTCTTCCATGGATTTTGAGAATATATCGTCAAAAATGTCGGAAAGACGTCTGGGCTGGGCAAAACGAATAATGGTCATAATGATTTCTCCTTTAATTTTTAGTTATTATTTTATTTTAATTCTTGTTTAACAATTTATATACCGGGTTAAAAAACAAATGATTTTGCTTCTCATTAGCGACAACCAGTCATGTTTTGCAAAAACCATGTGTCTTTTTGTCGCATTATATTAAAAAATAGCCGATTTTCTCTTTTAAAAACCTGTTCAATGCACTTTAATAATATTGTAAGCTTATTTTTGCACCTTCTTATTTTGTCAAACAGGATTCTAAATGTCATCCCGCCATCGTCAAATTCTGAAATATTTCTCGCTGAAAAGGATATCAATACCAATAATCATTGGTTTGGCTACAGCTATTTTTCTGTTTGTAAGAGATTTCGACAGTCAAGTATTTGCAGGTATTAAATGGACAAAATATTCAGCATTATGGCTTGCCCTTGTTCCTGTGCTGATGATAATCCGCGATTTATCATATATGTATCGTATAAGACTGCTCACTGACTATGAGCTTTCATGGAAACGCAGCTTTCAGGTTATCATGCTTTGGGAATTTGCATCATCAATAACTCCTTCAGTTGTTGGTGGTTCGGCAGTAGCACTTTTTATTGTCCATAAAGAAGGTATAAACATGGGTAGGACCACCGCTGTGGTTATGACAACTGCACTGTTAGATGAGCTGTTTTATATTATCATGGTACCAACTGTGATATTAATTACCGGTATCAATAATCTTTTTATTCCCGAATTAAGTTTTTCATTAGCAGGTGCAACACTTAGCAGTAAAGGGATATTTATTGTCGGATACGTATTTATTCTGCTTATGACCACCATTATTTTTGCCGGTGTATTCTTTAATCCTCAAAAAGTCAAGCAATTGTTAATCAGTGTTTTCAAATTGCGTTTTCTTCATCGTTGGGCTCATCAGGCAGAACAAACCGGTGATGAACTGATCACTACCTCTTCTGAAATGAAAAACCGTCCCTTTTCATTTTGGCTTAAAGCTTTCCTTATTACTCTGCTGTCGTGGACTGCACGATTCTGGGTCGTAAATGTTATGATAATGGCTTTTAATCCCGTTAATCAGCATTTTCTGATATATGCCCGTCAGCTAGTAATGTGGGTTATATTACTTATCAGCCCCACCCCTGGCGGTAGTGGAATTGCAGAATATTTCTTTCCAGTATTTCTTGGCGAATTTATTGAAAATGGTCTGGCTACACCTCTGGCTATTTTCTGGAGGCTGATAAGCTATTATCCGTATTTATTTATAGGAGTACTCGTATTACCGGTATGGTTGCGAAGAGTATATTTTGGTAAAAGGAGAAATATCAGGTTCAGAAGTGTAAGATAGATAATGAAAAAATATATTCTGCTTTAATCTTCAATAAAACCCGCTGAAAAAGTTTATAAATCCTACTCCATATCTTTTTTAGAAATATCTCCGAGATATGATTCAATAAGCTGTTGGGCTGCCACGTAGGCACTATATTTTTGCTTGCTCAGTCCATCTTCCATTTCTCTAATCATTCCGGCAATCTTTTTATTATTCCTGAACTGAAACATAAGAGTTTCTTCAACAACATCCATCATAATTTTCCGATCCTGACTTTTCCGGCGTTTCTCAAAATAGTTGTTTGACCTTGTAAAATGCACATAATCACTAATTATCTGCCATATTTTATCTATACCGGTATTATTAAGTGCAGAACAAACTTCCACCACTGGTTTCCATCCACTTTCAGAAGGAGGGAAATAATGAAGTGCATTTTCGAGTTGTGATTTTGCCAACAGGGCTTTTTGCATATTATCACCTTCGGCCTTGTTAATTGCAATTGCATCAGCCATTTCCATAATTCCCCTTTTTATCCCCTGAAGTTCATCGCCGGCTCCTGCAAGCATCAGAAGAAGGAAAAAATCAACCATATCATGAACAGCAGTTTCTGATTGACCAACTCCTACAGTTTCAATAAAAATTATCCTGAATCCTGCCGCCTCACATAGAATTACGGTCTCTCTGGTTTTACGCGCAACACCGCCAAGAGTTCCGGCTGAAGGTGAAGGACGGATAAAAGCATGTGGATTGGCACCAAGCAATTCCATTCTGGTTTTATCTCCAAGGATGCTTCCTTTACTTCGCCTGCTACTCGGGTCAATAGCAAGAACTGCAAGCGATTCACCCTGACCGGTAAGCATTGTTCCAAGGGTTTCAATAAAAGTACTTTTACCTGCCCCCGGTACTCCCGTTATCCCAATACGGATACTTTTACCTGAATGAGGCAGACATTTTTCAATAATTTCCTGAGCAATCTCCTGATGAGCAGGCAAAGTGCTCTCAATCAGGGTAATTGCTTTGCTTAACATCACCCTGTTTCCGTCAAGTATTCCTTTATAATATATATCAGCATCTAATAACTGATTAGTCTGTTTTGAAATAGCTTTTGCAATAACAGGATTTATGACCGGTGGCTGCTCTATACCTTTATTTACTTTAAGCGCCGATTTATATGTTCTATTTTTTTCAGGCATTGCTAAATTGAGATAATATTATGCTGCAAAATTAGGATAAATACCGTATCAGTCAGTCTGATACCCGACTTTATTGAAATGCTTATATACCAAAAATAAAAGTATTTGATCAAAAAATGTTAATTTTGCATCAAATTTCTTACTCTTAATTCAAACCACAAATAAATGGAACCAACTATAGCAAAAACTTTCACCGATTATAGAATAAAAGATATAAACCTTGCCGGCTGGGGAAGAAAAGAAATTGAAGTAGCCGAAAAGGAAATGCCTGGTTTAATGGCTTTACGTAAAAAGTACGGGAAAGAAAAACCATTGAAAAATGCAAGGATAAGCGGGTCGCTTCACATGACCATTCAAACTGCAGTGCTTATTGAAACACTGGTAGAACTTGGAGCTGATGTTCGCTGGGCAAGCTGTAACATCTTTTCAACCCAGGATCATGCTGCTGCTGCAATTGCAGCAAAAGGTATTCCGGTATTTGCCTGGAAAGGTGAAACCATTGAGGAATACTGGTGGTGCACACTGCAGGCTCTTTCATTTCCTGGTGAAAAAGGCCCTAATTTAATTGTGGATGATGGAGGAGATGCTACCTTAATGGTTCATAAAGGTTATAATATTGAAAACACACCTGATTTGCTGAATGCCACTCCTTTAAATGCTGAAGAAGCTGCAATTCTGAAAACTCTCAGAGAAGCCTATATTGAAGACAAGAACAAATGGCACCGTTTGATTAAAGATTTTAAAGGTGTATCGGAAGAAACCACCACCGGTGTTAACAGGTTATATCAAATGAAAGAAAAAGGGGATCTGTTGTTCCCGGCAATAAATGTTAATGACTCAGTTACCAAGTCAAAATTCGACAACCTGTATGGTTGTCAGGAATCACTTGCCGATGGAATTAAACGTGCAACCGATGTCATGATTGCCGGCAAGGTTGTGGTAATTTGTGGTTATGGCGATGTTGGCAAAGGTTGTGCCCGTTCAATGAGATCGTATGGTGCAAGGGTAATTGTAACTGAAATTGACCCGATCTGCGCTTTGCAGGCTGCAATGGAAGGCTTTGAGATAACCACAGTTGAGGATGCTCTCGCCGAAGGGAATATTTTTGTTACAGCTACCGGAAACCGTGATGTGATACGTATTGAACATATGGAAAAAATGAAAGATCAGGCAATTGTATGCAATATAGGACATTTTGACAATGAGATACAGGTTCAGGAACTTGAAGAATTTCCAGGAATCGTAAAAGATACTATTAAACCTCAAGTTGATAAATATACTTTCCCTGGCGGACATTCAATATTTATTCTTGCTGAAGGACGGCTGGTAAATCTGGGCTGTGCTACCGGACATCCCTCATTTGTTATGAGTAATTCATTTACAAATCAAACTCTGGCTCAGATTGAACTTTGGACTAAAAATCTCCCTATTGATGTGTTCACACTCCCAAAACATCTTGATGAAGAAGTAGCAAGGCTGCATATTGAGCAATTAGGAATTAAACTCACTAAATTAACTTCTGATCAGGCTGAATATATAGGAGTGGATATAAACGGACCTTTTAAATCAGACTTGTATCGTTACTGATATTAGATTTCTACCTTAAGTTAAGACAATCAAAGACTTTTCAAAAAAATAATTTGAAAGGTTATGATTTATTCTCCAGATGAGAAATTAATTAAAAACGTGCAGCACATTGCCATCATAAGTTGTACGATATTGCCTCAGCGGACGCTTTGAAGGTCCATCAATCGGAGAACCGTCAAGTATCAGAAAGCGGGAATTACAACATTTATCTATCAATGTAATATCACCGGGTTCAACCTCCACTCTGGCACACGGCTCATGAGGATCGTAAGGGCAGGTACGTTCATAGGCTTTGAAATCATCCTGTAGACCTCTGTAGATAATAATACCTCTGCTTGGCTCGTCAGCTTTGACATACTCCCAGCCTCCCGGGCTATTTAGCCTCCAATAAAAAGTAGAATTGGGGTATATGTCAAGATTAACATAAGCTAATGGGATTTCATTTTCATTATTCTCCTTGTCACAGCCCGAAAACAAAAAAGCTATGATACTCAGCAAAATAATAAAAGTGTATTTAAAATTTAAAGAGCTCATGTATGGTTTGAATTTAATAAGGAAACGTAGCTGGTGCAATTATATTTTTATAAACCTGATATCATTATACAGAAATACAAAAAAATCCGGAATTTTGAACGCAAAGACTGGAAATTTAAAGATATATCTTAGCACAGGATTTGATTACCGGTAAATTTTTATAATTTTACAGCCGAAAAATCATTGATTCCAACTGTATTTTTAATAAAATCAATTGTAACACCCTGTATATCAAGTCATAACCTATTATGGAAGATTATATTTATATCATTCTGTTCATTGGCTGGATTGCCTACAGTATATTTATTGCAGCTCAAAAGAAAAAGCAGGAGCAGTTAAAAAAGCAATCTACACCATTACCACCTGCTGTACCTGATACCATTATGGATGAAACGTCTCAGCGTTCAGTACTTAAAGATATTTTCAGAGATTTTTACGATGAAGGTACAGAAGAAGTTTCTGTGTCAGAGCCTTTTATGGTCAAGGTAAAAAGAAAACCACCGGATATATCATATAGCCAGGGTAATGATTCTGATATTCTGGAAATGAAATATTCTACCGAAGAAAGCATTTTACAAAAATCATCAGGTTTAAATGCAGAATATGAGATTGAAAATAAAATTAAGAGAAAAGAGGGCTTTGATCTGCGTAAAGCAGTTATTTACAACGCCATTCTACAACGTCCTTATAATTAATAATTAAAAAATAATTTCCAATTTTTCTCAAAAATCATCCGTGTATGTTAATAATTGTTAATTTTACCGGCTCTAAGAAATTACTATGTCATCTATTTATAAAATTACAGGGTATGTTAAAAAAGCTACTATTAACTGTTGGGGTTGTACTATCTTTTAGTACACTTGTTTTTTCTCAAACGGCTACTCTTCAAGGAGTTATAACTGATCAAAAAACCGGAGAACCTATCCCTTTTGCCAATATTATTGCTGAAAGAGGGGGCACACAAGTGGGTGGAGCTACAAGTGATTTTGATGGAAAGTATTCAATCAGACCAATTGAACCGGGTCGTTATGATGTAAAAGCTACTTATGTGGGATATAAGCCATTGCTTATCCAAAACGTAGTAGTTACAGCCAACCAGATCCGTTTTCTTGATATCAAAATGGAGCCAACTTCAATCGCACTTGAAGAATTTGAAGTTCTTGAGTATGCTATCCCGCTTATTGATAAAGACCAGACATCGAGCGGTGCAACAGTAACAGCAGAAGAAATTGCCAAAATGCCGAACCGATCGGCTAATGCTATTGCAGTTTCAGTTGGCGGCGTATTCTCAGCCGATGGTGAACGCGGTAGCGTTCGTGGACAGCGTGCTGAAGGAACTATTATGTATATTGATGGTATCAGAGTGAGAGGGTCATCAGCATTACCTGAAGCTGCAATTGAACAGGTATCAGTAATACTTGGCGGGGTGCCTGCCCAATACGGGGACGCCGTAGGAGGCATTATTAACGTTACAACACGCGGACCTTCACGTACTTTTGGCGCCGGTATGGAACTTGAAACTTCTCAATTCCTGGATGCATTCGGTTATAACCGCGCCAGCCTGAATATGCAAGGACCTTTACTGAAAAGCCGTAAAGACAAATCTTCACTACTCGGTTATTTTGTTGCCGGCGAATTTATTTTCCGTGAAGACGGGCGTCCCACAGCAACTGGTGTTTACAAGGTGAAAGATGATATACTTGGGTTGCTTGAAAAGGATCCGGTAAGAATGTCGGAATCAGGACAAGGAACATTTTATAGATCATCTTCTATAAAAATGTCAGACCTTGAACACCTGAAGGCAACTAAAAACTCAAACAACATGGACATGAACATCTCTGGTAAGATTGATGTCCGCACAACTCCAAATATTAACCTTTCGTTTGGCGGATCATACAATTCATCAAATAGCAGGGCTTTTAGTTTGGCAAATTCTATTTTTAATTATAAAAACAACGCCCATATTAAAGATAACACATGGAGAGTTTATGGACGCCTGACACATCGTTTCCCAACCGACGCAGAAAGCAGATCATTTGTTAAGAACGTCTATTATAATCTTCAGGCCGACTATTCAGTTTATAATTATGAGCAACAAGATGCAGGACATAAGGATGATCTGTTCAAATACGGATATCTCGGTGCCTTTACCCGACATATGGTACGCTCATACGAAGATGGTCAGGATGATGTAATAGGATTATCCGGATTGATCCACAACGCTTATCTTGATACTCTATACTCATTTGATCGTGCAGAATTCAATCCTATACTTGCTAATTACACACAACAATACTACGATCTGAGAGATGGACGGATCCGCAGATTTGAGGATCTGAGCCCGGTTCAGGGTGGATTGACTAATGGTACAGGTCCTGAAAGTGTTTATGGGCTATGGGCTAATGCCGGTGGGTTACAAACCGGCTATAATTTTAGCGAAAGTAGCCAGCTTGGTATTAATGCTCACTTTTCAGCTTATCTTGGCAATCATGAAGTTAAACTTGGAATGCAATACGAACAACGTTTTGACAGAGCTTTCGGAGTTGCACCAACAAACCTATGGACAATCATGCGTGGTTTGACAAACTTCCATATTGAACAGCTTGACAAAAAAAATCCGCAGGCAGTTTACATGAATGGCTTTTTCATGGACACCATTAATTATTTCAGACTTTTCGACGCTGAATCACAAAGGACATTCGACCGCAATCTGCGCCTTGCCCTCGGTTTGGATCCTAATGGTCTTGACTACTTACTGATAGATTCATACGATTTTAATACAAATACTCTTATTTATTACGATAAGGATATGATTAAAAGAACTGCCACCCTGAACGACAAGCTGGATATTAACATGTTCGGCGCTGACGAATTATTAAATCAGGGAGCAGAACTTGTTTCATACTTTGGTTATGATCATACAGGAAAGAAATTAACCCATAAACCCAGCATCAATGATTTCTTTGAAGAAAAGGATGCCAACGGGAATTACCTTAGACATATCGGGGCTTTTGAACCTATTTACACTGCTTTTTATGTTCAGGATAAATTTGCCTTTAAAGACTTGATTTTCAACATAGGGCTTCGCGTTGACAGGTTCGATGCGAATCAAATGGTTCTTAAAGACCCGTATTTATTGACTGAAGCATACACAGTTGGTGAAGATACCAAGTTTAAGGATCATCCTACAAACATGGGTCAAGACTTTGTTATATATGTTGATCAGCCTTCAAATCCCACTAAGGTCACCGGTTATCGTTCAGGCAATACCTGGTACACCAACGCTGGATTGGAGATTTCTGAAGATCCGACTGTTATCATTGGAAAAGAAAGCGGTCCGTTTTTAAAGAATCAGGCAGGACTTAATGCTAATTGCTTTGAGGATTATGATCCGCAATGGACATTTATGCCGCGTATTTCATTCTCATTCCCAATTTCAGACGAGGCATTGTTTTTTGCACACTATAACGTGCTTACCCAGCGTCCTACAACAGGCGGACGCTTGAATCTTATTGATTATTTCTTCCTTACTTCAAGAGGAACTGATTTACTTGGAAACCCAAATCTTAAACCTGAAAAAACCATTGACTATGAGTTAGGATTCCAGCAGAAGCTCACCAATACATCATCATTGTCAATTTCAGGTTTCTATCGTGAAATCAGAGACCAGATACAAAGCTTCCGTTTTACCGGTGCCTATCCTAATACTTATTATTCATATTATAACCTCGACTTTGGTACGGTAAAAGGTCTTACGTTTACTTACGACATGCGTCGCACAGGCAATACACGTGTGAGAGCAAGCTATACTTTACAATTTGCCAACGGAACAGGTTCTAACCCTGAAACTGCCCGTTCTCTTATATTATCCGGACAGCCTAACCTGCGTAACCTGATTCCTCTGGATTATGACCGCCGTCATTCAATTAACTTGACACTTGACTATCGCTTTGACGAAGGAAGTAATTATAACGGTCCCAGAACTACCCGAAAGATAAAAGGAACTGACCAGGTTAAAACTATTAACTGGCTGGAAAATTCAGGTTTCAACCTAATTATTTTTGGAGGTTCAGGTACGCCTTATACAAAATCAAGCCGTATTTATGGTTTGGTGACTGGAAGCCGTCAAATCCAGGGTTCTATTAACGGTGCAAGATTACCATGGCAATTTCGTATTGATGCCCGTGTTGACAAGGATTTCAATCTAAAATCATCAAAAGGAAAAGGAGAGGATAAATACCTGAATGTTTATCTGAGAATCAATAATTTGCTTAACAGTATGAATATCATGGGAGTATACTCAGCTACCGGCAATCCGGATGATGATGGATTCCTTGCTGCTGCAGAATACCAGAATTACATCAATTCGCAACTTGATCCTCAGTCATTCAGAGATCTTTATTCATTAAGAATTAACAGCCCTTACAATTATAGCCTACCAAGAATGATACGTATTGGGGTTTCTTTTAATTTTTAATTCCTAAGTAATATTGATAAGAAAATAAATGTTTAAAAAAACTATAATAAACTGAACACAATGAAAAAGATTTTCCAGACTTGTATCTTGCTAATTTTCAGTTTTATACTGTCTCACTCGTATGCAGAAAAAGTTCCCGAAAGAAATTTTAAAAAATCAGAATTAAAATCCGTTTCAGCCGGATGTCTTCCGGCAGGTAGCTTTAAGTACCTTGATATAGGTAACGTAAGAACCCGTATTAATTCAAACGGAGGCATGTGGTGGGACTTTGAAACTGCACAATACGAAGTTCCCAAAGGCTCAGGAAAAATGTCGTTGTTTGCCGCAGCTCTATGGATTGGAGGTGTTGACGTTAATGATCAATTGAAACTGGCTGCATTACGTTTTGGTCAGGGAGCTTCTGCCGGAACCCCAAACTCACACCACGATTTTTGGACAGGTCCCTTGACTATTGACGGATCTGCTGCAATTGATCCTGAAACATGTGCACAATACGACAAACATTACCTCATGACCCGTGCAATGATTGATGAATATCTTGCCTGGTGGGAAGATCCTGCAGCTTACCCTAATTATTCAATACCTGAAGAAATAAAAAACTGGCCTGCTCACCCGTATGATCAAAGCAAGAATCAGAGTTTTTATCTGGCTCCTTTCTATGACAGGGATGGCGATGGAGTATATGATCCTGAAAATGGGGATTATCCGTATTACGACCTCACCGGCGAGCTTTGTAAAACGCTTACACCTACAAGAGATGCAGAATATTACTATCCCAGCAGTCAATATTCTGAAAACTGGCTTTATGGAATTTTGTCTGACCAGGTTATTAAAGGAGACCAGACTCTTTGGTGGGTTTTTAACGATAAAGGAAATATTCATACCGAAACCAGCGGCGATGCCATAGGCATGGAGATTAGAGCACAGGCTTTTGCATTTGCTACTAACGATGAGATAAACAATATGACTTTCTATAGTTATGAGATTATCAATCGTTCAACCTTTACCCTAAGAGATACTTATTTCAGCCAGTGGGTTGACCCTGATCTTGGCTATGCGGCAGACGACTATGTTGGTTGCGATGTGGTTCGCGGATTAGGTTATTGTTATAACGGAAAGCCCGTTGACGGCTCAGGACAACCATGGGCATACGGCGACCAGCCACCAGCCGTGGGAGTTGACTTCTTCCAGGGACCATATATGGACAGAATAAAGGCTGGCGAGCCTCTGTATAATCAGGATCGTCCTTCAGCATTTGATGACAAAGGCAATCTACTCGCTTGTGATCTATTAAAAGACTTTCATTATCCTGAAGCTATAAATGGTGTAAACTTTGGTGATGGTATAGCCAATAACGAGCGTTTCGGGATGAGACGTTTTGTTTATTATAATAACTCAAATGACCCTATTAATGGTGAACCACGTGCAGCTATTGACTATTACAACTTTTTGAAAGGTATCTGGAAAAATGGCGACTACATGTATTTTGGAAACCTTGCTCTTCCTCCCGGAAGTGGAGCAAGTTCAGGTTATGGTCCAATAACTGATTTCATGTTCCCCGGTGACTCAGATCCCTGCTTCTGGGGAACCCATTTTGTGGAAGTAATTCTACCTGAAGGCAAACACTGGACTGAAGAAAATGCTAATAATCCACCTGAAGACCGTAGATTCATGCAATCTGCAGGTCCTTTTACATTGTTACCCGGTGCAGTAAACTATATTACAGTTGGTATTCCATGGGCACGTGCTGCATCAGGAGGCCCGTGGGCGAGCGTTGAACTTCTAAGAGTTGTTGACGACAAATGTCAGGCACTGTTTGACAACTGTTTTCAGGTCATTGACGGTCCTAATGCACCTGACCTGACTTTCCAAGAATTGGACAAAGAACTTATTGTTTATATAACCAATAGAAAAACCAATGATAAGGGCAATAACTTTGAAGAGCAATATACCGAAGTTGATTACAACATTGTGCGTGGCGACTCATTATATGCATTTGAGGGTTACCAGGTATATCAGTTGGCTAACCCTTCAGTTGGTCCTAATGATCTTAAAGATCCTGATCTTTCCAGACTAGTATTCCAATGCGATGTTAGCAATTCAATATCAAGAATTATTAATTATTATTACGATCAATCTCTTGGAGCAAATGTCCCTGTACTTGAGGTTAACGGTTCTAATCAGGGAATCAGGAATTCATTCAGCCTCACACTTGATGCATTCACCAATCAACCTCTGGTAAATCATAAGCAGTATTATTTTATGGCATTGGCATATGCTCATAATGAATTTGAAAAATATACCGATGATCCTGCTGCTCAGAGCCCCGGAATTCAGTCGTTAAATGGGCAAAAACAACCTTATCTTGCAGGTCGTAAAAATATTAAGTCTTATACTGCTATTCCACATATTCCTGTAGGAGCAAAATCACCTAATGCTAAATATGGCGATGGTGTTAAAGTTACCCGTTTACAAGGCACCGGTAACGGAGGTAATATACTGGAACTAACCCAAGAAACCATTGACGAAATAATGAGCAAACAACCGGCAAATGATAATGTACAGCTTGGGCATCCTGATTATCCAATTGCTTATAATCCCACGTATGAAGCAGGCTCAACCCCTGTTAAAGTTAAGATCATTGATCCATTGAATTTAAAACCTGCCGAATTCATTATGGCTTTTGACTCAATTTATCGTCAAAAAATACATAAAATCTCAGGCGGCATCTATAGTTTTAGTGGTCAAGGTGATACAGCAAGCAAACTGGTGTCAACCTGGAGATTAATTGATGCTAAAACAAATGAAGTATTGTTCAGATCATCAAAGAGTATAATAACAAAAAGTGAACAAATATTCCCCGAACTTGGTATTGCCATTGAGATTGGACAGGTATTCCCTCCGGGAAGTTATAAAATTGGCGAATCAATGGATAGTCATGGAGGTACTATTTCACGATATATGGTATTAGATCCAAACAATGGTTACCTGACTTCTTCAATGACTTTTAAAGATAATGCAACTCCATGGCTGTTTGGAGTGCCTGATGTTGACGGTGCCTCACCACTTAACTGGATACGTTCAGGAACTGTTTCTGACCCCAGCGAAGTTGCAAATCAAGACTGGCATGCAACCGGAAAGAATTTTATGGACCCCAATAGTGTTTATGAAAATGTAATTGGTGGTACATGGGCTCCTTATCAATTGGTTGCTTACGATGGTCAGGATCCAATAGCCAAGACCTCACCTGCCTATACTATGATATCGAAATTAGCTTATAATCAATTTGCTGATGTTGCCAGTGTTGATCTGGTTATTACTCCTGATAAATCAAAATGGACACGTTCACCAGTAATTGAAATGGCTCCCGAAGTAGGATTGGCTCATAATAAAGCTGCTAAGTATAATGTAAGGATTTCGCCTTCAATTGATAAAGATGGTAATTATGCTGATCCTGATGCCACTCCAAGTAATAACCCCAATGATCCGCATTATATCAGTGCTACAGGTATGGGATGGTTCCCGGGTTATGCAATCAACATCGAAACCGGCGAAAGACTTAACATTATGTATGGAGAGAATTCATGGCTGGTTGGTGAGAATGGAAGAGATATGAAGTGGAATCCAACAAGTAACATAGTGAATGAAGCCGGCTATGTTTTTGGTGGAGGTCATTATATATATATTATGAGTTCAAAAAAGCTATCTGTTGCATTACCATTTCCAGATTTCAGACAATATGCTCCTGCTTATGATGCCGGATCATGGATCATGTCCCATCTTAAACGTTCAGCTACCGTTCCTCATGTTTGGGGAAGTGCAATGTGGGTTAATATTCCATTGGCTGATGAAGAAAACTTCCTTTCAAGTGAAGTTACCATTAAGCTGAGAGTTAGCAAGCCTTACAATAAACATTATACTTCTTATCCTGTAAGAGATTCGCTTGCAATTATTAACGACACTCTGAATGACAACAATCCCATGTATGCTTTTAGCACTAATGAAATTGCCACAGATACAGCAAATATTGAAAAAGCTAAAAGCGATCTTGATCTAATCAATGTTGTTCCAAACCCGTATTACGCTTATGCTTCATACGAAGTTAACCAGTTAGACAACAGGATTAAAATTGTAAATCTACCCAAGAAGTGTACAGTTACAATTTACACAATAAATGGCACCCTGATCAGGCAATTTACAAAAGATACCGATGCAATAACATCAATTGACTGGGATCTTAAAAATTATGCCGGTATACCGATTGCCGGCGGCTTGTACATTATTCATGTGAATGCTGAAGGGCTCGGAGAAAGAACTATTAAATGGTTTGGCTCACTACGTCCTATTGACCTTAATGCATTCTGATGTATCAATAGTAGAAATTAATGTCGAATTATATAAAAGATATAAAATGAAGAGCTTACAAAAGTACATCTTAGCCGGTTTGTTCATAGTAATAATAATGGTTCCGGTAAATGAATTATTTGCAGGTAATAAAGACAGAGCTGGTGAAGCAGGCGCTTCTGAACTGCTTATTAACCCCTGGGCCCGAAGCTCAGGATGGGGTGGTGCCAATACAGCAGGTGTGCGTGGACTTGAAGCCATGTACACTAATGTTGCCGGAACTGCCTTTACAAATAGCACCGAGCTGATCTTTTCCAATACACAATGGTTAAAAGGATCTGAGATCAATATTAATACTTTTGGTTTAACCCAAAGGGTAAGTGAAACTGGAGTGCTTGGAATTAGCATCATGGCAATGCGTTTTGGTGATATTCCAATCACAAGAGAAGATATTCCGGAAGGTGGGATCGGAACTTTCGCCCCAAGCTATATGAATATTGGTATTTCTTATTCAAAAGCTTTCTCAAATAGTATTTATGGCGGTTTCAACCTTAAGATTATCAGCCAGTCAATTGCTGACCTGAGTTCGCAGGGAGTTGCTATTGATGCAGGTATTCAATATGTTACCGGTGATATGGAAAATATAAAATTTGGTATTACACTCAGGAATATTGGTCCGACCATGAAATTTTCAGGTGACGGACTTGCTATACGTACCTTATTGCCGGGACAAGAAAACCAGTTTACTGTTGAACAACGCTCTGCAGAATACGAAATGCCCTCGCAGTTGGTTATCGGGGCAGGTTATGATTTTCTGATCTCCGAGTACCATACTATCTCAGTAGCTGGTAATTTTACCAGTAACTCATTTTTCAAAGATCAGTATGCGCTTGGAATAGAATATTCCTTACATAATTATCTTATGGTTAGAGCTGGTTATACCTATGAAGAAGGAATTACCAAAAAATCTGACAGAACAACAGCTTTTACCGGACCAAGTGCAGGTTTAACTGTTCAAATTCCGTTGAATAAAGAAAAAGGTTCTAACTTTGCAGTTGATTACTCGTATCGTGATACTGACCCATGGTCAGGAACTCATAGTATGAGTGCCAGAATTGCTTTTTAACTAAGTTGATTCTTAGGTATTTATCTTTTTTTATTTTGTTTAAAAAGACCCTGTTTCAGGGTCTTTTATTATTAAATTCACAGTAAAAGACTTTTGAAAATGACAGATACAGTGTATTATACAAAAGATGGATTAAAAAAACTTCAGGATGAACTTGATCATCTTATAGGAGTTCAGAGACCACTGATATCTCAGCAGATTGCAGAAGCGAGGGACAAAGGAGACTTGTCGGAAAATGCAGAATATGATGCTGCAAAAAACGACCAAGCTATGCTGGAGTTAAAAATATCAAAACTTCAGGAGTTAATCAGAAATGTGCGGCTGATTGATGAATCAAAAATTGATACCAGCAAAGTATTAATTCTTTCAACAGTGAAGATTAAAAACCTAAAAAACAATGCTGTTATGACTTATACTTTGGTTCCTGAAAACGAAGCCAATCTAAAAGCAGGAAAAATCTCAATAAATTCACCAATTGCCAGAGGATTGCTTGGACTGAGCGTAGGTGAAAAAGCAGAAATTGATGTTCCTGCTGGAAAAATGACTTTTGAGATCATCGAGATCACGCGTTAAAACCTGTTAACACCCAAAATTATGACAACAATTTTTTCAAAAATTATCAAAGGTGAGATCCCAGCGTATAAAATAGCTGAGAATGACCGTTTTTTGGCATTTCTTGATATTAATCCCTTAGCAAAAGGGCATACTCTTGTAATACCTAAAAAGGAAGTAGATTATATTTTTGACATGGATGATCAGCTTTATGCAGATTGTTTCTTGTTTGCCAAAAAAGTTGCCCTGGCAATAAAAAAGGTAGTTCAGTGCGAAAAAGTTGGAGTGGCAGTCGTTGGTCTTGAGGTTTTTCATGCACATATACATTTGGTTCCTATAAATGATATTTATGATATTGATTTTAAGAAGCCTAAGCTGAAATTCACTCAGGAAGAATTCCTGCAAATAGCAAAATTAATTTCTGATAATCTTTAATCTTTTAGAATATAACCCTGTCTGATATCATAATATCCGGAATCATTTACTTCGATCCTTTCTGAAACTTTTGAAACAGGGTAAGAATAATTGATTTGGCATGAGTTTTAATTGATGAATATTTTATTTGATATTTTTTGTACTTTTATTATTTGTCACAATAAAAGGATATTAAAAATTGCTCTTTATGCGTCTGATCAAACCATTTGTATTACTGATGATTATAGCAACTCTTGAAACTATGAACGGCTGTCAATCAACTACTGAGAAAGAAACCACCGATGGTTACCCTGTTTATCATGGTAATGATCTCGGAGTAAATTATACCCGTAATAAAACTACTTTTCGTATTTGGGCACCCTCAGCCTCTGAGATTATAGTCAGGATCTATGATCAGGGTATTGAGGGTAATATGATCGAATCACATAATATGAAAGCCGATAAGGATGGAACGTGGAAACTGGAGTTAAAAGGTGACAGGAAAAATCAATATTACACACTTCAGGCTCGATTTGGCGATGAGTGGAAAAATGAAACTCCTGATATGTATGCAAAAGCTGTTGGGGTAAACGGAAACAGAGGCATGATAGTTGACCTTAGTTCAACAAATCCTGACGGTTGGGAGAAAGATACAAAACCGCCGCTTGCCGGTTTTTCTGATATCATAATCTGGGAAATTCATCTGCGCGATTTTTCCATTCACTCAAGCTCAGGCATCACAAACAAAGGAAAATATCTGGCTTTTACTGAAGAGGGAACACTAAGTCCGGAAGGAGAAAAAACAGGCATTGATCATCTTAAAGAGCTTGGAATTACCCATGTACACCTGCTTCCTGTCTTTGATTTTGCAACTATTGATGAAACCAGGTTAAATGAGCCTCAGTTCAACTGGGGATATGACCCAAAGAATTATAATGTTCCCGAGGGTTCATACTCAACTGATCCTTACGATGGGAATGTACGTATCAGAGAATTCAAGCAAATGGTGCAGGCATTGCATAAGAATGGAATCCGAGTAATCATGGATGTGGTTTATAATCATGTTTTTGATGCTGTTGTATCTTCGTTTGAGCAATTGGTACCGGGATATTATTTCCGTATGACCGATGAAGGTAAATTTTCAGACGGTTCTGCTTGTGGTAATGAAACTGCTTCAGAAAAAGCCATGATGCGTAAGTTCATGATAGAATCACTGAAATATTGGGCTACAGAATATCATATTGACGGTTTTCGATTCGATTTAATGGGGTTACACGATATAGAAACCATGAATCTGGTACGTGAGGAACTGAATAAAATTGATTCTACCATATTCCTTTATGGCGAAGGATGGACAGCCGGTGAATCTCCGCTTCCGATTGAAAAGCGGGCACTTAAAGCCAATGCTGCACAACTTGACGGAATTGCGGTTTTTAGCGATGATATCCGTGATGCAATACGCGGACCATGGTGGGAACAAGATACGCCCGGATTTATGACAGGTCATTTAAATCTTGAAGAAAGTATAAAATTTGGAGTGATAGCCTCAACCAGTCACCCTCAGATTGATTACAACAAGGTAAATTATTCTGACAAGCCTTATGCCACAAGCCCTTTGCAAACAATAACCTATGTTACCTGCCATGATAATCCGTGCCTTTGGGATAAAATTGTAAGCACCTGTAACAAATGTAAGAAAAAGGATATGCTCGATATTCAAAAGCTTGCTAATGCAATAGTTCTTACATCGCAGGGAGTTTCATTTTTGCATGCGGGTGAGGAAATCGTAAGAACCAAAAAAGGTGAAGACAATTCATATAATTTGCCTGACTCCATAAACCAGCTGGTATGGCATAACAAATCCATTTACAAAGATGTTTTCAGCTATTATAAAGAATTGATAGCGCTGAGAATGAATCATCCGGCTTTTCGTATGTCAACCGCCGAAATGATAAACCGTCATATAAGTTTCTTCGATACTGATAAACCTTTATTTTTAGGTTATCAGATCTCAGATAATGCAAATAGCGATAAATGGAAGGATATTATCGTGTTTTACAATGCGAACTCAAAAATAACCGAAGTTGATCTTCCTGACGGCGAATGGGTGATCGTTGCTACTAAGGATTTTATTACCGAAGAAGGTTTTACTGCTAAAGGTTTGGGTAAGGATCAAATTAAGAAAACTATGGTTCCGGCTCATTCCATCATGATCCTTGTGGATAAAGCAAGCATATAAAATAGCTATATCATAGTTGCCCGTTAAGAAATCAGTAAATCATTAGGCACTTTCAGAAAATAGAATAATTTCTACTTTTTGGGATTAAAAACAGCTTTCAACAATCTCTCTTTGGATAAAAATACCCAAAGGGAGATTTTTTTTATCCTAGAAATCATGTGTGGAAGAATTT
>JAAYJT010000005.1 GCA_012522795.1 Bacteroidales bacterium | reverse complement strand
TTTTATGTAATAAGCAGATATTTTATAATGAAATTACTGAAAGCATCAAAAAAACTAGCTCATAAGCTATAAAAGTCATTGAAAAAATCAAGATTTTAAAATTTTAGAAAGACATGCGGATTTTAGGTAGGTTCGGGAAGGTCGTGAGTTCGAGTCTCACCGCTCCGACATGTTAAAGAGGCAGTCTTAATGGGATAGTGTCTTGCTTTAAGAAAACACCAAATACTATGCTCAGACAATGTGAAATAAAAATTAAAATCTATAACAAACAAGAAAGTCCTCCCAAAAGAGAACTTTCTTGTTAGATTTGTACCAAATTAATACTAAAATCTGTAACGTTTATTTAGGTATAGACAAAAAAATGCTTTTCTTAGAAAATTTCTGCAATCATGCATCTTGCGCTTCCGCCACCATATTTTTCAATGGTTGGTATCGGACAAACCAGTAATTTATAATTACTTTCAAGTTCACTGATCTGTTCTTTGGTTAGCGAGTCAAATGCTGATTTTGACATAACTAATATCAATTCTTCTGATTTGTTTTTTACAAGAAGCATATTGCCTGCAAAGTTATTCATCTGATGCTCTGAGATTTCAAAAACTTTTTTTCCTGATTTTTCTATCTCACTCACTACCATTTTACGTTCTTGTTCATCTCTGATAACTTCAAGACAGATTATTGTATGTTTTGCAGCATCACACATTATAACATTGGTATGATAAATAGGATGTAACTCTCCGTTTACTTTTTGCGAAGCATTGTAAATCACTGGTTTGAAATTATTCTCTTCACAAAACTTTTTAAACAGTACTTCATGGGTCCTTTGCGAAATACTTGCATAAGCTATTTTATTTTTTCTATCAGGCACATAGCTGCCAGTACCTTCAAGAAAAACATTCTTTGCTTCAAAGTCAGAATAATCAGTAATCTTGAATTTACGACCCAATTGTTTTTCAATTTCTTCCAAAATATCCATTCTGCGCTCTACACGTCTGTTTTCTGCAAACATGGGGTAGAGTACCACCTGGTTGTTTTCATGGAATGACACCCAGTTGTTCGGGAAAATTGAATCGGGTTTATGTGGTTGTGGTGTGTCTTTTATTGTAATTACTTTAACCCCTTCATTTTTAAGCAAGTTAACCATATTATTGAACTCAGCCAACGCCAGTTTTTGTGTTTCGGTGCTTTGCTTATCGGCGGTTTTCTGAAAAAGATTATTTACCGCTGTTTCGGGATTGTAGTCAAAAGCTACGGGTTCAATCATAAATACCGTGTCAGTGTAGCCAGTCATCTGTTTTTTATTTTCCATACTAGTAATTTAAAAAATTTAGTTTATAATTGATTTAACTTATCTTTTATATTTTGTTAATTATTTATGTGCTACTATTTCTTTAAGATGTTTTTATAATTAATGAAAATAAACTAATAAAGTTGATTAAGAGTTGTTGAAAACGATATAAAAACTACTAATTATCTATATGTTACATTGATTTAATATGCTTATTTATTATATATTCTATTTTAATAACTCCCAGTCAAACTTTATACTATAACAACTTTTGAGCACACATTTCCTCAACTTTGAATATAAATTCCAATAGTTTGCAAATTTAGTAATTATTTTTGACTTTCTCATGTTGCAAGTATTGGGTAACTGGAAATACAATATATAATGAGCTTATTTATCAGTATTTCAAAACTAATTCCTGCATTTTGGATATAAAAAGTACGTAATCATTTTGTAGCCAGGAAGGTTTCTTATGCCTTTGTTGCTTAGAGAGATACAGAATGATCTTTGTAAAGTTATTTTATATAAAAACAAAAAGCCGCTGATGGGCGGCTTATAGAAAATCTTCTATAGTTAAAATACCAGGATTTTTTAACGTTTGTCTAATACTTCATCAGAAACGGAGAGTTTTTTACGCCCTTTAGCTCTGCGGGCAGAAATAATTTGCCTGCCTTTAGCAGTTGACATCCTTTTCCTGAATCCATGCTTGTTGTTTCTTTTCCTGTTGGATGGTTGAAATGTACGTTTCATGATCGTCTGACTTTTTGAGTCTGCAAAAGTAGTGCTTTTTTTGATATCAGCAAGCCTTTATCTAAAAAACATTAAAAATAATTTTCTTGCCAGAAGTGGATAGCTGAAAAATCAAATGTCATGGTCGGTAATCTGATTCTGATAAATTTGGCTTGTGGTTCTCACATTATTGATAAATAGATATCTTCAAATCACCGACCACGACTCTTATTCTATAATTCCTAAACGTTTGGTTTTACTGGAGCATCTTTTAATGTTTCCAATAGAAAATCATAGAATTTTCCCACTGATGGTATATTTACTTTTTCATCCGGAGAGTGAGGGAAACGTATGGTTGGTCCAAAGGAGATCATATCCCAGTTTGGATAGGCTGAACCAAGTATTCCACATTCAAGTCCGGCGTGAATAGCTTTAACTTCAGGGATCTTGCCATAATTTTTATGGTAGACTTCTTGCATAAGTTTCAGGATCATAGAATCGGGATTAGGTTTCCATCCCGGATATTCACCTTCAAAAACTACTTCAGCTCCAGCAAGTTCAAAAATACTTCCCATCATATTAACAAGGTCGAATTTTGCTGAATCAACAGAGCTACGCAACAAACAGATAACTTTAATTTCCCCTTTTCCGGAGCTAATGATTGAAAGGTTGGTTGAAGTTTCAACCAATCCAGGCATTGCATCACTCATTCTTATAACTCCGTTAGGGCATCCATATGTAGCTCTTATCATGCGGTTCTGGGTATCAGCATCTATTACGAATGATGGGGTATCGGTGGATTCGGCTGTGATTTTCAGATCCGGTTCAGTAACTGACAGTTCAGCTTTAATTGTGGCTGTGAATTTTTTAAAGCAATTCAGGAACTTCTCCTCTTCTTCGTTAGGGATTACCACAACAGCATTGGCTTCGCGTGGTATGGCATTGCGCATATTGCCGGCATCAATTGAGGCGAGGAGCATATCGTGTTTTTCAATTCCATGATGCAGTAGGCGTATCATTATTTTGCAAGAGTTACCTCTTCCAAGGGCAATATCAAGCCCGGAATGACCTCCTTTTAAACCTGAAATGCCAATTTTATAGGCTTTCATATTTTTAGGAACAGCTTCTTCTTTATAGGTAAACCTGAAATTACCATTAATTCCGCCAGCGCAGCCTATGTATAGTTCGCCTTCATCTTCACTATCAAGGTTAATGAGAATATCACCCTTTAGAATATCGGGTTGCAGATTGAAAGCACCAGTCATTCCACTTTCTTCATCAACAGTGAATAATGCTTCTACTGGTCCGTGAACCAGAGTTTTATCTTCTAGCACAGCCATTGCTGCTGCCACACCCATACCATTATCTGCTCCAAGTGTAGTGCCGTTAGCTTTTACCCAGTCGCCATCAATAATGGTTTCAATGGGATCTTTCTCAAAATCATGGATTTTATCACTGTTTTTTTGTGGTACCATGTCAATATGACCTTGAAGAACAATGCCAATTCGGTTTTCCATTCCGGCAGAAGCTGGTTTGCGAATGATTACATTACCTACTTCGTCAACAATGGTTTCAAGATCAAGGCTTTCACCAAATTCTTTCATAAACCGGATTATTTTTTCTTCTTTTTTTGAAGGTCGGGGTATTTGAGTCAGACTGTGGAAATGCTTCCAGACAAGTTTTGGTTCGAGATCCAAAATTGATTTTTTCATACGTAATTAATTTGATTAAGATTTATATTATAAAATTGATTCTTCATTGCTTATCTAAGCGTTTTAATATTAGCAGATTAACTGTCCAGTATATTGCGAACGCAACTATGCCTGTAGGTGTTACCAGAATCAGTTCTTTTAGTCCAAAGTTCCTTTCCCAAAATACCAAACCGAAAATTGCTCCTGAAATAATAGAAAGAAGCCCGGTAAACTGAATAAGATTCAGCCCCCAAACCTTTGTTCTCATTTTAAATTTTTTCCAGAAAGGAATTGTTAGCAAATATTGGACAGCTAATGCAAAAAGAGTCGTTATTGGAACAAACAGGGTTAAAAACCCGTTGTCCGGCGACTTAAAAATGTCTCCACCGTACACTAATAAATTAAACAAAAACAGGACTACAAGCACAGCCAAAATTCCGGATATTACGGGAACTAATATTATTGTGATGTTAGCCTTCATTTTGACAGTTTTTTTTAATCTTTTGCAAATTGTGACTTGCTGTATAATTATGCTAAAACGTTTTATAAAAAGATTTGTTATTCACAGGGTTAAGTATTTCTGAGCCTTTTTTCAGCATCGCTCAGTTCTTTAAAAGTGATATACCTTTGTTCATACATCAGGGTCAGAAATTTGGTAACCCTTTCATAAACCGGATGTATCTGCTCTCCAAATTTTTCTGTCAGCAACATACAAAGCTGATTTACATTCATTTTATCATCAATCGTAAGCCAGGTTGCACTTCCCAACTCATCGAAATGGATTTTGAAAAGAGTAGGCTTGCCTTTAGGTAATAAAAAATTACTAAGCTTTTTATTTGAGAATTTAGGAATCAGCAGTACTACTTTCCCGTCATCGTCAATTTCAAAAGCCTGAGTGCGTACCGGAGTCAGTTCAAGATAATTGGCACCTTTAAGAATGCGGCGGCGCTGAAAGATATTAAGTCCCACAGAAAATATTTAAATTAAGTGATTGATAATAAGCTGTTTATTAATATCAGTCTTTGTCTTTTTCTTTTATGTTGCTTCAGTTTAGTGTCCTCATGCCGATGGTGGTGCTGGTTCATCGGGTTTTCCTGCATTACGCAAAGGAACAAAGATCAATGCTAAAGCAACAAGAACAAGAATAATTGAGCTTATGCTGAATGGTGGCTCCTTGAAGAAAGCGAACAATTCCATATTGGCAAATGCAAAACCGGCAAATAATAATCCAATCAGTGCCTCTCCTGCTATAAATCCTGCAGCGAGGAGAACGCCCACGTTTTCAATTTTGACATTTTGTGCTTCATTCATTTTTCGTGATTTGGAAACCATATTCAATATTCCTTTAATAATGCCACCGGTAAAAATTGCAAAAACTGTCCCAAAAGGAAGGTACATGCCCACACTTATAAGCATAGGGCTACCAGCCTGAATAAGTATAAATGCAAATCCCATCAGCATGCCAACGATGATAAGTGGCCAAGTCATATCTCCGCCAACAATTCCTCGTGCCAGCATAGCCATCAGGCTGGCCTGAGGTGCAGGCAGTTCTTTACTTCCAAAACCACCTTCATAACCTTCGCGGATTCCTGTAGCCACGTCGCCTTCATGCAAAATGAACAATGGAATGAACAATACAGCAGCCGCTAATACCACTCCGATAATATCTCCAATCTGCATTTTCCAGGGTGTTCCACCCAGAATATGACCTACCTTCAGATCCTGAAGCATTTCGCCGGCTACAGCAGCCGAAACGCAAACAATTGCAGCAACACCAAGTACTGCAGCAATCCCCTCCTGACCTTTTGCACCTAGAGCAACCAGAATAAGTGCAGTTACAACCAAAGCAGTAAGTGTAAGTCCGCTGATTGGATTATTGCTTGAACCCATGATACCTACAAGATAGCCAGATACAGCAGCAAAGAAAAACGCTAGAATTATCATTACTGTTGCAGCAACGAAGGCTATCAATACTGAAGTTTTGAAGATTAACAGGGTGATCAGGAAAGTTGCAATAGCTACCAATCCAATTCCTATCATTATCCATGAAAAACTGATGTCTTTTTCAGTACGTTCAATATCAGTAGCAGTTCCTGCAGCGGCTTTTTTTACATCACTGATCGAACGTGAAATACCGGCAAACAAGCTTTTGCGCATACGATACAATGTATATGAAGCTCCTACAAGCATACCGCCAATTGCAATAGGTCTTACAATCCTGCCCCATACATTGTTTGCAAGAGTCACCCACGCTTCGTTGGTGGCAGCTTGCACGGAAATACTTTTTTCTGCCATTATTGAAGCTATTAGACCCTGAACGTCATAACCGCTTGAAAGAAAATATAGAATTATTGGAGTTAACAAACCCCAGGCGATTAATCCGCCTCCAAAAGCCAGAGATGCAAGTTTAGGTCCGATAATATAACCAACTCCCATATATGCCGGACTGATTTTTGGTGAATTGACCAATAATCCGCCTTCGCCCACGAAATTACTTCCTGGGATAGTTTGTTTAATGAAAGTGTAAAACTTACTCCATGCTGATGCAAAAAATTTGAGTTCGCCCAAAGCTTTAATAACAGCTCCGCTAATCATAGCCAGAAACAGGAATTTACTTCCACCCGATCCATGCTGAGCAGCTTTATGGATTTCGGCAGCAGCTACTGATTCAGGGTAGGGGAGTTCAGCATCTTCAACCATAATACGGCGAAGCAATGCAACGAACATGATACCAAGAACCCCGCCAACAATCATGATCAGAGCAGAAACAACATAGTTCCCCGGAGTATAAAAGTCTTTCCAGATGCCGGCAATAAAAAATGCCGGTAATGTAAAAATTGCACCGGCAGCAACTGACTCGCCAATAGAACCTACGGTACGGGCGAAATTTTCTTCAAGAATGGTTCCTTTGAAAGCTCTTAAAATAGCCATTCCAATTACTGCTGCAGGATAAGTTGCTGCAATTGTCATCCCTGCTTTCAATCCCAGATAAGCATTGGCAGCACCTAATACCACACACATAATCAAACCTATTATAAGTGCTCGCATAGTAAACTCAGCCATATTTGTCTCAGACGAAATAAAAGGCACAAACTTTTTTGGTTGTGACATAATTAAATGTTTTTAGTTAATATTTGATCAGTATAGCTTTCTGATGCGCTAAGTAAAGAAAAATTTTGATATTCTCATAAATCCGGCATACTGATAATATTAACAATATTTGTATTTGTTGTTAATTCATTGGTTCATACAACACTTAAATGCAGGGTAACTGTACAGATTTACCAAACTATCGGAATATATGGATAATAAGTTTGTGTTCAAAAAACTCTTCTTTAAATAAATGTTTAATTCTGATAATCCGGTAGTTATAATCTATTTGGTTTAATTCTTCATGTACTTCACCACCTTTTAAATATATGATACCGGGTTTTGGGTCTGCATTTTTGCCGGTGAGGATTTTTTTCCATGTCCATTTGATAATGTCTTTTAAAGGTGCTACAGCACGGCTTACAACATAATCATATTTGTTGTTTATCAGCTCTGCTCTGTTTATTTCGGTTCGTACATTTTTAAGATCCAGATTTTGAGCAATATTTTCCACTGCTCTGATTTTTTTACCTGTTGAATCTACCAGATGAAAATTAACATTTGGAAAATAAATGGCAAGCGGAATTCCAGGAAATCCACCACCGGTGCCAGCATCCATAATAGCAGTATTATTAGGAAAATTAAAAGCTTTTGCTATTGCAAGTGAATGTAATACATGGCGTTCGTACAGAAACTGAAAATCTTTTCGCGATATCAGGTTTATCTTATTATTCCATTCCTGATATAATGGGCGCAATTGCTCATATTTCCTGTATTGATCAGGATCTAGGTCTGGAAAATACTTTTTTATCAGTTCCATGGATCACTCTTTTAATAATTACTGAGGCAAAAATAGTGTAGTTTCAGTTTTTTTTAAGAAATTTTCAATAGGATTAAGAAAATTACTGATTTTTATTGGATCTTTATTTGCTAATTAGGTGCCTTAAAATAATGATTCTCTATAAAACAATTATTTGTTTCCAATTTGCAATGCAGGTCTGGTTAGCAAGGGGGTATACCAAATATACGAGAGTGCATATGATAGACAAAAATGAATAGGCTTATGAAATACTTTTCTTTGAGATTCCCGGCGAAAAATTTACATTTTAGATTATACGCGGTGATGTTCGTATTTTTAGTGAGCATTTAAAACTATATCGTGAATTTATTGAAGTGTTTCGTACAAGCCATCCATACAGGAACTTATAGTTTCTCGTTCAGGAATTATTGATGAATGAACAATAAATACATGAAATGTTTCTTTTCTTTGCATCTGGTTCATATTTGCTGTCTCTAAATGAAAGACCTCACAAAGGGGAAACCCTCATTGCTTATACTTCAGTTTGCAACTCCCATGCTTGTTGGAAATGTCTTCCAGCAGCTTTATAATATTGTAGATAGTGTTATTGTTGGGAATTTTATTGGTAAGGAAGCACTTGCAGCTGTGGGGGCTTCATTCCCAATAATGTTCATGCTTATTTCTTTTATTGTTGGTATTGCCAATGGGGCAGCGATAATTATATCACAGTATTTCGGAGCTAAAAATATGAAGAAAATCCGGCGTTCAATCGATACTATGCTGATCTTCTTATTTTTTGCGTCTATCATTGTTACTTTGGCTGGTTTGTGTTTTAGCGGTAAGATTTTTCAGTTGATAAAACTCCCTGAAGAGGTTGTTCCACAGGCTCGTTTATATTTCAATATTTATATTAGCGGGATTGTTTTGTTTTTTGGGTTCAATGCTGTCAGTTCCATTTTGCGTGGTTTAGGCGATTCAAAAACTCCTTTGTACTTTTTGATAATTGCCACCTTAACCAATACTTTACTTGATCTGCTTTTTATTCTTGTTTTTAAATGGGGGATTGCCGGAGCAGCCATTGCTACAATCATTTCTCAGGGCGGGGCTTTTATAACGGCAGTCTTCTATCTGAACCGTTCCCATGAGATTTTTAATATTTCCTGGCGCAAATATGAGTTCGACCGCCATATTTTCCGTAAGAGCCTGCGTATAGGATTGCCATCTGGATTACAGCAAACTTTTGTTTCGCTTGGAGCACTGGCTTTATTTCGTATAGTCAATAATTTCGGAACCGATACAGTAGCTGCTTATAGCGTTGCAATGCGTATTGATTCTCTTGCTTCACTGGTAGCTATGAACTTTGGTGCCGCTTTGTCTACTTTTACTGGTCAAAATTTAGGTGCCGGAAAGCCTGAAAGAGTTTATTCAGGGCTGATCGCCACACTTAAAATGTCATCTTCGGTTTCAGTGGCAGTAACATTGCTGGTAATATTATTCAGGCACAATCTAATAACTATATTTTCGTCCGATCCTGAGGTAATACGAATTGGGGCAGAGTATTTACTGGTGGTTTGTTCGTTTTATATTGTTTTTTCAGCAATGTTTGTTATTGGTGGTTTACTTCGCGGAGCAGGTGCAACAGTAATTCCAATGTTCATTACCCTGCTCGCACTTTGGATAATACGGATCCCGGCTTCAATCTGGTTTTCCGGTATGTTTGGTTCAGTTGGAATATGGTGGGCTATCCCGTTGGGATGGATAATCGGAGCCATTTTATCATGGCTTTACTACTTAAAAGGAAACTGGAGAAGTAAAGTTGTGATTTGAACCAGAGGTTTGGATTAAAACCATCACTTATATATTGGTGTTCAGAGAACCAATATATTACAATTTTGATTACAAAGATCAGTAAACTTGTTTGTCAAATATATCAGAAAGTCAATTAAAAGGCATCAAATTTCATTGAGGCATTTTTTTATGATCTCCCATGTGTTCTCAATACTATGATCCAAACCTACTGAGAAACGAATAAGTCCCTCACTCATACCCATTTCGCGCTGAGTTTCTTCCGGTACTTCGCTTGAAGTACTTTTACCGGAATTGCTGAATAAAGTTTTAAAATAACCGAGACTGACAGCCAGATATCCTACGCCTTCCAGCTCCATTTTTTCCATTAGTGAAGCAGCTCTTTCAAAAGTCTCCATGTCAATTGATAAAATACCGCCAAACCCAAAATCAGGATGCATTAATTTTTTCATCAGCTCGTGATCAGGATGATCAGGAAGACCTGGATAAGTTACTCTCAATCCTATTTCTTTGAATTTTTTTGAAAGGAACATAGCATTTGCACTATGCTGTTTCATTCTTATATGAAGGGTATGAAGGTTTTTTAAAATACTTGAAGAACGCAGAGGGTCAAGAACCGGTCCTAATAACATGGCAGTTCCATCATTAACATCAATCAATGAGGCTATATATTCTTCGGTCCCGCAAATAGCACCGGCAACGCAATCGTTCTTACCATTGATGAATTTTGTCAGGCTGTACACAGTAATATGTGCTCCAAGATCAGTGGGCAAAATTATCATAGGTGTAAAAGTGTTATCAACAATCAGTTTGCAACCATTTTTGTTGGCAATATCTGCTAATGCCGGGATATCTGAAACCTGCAACATGGGATTGGTTAGCGATTCAGTATAAATAATTTTTGTGTTAGGACGTATTGCAGCTTTAACAGCATCAAGGTCGGAAATATTCACAAAAGTTACATCAATATTGAATTTTGGCAGGTAGTTTTTCAAGAATGCAAAAGTACCACCATAGGTAGTCCGGCTCGTTACAATATGGTCGCCACTGTTTACCAGTTGAAGTATAGCGCTGGTTATAGCACCCATGCCCGAGGCTGTAACCCAGGCTGCTTCAGTGCCTTCCATGGCAGCAAGTGCATCAGCAAGATACTTGTTCGTTGGGTTCCAATGTCTTGAATAAAGAAAACAACCTTCGGTTTCACCTTTGAAAGTGTCAAGCATAGTTTGCGCTTTCATGAAAGTAAATGTTGCTGAGTCGGATATCGAAGGATTTACATCTCCAAACTCGCCAAATTTTTTCAGTTCCTGAATTCTTGTTGCGGGATCTTTCTTTGTATTCATGTGTTAAAGTATTGATAAGTTGATGTGCAAAACTACATGTTTTTATGATAATCAAATATGATATTTTACTATACCTTAAATTTGCCGGATTCTTGAAATTTTGTTCTTAATCGAAAATGGTTTAATGATGGTTTGAAATGTTGTTAAACAAGGTCTTATAGATTCTGTTTTGATTAGCGACCGTTCCTTTCACCAAAGATTGCCGTACCTATTCTTACAATGGTGCTGCCTTCTTCAATGGCTATTTTATAATCGCCCGACATTCCCATTGATATTTCACTGAAATCAGCATTGTGAGAAAAGAAATCGTTTTTCAACGAATCAAAAATTTGCTTAAGTTCTTTGAATTCATTTCTGACCCTGTCAGTATTATCGGTATATGTTGCCATTCCCATAACACCTCTGATCTTGATGTTTTTCATGCTTTTGTATGCATCTGAGTTCAACAAAACATGGGCTTCCTGCAAGTCGAGCCCATATTTGGTTTCTTCCCTGGCTATGAAAAATTGTAACAAACAATCTATCACCCTATTGTGTTTTTGTGCCTGTTTGTTT
Source organism: Bacteroidales bacterium (assembly GCA_012522795.1). Lineage (GTDB taxonomy): Bacteria > Bacteroidota > Bacteroidia > Bacteroidales > JAAYJT01 > JAAYJT01. The sequence continues at coordinate 44,165 of JAAYJT010000005.1, read as the reverse complement.
ACTTCATTCAGTAATCTTAAACTGTCAATGCTTTGAATCACAGAAATATAGGGTGCAATATACTTTACCTTATTAGTTTGAAGATGACCAACAAAATGCCATTCCATATCATTGGGCAGGAGAGGCTGTTTGTTAATTAGTTCCTGAGCTCTATTTTCACCAAAACAACGAAGACCGGCATTATAAACCTCAAGAATTTCCTGCTCGGTATGTGTTTTTGAAATTGCAACTATCTTAACATGTTCCGGGATTTCATTTCTTAGTCTTTTTAGGTTATCAACAGCAGTCATAAAATACATTTTTGAAAGAGCAAAGTTACAAAACTAAACCCGGGTTTTCATGAAATACGCTAAAGAGGTGTAATTTTGACAGTTGGTTCCTGCAGTAAATTGCTGAATATGTGATGAATATAGGTTCTGAATATATTGTCTGAATTTACGATTTTGTTATTCTTGTTCCTTCATTGTCTGAACCAAGTAATTCGGCACAGGTTATTAAGGAATCTCTACCCGTTTGAGTGGTAAAATATACTGCTGCTTTAACTTTTGGCCTCATACTTCCATCGGCAAAATGTCCTTCTTCAATATATTGCCTTGCTTCTTTCACACTCATCCGATCAATTGAAGTTGGCTGAAGAGTATTATAATAAAGGCATGCTTTAGGAACATCGGTCAGAATATAAAATTCATCAGCATTGATCCCAACGGCAAGTAAAGCAGAAGCAAGATCTTTGTCAATGACTGCATTAGTTCCCTGAAACTTATTTTCATCAACTTCAAACACTGGTATTCCGCCTCCACCAACCGCGATCACAATTTCATGGGCACGAGCCAGTTTTTCAATAGTTTTTATATTAAAAACAGACAGGGGTTGTGGTGAGGCAACTACTTTTCGGAAGCCGCGTCCACGAGGATCAGCTTTAAAAACAGAATTTGTTTCAGAAGCAATTCGTTCAGCTTCTTCACTTGAATAAAACGGACCAACCGGTTTTGTCGGATTTTTAAAAGCCGGATCATCCTTGTCAACTAAAACCTGAGTAACAACAGTTATGATATCACGATTGATGTTATTGACATTCAGTACATTCCTGAGCTGTTGCTCGATAACATAGCCGATGAACCCCTGCGAATATGCCACACTTACATCAATTGGCATATCAGGAAGCCCGTGTAGTATAGCACCAGCTGAATTTGCAAGCAGAATATTACCTACCTGAGGACCGTTTCCATGAGTTATTACAAGGTCATAATCTTTCTTAATAAGAGTAAGTAACTGATTACTTGTAATATATGCATTTGCCTCCTGTTCATCAATAGTTCCTTTCTGATCACAGCGAAGAAGAGCATTTCCTCCAAAAGCAACAACAGCTAATTTGTTCATAATAAATGCGATAAGTTATCAAACCGGGATTCAATTTTCGGGCTGTAAAAGTAAAAATGATTATGGAATTTTCAATAGAAGCTAAAGGGTGTTATTTGATTTTTAAAGTTATGAAATGCGAAAAAAATGATGTGTTTCCTGATTTACATAAACAGCTATGGTTCTTGCCAGGTTGTTGCGGGAAATTTTAACAGACCTCAGCTTATCCCTTGTTTAATGGTTTTTAGCACTAAAAAACTTTGCTAATGGTTTTTGTGATCCTGATTATCAACAGGATGCTAACATTCATGTTTAACAATTGTTAATAACCCGCACATTGCCCAGTATCAGAGCTCCTTTACGGATCCTTCTGACTTCAGCCTGAAACAATGAATGCAGTGGTAAATGAAAGTTACTCACATATTCAGCAAGTACTTCATTATCCTGTTCGTCTTTAAGCTTGTATTGTTTTATTACCCTGAATTTACTACTTGTCCTTTGGGTTTTATCTGTTAGCCTGAAAACGTATTCTTTTCCAATTGTAAAATACGGATGTTCAGGTTCAAGAAAGATCCTGCCTGAGCAATTGATCTTGTCAACCGTGCATTTTATCATAGTGCCGGGTGTTAATCCATAACCTTTATAGTAAGCTGCAGGGATTAGGAAATGATTTCCATTCCGGCTTTTTAGCACAAAATATTCATCAGTGCCGGGCATTTTAAATGTTTTCAGAACCAAAAAGTCATACCACTCGCCGACTATATATTCTTCACCGTAAATTGATATACTATTGAGTTGGTTTTCGTATCTTTCTCTATATGCTCCCATCAGCATGAGTTGTTGATCAGTAGTTTGCTACTTTTGACACCCCTTCAACTTCTTTGATCTTGTGAATCAGGTTTTTAAGGTGTTTGTCGTCATTGATAAAAAGCCTAAGTGTGCCTTCAAAATCACCGTATCTTGAATTAAATGAAACTGATTCCAGATTTATTTTCAGGTCTGCATTATTTTCTTTCATGTCTTCTATTATTCTGGTAATGCTGTTCAGAAGGCCTGAACGATCAGTGCCGCTAATATGAATTTTTGAAATTCTTCCTTTGATATTAGATTTTCTTACCCATTGTGCCTTAACTATCCTATAAGCATACTTTTTTCTCATTTCATGAGCGTTCGGACAGTTAACATTATGGATCTTTATTCCGTCACTTACAGTTATGAACCCAAAAACTTCGTCACCTACAGAAGGCATACAGCATTTGGCCAGTTTATAATCTCTTATTTCAGGGTTTTCCTCAATAAGCAATATATATTCATCGGCAGGAGTACCCGAGGTTTTTGAAATTATTTTTTCAATTATTTTTTCACGTAATTCCTGATCTGATCTTTGCGGCACTCCCAATAAAACTTCTTTGATATTTGCCGGTTCAATTTTTCCCTCAGCAAGCTGTTGATAAAACTCCAAAGGGTCTTCGGTTGTAAAGTGCAACATTAGTTTGTTAAGCACTTCATCATTAAATGGTATATCCAGTTGCGATAATTTGCGACGCAATATGTCTTTACCTTCCTCGCTTCTGTTATAGCGTGCTTCTCTCAGATACCGTTTTATTTTATTACGTGCTTTGCCTGTAATTACCCAATCTAGCCAGTCAAGGTTAGGTTTTTGATTTCGTGAACTCAAGATTTCGACTTGATCGCCATTTTTTAGCTCATGTTTAATTGGAACAATTTTACCATTAATTTTTGCGCCGGTACATTTTTCACCCAAACCTGAATGAACCTCATAAGCAAAATCTAAAACTGAAGCTTTGGCTGGAAGTTTTTTTAAATCGCCCTGAGGGGTAAAAACAAATATATAACTGGCTTCTTTTATTTTTGTGCCGGCATCTCCATGAAATATATAATCTTCCGGTCTTTCAAGTAAATTTCTTAAATGGTTTAGCCACTCATCCATTTTTTGCTGTTTACCCCTACCCTTATATCTCCAGTGTGCTGCATAACCTTTTTCAGCATTTGCATTCATTCGTTTAGTTCGGATCTGAACTTCCACAAAACGTTTATGCGGACCTAAAACAGTAGTATGCAGCGATTCATATCCATTTTCTTTTGGAGTGGTAATCCAGTCGCGCAGCCTTTTGGGGTCTGGCTGATAGATATTGGAAATCATTGAGTAAACTTTCCAGCAATCAGCAAGTTCATTTTCAATTGTGTTATTCAGAATTACCCGTACAGCAAATAAATCGTAAACCTCATGAAACTCAACATTTTGCTTTACCATTTTGGCGTGAATGGAATTAACGGATTTTGTTCTTCCTTTTAACTCAAATTTGAAACCGGCTTCATGTAGTACCCTTCTTATAGGTATCATAAAATTATTTAAAAACTGGCTATGTTCTTCTTCGGTCTCTTTTAATTTTTTTTCAATGGTTTCATACATTTCTTTCTGCGAAAACCGCATTGAAAGTTCTTCAAGCTCAGTTTTTATATTGTACAGCCCAAGCCGATGAGCCAAAGGAGCATATAAAATAGATGTTTCAGATGATATTCGAATTTTATCTTCTGTATTCATCTGATTAAGGGTTCGCATATAGTGCAAACGGTCAGCAAGACGTATGAGGATTATCCTTACATCGTCAGTAATAGTCAATAAGAGATTAATGAAATTTCCGGCATTCATTGAAATACGATCGGTGTGGAGTCTGGCAATTTTTGTCAGAGTTTCCAACATTTGCCGAACCGATGGTCCAAACAGTTTTTCAATCTTATCAGGTTTGATATCAGCATCTTTTAAAACATATTGCAATAAAGCACAGATAATTGCATTAAAGTGCAATTCCATTTCCCGGGCAACAATAATTGCTACTTCAATTGAATGACTTAAGTGGTAATTCTTAATTTCATCAGCCTTGTCCTGATGTGCTTCCATTAATAATTTTACTGCTGACTTTAGTAATTTGGCATCACGGCTGTTCAAAATCACACCCGAGGCTTCATAAAGTTCACGGTATTTATTTGACAAACTGAACTTATCTGCTATTTCTGTTTTACCCTGCATGAAACTACTTTGTGATGCAAAATTAATCTTTTTAGAGCCAATATGCGATTATTGGGATGTTAATCTGTGGTTAAGACGACAATTTTTGATTTTTTGTTGCATTACAACTTATTTACGACCTTTGCTGCCGAAAAACTATATTTTTGAAAAAAACACTCAATGGAAGCATTGCTTGAAATATTAAAATATACATTACCTGTTATCATTATAATTGGCGGGGTTTATCTGATCATTAGACGTTTTTTTCAGCATGAAATTTTGCGTTCGAAAAATGAACGTATGCAAATCATCCGTCATGACGTTTTTTCGGTTCGGATGCAGGCTTATGAACGCATTGTTCTGCTGCTTGAGCGCATTTCGCCAAATCAATTGATCCTGAGGCTGAACAAACAAGGCATGACTACAGGGCAGTTACAACCTTTGTTGATTCAAACCATAAGGGATGAATTTGACCATAATTTATCGCAGCAGGTTTATATTTCGTCAAAGGCTTGGGATCTGACAAAATCTGCCAGAGAAGAAATGATAAGGCTTATTAATACTGCTGCAGTGGATATTGATAATGATGAGCCTTCAACTGTTCTTGCTGCAAAAATCCTTGAATTGTTTACAGGGCTGGAGATTGATCCGGTTATAAGAGCAATTGAATTTGTAAAGCAGGAAGCAAGGGGCTTGTTTTAAACATTATGGATTAAAGGTTTAGTTAAGATTCACTAAAAATAAGATGATAAAGCAAATTATAAACAACCGGCGTGCTGCAATTACAGGAGCTCTTGCAATTTGTATATCGGCATCACTATGGGGGTTTGACGGAGTTGTTCTGACACCCAATCTTTTCAATCTTGAGATTGGATACGTGGTATTTATGCTGCATCTGATACCTTTTGTGATAATGAATATATTTTTATACAGGGAGTACAGATATGTTAGGAATTTCACAAAATCAGATATATTTATCTTTTTGCTCGTTGCATTACTGGGAGGCGCCCTGGGAACACTTTCCATTGTAAAGGCATTATTTTTAGTTGAGTTCAAAAAATTAAGCATTGTAATCCTTTTACAGAAAACCCAGCCTGTGTTTGCCATTGCTTTAGCTGCAATAATTTTGCGCGAACGCCCCCGAAAGGGATATTATCTGTGGGCTACCGTGGCAATTGCTGCCGGCTATTTTCTTGCTTTCGGGTTTAATATTCCGCATATCGAATCAAATATAAAAACTATTTATGCTTCTGTGTTTTCGCTGATCGCTGCTGCTTCGTTTGGGAGCGGTACAGTACTTAGTAAAAAAATATTAAACCGCTATTCATTTCACACAGCTACCTTTTATCGTTATGGGTTCACTACTTTATTAATGTTGATTTACGTGATAGGTACTGGTAGCATAAGGCAGATCTTTATTACGACTCCCCTTAATTGGTTGATATTCTTGATAATTGCATTTACCACCGGCTCGGGAGCTATTTTTCTATATTATTACGGTCTAAAAAATGTGAGTGCTATGGTATCCACAATCTGTGAGCTTTGTTTTCCGCTGGTAGCTATCCTGCTTGATTATACTATCAATAAACAGCATCTTAAACCGGTTCAGTGGTTAAGTGCTGCTACCCTGTTGTTTGCAATAGTTATGCTGAATCTCAGACAAGCAAGTCCGGGCAATCAGAACCGAAAAACTGCGAAAAGCTAAGACGTTTTGTCTTTTGTTCAAACCCGGGTTTTGTAAAATTGTATTTTATCTTTATGCTAATAAAATGGAATGCTGAATATTCAGCTGAGTGTTTTTTGCTGAAATCCCCTTTAATTCTGGCATTTGCAAAAAAAATCCGGCTTTTTTGTGGCCGGATTTTTAAAGAAAGTATGAGAAATTGTGAATTACATACAGTAGGTTTTAATTTTGAAATTCTTTAAGCGCAGCCATAAGTTTTTTACGGGTAAAAAATATCCGGCTTTTAACAGTACCTATTGATAAGTTAAGCTCTTCAGCAATTTCTTTATATTTATAACCTGCTGTATGCATTTCGAATGGTAATCTTTGCTCTTCATCCAGTTCAAGGATGCTTGCATTGATTTCCTTGGTTGATAATACGCTTTCGGGAGTATATTGTTGTTCTTTACGAGGAATATTTAGGTAATACAGATCTTTTGTAGAGTCAACAATAGTACTCGCCTTAACATTACGCCTGTAATTATTTATAAAGGTGTTTTTCATGATAGTATATGTCCATGCTTTCAAATTTGTATTGTCAGCAAATTTGTCTCTGTTGGTCAGGGCTTTCAGATAAGTATCCTGAATGAGATCGTCAGCTTCTTCAGCATTTGAGGTAAGAGTGTTTGCAAAAAATTTAAGGCTGTTGTGTAAGCTGATAAGTTGCTTGTTGAATTCAATTGCTGTCATAATGGCTTGTGTTTAATTATTATTTTGTTTAAATTGAATCGCTGCAAAGTTAAACACAAAAATGATTAAAACAACAAAACTAATTGTTAAAAATATGTTAAATTCTGTAATAGGCAGAGAATCAGGCATATATAAAAAGATGCTTTATTTAAATAAATTATAAATCGTTTAAAAAATAAAATGATATATTAAACATGAAATATGTAGAAGTATCCATATATTTCTGTTTATTAATGGGTTAGGATTACTTAAACAAAGTTTAACTGGAAATAAGTAAGCTGCCATACTGAATTTTATTTTAATACTACCTGAATTGCATTATTCCTAATCTTGATTTAACCATTAACCAAAACTAATACCGATTGGAAAAATATAAAGACTAATCTTCGTTTTGCTCGATTGTTCTAAATATTTAAGCCATAAACATAAATTTACAAAACAGTTTGGACTATTTTGTAAATACAAATCTTATAATTTGTGAACCGGTAGGGTTATTAAGAACAACGCTTCAGATTAAATGCGATATTTTACATTATGTTAACGTTAGAAAGTCGGTTTCAGGTGTTAAATTATGGTTAAATCTTTTGAATCCCGGATTTATACTGAAGGTACGGTTAATTTTTGCAGTTCAAAATGTTGTAAAGATCATCCGGACACTCCAAAATTGAAATATTTGAAGGAAGATCTATTGTATGCTCCTTAATTTGTAAACCAGAGATTAGAACAGTCTGTTTACTGAAATCATTGGCAAAAGTTGAAATCAATGATTCATATTGTTCTAAATTTAAAGCATTTGTGAGTACAGTGATAATATAATCAGGCTGTTGTACTTTACTGAAGAGTTTGAGATTGTTAACAGGCAGCGATTGACCCAGATATATAACCTTATGACCCATCTTTTTCAGATTATACCAGTAAAAAAGCAGACTTAGTTCATGAAATTCGCCGGCAGGAAGAAATAATAAAAACTTCTTTGCATCATTACCAGGTGTTTCAATTAAGCCGTCAATAGCAGCAATTATTTTTTGTCTGATCAGGTTCACTATAAAATGTTCCTGTGCCGGAGTAATTGTGCCAACAAGCCATAATATACCTATTCGTTCAAGGAATGGATATATCACATTGGTAACAGTTTGCTCAAAATTTGATTTTATCAGTGAGTTGGTAAGTACTTTTTCAAATTTATCTTCATTAAACTCCATCATAGCAACAATCATCTGCTCAATCATCATATTATGGCTTGATGTGTTTTCAGTGATATCCATTACCTTCTGATTCAGTTCTTCCTGCGACATAGTTACAATGTTCGAGATCCGCAGTCCATAGCGATTGAGCAGCGAAATATTCATAAGGAGCTTAAGGTCATCATCTGTATAGCATCGGATATTGGTAGCAGTGCGTTTTGGGTTAAATACCTTATAACGCTTCTCCCATATTCTGATAGTATGAGCTTTAATACCAGTAATTTTTTCCAAATCAGTTATGGAATAGCTTACCATTGATGTAATAATAATTTTGGTTGTTAACTACTTGCTACAGGTGATTTCCAACTAAGAGCAAATTTAATTACTATGTGTTTTCTGTGAACTGATAGGTAAACAACAGACTTAAAAAAAAGTTTAAACGCTGATTTTATTCCAATCATAATCCAGGGTTCAGAATTTTTCCTGAACTATTGAAGTTCCTTATATAATGGCAATTGGTTACAAATTAAGTATAGCGAATCTGTAATGGCTTTAACGGTTAAGAAATCCCGGTAAGAGAAAGTAATCAAAGCAAATAAGAAGTAGTTTTAGTTCTTTTTCAGCAGTTCGTGCATTTTTTCAAAAGCAGCTTCTATGCCTGCCGGGTTTTTTCCACCAGCTGTAGCAAAGAATGCTTGTCCGCCTCCGCCACCCTGAATTTCTTTAGCAAGCTCACGGATAATTTTTGCAGCATCAAGTTTTGCGTTCTCAACCAGGTCGTTGCTGATAAAAAGACTTAAGCTCGCTTTACCGTCACCGACTGAGCCAAGTAAAATAACAAGTTGTTTTTCAGTTTCCTTAAGATTAAATGCAAGGTCCTTGATAATATTGCTGTCGAGTGTGGTGATTTTTGAATGATATCTTATTTCGCCGACTTTTTTAACTTCGGCAAGGATTTTTTCCTTTTCGAATCTTGCCAGAAGTGCATTTTTTTCTGCTATTTGTTTTTGCAGAATATTGTTTTGCTCAATAATGTTTTTCAGCCCTTTCAAAGGGTCGGCAGGAGTTTTGACAAGTTCGGTCATTTGAGCAAGAAGTTCGAGTTTTTTCTCAATGTATTCATCAGCTTTTCTGGATGTAACAGCTTCAATACGTCTTATTCCTGCTGCTATCGCACCTTCTGAAACTATCTTGAACATACCGATCTGCCCTGTAGCATTTACATGGGTGCCTCCGCAAAGCTCTATTGAATTGCCAAATGTAATTACGCGTACATTTTCATCGTATTTATCGCCAAAGAACATCAGCGCTCCTATTTTTTTTGCATCAGAAAAGGGAATACTACGCTTTTCATCAACAATGATATTCATCCTTATCTTCTCATTTACAAAGGCTTCCACCTGTTTTATTTCTTCCTTTGACATTTTGCCGAAATGAGAGAAATCGAAACGTAAATAATCTGGACCAACAAATGAGCCTTTTTGCTCAACATGGGCTCCTAAAATCTTTCTTAATGCTTCGTGCATCAGGTGAGTAGCTGAATGGTTATTTGCTGTTAGCTGGCGCTTTTCAGTATTAACCGAGGCGGTAAAGAAGAAATCAGGTTTGTTGGGGAATTCTTGCAGGATATGAATTATCAGATTATTTTCTTTGCGCGTGTCTAAAACCTGATATTTAGTCTTATTTTGTTCAAAAAAACCTGTATCACCAACCTGACCGCCACTTTCAGGATAAAATGGGGTTTTGTTCGTAACCACATGATAAAAGTCCTTGCCTTTTGATTTTACTTTTCGATACCGCAACAAGGCTACTTTTGCCGAAGTTTCGTCCCATCCTGTGAAAAACGTTTCGGTTCCTGAATTCACAATTATCCAGTCGCCGGTAGCAATTTCCGCATCCTTTCTCGATCTGTCCTTTTGTTTGTTGAGTTCGGCTTCAAACTGAGGCATATCAACAGTCATACCTTTTTCTTTTGCCATGAGCTGGGTCAGGTCAATAGGGAAACCATAGGTATCATAGAGTTCGAAAGCAAAAACGCCGTCAATAATGCTGGATTTTTTATGTTCGGTGACATAATGTTTAAAACGGTTTATACCAGTTGCAAGAGTTCTTATAAATGAGGTTTCTTCTTCATGTATCACTTTTGTGATGCTTTGCTGTTGCGATTTCAGTTCATGAAAATAATCACCCATTTCTTTTACCAGCACGGGCACAAGTTCATGAATAAAAGGTTCTTTTTGATCAAGGTAACTGTAGCCATATCTGACAGCTCTGCGCAAAATCCTGCGAATGACGTAACCGGCTTTGTTATTTGATGGCAGTTGTCCGTCGGCGATAGCAAATGAAACAGCTCTTAAGTGATCGGCAATTACCCGCATTGCAATATCAATTTCAGGTTTTTGACCATATCTGAAACCTGTATTTAGTTCAATCTGATGAATAATGGGCTGGAACACATCAGTATCGTAATTTGATTGTTTATGCTGTATTGCCATACAAAGACGTTCAAGTCCCATGCCTGTATCAACATGCTGAGAAGGCAGTGTTACAAGCTTTCCGCTTGCCTGCCTGTTGAACTGTATGAATACCAGATTCCATATTTCAATAACCAGCGGATGATTGGCATTGATAAGTTCCGCACCTGGGATTAATGCTTTTTCTTCAGAATTGCGAAGGTCAATATGTATTTCGGAACATGGTCCGCAGGGACCGGTATCGCCCATTTCCCAAAAATTATCTTTTTTGCTTCCTTTCAGTATTCTGGACCCATCAATTATCTCATTCCAGTAATTATAAGCTTCTTCATCCCAGGGAAGACCATCGGTTTTATCTCCGCCAAATACAGTAACATACAGATCTTCAGCGTTTAGCTTATATACTGTGGTCAATAATTCCCATGCCCATGCAATTGCCTCTTTTTTAAAATAATCGCCAAATGACCAGTTGCCGAGCATTTCAAACATTGTGTGATGATATGTGTCATGTCCGACTTCTTCAAGATCGTTATGTTTGCCTGAAACACGCAAACATTTCTGGGTATTGGCAATACGTGAGTGTAATATAGGTGTGTTCCCAAGGAAAATATCTTTAAACTGGTTCATACCGGCATTGGTAAACATTAACGTAGGATCGTCCTTGATAACCATTGGTGCCGATGGAACTAAATGATGTCCTTTGGATTCAAAAAAAGTCAAAAATCTTTTCCTTATCTCTGATGCTTTCATACAATTTTTAATATTTCAGGTAATTTTGTTAATAAAACTAACATCTTAAAAAGCCGACAAAGTTAGTTTAATTATTATTTTTGCAGACTGAAAAACCAAATCTGGTATATTTACCGGTTAAACGTTAATTAATTGTTTTTATTAAATGGCAAAGAACAGATTTCGTTTTAACAGTAAAACTCTTGAATTTGAGAAAATTCTGGTTACCGCAAAGGAGCGTTTATTTAAATTTCTTTCTCATTTGCTCACTGGCATTGTGTTTGCTGCTGTAGTAATTTTCCTTGCTTATAATTTTCTGGAGTCACCCAAAGAAAAGATGCAGCACAGAGAAATTGAGAGCCTCAGGCATAATTATAAGGTTCTGAACGACCGTCTTGATCAGTTGCAGATGGTAATAAACGATCTTCAGGAGAGGGATGACAATATTTATCGTGTGATTTTTGAAGCAGAGCCTATTCCAAGTTCTGTGAGAAAAGCGGGTATTGGTGGTACTGACCGTTATGCAAGCCTTAGCGGGTTTTTGAATTCTGAAATAATGATAAGCACAACCCGCAGGGTTGATGAAATTTCAAGGCAGTTGTATATTCAGTCAAAATCATTTGATGAGGTTTTTAAACTGGCTAAGAATAAGGAAAAACTCCTTGCTGCACTTCCTGCCATTCAGCCTTTGAGCAATCGTGACCTTCGTCGTATAGGTTCGTATTTTGGCTATCGTACTGACCCATTTTATAAAATTCAGAAATTCCATGAAGGTATGGATTTTACAGCTCCCGTTGGAACAGAGATATATGCTACCGGTGATGGAGTTGTTACTAGTGTTGAAAGGCATAGAGTGGGATATGGTAACTACATTGTTGTGAATCATGGTTTTAACTATGAGACTTTATATGCCCATTTGTCAAAATTCAATGTTAAGCGGGGTCAAAAGGTAAAGCGCGGTGAGGTTATAGGATATGTTGGCAATACCGGAAAATCAACTTCACCTCATCTGCATTATGAAGTCAGGCACCATGGTAAACCGGTTAATCCAATTCACTATTTCTATAATGATATAACCCCCGAAGAGTATGATCAGCTTATTGAATGGTCATCACGTCCGGGACAAACTCTGGATTGATATTTATGGCAGGTTCAGGAATAAAAACTGAAAAACTGTATTACTCAATAGGAGAGGTGGCCAGAATTTTTGATGTGAACACCAGTCTTATACGTTTCTGGGAAAATGAGTTTGACATAATAAAACCTCAGCGTAATAAAAAAGGGAATCGCCTTTTTACCCGTGCTGATGTTGATAATTTCCATTTGATTTATAATCTGGTCAAAGAGAGAGGATACACCATTCAGGGCGCTAAAGACAAGCTCAGGAATAATCCTCAGGACTCATTTGACGAGTTTGAACTGATAAAAACCCTTAAAAGTGTTCGTGAATTTCTGGCTGAAATCAGGGAAGGGTTAGATAAAGAAGCAAAACAAATGTTGAAACAGCCCTGATCTCTAGATTTCATCTTTCAGATAGTCAATCAAACGTCTTTGTTTTTTTGTTGGACGTCCCGAACCACGATCACGGCGTTCGAAATTCATCTCATTTATCAATTTTACTTTGTCGTATTCTTCCTGCGGGGTAAGATCGTTTGCAAATTGGGGTACTAATTTGGCTCCAACCCGGTTTTTTATTGCTTCAACAACCTCTACCGTTTTTATAAGAGGCGATAAATTTATTACTATGATATCTCCGGCTTTAACTTCCCGTGAAGGTTTTACTGCAATTCCGTTTATTTTCACCTTGCCTGCCCTGCACGCTTCCGATGCCTTATTCCGGGTCTTATAAATCCTTATAGACCATAACCACTTATCTATTCTAACAGTATCGGACATATAATCCTGATTTTAATGAATTGTATTATTAATTAATGTTCAACCTACTTTATTTTCCACAATCAGCAAAAAACTCCGTTATTTATCTCTGAAATACAGCTCAATTGGTGCTCCTGAAAAGTCGAACATTTTTCGTATCTGATTCTCAATAAAACGTTTATATGGTTCTTTAATATATTTCGGCAGATTGCAAAAGAAAACAAAAGCAGGGAACGGGGTTTTAAGCTGGGTGATATATTTTATTTTCACAACTTTTCCTTTGGTAACAGGTGGTGGAGTGTTATGGATGATCGGCAGCAAAAGTTCATTTAATTTAGATGTTGTTATTTTTTGTCGGCGATTTTCATAAACCTTATGAGCCAGTTCAATTGTTTTATGTATTCTTTGTTTGTTTAGTACTGAAGTAAAAACAATAGGAACATCGGAAAACGGAGAGATTTTTTGCCGGATCAAAGCTTCAAATTCTTTATGTGTATTTGATGATTTAACAATCAGATCCCATTTATTTACGACAATTATAATGCCTTTATGATTTTTCTGAGCCAACGAAAAAATATTGGTATCTTGTGATTCAAAGCCTTGTTCTGCATCTACCATCAATAAACAAACATCACTATTTTCGATGGTTCTAATGCTGCGCATCACAGAGTAAAACTCAATATTCTCTGAAACTCTGCTTTTTTTTCTTACCCCTGCCGTGTCAACCAGAAAATAATCAAATCCATAACCTTTATGTCTTGTGTATACCGAGTCGCGGGTAGTGCCGGGGATGGGAGTAACAATGTTTTGTTCTTTACCAAGCAAGGCATTTACCAGTGATGATTTTCCAACGTTAGGTCTGCCAATTACTGCAATTTTTGGAATATCCGGAATGTCTTCAATTACAGGTGATTTAAATTCTTTAACTATAGCGTCAAGTAGTTCGCCGGTTCCGCTACCATTCATTGCTGAAATAGGGAAAATCTGGTCTATCCCAAGAGAATAAAACTCACTTGCTTCGTGATAATGTTCTGAGCTGTCAGCTTTATTGGCAGCAACGAATGTCTTTTTTTCTGAACGCCGGAGCAATTCAGAAATGTCCTGATCCATACCCATAAGCCCCTGGCGTGTGTCAACCATGAAAAGTATAACATCAGCCTCTTCAAGTGCCAGTTCAACCTGGCGGCGTATCTCGCTTTCGAAAATATCATCTGAACCTATAACATAGCCTCCTGTGTCAATAATTGAAAATTCTACACCATTCCAGTCAGACCGCCCATAATGGCGATCACGTGTTACTCCCGAAGTAGGGTCAACAATTGCCTGGCGCATACCTGTAAGGCGATTGAACAAGGTGGATTTTCCTACGTTGGGTCTACCAACTATAGCAAGGATATTACTCATAAAATCAAGAATTTAGGGGCAAAGTTAGGTATTTTTGAAAATAAGGAAATCGACCTGCATTTGTAACACAGATATAATCGCTATGTATTTGCTTGCTAATTGATTTATAATGAGATGTTTATAATGTTCCTCATTGGTTTGTTTGAAATTCTTTGACAATATTATCAGTTAGCCTGCTGGCTCCTATTCTGAAATAATGGTTATTAAGCCACGATTTTCCGAGGATACGTTCAACGAGGTTTGCATATAAAATAGCCTGATCAGGTTCTGAAATTCCTCCTGCCGGTTTGATTCCAATCATTTTTCCTGTCTTCAAATAATGTTCTTTAATGGTTTCAAGCATAACCACAACAGCTTCAAAAGTAGCAGCAGGCTTAATTTTACCGGTGGAGGTTTTAATGAAATCAGCACCTGCTTCAATGGCAAGATTACTTGCTTTTCTGATATTTTCATTAGAACCAAGTTCGCCGGTTTCCAGAATAACTTTTAAATGCGCATTTCCACAGGCTTTTTTTGTTAAATCAATTTCTTTGGTAATATAATCGTAATCGCCCTGCAAAAATCTACCACGAGAAATAACCATGTCAATCTCCTGAGCGCCTTCATCAACTGCAAATTTTACTTCATCAAGCCTGATATTCAGCGGCGATTGGCCTGCAGGAAAGGCTCCCGCAACACATGCGGTTTTTATATTGCTGTTTTCCAGATTTTTGCGAACCAGACGCGCAAAAACAGGATAAACGCAAACAGCAGCCACATTGGGCAAATTAAAATTGTTAAAACTTTTGGCTTTTATGCAGAAATCAATAATTTTTTCATCATGATCGCTGCCTTCAAGGCTTGTGAGATCAAGACAGGAGAGAATTAGTCTGAGGCTTTCAGTGCGTGACAATCCAGTGATATGAGGTAGTTCACATTCTTTGATTGTCTTATTTATTAGTTCGGAGTTTAAAAAATAATTCATGGTTAAAATTTTATAAATATCCGTATCTTCTAAGCATTTCGGGTTTATTTCGCCAATCTTTGCTGACTTTAACTGTTAGTTCCAGATATACCTGCTTGTCAATAAATTCCTCAATATCTTGTCTGGCTTCTATTCCCACTTTCTTGATTGCCCTGCCCTGATGCCCAAGAATAATAGCTTTTTGAGTTTCACGTTCAACAAAGATAAGAGCATGAATGCGATCAATATTTTCATCTTCTTTGTAACTGTCAACAATAACTGTTGTAGAATATGGGATCTCTTTTTTATAGTTCATAAAAATTTTCTCCCTGATGATTTCTGCAACAATAAACCGAATGGTACGATCAGTTAATTCTTCCTTAGGAAAAAATGCAGGAGCTTCGGGAAGCAGATCGAGTATGATTTGCATTAGTTTTCCAAGATTCAAACCCTGCAATGCCGATACTAAAATAACGGTAGCTTTGGGAATGGCATTACTCCAAACTTCTTCGGCAAGCAATAACTCATCATCCTTAGCGAGATCGGCTTTATTTATAACTACTATTACCGGAATATCAATATTATTAAGAATTTCAATAACATCTGATGATTCCGGTTTTTCAGTTAACTCAGTCATAAATAGCACTATATCAGCATCTTCAAGCGATTCATTTACCGCACTCATCATAAATTCGTGCAATTTATAATGCGATTGTAATAGCCCGGGGGTATCAGAAAAGACTATCTGGAAATCTTCATCGCTGATAATTCCACGAATCCGGTGGCGGGTAGTCTGAGCTTTTGGTGTAATTATTGAGAGTCTTTCGCCTACTATTGCGTTCATAAGAGTAGACTTTCCTACATTGGGCTTACCAATAATACTAACAAATCCTGATTTATGTGTCATTTTCTTGCAAAAAAATTTGGTTAGCAAAGAAACAAAAATTACCTTTGCAGTCCGTTTTATAAAAAACTAACAAAAGTAACAATATATTGCGGGGTGGAGCAGAGGTAGCTCGTTGGGCTCATAACCCAAAGGCCGTAGGTTCGAATCCTGCCCCCGCTACTAAAAGAGCCTGAATGTCGTACGATATTCAGGCTCTTGTGTTTTAGCCATTTGAAAATAATCCTTGTCAGCGCTTATTTAGGCAATGATTTATTTTGTAGCCTCTATAAAAATTACTGCCTACAATATAGAGCAATAGTCGAAAACGATAAAGAAAAGCCTGAAAGCGGATACCAACATCTGTCCTGAAAATATTAAATGGATGTTTTATACTGATTGGAAAAATATAATAGAAGAATTTTACCGGATGGCAAAATATAACAGACTAATTATACCGGATGGCAAAATATAACAGACCAATTATCGCTCCGCTCAATTGTTCTGAATATTTTAACCACCGGCATTAACGATTGTAAATACAATTCGTATAATTTCTTTTTTCTAAATTCTCCTTTGAGATCAATTTTTATAGCCTGGTTAAGGATTTTATACAAAAAGCGGAAATTCTTCCATCATGGTATTTACTCTTTTTCGAACGGCAGCAATTACAGTTTCATTTTCGATATTTGAAATGATCTCGTCAATCATATCCACTATTGCTTCCATATGATTTTCTTTTAATCCGCGGGTAGTTATAGCAGGTGTTCCAAGACGTATTCCAGAAGTTTGAAATGGTGAGCGGCTATCAAAAGGAACCATATTCTTATTTATGGTAATGCTGGCTTGTTCAAGAGTGTTTTCCACAAGTTTTCCGGTAATATTCGGAAATTTGGAACGCAGGTCAATGAGCATAAGATGATTGTCGGTGTCTTCTGAAACCACATGATAACCCCTGTTAATGAATGCTTTTGTCATTGCCTTTGCATTTTTCTTTATCTGTATTGCATATTCCATAAAATCATCGCTGAGAGCTTCATGATATGCAACAGCCTTAGCCGCAATTGTGTGCTCATGTGGTCCACCCTGAACACCCGGGAAAACAGCAGAATCGAGTAAAGCCGACATCTTTTTCAACTCACCTTTGGGAGTTTTTAGACCCCAGGGATTTTCAAAATCCTTACCCATCATTATCATTCCGCCACGAGG
Source organism: Bacteroidales bacterium (assembly GCA_012522795.1). Classification (GTDB taxonomy): domain Bacteria; phylum Bacteroidota; class Bacteroidia; order Bacteroidales; family JAAYJT01; genus JAAYJT01. The sequence goes on along the minus strand of JAAYJT010000005.1, from coordinate 26,661 downwards.
TCCGCGCAATGTTTTATGAGTGGTAGTGGTTACGACATGGCAATGAATGAGAGGATCGTTAAGCAAACCTTTGGCAATAAGACCTGCAGGATGGGCTATATCAGCCATGAGAATAGCTCCGATCTGGTCAGCAATATCACGCATACGTTTATAATCCCAGTCACGGCTGTAAGCTGATGCACCGGCAATGATCAGTTTTGGTTTCTGCTGCATAGCTATTTTTTCCATTTGATTGTAATCAATTGTGCCGGTATCGCGCTTAACCATGTAAGCAACAGGATTGTATATGATTCCTGAAGAATTGACCGGTGATCCGTGGGTAAGATGTCCGCCATGCGACAATTCAAGTCCAAGGAATGTATCGCCCGGTTTGAGAACAGTCATTAATATTGCCATATTTGCCTGAGCACCGGAATGAGGTTGAACATTGACCCATTCTGCACCAAACAATGCTTTTGCGCGATCAATTGCCAATAGTTCAACTTCATCAACTATCATACAGCCTCCATAATATCTGCGACCCGGATAACCTTCGGCATATTTATTTGTCAGAACCGATCCCATTGCTTTCAAAACCTGACTGCTTACAAAATTTTCAGATGCAATTAATTCAAGTCCATGCATTTGCCGATCGTATTCCTGCTCAATCAAATCGAAAGTTTGTTTGTCTTTTTTCATGATTATTGAAATTTAATATTTGCTATGATATGGAATTCAAAGAGTTACATTTATGGAAGATTTAGTTTTAAAAAACTCCCCACCTAATGTTCATAAATCAAACAAGTATAAACGGATTTTAGTTTTATACAGTATTCTAAAATTATTATTTATACCGATTGGAAAAATATAATATACTAATTTTACCGGTTGGTAAAATATAACAGACCAATTATACCGGATGGCAAAATATAACAGACTAATTATACCGGATGGCAAAATATAACAGACTAATTATACCGGATGGCAAAATATAACAGACCAATTATCGCTCCGCTCAATTGTTCTTAATGTTTTAACCACCGGCATTAACGATTGTAAATACAATTCGTATAATAGCTCTGCCCGATTGTTCTATATATTTAAACCATCGGCATTGGCGATTGTAAATACAAATCGTATAAAAAACTGTTAAAGGAAATTATATCCGTTATTGAGAAATCAATCAGTTTACTCTGACAAAGTTTTGAACATAAGCAGCTCCGTGAGCGCCACCGGCGGTGCTTCCAAATCCTGCCTCCGCAGTTGGAGGCACAAGGTCAGGAACCTGTACTATTTCATAGATCATTGTAGTGGTCTGACCTGAAGTTATCTCAAAAATACCTTCATGAGTAGCTGCAGCCGGAGAATTCTGGCTTAAGGCAAGGTCCCATATTTCTCCGGTTTTTGATCTTGCCTGGTTAAAAGTACCTTTATGGGTGGTTTTTAGTTGTTTTGCTGAAAACGTTTCAATGATATAAGTTTTATTGGCTTTGAATTCCGCGAAAACCGAATCAACTCCGGTGGCTTGTATTGCCGGCGCTATATTTGAACCTGTTGAATACCATTTCCCGAGTATTCCAGTATCAAACAAACCACTTGAAAGCGATTGCGATGTTTCCATGGCTACACCATCAGCATTGTAAATACTTGAAGCGGTTTTGGGTTTAATGGTAATACTTTCCTTACCTGTGGCAACTCCGTTAAGGATTAGTTTAATGATAGCCTCATCTGAGCCTTCAGTGTGTTCAACAAAATAATGCCCACCATAACTTGCAACACCTCCTGAAATGATCACCTCAAAGGATTCACCTTTAAGACTGCCGCTCATGTCGTTTTTGCTGTAAACGCCTTCGCTGAAGGTAACAGTAATTAGTTGGTTATCAGCCGAAATGCTGATGTTTTTCATGGTTGGAGGATCAAAAGGAGGATCATCTTTTTTACATCCACTTATAAAAATCATTCCTGCAGCAAGCATTATGAAAAGAAAGCCTGAAATATTTGTTCTCATGGTGGATTAGATTATTTGGTAATAATTTGATTTTAGTGCTTTATAACTGAGTTCCGGAAAATTTTAATACGTTCAATTTGTTTTAATTTTTTTAATAACTTTTAACGAACCATGTTCTTATTTAGAAAACCAATGCGTCATCCGGGTTTGTATTTTACTCAGGGCAAAGTTAAAACCTTACGTTTAAAGTATCAATATAAACCTGCCCATATTTGCCTATGCCTGCAATAAATAACTGATGTTTATCACTGCCGGCAATCCATACGATCTTTGCAGAGTTAGGAGTCTGGCTTAGTATAAGACAGTTTTCGCATGAAAAATAATGTTCTTTGTATTGTTCTTGTTCAATCCAATATTCAGCAGCCAGATCATACCGGGAGAGGTACTGTGGTCCGTGAACAATCTTGGTTGGTGGTATAAACTGTTCATTAATGAAATTTAAGATCAGGTTTTTGATAATCTCATAATTTTCGTCAATCAGTTGATTATTTTCGTCAAAATGCGGCTCATGCTCAAGTCCTTTGAATGTAAAAAGTGAATGATTCATACCGATTGATTCGGCATATTCATCGATGCTTGCTGATCCGTACATTTTCTTTGAGAAAAATGAAGAAACCCTGGTGCTGACATTTGCAAACGGGAAATCATATCCATAGGCTACCACCTGGTCATGATCGCCATGAATGGACAAAACAGGAATTTGATCCTGAGGTTTTATAATAGCCAGATCGTCAATGGCACCCCACATATTGATTGCGCCCATGATTTTAAAAGGGCCTGTAAGATCGTTAGTTGAGCAATCAAGGCAGCCCAGATCAGATTGCATACGTATGGTACTTCCTGCAACACTCGGCCAGATCTCGGTATCATCCATAAATGCTGTGTATAACGACAGAAATCCACCAGCACTGTTTCCACCAATAAATATCATATCAGGGTCAATTCTGTACGTGTCTTGGTTATGGGAAAGATATCGCAGTGCTGCACGAACATCCTGAACAGCGCTATATATAGCACGTTCAAGATTTGAATACATTCCCGGCAGGAATATATATCCAAGCCTGTAATTCACCGATGCCACTACAAAGCCCCTTTGGGCATATTCCATAGCAAGCTTTGAAACCAGTTCATCGCGTTTATCACCAGCAATAAAAGCACCGGCATGTAACAGAACTATCAATGGTCTATTTAGTACAGTATCATCCTTTGGCTCATAGATATCCATTGATAGTGGTATTATTTTTTTTGAAATATTGGTGGTTATACCTTCGGCAACATTGAAAATAACCTGAGTATAGTTTTTATTCTCTCGTTTCTCAATTGGTTTTGAAGAATAATAACCTGAAGCCCTGCCATATTCCACTTCATTAATCTCATGCTCCGAAAACAATATGTTTTTGTAACGGTAGGGTGGTTTTGGAAAAGCTTTTGTAGAGTATTGACGGAATTCAAAAATCTGATCTTTTGTTTGAATATAAAATTTACCATATAATGTTGTGATCTTCCCGCGGATCTGAGGCAGATCTTTGAATTTAAACACCACTTTCTTACCCGATTGTTTTTTTGTAAATGATTGTTCCTCAGCAATAGCTTTTTGTGTGGAGATGTATTGCCCTTTGCTGAATGAATCAAATTTAAGGGCAATGTTAAGTTCATTGTTTATATACCAAATATTTTCAGCTATCTCTTCAGAAGGTAATCTGACTTTACAGGCAGATAAAATAAACAGTAATGACAGTAGCAAAATAAAAATCCTGTTCTTTTCAGGATATAACGATTGTTTGAAATTGAATGCCTGAGCTTGATCCATGGTTTTCATTGGAATGATGTATGTTTAAGAAAGACAACTTCAGTTTGTTTTACACTTAGTTAATGATTTGAGATTCTGTTGCTCAGTAAAAAATAAAACTCATAATTAATTGTTTAACAGTTTGTTGAGCCTATTGTATGTGTTTTCTGTATTTGTTCTGTCAGTGAAATTAATAATAACTTTTTCACCATTGGTTTTTTTGAGTATCAGAAAAGGCGGATTGGCTGAATGCAGAATAAGCCGTGTCCTTCCATAATTATCAACGTTGAAGAATCCTTTGTTTACCGAACCAATACTAAACCCGTTTACCCGCATCCGAATCGGAGGTAATTCATCAGTAAGTTCAATGGTTTCAATCTCGCTGATTTTAACTTTGAATCCATACATTCCTGAAAACTTAACTACATCATTATCATAACTTACCTTTGAGGTAATGAAAGTATAAGATATTAATCCGACCACAAACAATGTAACCAATCCCAGACTTATAAAAATGAATTTTGATTTCTTTTCTTTATTATGATCAAATTTTTGTGATCTTATCAATAAAACAGGTATTCCGATCAAAGTAATTAGCGGTATCATTGAATTGGCAATGGATATGAAACCCAGCCATTTGAACAAATAGTACCCTGTGATAATTGCTAAGCCCATAGCAATCAGTCCATTACGTATAAAAGTTGCCAATCCTTTAATGTCAACATTTTTCTTTTTATCCTTAAACATGGTATTGTATCCTGCAATCAGGTAAGGAGCATATTTTACCAAAAAACCTACTCCAATCATTGAAAATCCAACTATTAAAATACTTATATCCATTGTTTGTCAGTGTATTATAATTATTTATAATTCATTTATTTTGATTAAGAGCATAGAAACTACAGTTTTTGTAAAATTCTTAATTATTCTTAAATTTCGAAGTGTTTATCTAAGACTTTCTGGCTTGAAATAAATCTTGACAAATATATAATAATTTGATTATCAATTCAACACCCAATGGTTTAAAGGAATAAAACAGAATTGTCTTTTTAATTTCTTTTTTTTGCAAAACTTTTAAACCAAAAAAGTTTTATAGTTTTGCAGCCAGAAAATAATATTATGGAAACAAGAGAAAGGATATTGGCTAAAGCCAGCGAAATGCTCATGAGTCTTGGAGTACGCAATGTTACGATGGATGCATTATCGGCATCACTTGGAATGTCGAAACGAACGATTTATGAACACTTCAGGGATAAGGAAGAGCTGGTAATTGAAAGCATACGCTACATGATAATTGAGCACAACAAGGAGCTGGTTAAAATAATTGAAAGCACTGAAAATGTTGTTGAGGCAATTTATCAGATAACAATGCGGGAAGAGATTCATCGTAGGGAATTTCCAAAAGTTTTTGTGGAAGATATTAAAAAATATTTCCCCATTGTACAGGCAACATTTTATTCTGGCAAGGACGGGCTTAAACAGTTTTCGGCTTCTTACACCTTGCTTGAAAAAGGATTAAAGGAGGAGATATTTCGTAAAGACCTAAGAATTGATCTGGTTGATAATTTCATTCATGAGATCATCTCTATGATACATACAAGTGAGCGGGTACGTCACCTTAAACCTACTGACAGAGAGATCGCCTGCAGTATATTCATACCATATCTCAGGGGGATTTGTACGATGAAGGGTCTTAAACTTATGGATAAATATTTTAACGAGTCGTCAGATTATAATTAATTAATGAATATGAAAATAAAACATCTTGTTTTAATGATTTTGTTTATGTGCGAGAGCCTTATGCTGCCGGCTCAGACTAAACTGACCCTAGACCTTGAGGCGGCACGAAAATACGCTCTTGAACATAATAAGGTAATGCTCAATTCAAACTACGCTTATGAGAAATCGAAAATGGCTTTGAACGAAGCTATTTTAAACGGATTGCCTCAGGTGAATGCATCAGTTGACTATTCAAATGCGCTTGGAGCAAAAATGAGCATTCAGTTCAATGAGAATATGCCTGCTACCGAAATTGATATTAAACCTCAGAGTAATCTGTACCTTAATGTCAGTCAGTTGATTTTTAGCGGAAACTACATTGTAGGGGTGCAAACTGCCAAACTTTACAATCAGTTTAGTTCGCTGGGACGTCAGAAAACCGAAATTGAAGTTATTGCCCAGGTTACTGATGCCTATTATCTGGTTTTGATATCAGAATACCTGAACGGGTTCCTACAGCAAAATCTGGGCAATCTGAACAAGCTGTATGATAAAACTTCGGTTCTTGAACATGTTGGTATTATTGAGAAAACCGATCTCGACCAGCTTTGGATACAGGTGAACAACCTGCAGAATGCTTTGACATCGTCAGAGCGGCAATTAGAGCTTGCAACAAATCTTTTGCGGCTTCAGTTGGGTGTTACGGTTGATACTGAAATTGAGCTTACTGAAACCATTGATGAATTGCTTGCCGAAGCCGGCGTTGAAAATGACCTTACAAAACAGTTTGTGGCAAGTCAGAATATTGATTCCCGGATGTTGCAACATCAGGAACTGATAGGGGAGAAGATGGTAAACATGAAGCGTGCTAATGCATTGCCTAATGTTGCAGCTTTTTACCGATATACTCATAAGCTTATCATGCCTAATTTTGATATGACGCCAAAAAATATTGTTGGCTTACAGATGAATATTCCAATAGTTTCGAGTGGGGTCAGACATTTTCAAACCAAACAGGCTAAGATAGACCTGCAAACCATTCAGAACAATATTGCTTTGCTCAACGATCAGCTTAATATTCAGGAAAAACAACTGAGATTCAACCTGAACAATGCAATTGATACATATAACAATCAGAAAAACAATGTGGAAGTCTCAAGAAAAGTTTATGAAAGTCTGAAACTAAAATATGAACAGGGTCTGATCTCGGGCCTTGATATGATAAATGCCGATAATAACTATCTGAAAGCTGAAACCGATCATATATCCGCCATGCTTCAGGTATTACGGTCGCGGCTGGAACTGGATAAGCTGTATGGAGAGATAAATAATTAATGTGCCCGGTTTTCTGCATGTCGTGGAATTAATGACAGGCAGTACATATCCGGCATAATTTTTTAGGATTTTAAGAATAGAAATATAAAACACGGAATTTTAGAAACCATAATATTGAAATATATGTCAAAGTCAAGATTTTTAATTGCAGTGATGGTAGCTGTTGTTTTTTCAGCCTGCAATACAGAGAAAAAAGATCAGGAAGCTTCTGATACCCAAGCCCGTATTGAGCCGGTAAGAATAGCCCCTCTTGATTATCAGACAGTTGCCCGCGATGTGGACTATACTGCCAACCTGCAGGCATACGAAGAAATTCACATGACACCTGCCACTCCCGGAAGAATTGAAAAAATTTATGTTGAAGTTGGTGCAAGAGTTTCCAAAGGCGATATACTTGTTCAGATGGACAGGACCCAGTTGCATCAGGCTGAGGTTCAATTAAGGACCATAGAAACCGACCTGAAACGCTTTGATACCCTTCAGAAAGCAGGAAGTATAGCCCAGCAACAATACGACCAGCTTGAGGCTCAGGTAGAAATTGCAAAGAACAATATTGCATTCTTGCGCGATAACACCCGTTTACTGGCACCTTTCAGCGGGGTCATTACAGGAAAATATTTTGAATCGGGCGAGATGTTCTCAGGAACTCCAGTTCCAACTGTGGGTAAGGCTGCTATAGTTTCTTTGGCTCAGATTGATATGCTTAAAACCATTGTGCCGGTCTCGGAAAAGTTTTTCCCGTTGGTGAAAAACGGAATGGAAGTAATAATCACTACTGATATTTATCCCGATAAAGAATTTACCGGAAGAGTCTTCAGGATACATCCTACGGTTGATCCTGCAAGCCGTACATTTAATGTTGAAATTTCGATTGATAATCGTAGCCAATCATTAAGACCCGGAATGTTCAGCCGTGTAAGATTCAGCCTCGACAGGTTCGATGCAATGATAGTACCCGCTATTGCAGTACTTAAGCTGCAAGGTTCGAACGAACGTTACCTGTTTGTTGAAAAAGATGGTATAGCCAGAAGAATAGGTGTTACCATTGGAAAGCGATACGATGAAAATGTGGAAGTAATAGCCGAAGGATTACATGAAGGCGATAATATAATAGTTAGCGGACAGGCAAGGCTTCAGGATGGAACGCAGGTAACAGTTGTAAAATAAAGTATTTATCCTGATCAATTGAGAACTGACAGATCAAGGTTCTGAAGTACAGATTTTAATTCTATTAAATATAAACCAGGAATTACAATATAAGATATGAGCATATATAAAAGCGCTGTCAATAAGCCTATCACAACCCTAATGATATTTACGGTATTAATGGTAATGGGTATTTACTCTTTAATACGCATCCCCGTAGACCTATATCCGGAAATGGACCCGCCCTTTATCTCTGTGTTGACCACATATCCCGGTGCCAATGCAGCCGATATTGAGACTAATGTTACCAAACCGCTTGAAAATGCTCTTCATACGGTTGATAAAGTAAAGGAAGTAGTTTCTACCACAAGTGATAACCTTTCAGTAATAAATCTTGAGTTTGACTGGGAAGTTAATCTTGATGAAGCAACCAACGATATCAGGGACGTTATTGACAGGATTTATGGCAATTTGCCCGATGGTGTTGACAGACCGGCTATTTTTAAGTTCAACACCAATATGATGCCGATAGTATTTTTTGCCGTTACTGCCGATGAGAGTTATCCAGGACTGGATAAAATACTTGACGAAAAGATAATAAACCCGCTTAACAGAATTGATGGAGTTGGCTCTGTCGGGATGATAGGGGTGCCACGCCGTGTTATTTATGTGGAAGTTGACCCTCAGCGCCTTGACGCATATAACCTTACCATTGAACAGATTGGGAATATTATAGCAAGTGAGAACCGAAATCTTCCGTCAGGAAATATTAAGATGGGAGAAATGGACTATCAGTTGCGTATCCAGGGTGAGTTTGTTGAGAGTTCAGAGTTGAATGACCTGGTGGTTGGGAATTTCAATGGTAAACTTATCTATCTTCATGATGTTGCCATGGTCAAAGATACCCTCAAGGACCACTCACTGGATGAAAAAATTGGCGGAAAGCCAGGACTGAGGATGTTCGTTATGAAACAGTCGGGGGCAAATACATTAAGAGTGGCAAAAGGTGTTCGCAAAGAACTGGCAATGCTTGAAAAAGAGCTTCCGATCGATATCAAAATAAATCTGATAATGGACACCTCCGATTTCATTAAGAACTCAATAAACAACCTGTCGGAAACACTGATGTGGGCTTTTCTTTTTGTAGTTTTGGTAGTATTGTTCTTTCTGGGTCAGTGGAGGGCAACTTTTATCATTGCACTTACTATTCCGGTCTCGCTTATTGTTGCTTTCGTATACCTTTTTATAACTGGCAATTCCATAAATGTCATTTCTCTTACTTCACTCTCAATAGCCATAGGTATGGTAGTGGATGATGCCATTGTTGTACTGGAAAATATTTCACATCATATCGAGAGGGGTGTGAACCCGCGCGAAGCAGCAAAATATGCTACCAACGAGGTGTGGCTTTCGGTTATCATTACCACTCTGGTAGTAGTGGCGGTATTCCTTCCCTTAACTCTGGTTGGTGGAATGACAGGGGTATTGTTCAAACAACTTGGATGGATAGTAACCATTACAATTACCACATCAACCCTTGCTGCTATATCGCTGACACCTATGTTGTCGTCCCGTTTGCTGCGTATGCAGAATGCAGGGAAAAAGATTCGTCGCTTCAGTTATGACAAGACCATCAGGGTTTTCCTTGATAAAGTTGACGATATCTATGTTTCCACACTCAAATGGTCATTGCATCATAAAACTTTTGTGATCATCCTTACTTTCATAGTATTTGGTATTTCTGTGTACTTGTTCAGGTTTATAGGAACTGATTTCATGCCCGAAACTGACCAGTCGAGGATGAGTATCTCTATTGAGCTTCAAACCGGTACCAGAGTTGAGGAAACTATGAAAACAGCCCGTAAGGTTGAAGAGATAATTACGGAGCGCTATCCTGAAGTTACCTTAATGGCTACTTCTTCGGGAGCTGATGATGAAGGAAGCATGTTCTCGTTGTTTTCGGCTACCGGTTCGAACATAATTAATATGATGGTTAGAATGAAAGATATTGACGAGCGCGACAGAACTGTGTGGGAAATAGCTGATGACCTCAGGGAGCAAATTAACCAGTTGCCCGAAGTCGTTACTTTCAACATAAATACTTCAGGCGCAGGTATGGGTATGGGTTCGAACAATGTGGATGTTGAGATTTATGGTTATGACTTCAATACAACAAATGCTCTGGCTATGGAGATTCAGGAAAGGCTAAAGTCAATAGAGGGCGCTACCGATATTTCAATAAGTCGTAAGAATGATAAACCTGAACTTCAGATAATTTTCGATCGTGAGAAACTTTCTACCCACGGACTTACCACAACTATGGTTTCGAGTATGATACGAAACCGGGTGAGCGGGATGGTGGCTTCAAAATTTAAAGAAGAAGGCGATGAATATGATATAAGTATACGATTTGCCGAAGAGTTCAGAAGTTCGCTTACCGATATTGAAAACATCACCATACGTAATGGTATGGGTAAGATGATAAAACTCAAGGAAATAGGGCAGGTGGAAGAATACTGGGGACCACCGTCAATACAGCATAAACGTAAGGAGAGGATAGTAGTGGTTTCGGCAAAACCAAACAAGGTTTCGCTTGGCGATCTGGCAAAAAGCGTTAACAAGGAACTTGAAGATCTTGAATTGCCAAGAGGAGTGATGATAGCTGTAGGAGGAGCCTATAAAGACCAGCAGGAGGCGTTTCAGGACCTGGCTTTGCTGATGGTCATCAGTCTGATTCTTGTATTTCTGGTAATGGCATCGCAGTTTGAATCGTTCAAGATGCCGTTTATAATCATGTTTTCAATACCTTTTGCCTTTACGGGCGTTATACTTGCCCTGCTCATCACCGGAACCACTCTCAGCGTGGTTGCAGCGCTTGGGGCGGTATTGCTCATAGGTATAGTTGTGAAAAATGGTATTGTGCTGGTGGACTATACCAACCTAATGCGCGACCGAGGTATAAAACTTTATGATGCAATTGTTGTTTCGGGCCGCTCACGACTTCGTCCCGTATTAATGACCGCCTTTACTACCATGCTGGGTATGCTGCCACTTGCACTGAGTACCGGCGAAGGCTCGGAAATATGGAGCCCTATGGGTATAAGCGTAATTGGCGGACTGGTGTTCTCTACCATTGTTACTATGGTGCTTATTCCGGTTATGTATGGTATTATTGCCCGAAGCGGCGAACGTGACAAGATAATGAAACTCAGGCAGAAATTTCAGTTTCTTGACTAGCCTGATGATAAGTGTTTTGAATTAAAAGATATTATTTTTTCCGATATGAAAGCAGTTTTTATAGTTTTTAATCAGGCACATACCGAGAGGGTTGAATATATTCTCGACATGCTTGAAATAAGAGGTTATACATTGTGGGGCGATGTAAAAGGACGTGGTTCAGAAAGCGGTGATCCACGCCTGGGAACTCATACATGGCCTGAAATGAATTCTGCATTGCTAACGATAATCCCTGATAAGCTGGTAGAAGAGCTACTTGACAAAGTCAGGAAGCTTGATAAGATAAACACAGAAGTAGGAGTGAGGGCTTTTGTATGGGAAATCACAGATCAGTTGTACAATAGCTGAGAGGGGGTGATTTCTGAACCGCCTGCAGGAATGAATGTTTTAAGCAATTATTGTTAACGAGGTTGGAATATAAGATTAAAAAAATGAAAAGCTTTTTGATCGTATGGATTTTTATGTGAGCCTGTCAATTTATTGGTGTAAACCTCTGTTTTCTGTTCTTTTTAATGATTGCATTATTAAGCTGATTATATATTCAAGATTGTCGCCAGAGTTTACAAGTAATTCATAGTTGCCATTTCCCTAATGTCCTTTTTATGAAACATCAAGACAAATTCCTTTTGGGTCTTCAAGTTGTCTTTGTTGCAGATTGATCCATATTTTAAGGCTACTTTTTTGAATTCGGATATCAGTAATATTTGAGCCTGCAACAAGAGCAAAAATAATTTTTTAGGTTTAACTTCAATATTGTCAAGATTAAAATTGTGCTTTTGATTTTTTCATATTGGAAAATTATAAATAATTATTAAGGAAACAACACAAAATGTTTTTTAAGCTATTAACAATCAGAGTGTTGAAAACTGCTTGTCTTATAAAGGACTCAGTTTAAGATAATACAAGAGGTAGGTTAATAATAAACTTTCCGGCGCTCTAATTTCTTCGTTTAACTACGCTCTCTCATCTGCAATAGTGCAGAAACGGAGGTGCACTTTTAATGATTATTCGAGGTATACTTTTGACGATTATTAACATATCCATATCAATCCCATCGCTTATAATACATACAGGATTTTCACTCTTGATCTGCCCAGCAATTCTAATCTATCGGACAAAAGGATGTTCGAATAATTTATTTCTAACTTTAGTAGTATTGAAAATGCGTTGGACGGATTTAAGATGGAGCTGTAGGGATGACAGAATTAAATGAAAATTTGTGCTAAATGTAATTATTTTTTACGATAGTCCACCGGTTTTAGTCCTCCATCTTCGGTTCTGATATTGGTTTCCACACCACCTACAATATCTGTATTTTGTGCTGAAACAGCCCGCCAACAATTTTCTTCATCCTTTCTGACAATAAATGTCAATACAGTTCTTCTTATTCCGCCTTTTTCTCCTTTAACGGGTGTTTGTCCTTCTAGTTTCATCTTTACATGAACAATGGAAAAATTTTCGGAAAGCATTTTAATCTTGAGCTTGATGATTGTCAGAGTGGAATCTTTAAAAATTACTTTTAACCCGTAATCGTGGGCTTTCAAAATATCTCGTCTGTTGTTCCACCATAGACCAACTACATTGATAAAATCAGCATCTTCATCAAAAAGATCAGCCATCAGATCAGCTCTGCGAAGATTCCAATATTTTACAAATAATTTAGGAACATCTTCCGGGCTTACTGGTGTTTTCATCTTTTATGTTAAATTGATTATTTACAAAAAATATTCCTGATAATCTTTTGCGAAATCTTCTACTGATCGTGGTGGGCGTTTCAAAATTTCTTGTACACTTTCTGATACCTTTTCGGTTGCTCCACCAGCTTTTTGATATGCAGCCAACGCCAGTAGCGAATCTATTGATTCAGAAGGGATACCTTGTTTTTCTATTCTAATTCGCATTTCATCCATCGATAATGGTTTGTAAACAATTGTTCTTCCTGTTACTTGAGAAAGAGTATTTGCTAACCTTTTGAAGCCAAAAGCCTCGCCACCGGTTAATATATATCGTTGTCCGTGATGAAGTTCCGGATTCAATAAAGTTTCAACAGCTACGGCAGAAATATCACGAGCATCAATAAACGGAACTATTCCATCGCCAACTGCACTGTAGATCGCATTTTCTTCGCGAACTGTTTTTGCCTCTTCTCCTAACCAATTTTGCATAAAAGCGTGAGGTCTTAAAATTGTCCACGTCATCTTTGTACTCTCCAATACCTGTTCTGCTTCCCAATGTTCTAATGTTAATCCCGACTTAGTTCGTGGACTAGCTCCCAAAGCAGATAGTTTTACAGCGTGTTTAACACCCAATGAATCTGCAATTTTAATAATTTCAATTTGAATTTTTCCAAATCCCGGTTGATTGCCGGTTAATAAAAATAAACTATCAGTTCCTGCCAAAGTCGCTTTTAACGTTGATGTGTCGCTAACATCAGTTTGAATCCAAACCACTCCGGGAATTTTTCTGATACGGCTTACATTTCTCAATACTGCACGAAAAGTTACACTTGATATTGATAGTAAATCAACCAATTCACTGCCAATGGTTCCAGTGCTTCCTAAAACTGTTACAATTTGGTTTTTCATATTTCAACAATTTTTGTTTTTCTGTTTTAAAGCTGAATAAGAAGTCCTTTTGTTTTTTTAGTGGTAGGCTTTGTGTGTTGCACAATGAATGATCAGCTTGCCAAAGTAGCTAACTATTACCAATAAACTTCAATCTAAAAACGAACATTCAATTTACCGATAATGTTCAATACTTACCCGTACAGTCAGGTAGTGAAGCAGAATATCCTATAGAATTGAGGGATTCGCTCGTTTTGTGTTCAAACTGCTTGTTAAATCCCACACTGTTTATTGATATTCTATACCAGTTTCAGGATGTTTTTCCTGAATAGTACTACTGCTATGGTATTTAATATTCCTCCAATTAAAAGAAGTATAAGGATTCTGGAGAGAAAGACCGAATCGGTTACAGACAGGTTCCTCCAGAAAACATCGAAGAATGCCTGGATGCTCCAGTAGTTTACAGATATTGCGGCTAACTTCTGCATAAAAGCAGGCATGAAAAACAGGGGCATCATGCTCCCCCCAATGGCACTCATTGCTAATATTATTAAAATAGAAAGTCCCTGTATCTGTTCTCTTTTCTTTGCAAAGGAAGCTATGAACACTCCAAAGGCAGAACATGCAAAAGAAGTAGCAACAATAGTTATGATCATTCCGGGTAATTGTGAGCCAATTTTCAGTCCAAAGGCTAGCCAGGCAAAGAGGAACATTATGAAAAGCTGTAAAATGGACATGATATTGGCAGAAATCATTTTGCCCAATAAGATGTTTCCGGGTTTTATCGGGCTGTATATTAAACGTTTAAGTGTGCCTTCCTTTTTTTCATCCAGTAATCCCAATCCAATACCAACAACTGAAAATAAAAGCATCATCACGGAAGTCCCGGCTACTGCCTGAACTAATCCTATCCTGTTGCTATGTTCTGCTTTTATTATTTTGGTCATTTTCATATCTTCTCCAAAAAAACCGGATGAAGGATTCTTTATTTTATCATTGCCTTGGCTACTTTCAACAATGCTTTTGGCAATAACATCATAAAGGTTGTCTGACTGGTTCTGAATTGATTGCTGAGTTTGCAGATCTGTAGTTCCTGTCATTTTGACAAGTCTTTTCCCTATCACATTTTTTGAACCTTTCAGACGAAATGGCAACATTGAGATAGTTGGAATAAGGGATTGTTGTATTAGTCCGATTTCAATTTCTCTGGCTTCATCATATTTTAATTCCAGAGGCAATACATTACCTGCCATCAAAGAATCTGAAAAACCTTTATGAATGATCAGCACACTACTTGCCTCACCTGTTTTTATGGCATTTTCAGCATCTTCAAGGTCTTTTAATTTAATTTGTATTGACTTTAAGGAATCAAGCTGTTCAATAGCTTCTTTGGATTCTGTTGTGTTGTCCAGGTCACTGACCTGCAGAACGATTTTATTGCTTTTATTCCCTTTTCCAACGCCGCCATATGCAAATGCGAACAAAGTAATAAGTGCAATGGGAACAGCAAACGCCATAAGCATTGAGCCTTTGTCGTTAAAGAAGAGTTTAAGATCTTTTATAACAATTTTAATCATACTATTAATCTCTTAATTGTTTTCCTGTTAAATTCAGAAAAATTGTTTCAACATTGGTTTTTAATATTTCGATATTGTTGAACTCCAGTCCTGCCTGATTGCAGAAAGACACCAGTTTGGGCAGTTCAGTTTTAGCATCAGAGGTATAGAAATGAACAATGTTCTCAGTTAGTTTTATATCGCTCCGGAAAGATCTCAGCTTTTTATAGTTATCGTTGTTCATACCCGAGAAAGTAATGGAAATAATCTCTTTTACAGGGCTGTTTTTCTTTAGCTCTTCCAGTGTACCCTCCGCAATAATTTCTCCGTTATCAATTATGCCTATCCGATCGCAAAGCCTTTCTGCTTCTTCCATATAATGAGTAGTATAGATGATCGTTATCCTTTCATGATGTAATTTTTCAATGACCTCAAAAATTAAATTTCTGCTTTGCGGGTCTATTCCAACGGTTGGTTCGTCTAAAAACAGAATTTTAGGCTTGTGCAGCAAGGCTGCTGCTATGTTTATCCTGCGTTTCATGCCACCGGAATAATTCTTTATCCTGTCGTTCTTTCTGTCTTCAAGCCCAAATAGTTGCAGTAATTCATTTGCTTTTTGCGATAATTCCTGTTTTGGAACATTATAAATCCCGCCCCAAAACATTAAATTTTCCAAAGCTGTAAGATCATTGTATAAAGCAATCTCCTGAGGCACGACACCCGTTATTCTTTTTATTGCGTTTGTATCCGTTCTTAAGTTGAGGTTTTCAATGAAAACTTCTCCGGAATCTGCAATTAGCAGGGAGCTTAAAATGGATATTGTAGTAGTTTTTCCTGCTCCGTTGGGTCCCAACAACCCATACAATTCCCCTTTTTTAATTGAAAAGTTAATTCCTTTAAGGACCTCTCTGTCTCCAAAGGATTTTTTTAAATTTTTTACCTCTATCATGTTTTCTGCAGAGTGTTTTTTTATTGAGTTTAACGTATGAATATTTGAAACGTTTGGCATACCGAAGCATTTTATCCCAGATTACAACTGTTTCTAATACTGGATGTGCAGCCCGGATATATATAACAGTAGCAAATGATTACACATCTTGTTGGCAACTGTTGTTTATTCAACTATCAATATTCAATGTCCAAAGGTAATTCATTCGCAGATTCTATTAATATTTTTACGTCATTTAATCCTTTTGCACCTTTGAAAATATTATTCTCTTTTATCATTTGGTTAATCCTTGCATGTAAATCAATCGGGTCAGATCCTGATACTTTCTTTACTGTATCAACTCCTAAAGCATATAGCATCTGTGCGTAAGTCACTCCAACCCATTTTATTCTTGACAAATCAGTCAGTCTGGTTAATTCAATTATGTCCTGAAGATCAATCCCTAACGAATCTGCAAGTTTCTGTCTGTCGGACTTTTTTATGACCTTGTTATATATCTTTTCTGTATTTGTAATTCCTGTTTTCTCCAACTTATCAAATGTGTTTTTTGAAATCCCGACAAAATCAGCAAGCTTGTTTGGCTTTGGCAGAGTGCTGTTTAATTCTTTGAACAAAATAGTTAAATAATCTCCCGACAGGCAATCAACTTTTGAGAGTTCTGCGTACTTGTCCTTTTTCCTGAGTACCTCAATCAGTTCTTTGACATTTTTAATCCCAACACTCTTAAAATATCCGAACCGCTCATCCAATTTCTCTTTAAAGATCATCCTGCCCGGAGGTAAATATACTGATCCCAGCTTTATCCGATAATCATCAATTGTAATTTTTTCCAGGTCAATATAATATCCCATGATTTATATATTTACTTGGTTTCTATTGGTTTTCGGAGGTGTTATTACACTGGTTGCCAAAGGTAATAAAACATACCGTGTTTTATGCGCTTTTGATTTATTATTTTTAAAATCTTATGAACTATTGAAGCAGTTGTTGATAAATCCGGTAATGCAGCGCTTATGCCAGACAAAAGATTTTAACAGGGGGTATTTTGCCCGGATTTATTAATCTTGTGATATTTTCTTTCCTTTATAATTAAGTGAAGTGAAACAGCCCAATCCACCAATATATGTATTAAAGAAAACACTATCATTAATGAAATAGCCTCCAAAACCATGATATGCAGGAACCGGATACAGACCACCTCCAAATTCACCATTTGCACTTATATTTAAGGCTACATCAAGAATATTGATTAAAGAGTCATTTGCTTTTGTTATGGCGATAATGACAGTTGTATCGTAATAAAACGTTGAATCTCCACAATGATAAACACCAGTTTTACTACATTTATAATCACCAATGAATTTATCTCTGTAATCAGGAATAACATTGTTTTCTTTTTTACAGCCAATGAGAAGTAACGGTAATAATAGGAACCACATTGAATTTTTCATTTGTTCAGGGGTTTTATCTGATTTTATTACAGAGGGTATATAAGAACTTTCATCACGGATGTGTTTCAGATATTCTACAGGCTCTTTATACATATCTTACTTCATTTAAAATCTTTGGTACTATATAAGGACTTAATCCATTTTTTGTAGCAATATCAACTTTGTGATCTTTAAATAATTTTTCAATAAGGTCATATACTGCCATATAGTTGTCAAAATTTTCCTTCTCAGGTTCAAAATCAATCAATATGTCAATATCACTGTTTTCCGACTGTTCGTCTCTGGCATATGAGCCAAATAACCCAATTGATTTGATTCCAAGTCTGTAAATTTCTGATTCTTTGGACTTTATGATGCTGAGAATATGTTCTTTATTTGTCATTTTAAAATGATTTATGCAAATATAATAACCTTTTGTCTGTTTACATTTTCTATCTCCGGAAATTATAGCTAAAGACTGGCAATATGACTAATGGTAAGATTTTTTCACTATCTTTTAACCGAAATCGTTTGACTGGCCTGATGAAAAACCTGGGCTATATTATCTTTATTATTTATATCCAAAGTTATGTTGTGTTAAGTTTTTTGTCATTGGCTAATTAGTCCCTTAATTATATTCCACTCGTCTGGTGTCACATAAAAATTTGCTCCTCTTGGGTTGCGAATTATCCTCATCATCTGTAGTCCATTTGTCTTAAGGATTCCCTCTTTTAAAAGTGGTCTGTTTAATAGATTTTTTACAATTTTCATTTTCACTCTTAGTTTTTTTCCTTCTCTTTCATTTGCGTCAATCCAATATTTTTTCTCTGCTTCGGATTCCACCGGTTTGTCAATAAATTCCCTTATGCTTCTGCGTCTTGAGAATAAGTTATGCAATTGTTCATAATTGGCTGCCTCTTTTACATCCGGCAGGTCAAACAGATCCACGGGTGAAATCGTTCTTCCATTGATTTGAATTGCACCTGTCGGACAAACTGCCATACAATGCCGGCATCCAATACATCCAAAGATAGGATTATCGCTCATACATGCTTTATGGTCTTTGATTGTAAGACTAAAATCTTTGCATACTTCAACACATTTTGCACAGCCTGTGCATAAGTCCTTGTCTGTTTTTATTTCGCCACTTTCTTTTACTCTGGATGTTGGAATTGACATAATCTGTTTTCCTAAAGATTTATTAGATGAATTATGTATTTGTTATTTTACAGTGTGCACAACCGTTCCGCAGCTTGACGCTGTACTGATCTTTTCAAATTAACTTCAATCAAAGAAAGAACTTTCAATTAATACAAATCGTATAATTGGTAAATTTACGTACATTTTTTTTAGACAACCTTTCTTCCTGTTCTTAAAATATTCCTGAGTTCAGGAGTCTCTGTCTGTAAAAAACAAATTCTTGGTTCTAAAAAATCTGAATAATATGCTCAGAATACCAGATTCCCTACTTTTTGAAAATAAAATAAACTGCAAGGATCAAAAAAGAAAATCCTATAGCATGATTTACTCTGAAGGTTTCGTTTTTGAAAACCAAAATAGTGAAGAAAGTAAACACAATCAGAGTTATAACTTCTTGTATGACTTTAAGTTGCCATAAATTAAATACTCCGCCATTTTCGTTGAAACCAATCCTGTTGGCAGGAACCTGAAATGAATATTCAAATAGGGCAATACCCCAGCTTATCAGAACTATATAGGGTAAGGGCAGAGTGTTGAACCAGGTCATATCTTTGAATTTCAAGTGACCATACCATGCAAAAGTCATAAAGATATTTGACAATATAAGCAATCCGATTGTATAAAGACCTTTCATAGATTTATTGTAGGAATTTAAATTGTTTTTGCGCACCAAAAGTAGTGAATAAAGCTGGCGAGTTGGTTTAGGAGTTGATATAAGCTGTTAAAGCAAAAAACCCCAATGCCGGGAATACTGGCATTTACTCTTTTGTTTATTGAGCTAAAAAGTCTATGTTTGATATTGATTGATACTAAACTTCATTATGGGCTTTGCCAAATATCTTCAACTTCAAAATCTTCTATTTCGAATTCAAAAATATACTCATTAATTATTCCTTGAATTTCCAGTGGCAAAAGCACTTTAACTTCTTTTCCTATATATTTTTCTGTTAGATGTCCTAATTCTTTTTTAGTATTAGCTTTATAAGGGAACAATGGTGCAATTATCCAACCAGAATATGGTCCGCTTTCGCTTTTAATATTATCAGCCGGTATGATCAAATCTTCAATATCAGTGTTTTTTGCTATCACAGATGGTGGTTGCGGATAATTTTTGTCAATAAATCTTACACCGGTATGTATGACCCTTCCGCTTGAACCATTTTCGTTTACATAAACAGCTTCGTCCCAAATAATTTTAATTGAATGGTCTGTCTTATTATGCATTGTAAAATCGAATTGGGTAGTTGATGGATACCAAACAATTCTGATCATATCATCTTCGTAACTGTACTTTGTTTTATCTCCTTCCGGAAAACTTATGATTTTAGATTCTCCGTATCTTTCTTTAGCATCTTCAGGCCGTTCAACATTTTTAAGACCAATATTATATAAGCCTTGATATGTCATGCAGCTTGTCATCATGAATACAAGAAGTAATAAGTAGCAAATTCTTTTCATACCATGCTGTTTAATAATTAGTTATACATATGTTAGTGGTAGTATTAATCGCAATATCTTATCCACGAAACAAATATACAACATTTGTTAATTTGAAGATAAAATACTGATGTAAGAACTATGGTGTTTTAAAGGATATTCAGAACAGAAAAAATATAGTTTGATGCTATTTATTTGGTCATTGACAGGCTCTGTTTATTGATGTTGTGAATGCCTCTCTTATGCTACAAGTCATTTCAATTTCTTTGGTAACTGCTCGAGACTATTTATTTCGGACGTGCTTTAAATGCTATGAATTTTTCATGTAACGAACTTCATTTTTTTTAATAGAGATTCCACGTTTACAATAGCAATCCTTGATGCTATATCTGACATGGCATAGGGTAGTATCAGTGTGTCATTGTATATCATTCCGCCACATGAATAAATAACATTTGGAACATATCCTTCACGTTCCTCTTCGTTTGCTGACAGCAGGGGTTCGTTGAGTCGGGCTATGATCTTAGAAGGGTCATTCAAATCCAGAAGAATAGCACCGATTGAGTATTGCCGCATATTTCCTACACCGTGGGTGAGTACCAACCATCCTTTTTCAGTTTCTAGAGGTGATCCGCAATTCCCTATCTGGACAAATTCCCAGGGATGTTCGGGTTTTTGAATGAGTTTGGCTGTATACCAGAAATGCAGGTTGTCGGAGAACATGATATAGTTATTTACTCCGTCCTGTCTTGAAAGCATTACGTATTTTCCGTTCACTTTCCGAGGGAAGAGTGCCATTCCTTTTCCTCTTACTCCATCACCGTTTAGAGTAATAATGTTGAAAGTTTGAAAATCCTTTGTTTCTATAAGTTGAGACAAAATGCTGTGCCCGTTAAATGCAGTGTAGGTTGCATAGTAGGTCTCTTCTCCGCTATCGTGAGTAAATTTAACAAAGCGGGCATCTTCAAGTCCCTTGCTTTCATTGGATGAAACAGGATAGATAACGCGTTCACTAAGAGCTGTTCTATCATCAAATCTTATCCTATAGTTTGAGTCGGCCAGCCAATTTGCTACGTTAATTGTCCAGTTATCTGCCTTTATTCCGGGATTCATATATACTTCCTGTATACTTTGTTTTAATTCCTCATGTGTAAAAAAGCCGGGCAGTTTATTCACAATGTTCATACTGGTTTCATTCCAGGCTTTCAGATCTTTAAGCTTTAGCCGAAATAAAACATTGTCATAAAACGGATCATGAACAAGTTCAGGAGTTTCAACATGTTCTGAAACACTGTCAAAATTAAACGTGAAATTTTTATCAATTATTCCACTTCTGAAGACAATAGTGGAAATATGTCCTTCACCTGTTGCTCTAAGACTCATAATAAACCTGATGCTTCCTTCAGGTAGCAGAGATTGATCAGGATGAGGAACAATGGACGGATTGAAAAGTGCAGCAGACTCAATTGAATATTCCATAGTAAGATATGCTCCGATAAGCAATTTTTGAGTTTTGCTAAGGTTGAATACATTTGGAATATATTCAGCGACCTTATCATAATTTCTTATCAATTGTAGTTTTATATCCCGGTGACGATCGGCAAAATTCTCCAAGGTTTTTGTTAAAAGCTTCCTAGCTTCTTTTTCGCCAAGGTTTATGACTCTGAGTGTTAAATTTCCTATTCGTTCCAATTCTTGTGGAATATGCGGTAATGCGATTACCCGTGAATTGTCCCCAACGATCTTTAGTTTTTTGCGTTTTACAATTTGTTTAATGCTCATAATAGGTTTTTTGCAATTAGTTGTTCTTGATTCTTTTAATTTGTTCATAAACAGCAATATAGCCGTTCACCATTTTTTCCAGGCTGAACTCGTTCAATGCCCATTCACGACAATGTTGTCTGTTGATAGTGTTTATTTTATTCATTGATCTGGCTGCTTCATCAATAGTATTTACTAAAAAACCCGTTTTGCCTGGCTTGATCAATTCGGGCATAGATCCTCTGTTAAATGCCACTACTGGTGTTCCACACATCATGGATTCGGCTACACTCAGACCAAAGGGTTCGTCAAAGTGTATGGGATGTAGCAACGCATACGCATTCCCTATTAGTTTATCTCTTTCTTTTGGTCCTGAATTACCAACATAAACAATTTCTTTGTTATTAATATGGGGTTTTATTTTTTCTTCGAAATAAACCTGATCCTGAATAAGCCCTGAAATTATTAATCTTCTTCCTGATTTTTTTGCTATTTCAATCGATTCCAAAGTGCCTTTTTCAGGGTGTATTCTGCCAAAGAACAGCAAATAGTCTTCAGGACTTGGATTATAGGTGAAGTCATTAGTGTTTATGCCGTTATATACGGTTGCAATATAATCAAGCTCAGGACTGCGATCGGAATTGCTAATTGATACGTAAAAAGTGTTGCTGTTATATTTTTTGTAAACAGGTATTATTTTCTTTGACGAGAATCCGTGAATCGTGGTAACAATCGGAGTTTTAATCAGGCGGGAGTAGGTGAGAGGAAGGAAATCGTAATTATTATGAATTATGTCAAAATCGGATGCATGTTCCATTATATTGCTAATATGCAAGCATTCCCATACTTTAGGATCAAGTGACTTGTCTTCGGAGTATGCTGTTTGCGATACATATTTCAGTTTTGCATTTGTACGGGAATTGCCTGTTGCAAAGAGTGTTACATCTATTCCTTTTTTCACCAGTCCTTCAGCAATATTTGACGTCACCTGTTCCCATGGTCCATATTTCAGGGGTGGCGTTCGCCATGCTAAAGGAGATAAAATTCCAATTTTCATCTATTTATTTTGTTTTAATACCGCTATACCTGTTATTTTTTTATTGAATCAAACAGGAAGAGATAATTGTACTATATTAAACATCAATTCTTTACAGTGCATTTCTGCTGTTTTTAAGGCAATGCTCTACAAGTTCATCTATAATGGCAGTTCCAACACACATTACTGTATCAGCTGCTCCCCAATAAATTTTTATGCTTCCATCATTCTCTGGTATTGTACCACAAGAAAAAACAACATTTGGCACATAGCCTGTAATCTCATAAGTTTCTTCAGGTTGAAGGATCCATTTATCGCCTACTGCAATTATTTTTGTCGGATTTTCTAAATCATGTAAAGCGACTCCCAGCCTGTATACACTTCCTGCCATGGTTTGGAATACTCCGTGGTATATATTCAGCCATCCGCGGGAGGTTTTAATTGGTGTTGCACCGGGTCCAATTTTCATTTCATCCCAATGGTACTGCACTGGTTTTATTATCATTTCAGAATCTCCCCAGTATCTCAAATCAGGTGAATAGGATATCCAGATACTCCATGGTGAAATATCGGAATGCGGGCGATCCAGTCGTGCGTATAATCCATTAAACTTCTCAGGAAAGAGTACTACATTTCTGTAATCGGCCTGGGTTATCAGAGAGAATCTCTCAACAGAACGAAAATCGCTGGTTTTAGCCAGCCCGATTCGTACTCCGTACTGTGAATAAGCACTATAGGTGATCAGGTATTCATCATCAATAAGCGCAATGCGAGGATCTTCCACTCCCCAGGCTTCATATTTCTTAAAAACTCCCTCTGAGGCAGATGTTAAGAATGGTTCAGGGTCCACCTTGAAATTAAAACCATCTGTGCTCACAGCTTTACCAATAATACTTCGTCCGTTCAGTATGTGTGATCTAAAGAGCATTATGTATTTATTGTGGTATTTTATCATACCAGCATTGTGAACTGTTGCAACAGGATAGGGAATATCTGATTTTGTAAGAATTGGATTGCCGTGATACCTTTTTATTAGCATTTTTTTAATTTTAGATTTTTGCTATTTTTTACGGTAATAATCATCATGAGCTTTTAGCACGTTTAAATAAGAGATTAGGTAAGCTAAAATACTTTCAGCTCCTTGATTCTGGTTTACTCCATAACTTTCGAGTCCGTCGAAACATCCATGGGTTTCATGATTAAAAAGGCTCATTCTCAAGTCGTTTTCTCCAAGAAACCATTCAAATGATCTGAAAAGTTTACTTAGATACTCCATGTTGTTTGAAATATTGTAAGCCTGTCGGAACATAAGAACCATCCCCATTGCATCAACCGGCTGCTGTGCAAATGACGAGCGATTGCCTTTCTTATTGTACCATTCCTGATTACCTATGATTGACAAATATCCATTGCCCATAGTATGCTTCGTTAAAAAATGCATTGATTCAAAAGCAATATGTTTGATTTTCTTTTCGTTCAGTATCTCAGCGGCATGAAGCATAGCCAAGGGTAATATGGCATTGTCATAGGCCAGTAGTTCTTCATACCAGTTCCAATTATCATGGGAGTTAAGCTGGTATTCTTTCATTAAAACTTTTGTCAACTTTTTCAGTCTTTCAATCATGATATCATCCGACATATGGCTTCTCAAATAATAGGAAATCCCGATTATTGTGTTTGCAATACTTCTTATTGATTTCAATTTTTCGGAATGTGGTATGGCTTTAAAAAACATGTGGCTACTACTCTTATAGTAATAATCGGTGGGTGAATTGCTCATCATATACCCTAAAGCCCATATTGCTCTTCCGAAAGAATCTTCTGATCCCACCCCTTCAAGAAACTGCCGGTTAAAACTTACCAGGTTTCTGAATCTGCCGTCATCATTCTGCATGTAATGGATATAACTTAGATATGTTGAACACAGCCTGAGTGCCGTTGTGTCTTTTTTAACCTTATAGGCCATCAGAGCCGTAAGCAGTGCTCTGGCATTATCGTCAAGACAATATCCTTCTTTAAGGTTTGGTATTCCAAAATATCCGTGCTGGATAATTCCAAAATCATCAGTTAGTCTATTCACATGTTCTATGGAATATGCAGGTAATAGGGAAATATCGAAAGGAATAAGTCCTTTTTTTTCTGATTTACTATCTTTTTCAACAACAGTTTTAACCACATCATTGTATATAGCGCCAATTTTAGACCAGCTTATATTTTTCCCATATTCCAATGCCTTTCTCTGTATTTCCATCCTTTTGTCCGGATTGTCAAGGAGGTCAATCAATATTCGTGACAGTTCGCCGGTATTTCCAAAATCAAAAAGAACACCTCTGCTATCGTTAAGCAATTCAGCTGCATGCCAATAAGGAGTTGATACTACTGGTAATCCTGCTCCCAGAGCATATGTCAGCGTTCCGCTTGTCACCTGTTGTTCATTCAGATATGGTGTAATATAAATATCGGATGCATACAGATATTTAAACAATTCTTTTTGTGTGGTAAATTCATTGAGTAAGACTACATTTTCTTCAAGTTGTAAATCTTCTATAAGTTGAGTCAGGTACAAACGATATTCCTCTCCTAAATGTCGCATAACAGCAGGATGGGTTTTCCCAAGAATAATATACAAGACATCTGGATGTTTTTTAACTACTTCAGACATTGCTTTTATAGCAATTTCAATCCCTTTATTTCGGCTTACGAATCCGAATGTTAGCAATATCTTTTTTTCATTGAACCTGAATTCTTTTTTAGCTTCTTCCCGAACATATTTATATTCTGGAACACCATGCTCAACGAGGGCAATCTTAGATTCCGGCACTTCGTATATTCCGATTAGCATCTCAATAGCTTTCTTGCTCATTACCACCACTTGGTTGGCCATTTTACAGATGCGCTGCATAATCTCCTTTTGTGAGTAGGAAGGTGTCTGCAAAACTGTATGCAAAGTTACCACAAGAGGTATTTTAAGTTGGTTGAGCAGTGGTAGTATATAAACACCATCGGTACCCCCGAAAATACCAAACTCATGTTGTAATATACAACACTCAGCACCGCTCATGTTTATATATTTCGCTGCCGAGAGATAATCTTCCTGAAAATCCTGTCTTATGGTAAACCTTACTTCTTCCGGATAGTTCAGTTCCTCATCGGTGTCTTTCAAAGCCACAATGAAGCTTCTTTTATTATTTGCTTCTAATGGATCGGAACCAATCATAGATCTGTATAAATTTTCTGTAAAAGTTCCAATTCCACATTGACGGGGAGGATATGTTGATATGTAAGCATTTTTCATTTGGTATAATTTTTATAAACTTGTGAATAAATTAGTAGTATCCCAAAAAGTGCGTGATTTTTATTTTGATTTGTCACAAAGTTAATCAATTTTTTTGTCTTTTTTTATAATTATGACTAGTGGGGAGTGAAGAAAAGGCGTAGCTTAAGCAGAACTGCCCATTAGTCATCCCATTTAAATTTCTTTTATTCAAAATCCAGTTTTGGTACTTTTCTTTGAT
>JAAYJT010000054.1 GCA_012522795.1 Bacteroidales bacterium | reverse complement strand
ACAGAAAACATTAAGATGAAACAGCTTTTTATTATTAAAGAGCTAGAACCACTATGGCTGCAACCTGCCAAAACTAACTTTTTTTCGAAAAAAATTCTTCCACACATGATTTCTAGGATAAAAAAAAATCTCCCTTTGGGTATTTTTATCCAAAGAGAGATTGTTGAAAGCTGTTTTTAATCCCAAAAAGTAGAAATTATTCTATTTTCTGAAAGTGCCTACATGGCATCACTTTATTTACTCATGATTTATGGGGTAAAACAAAGCGGTGCCTTTTGTTTTTTGTTGATAGCAATAAATTTGTGCGCAGCTTACAGGTTTGAATGCGGATTAGTATCAGTATTCTTATCCGGATCTATGGCAGTGGTGTTTGAGTAGTAATAAGTTCCAGTGCTGCCATCTGGATTTATATCTGAGTCATCATCCTCATCGGCTTCCTCAAGTTCATCCCATTCCCACTGGTAGCGATCACGCTGTGGTCCTTTATCACGATGATACCATGCCAGGGCAATACCGGCCAGCATTCCCATAAGATGACCTTCCCATGAAATTTTCTGTTTTGGAAAAAAATCAGGAAAAAGCCCCCATACCATACTTCCATAAAGAAATAACACAAGTAGTGCAAAAGCCAGTAGATTCTTGTTTTTCTTTATTAGTCCTGCAGTGATATGAAAGGCTGTTAGTCCGTATACCAAACCGCTGGCTCCAATATGAATGCTACTATATTCTCCTAAAAGCCAGAGCCAGAATCCTGAAATAATGAATAACTGAATAAAGATAATAAAACTGGTTTTACGGTAAAAATAAAACAAAGCAACTCCCAGAAATAGCAATGGAAGGGAATTGGAACTCAGATGACTGAAATCTTTATGAAGAAAAGGATAGGTGAAAATACCAATAAGTCCTCGCCATTCTTTTGGCTTCATACCATATTGAGCGAAACTTGTATCTGTCAGAGTTTCAACTACTTTTACCAGCCAGATGATAGCCACAAAAATAGCAGGCCAAATCAGACTTCGTAAAATCAGTGATTTTTCAATTGCTTTTTCGCTATGGTTATAATTATGCATGCATATCAGCATTAAGCTGACAAATGTACATTTTTATTGGCTGATACTACTTTTTGAACTTATGTAATGTGGAAGATTTTGTCGTTTTATTTCAGAATATATCCCTCAGGAGCAAAATGAGAAAATTCTTTTTATTTTAATGTGGGAATTGGGAATTACTAGGTTTTGAACTTTTAATAAAAATAAATAAAATGTTAATTAGTTCGCAAGTATCTGAAATACAGTTAAATACAGCAGGGTTTACAGTTATGTGTGTTTTGAATATTGAAAAATAATTTATTTTTGGCTTGAATTACATGATTTAATGAATTTGATTTTAGTTTACTTTGTAGAATATAAATAACTGAAACGACTGGAAATACAGATTATGTGAAACCACATTAACCTGATTCAGATTTGACTGAGGATGTGGTCAAACGATAATTGTTGGATAAAATTTAATAAAATAGGAACAACAGGTTTACTGCAGATTAGATTGCTGAATAATAATTAGATATGAAAAAAGATAGTTCAGAGAAACAGGGAAAAGATTTAAAGCCACTTATAATTGAAAGTGCCCGTGAAGTCTTCAGGCAATATGGTTTGAAAAAGACCACAATGAATGATATTGCCAAAAGAATTAATAAAGCTAAAAGCGCACTTTATTATTATTTCAGCAGTAAAGAAGAGATTTATGAAGCAGTTATAGAAGATGAAGCTGATATTTTCAGAAATGAACTGATAAATGCTGTTAATAAACAAACTGCGCCAGCAGCAAAGCTCAAATCATACGTATTAACACGTATTGGTCTTTTTCAGCATCTGGCAAATTTTTATACAGCTTTCCAGAAAGAATATTATGAGCATTATGCCTTTTTAATGCAATTTCGCGAAAGATATGATAAAGAAGAAATTAACATGATAACTGCCATTCTGGACTATGGGATTGAAAAAGAGATTTTCGAGATTGAAGATGCTTCGCTTGCTGCAAGTGGTTTATTGCTGGCAATAAAAGGGTTTGAATACCAGTGGACTTTGGAAGCCGATGTAAAGAAAACTGAGAAAAAAATTGATTTCTTTCTTCAAATCATTCTAAACGGCATAAATAAAAGATAGTCCCGAGAATTTATCAGCCTGAGAATTGAATGTTAAATAGCTATTTAACATTTTTTTTAAATTATTTTATTGACCATTAATCTATTTTGGTCAAATGGTATTATTTTTGCTGTCAATTTCTGATGATATGAAAAAGCTTACTACATTTATTCTAAAACACCGAATTGCGGTTATAGTAATAACTATAATACTCACTTTGATCTCAGCCTGGGAGCTGCGCAAAATTGAGATCAACAGTGATGTAACTACCTATCTGCCTGCCGATGACCCTTCGGTGAAGTTGTTCAACGATATAAGCCAGGAATATTCATCAAGCTGGACAGCTGTACTGATACTTGAAAGTCTTGAAGTTTTTACCAAAGAAAATCTTGAGGAGATAAGTTTGTTAAGTCAGGAACTACAAAGGCTTGAAGGCATTGATTATGTTGTTAGCCTTACAAATATTCTGGATATACGAACAGATGAATTTGGTTTTGAAATTGGACGACTGATTGATGAGTACGAATTGCCCTCAACCAATGAAGAACTTGAACAACTGAAACAATACGTTTTGGGTCAGAAACTTTATAAGCATCTGGTTTCAGAAGACAGTAAACATACATTAATAGTATGCCAGATAAGCGCTGACTATGACAAAAACTCGATAGCCAGAGAAATAAAGGATCTGGTAAAGAATTTTGATATATCTCAGAAAGTATATTTTGAGGGAATTCCTTTTCAGGTATTATCCATAATGGATTTTATAGTTCAGGATCTGCTATTACTTACTCCTCTTATTATTATTGTGATTCTAATAATGCTGTATATTGGATTCCGCTCTTTTAAATGGGTTGTTTTACCACTGGTTACTGTTGGTATAGGCATAACATGGATGATGGCTCTGATGAGTTTCAGCGGCATTGCACTTACGCCCATCTCCGACGCACTTCCGGTAGTACTTTTTGCTGTTGGCAGTGCATATGGAATACATGTGGTAAATGCCATACGGCTTAATGTCCCCGGAAAAGAAAATACCAGAGAAGCGCTTATAAATGCGGTTAAAGATATTTCTCTGGCAGTTATACTTGCCGGAGTAACTACTTTTGCAGGGTTTCTCTCGTTCGTCTTCAGCTCTTATCTTACTATTATCCGGGATTTTGGGATTTTTGCAGCAGCAGGTGTTCTGATAATTCTGGTTTTATCTATTACCTTTATTCCTGCATGGGCTTCTTTTTTTAAGAAGTTCCCGGGTAAAACCAGCGAGAGCGAACTCCCTGAGCTGATAACTAACCCATTCAGGAATTTAATAATTAAGCGTCCGGGAATTATTCTTACTCTGAGTATTATATTATCAATAGCAGCTTTTACCGGAATCCCGAAAATAGAACGTAAGGTGGATATTCTTGAATATTTCAAACCTTCATCATCACTGAGGCAGTCTTCAAATATCATGAATAAAAGTTTTGGTGGTTCATTGCCTGTAATGATAAGGATAAGCGGAGATGTCTTTGACCCTTCAACCCTGTTGCTGGCAAATGAAGCCGCAACATTTCTTGAATCAATTGATGGGCTGTCAAATTCAAGATCGCTGGCAGAATATATTATGCGCCTTAACGAAGCAATGGGCGAGGGGAAACAAATCCCCGATTCGAGAGAGAAAATACAGAATCTTTGGTTTATGCTCGAAGGGGAGGAAATGATGCAGCAGATGGTGAATTACGAAATGGATGAAGTTGTTGTGTATGCAAGCATGAAAAATATGGATGCAAGATCAATGCATGATATCTATGATAAAATTGAATATTATGTAAAACAGTATCCGGGTAAAATGCAGGCTACAGGTATGCAGGCTATTTATTCAAAGCTGGGCGACAGCATGATGAACAACCTGCTGCAGAGTATGTTGCTTGCATTTATTTTTGTGTTTACCACCATGATATTCCTGATTGGTTCAGTAAAAGGAGCCATCGCAGGTTTCAGTACTCTGTTTTTCTCAATGCTTATGGTTTTTGGCCTTATGGGATATACAGGGATCGCGCTTGATATCGCAACATTACTGATAGCCGGAATAACAATAGGTATTGGAATTGACTACAGCATACATTTTACCACTGCATATAAAAGGTTCATAAGTCAGGGAGCCACTTATGAAGAAGCTGTATCAAAAACCCTTGCCACTTCAGGTAAGGCTATAGTGATAAATGTAGTTACGATCATTGCAGGATTTTTGGTATTGCTTTTTGCAAACCTGATCCCATTGCAGCAGTTTGGCATCCTATTTTCAGTAAGTATGCTTTGCGCCGGCATAAGTGCTCTTACACTACTTCCTGTATTAATAAAAATTTTCAGAGTGAATAATAAACCAAAGAAAAATAGTTAATAACCATTTAAAATCTTAGAAGAAATGAAAAAGAACCTTGTTTTATCATCCTTGATTCTTGTGTTTATAATGATCCATGGTGTTACAATGGGTCAGAAAGATGCAATGCAAATTTTGCAAAATGTTGACAATATGCTTAATGCACCAAAAGATCAGAGTCTTACTGTGGTAACCTATATTGTTGACCGCAGAGGAAATGAAAGCACACGTGAACTTACCATGCTACAGAAAGGTAGTGATAAGCGTATAGTTAAGTTTCTGGCTCCTGCGGATCAGAAAGGAATAGGATTCTTATCGCTACCAGGCGATAATCTTACTTTGTATATGCCTGCCTATCGTAAAACTCGTAAGGTGGGAGGGCATGTCAAAAATACAAAATTTGCCGGAACTGACTATACCTACGAAGATATGGAAGCAAAACGCTATACAGAGAGATATGACCCCGAGCTTATTGAAACCAATAACGATAACTGGGTATTGGAACTTATTCCGAAAGACGGGATCAGAACAGATTATACCAAACTGCATATGACAATACGCCGCAGCGATAATTATCCGGTTAAGATCGCATATTTTGATAAGGCCGGAGTAATGGTTAAAACCCTTGAAAGCAGTAATATTCAGAAAACAGGTGAATATTGGCTCGCACGTCAAACTAAGATGACCGACCTTAAAACCAAAACATCTACAAAAATGGAGATCACTAATGTGAAATTCGATATAGGCATTAATGATGATGTTTTCACTGAACGTTATCTAATGCGTTAAAGCATATTGATATGTTACGAATTTGAATATTTAGATAGTTATACAAACTATATTATGATTTCTTGAAGCATATTATATATATCAAGGTAGAGTTTTGTGTTCGTAATATTAAAGCAAAAATAAAATGAAAAGAATATTTTTACTACTGCTGTGGCTTGGTTTGCAAATCTTTGGTTTTGCTCAGGAATACGGTGGCGCTAGCGACTACTTTGGTTCAGTGCTTGAAAACCTGAATTGGGATGGATATTTTTATTCCGATGATCGTTTTGGAGTTACATCGCCAAATAAAAAGATGATGTTTCAGGAGTATCGCCTGTCACTTAAACCTTCGGTAAAAACAAGAAGAACTGCATTCAGCAGCGAAATATGGGTCAGGAGCATGCCGGGAGGGAGCATTACATCGTACACCCAGCTAAGCGACAGAAAAAAGACATTTCTCACTGATGTGGAACTTCGTGAAGCATGGTTTGAAGTGTATGATATTTTTGCAAAAGGTTTAGATCTGAGGATAGGGAAGCAGCGTATTGCATGGGGTACTGCCGATCGTTTAAACCCCACGGATAATATAAACCCTTACGACCTTGAAGATATCTGGGATTTTGGCAGGCATCTTTCGTCGAATAGTGCTAAACTTACCTACTATAAAAATAATTTCTATGTGTCGGGAGTATTTGTACCTGCTTTTTCTCCTTCGGCGGCACCGGATATGGAATGGATGAGTGCATTTATGCCGGAGTTCAGCATGCCGGACGAATATGATTTTAACGGCATAAACTATAAACTCATTAATAAAAGTTTTGATGATTTTCTCCTGATGCCCGATAAGACTATTAAAAAATCATCAACCATGGGACTGAGAACTGGCTTAAATATTGGCAGTTTCAATCTTTCAGCTAGTTTTGCCCATAGCTTTGATGTAATGCCTTCGCCGTCTAAAGCGCATCTTACCGATGTTGAGCGTGTTCAGGACAAAAATATTCTGAGTTACAACCTTGATGTAGAGCTTAAATATCCTCGTATGAATATTCTGGGATTTGATTTTGCCGGCTCGCTGGCAACAGTAGGGGTATGGGGTGAAGCAGCTTTGTTTTTTCCTGAGATAATCCAGATGGCTGTGGATATGAGGTATATGGGACTAAATATAAGGGTAATGGATTCAACAGTAATTGATAACAAACCCTACCTTAAATATGTGCTGGGGCTTGATTATACTTTTCCTCATAATATTTATGCCAATTTCCAGTATCTGCACGGTTTTTTCCATGAAAACGGAACCGCTGGACTAAACGATTATTTTGTACTGGCTGCCGACTGGAAAGTCTTTCAGGAAAAGCTTAAGATATCTCCTTTTAACTTCTGTATTCAGGTTAACGACTGGTCGGACCTGAGTAATGAATATGCATGGATACTTCTTCCTGAAGTTACCTATCAGCCTGCCGGAGGCGTGGAATTAACTGCCGGTGCACGTATTATTAATGGCACAGGTTCAACCATGTTTGGGAAGTTAAAAGATAAGGATCATGTGTTACTGAAATGCAAAATCAGTTTTTAAAGGCTGTTTTCAACCCCTAGCCGGACGGCTGAAAATTGTGTTAGATATCCCTAATAAAAAGAAAAGCCACTGACATTAGTTTGTCAGTGGCTTTTCTTTTTGTGACTCCGACAGGATTCAAACCTGTAACCTTCTGATCCGTAGTCAGATGCTCTATTCAATTGAGCTACGGAGCCATTTTATAAGATTGGTCTATTATATTTTTTCAATCGGTGTTATTTGCGTGTGCAAAGATACATTATTTGAATAATACAGCAAAAACTTCGAATTGTTTTTTCGTGACGGGATTCAAATTTTAAAAATATTTGAGTTTGAATATGTCAGGTTTCAGATTTGGGCTAAAGCGCCTGTTTTGATTGGATTTCATTTGTTAAACGGGCTGAAGCCAGTTCCTATTCATAATGATGTAATATTGAATTGCCACTGACTTTAGCCGGAGAAGAACACTGTTAGGCCAATATGTTAAACAAAGGTTAAGATCTCTTCATTTATCAATAGAATAAAATGTACCTTTGCGCACTGATACTACAATTTTTAAAAACTTTACTAACTAATTGAAACACTGAGTATATGAGTCTAATGGAAACTATCAGGAGCAAGGCAAAGAAAGCCGGAAAACGAATTGTGCTACCTGAAGGAACTGAAGAAAGAACATTAAAAGCTGCTGATATTCTATTAAATGAGGAGATTGCAAAAATAATTCTGCTCGGAAACAAAGAAAAAATTCAATCACTGGCAAAAGACTTTGGTCTCAACAATATATCAAAGGCTACCATTATTGATCCTCAGAACAATCCGCGCAAGCATGATTATGCTGCGATGCTTTATGAGATCAGAAAAAACAAAGGCTTAACTATTGAAGCTGCTGAAAAGCTGGTGGAAGATCCCCTATATCTTTCTACTTTATTAATAAAAAACAAAGAAGCTGATGGCGAAGTTGCCGGAGCAGGCAACAACACAGCCGATGTGCTTCGTCCTGCATTTCAGATAATAAAGACCTTACCTGGAATTGGCGTTGTGTCAGGAGCATTCATCATGGTTCTTGAAAACAACAAGCATGTTCCTGATGGCTTGCTGATATTTGCCGATTGCGCTGTTCATCCCGATCCCACCGATGAGGAACTTGCACAGATAGCAGTAAGTACAGCAGCTACCGCCCGTAATATTGTAGGTATTGAACCACGTGTTGCCATGCTTAGTTTCTCAACCAAAGGTTCAGCAAAACACAAGCTATGCGACAAGGTCATAAATGCTACCAATATTGCAAAACAGATGGAGCCATCGCTTCAGATTGATGGCGAACTTCAGGCTGATACAGCCATTGTGGAGGCAATCGGAAAAAGTAAAGCACCCGGAAGCAGCATAGCAGGCAGGGCAAATGTATTGATATTCCCTGATCTTCAATCGGGGAATATTGCTTACAAACTGGTTCAGCGTTTAGCCGGTGCTGAAGCCGTTGGTCCTGTATTGCAGGGACTTGCAGCTCCTATCAATGACCTCAGCAGGGGATGTTCGGTAAGTGATATTGTAAATCTTGTTGCAATAACTGCCACTCAGGCTGTTTAAACCAATTAATGAATAATAATTCAACTCTTAAACTTTATAATGTATGAATGACAGATTAGAAGATTTTAGCCTTAGCAGAACTATCAAGCCCAAAAAAACTCTTCAAAAAGTTGGTATAGTCGGATGCGGGGCAATGGGTCAGGAAATCTCAATACTCATCAGTCAGTCGGGTATTGAAGTAGCTTTTATTGATATCAGCCAGGAACGTATTGATGAAGTATTTGAAAGAATGAACCGCTTGCTTGACGAGCGCATCAATAAATGGGGTCTGACCAATAATGAAAAGAAACTGATACTTTCACGAATCAAAGGTTCTACTGATTATAATGCTATCAGTGACAGTGATATAGTGCTCGAAACGGTGAATACCAAGAAGAAAGGTACAAGTCTTGAACTTCGCCAGCAGATATTCAGGAACATTGAAGAAGTTGTATCTGAAGAAACTGTTATAGCATCAAATACCGCAACTTTGATGATAAGCGAAATAGCATCGGTGTTAAAACATCCCGAAAGAGCTATAGGACTTCATTTCTTTGGCTCAGTAAACAGGGTTAAGATTATTGAAATGGTCAGAAGTGTTTTTACAAACGATAAAACCGTTGAGCTGATACAAAAATTTACTATGATGATAGGCAGGAAGCTTATACATGTGAATGAATCATCGGGCAATGTAAGCACCAGAATGCTGGTTCCAATAATAAATGAAGCTTGCGAAATATTAATGGAAGGCGTTGCCACAGTTAGTGATGTAGATGAAATTATGAAGGAAACTGCCGGTTTAATGAAAGGACCTTTTGAAATGGCCGATTCTATTGGATTAGACAAAGTCCTGAAATGGATGGAGAATCTGTATGCCGAATTCGGTGATCAGAAATACAAACCATCGCCAATTATTAAGCGTCTGGTCAGAGCCAATATGATGGGAAGACGTACCGGCGAGGGTTTTTATAAATATACAGATGGAAAGAAAGATGTTAAAGGCGGCTCTATCCATAAATTAGGGCGCGAATAGTTGGTTCTTGTTAAAAACTTATTATCAGATAATCCCAAAAGACTATGAAAATTATTGTATTGAATTGTGGTAGCTCATCTATTAAATATCAACTTTTTGAAATGCCCTCGCAAGCTGTGCTGGCAAAGGGTTTGGTAGATAAGATCGGATTGAAGGGTTCGCTTATTAAGCATCAGCGCAACGATGGCGTTGAAGTAAAACTCGAAGGTGAAATCCTTGACCATCAGTCAGGTATTGAATATCTGCTTGGAGTGTTGGTGAGTGAGAAATATGGCTCAATAAAAAATGTAAACGAAATAGATGCTGTTGGTCATCGCGTGGTTCACGCCGGCGAGAAATTTGGAGGCAGCGTTGCGATAACTCCTGAAGTAGTGTCAGCCCTTGAAGAATGTATTGATCTGGCGCCGCTTCATAATCCGCCAAATCTTGAAGGTATTTATTCAATAACAAGGCTTCTGCCTCATATTCCGCAGGTTGGAGTGTTTGATACAGCCTACCATCAAACTATGCCCGATTACATTTATCTTTATGGAATACCTTATTCTTTATATGATAAATACAGGATACGCCGCTATGGTTTTCACGGCTCAAGCCATCGTTATGTTTCACAGCGTGCATGCGAAATGCTGAATGTGGATATTAACACCCAGAAGATCATAACCTGTCATCTTGGAAATGGTGCTTCGATTGCTGCTATTAAAAACGGACAATCTATTGATACCAGTATGGGCATGACCCCGCTTGAAGGATTGATAATGGGCACACGTTGTGGCGACCTTGATGTGGGTGCAGTGTTGCATATTGCCAATAAAGAAGATATTGGGCTGTCAACCGTAAACACATTGCTTAACAAGCATAGTGGTATGCTGGGAATTTCTGGTATCTCGTCAGATATGCGCGATATTGAAAAAGCTGCTGTAGAAGGAAATCAGCGGGCAAAAGTTGCATTACAAATGTATCGCTACAGGGTAATTAAGTATATAGGTGCATATGCCGCTGCTATGAATGGACTGGATATCATTATTTTTACCGGTGGTATCGGAGAAAATGATTATGAAACCCGTAGTGAGATACTGGATAACCTTAGCTTCCTCGGACTTGAATATGATAAGGACCTTAACCACGGACTAAGGGCAAAAGAAGTTATTTTGTCCACTGACAAGTCAAAGGTCAGGGTTATGGTAGTTCCTACAAATGAGGAACTGGTGATAGCAAAGGATACATACGATATTGTTATAAATAACTGATATTTATGAGTTGATCCGGGATTCAGTGGCTTATAAGCTGAAACCAATTGTTTTTAAATTTTGCAGGATAAGTCCTGATTTGTTGATATAAGCAGGTTGCTGTAAAAAATATTATACTTGTAGCAAACTGATAATTTTTGATATTTTACCAATAATATATTATACACATGAAAAGAAAACTTTTACTCATCAGCAATTCCACCAATGCCGGGGAAGAATATCTGGGCTGGCCACGTAAGCATATTGTTGATTTTATGTCAGATACCGGAATAAAAAAGTTGTTGTTCATTCCCTGGGCAGGAGTTAATCTTTCGGATGAAGGATTGAATGCTTCATTTGATATTTATGAAGAAAGAGTAAATAATGTGTTCCGTCTTCTTGGTATGGAAATTTATTCTATTCATAAGGAGAAAGATCCTGTAAAAGCTGTGAATGAGGCTAAAGCCATTGCAGTAGGAGGGGGCAACACCTTTCATTTGGTTTATATGATGCATAAAACCGGGATCATTAATGCCGTAAGGCAGCGTATTTTTGACGGAATGCCATATATGGGATGGAGTGCCGGTGCCAATGTAGCCTGTCCTACTTTGCGAACCACCAACGATATGCCCATAATTCAGCCTGCAAGTTTTGAGTGCTTTGATGTGATCCCGTTCCAGATAAATCCTCATTACCTTGATGCAAATCCTCAGGGGCATGGCGGTGAAACAAGGGAGCAGCGTATAAATGAGCTTTTAGCCATTAACCGTGAAGTCATAGTGGTTGGATTACGCGAAGCCACTGCTTTATGGATCGAAAAAGGTAAAATAGATCTGGTTGGAACCCGCCCTATGCGCTTGTTCAATTATGGGCATGAACCTGTTGAGTTCCAGCCCGGAGACGATATCGGGTTTTTATTCAAGAGCCTTAGCTAAAACCGGTTTTTTGAAAACCAGCGAGGTTTTATTGCAGAACTGAAATTATTGTTCTGCAGGTGAATTGCAGGTTTTTCAGTAAACTGCTCTTCCTATTGCCTGTTTGCCGTATTTAAGCCTGATACGATCCATAGCCTGATAAAGGTTTACCATTTCGGGCGTATCGTCGAACATGCTGATCTGCTGCATACCTGACACCAGATGGCTGAATCTGACACCTATCAGACGTATCAGCATACGGCGCTGATACACACGGGTAAACAGTGATTTTACGACCGGTATCAGCAAATGGTCGAGCGATGTGTACGGGATACGCTGCTGCATTGTATGGGTGTCGAAATTGGAATACCTTACCTTAACTGTAATACATGAAGTGAGTTTTTGCTTTCCACGAAGCTGATAGGCAAGCTTTTCCGTCATTCTGACAAGCAGGTCACTGATCATGGCAATATCGGTGGTATCAGTCTCAAAAGTAGTTTCTGTACTTACCGATTTGCGTTCCGACCATGGTTCTACAGGCGTAGGGTCAATACCATTGGCTTTTTTCCACATTACAATTCCGTTTTTCCCTAACACCTTCTCAACCATTTCGGGGGGCATGCTTCTTAATGTACGAATGGTGGCAATACCCATAGAACGTAATAAATTATAGGTTTTCTGACCTATCATCGGTATTTTGCTTATTGATAGCGGATCGAGAAATGATCTGACATTCATAAGTGGTATTTGTAATTCTCCGTTGGGTTTGGCTATACCGGTAGCAATTTTTGATACGGTTTTATTAACAGATAAGCCTACCGATATTGGAAGTCCTGTATTCTTTATAATATTCTGACGGAGTTCCTGTGTCCATTTCATGGAACCAAAAAAACGATCCATGCCGGTAATGTCAAGATAGTGTTCATCAATGGATGCTTTTTCGAACACAGGAGCTTTTTCGGCAATTATCTCAGTAACCATACGTGAATAACGCGAATAACTTTCCATGTCGCCACGTATATAAACTGCATCAGGACAAAGAACACGTGCCATTTTTACGGGCATTGCCGAATGTACACCAAAACGTCTGGCTTCGTAGCTGCAGCCGGCTACTACACCACGGTCTGACATACCGCCAATTACAACCGGCACACCATTCAAACGGCTGTTGTGAAGCCGCTCGACCGATACAAAAAAAGTGTCGAGGTCCATGTGGACAATAGTACGGCGTTCGGTATTATCAATTATGTTTTTCATTTCTGAAAAAATCCGGGCTGAAGGACATATTATCAAAAAATGTATTACCTTTGACGAATATTTAATCATTTAAGCGGCGATAATATAATCAATTTATTTATTGATTGTATCATAAATGAAGTTAAATTTTTTTAACAATATGATATTCTAATGAAAATGAGGAGTTTATACAGGTGTTGTTCAGCGGGTTTATGTTGTATTACAATTTTGTTTCACTATAAAAGATCTCAGTCATGTATTTAGCAGGTAACATAAAATTATTGCGCAAACGTCGCAGTCGTACTCAGGATGATGTGGCTTTTGCCTTGAATATGAAGCGTTCCACCCTCAGTGGTTATGAAAACAGAGTAGCTGAGCCTGGCGCTGAAGCTCTTATTGCTCTGTCGCAATATTATAAAATATCAATTGACACGCTGCTGAAGGTTGATTTGTCGAAACTACGGCCAAGTGAACTTTCTCAGCTTGAAAGAGGATATGATATGTTCTACTCGGGTGAGACCCTTAGGGTGCTGGCTACAACCATTGACTCCAAAAATGAGGAAAATATTGAGCTGGTTAATGAAAAAGCTACTGCCGGTTATACTACCGGTTTTGCTGATCCTGAGTATATAAGGATACTGCCTACATTTCAGTTGCCTTTTCTTTCAAAACAAAAGAAATACCGTACCTTTCAGATCAGCGGCGATTCAATGTTGCCAATTCCTGATGGTTCGCTGGTAACAGGAGAGTTTGTACAAAACTGGAGCACTATACGCGATGGTCACGCATACATAGTACTTACAATTGCTGACGGACTTGTTTTCAAGATTCTGCATAATTTTCTGGAAACCGAGGGTAAATTGCGGGCTTTTTCCCTTAACCCTTTGTTCGAACCCTATGATATTGAAGGAAAGGATGTAAGAGAAGTTTGGAGATTTGTTCATTATATAAGTTCGGAGATACCACCGCCCAATTTAACCAGAGATGCACTTGAGGATACAGTATTGCAATTGAAAAAGGATGTAGATCTGATTAAGCGTGAGATCAGCTTTAAATCACAGGTATTGCCTTTTCCTGACAAATAGAATCCGAGCCTTAAATAAGTCCGGACATAAAAAAGCAGCAGATAATCACCCCATCATCTGCTGCAAAAGGAGAACAAAACAGAAAAAAGCAGTTTCTTAATTTATTAAATTATGCTTGAATTAACGATTTACGAAAACTACGGCGTATTGTTTTTCCATAGTGGTTGCCAAAATTTTCTTCACACCAGTTACGAAGTTTAAGTTTTTCTTCCTTTTTTCCTTCACCCATCCACATGAGAATTTTCCGTAATTCCTTACCAAACAACGTTTCATCAAAGCTGTATTGCTGCAAAATATATTTTGATAATTCAAACATAACCTTGTGTATTTATAATTAGTCAACACATGGTATAGTTGTAAAAACCTTGCCACAAACTAAGATCTTTGAATGAATTTTTATAGTCTTGAATATCAGTGGGATATAATTAAGAAAAAAAAGAAAAAATCATCAGTTCTGATTTAGCTGTTGATTTTTTCCACAATTTGGGGAAACGATGTGAGGAAAAGTGCTAATAATACACAACTTCACAGCCGGGAACAGCAGATTTAAAGCGGTTTACAAAAAACCTGATAACCCTTGTGTTATAACATCTCAGCAGTTCAAGCTCCTTAAGATTTTCCAAAGGACGCAGACTTATTATTTTTGTATTGTTACAATCCAGTTGCCTCAGCGAAGTGTGATTACCAAGAGGTTTCAGGGCAGAGACCTGGGTGCCGGCAATATTTAATATTTCCAGATTTCTCAGATTTTTAAGATCATTTAGATTTCTTATCAAAGTGTTCGAGCAGTCAAGGATCGTCAGTTCAAACAGTTTGCCGAGAGATTTGATATTGTTTATAGGATTGTTTGAGCAATCCAGTTCCCTTAGGTTTTTAAAGTTTTCCAGAACCGAAATATCGTTAATAGCCAGGTCACTCATTTTTAGTACCTGTAAACAATGGAAATAGATCAAAGGATCGAGATTTTGAATGCCGCGAATTTTATTTAAATCCAATTCTTTGATATCGGTTAGTTTATGAAGTTCAATACGCGAAGGCTCATATCCGCCTGCTACATACTTCTCAAAAATATTCTTCCAGATAGAAGGCAATGAATGCCACCATGCTGTTAAGCTATCTGTTTGAAATACAATTGTAACATCAGGATTAGATTCATAAACTCCTGAAATTTCCGATCTATCAATACCTGTATTATCACATAAAACCGTTTCAAGATTATTAAGTGAATTAAGTGGCTTTAATGATTTAACAGGAGTGCGGTCCATATCCACATATTTCAACCGCTGAGCCGTACCAAGCGGTAAGATGCTTTCAACAGGAGTATCTGAAATATTCAGGATCTCAATTGATCTATGTCCTGTTAAAACCGAAATATCTGAAACTCCTGTGGCAGATATGTCAAGTTCTGTTAGTTCAATGTTTTCCCTTAATGCTTCGATATTTGAAATGCCTGTATTTGATGCATTCAGTATCCGTAGCCTTGGCAGTTGGTTCAAAGGAGTAAGATCAAATATTTCAATACGACTATTAATATCTATTTTGCTGATATTTGCAACCTCATGTAATTCTTCACGGGTAGGTTCATCGGAGAGGAGTACAATTTCCCTGAAAATATCTTTCCATATTTGCGGTAGTGTCGTCCACCAGTCAGTGAGTGTTTGCGATTCATAAATAACCAGAACATCGGGATTGTCCTGCATAAACTTATTAGCCTGTTCTCGTTTTATTTTGGTTCTGTCGCAATAAATTCTTTTTAAAGAGGGCAGGTTCACCAGCATTTGTATGTTGCTGATATTTGTACCTTCAATGAACAAATACTGCAGGTCGTTCAGCGAAGCAAGCGGCTCAAGATCAGCAATTTTGGTGTTGTCAGCATAAAGGCTTTTGAGTAATTTAAGCTTTCCCACATCCTCAAGCTGAAAGATCATGGTATTGGAAATGTCGAGGATATTCAGGTTCTGAATATTTTCAAGAGGAGCGAGGCTTAATATCAGGGTTCCGTTTACCTTCAGATCCCGTAAAGAATTCAAGCCTGACAGTGCATCAAGACCAGTAATATTTGTGTTTGACAAATAAAGCCTTTCAAGCGAGGTGAACGAGGGTATCAAGCTTAAATCGCTTATTGCTGTGTTACTTGCATCAAGGAATTTCAGACTGACTGAATGACGTAAAGGATCAAGACGGGTAACGGCAGTACCGTCTATCAGAATACTTTCCAGTCTTGTCAGGTTACGTATTGGTGTAAGGTCATCAATAGGGTTCCCGCTTAAGTTCACTGACCTTAACTCAGTTAATTTACTTAAAGGCTTAATATCAGTAAAAACAGCCTGATTTGAAATATCAACTGATTCGGTTTTCCATATCCTACTTATTTCCTGATAGATCTGCCTTGTATTTGCCATAATGGTATCAGCTTTGCGATATTCCATTACCAGATCATCAATCACTGAAACCTTATAGCGCTCAACTGCCAACCATTTATCACTGAAATCGGTTATGTTTCTAAGCTGGTATTCATTATTTATAAAAATATCTTTTGCAAAATATGAACGCCAGTCAGAACTCAGGCTGATCCACCAATTGTGCATATCTTCTTTCTCATTCAGCTTATTGGTGTAGATACTTGCAATTTTCAGGTCGCGTTTGTCCGGGTCAAGATTGATTTCAATATAGCGGGTTAAGTTATTATAAATGGTATCGCCTTCAGTACCAATTCCTTTCAGGTTGCGGGTGGTGGTTACAAGAAAATAATTATTGCCAAGATTATTAATATTGTAATCTATAGCTTCAATCGTAAAAGTAAAAACAGCTTGCCTGAAAAAGAAATCAATATCTTTCAGATATGCCTGAACATTTTTATTTGTTACGGTAAATCGCCCCTCAATCAGATCATCTTCGATCTGTACTTTGTCCGAAGCAAAAAACTTCAGATAACTTTCATTTATGATAACTTCTTTTTCTCTTGCGCTTATTTTGGAGTTCCCAAGAGAATTAAATGAGAATTCCATGAACTTCACAAGCTGCTCACTTTGTTGTTTGAAATCCTCGATATCTTTTTGTGAAAGTGAGCTGCGCATATTATTTCCTTGTCCCTGTGATACAAAAGGAAAAAGTATCAGCATCATAGTACTGATGAATATGCTGGAAAAGCTCGTTCTATTCATAATAAATATACTTCAGCAACTCACCTTTCTTTGATTCATCAAAATCAATCAAACCTGTGATCAGCCAGCCGGAGTTAGCTCCACTACGACGAATTTCAGAAAGCTCAAAATACCATCCCGGAACCTGAAAGAAATGAAATTTTACACCACTGACATTTTGAAAAATAAGATTTTGCTTTTTTACTTCGTAAAGGAAAACCGAAAGATAATCGGGTTTATAACTTTGCGAAGTGTATTGGGTGACCTTTCCGGTTTCCTTGAAGATTTTTATAAGGTTCATGAAATCGAGTTCATGACTCAGGGGATGAATGAACCTGAGCTTACCGTCGTTCTCATCAGAAAACAACTCTCTGAAGGGTTTAAAGAAAACATTGGTAATGACCCATTTATATCCCTGATTTTCTTCTTCCAGTTTCAGAAATAAAGTTGCTCTGGTTTTTTCTCCGTAATACAAAAATTCTGTTGATACTTCTGCAAACCAGTCTCCGTTATGAAAATCGAGAAAAATGGGTTCTTCATTCTTAGTTATATTGTAAATGAATTCGTTTTTCTGCTCCTTATCAATAAACTGACTTTCAAGATCAAATATCATCTGCAGATAGTTTTTTCTGACAGTGATATTTCGGTAGTTTGGATCGTTAGCAGGAAATCTGACTCCCGAAACGCTTTCTTCACCGTTGAACCGTCTGAAAAATTGGTTTATCTGTTTGGTTTGAGCAAATAATGAAGCCTCATCGCCGAGATAATGCTCAAAACTCTGCGCCCATGATGATGCAGCGCAGAATAGAAGTATGATCAGAAATAATTTTGAACGTATCATGGAGTAGTTTCAGTAACCCTGATATCGCCGAGAAGTACATCCCAAAAGCCAATAAGCCGTCCGCCTATCTGAGTTTCCTTGCGTTCGACATACACAGTAATATCTTTTCTGGTGGTGTCGCGGTAAACCATTTTTTCGCCAACAATACCCTCAAATTTCTGGTATATTGTTAT
Organism: Bacteroidales bacterium; assembly: GCA_012522795.1. Classification (GTDB taxonomy): domain Bacteria; phylum Bacteroidota; class Bacteroidia; order Bacteroidales; family JAAYJT01; genus JAAYJT01. The sequence continues at coordinate 42,785 of JAAYJT010000054.1, read as the reverse complement.
CACACCAACATATCTACCATCGGGCTGACGAACCAGATCGCTGATATAATGAATGTCGTACCATTCTATTTTAACCCTGTCGTAATTCAAGGCCATAAGTCTTTCAAGATATTGCCTTACGCCATAATAAGCAATTTCAGGGCGATAAAGCGATGAAACACCCATTTGACTTCCTTCAGCAAATAATTCAAGGGTGCGTTCAATTACCCGGTTGGCTTCAGCCCAGGGGGTGTTCTTACTACCTATGATAGAAATATATTTGCTCAGATCGCGGACTTTTTCAAGAGCCAGTGAATCAATTGCCTGTTTGCGGGCAGGACTGATGTCATTGTTCTGGGCATTCAAAACCACCGGTAATGATGCCAGCAGGAAAACTATTAAAAATATTTTGCTTCTCATTGTGTTCAGTTTTAATATCTTGTTTTTAATTCAAGTTCTGTAATTTTTCCGGCAGCATTATATCTTATATTCTCAATGTCGTTATTATATCTTTTCTGATCTTTGAGCAACTCAAGATATTTCTGGATTGTTGTAGGACGGTCGTAATCTCTTGAATCACCTTCAACATTGATAAGGATCAGCACGGTTACATTGGGAGATTCAAACAGTTTAAGAGTTTCAGCAATTCTTTCGTTTGCCTCACGTAAATTTGGTGCATTGGCAATATCAATCAAAGCTTGTTGTAAAGGAACTGTTTTAGTGGTTTTCTCTTTCTCCAGCCTTTCTTTTTCAAGCCTTTCTGCTTCGGCACGTTGCCTGTCTTCTTCTAATTTTTTCTGATATGCAGCCCTGTCACGTGCAAGCTTTTCTTCTGCTTTGGGTATCAGTGCCTTGATTTCCTTATCATCAAGATTCAGATCTTTGACTTTTTGAAGCTTCTGTTCTTTTACGTCTAAAGCAATATATCCGTCATCATTTATTATCTCATGAAGGTCGGCTTTAGCCTGTTCAATTTGCGCCAGACGTGCTTCTTTGGCATGTTTTTTTGCCAGTTTTTTCTGGCTTGAGCATGAGGTTGTACCTAATGTAAAAACACCTGCAATTGCAATAATGAGAAGTTTGTTCACAAACAGCAACGATTTCAGGTTTTTACGCTGCGATACAGATTTGGATTTAAATTTTTCCCAATTCATCTTTTTTTGGATTAAGTGGAATAGTTTGTTTGTTAAAATTTATATTCAGGGTTAAATATTTAAGCTTGTTCAACCTTTTTGCATATCTTAACGAGAAAGCTGTATTGCTTATTGTAAATTGAATTTCAGCAATTATAGTTGTTCAGCAGATCAATAATTGTGATGTGGCAAAGAAAAAAATATGCCACAAATGAAAAAAAAGACTGTTTATACCATGGTTTTTGCAAACAGTCTTAAAAATGAAAACAAAAAATCAACTGAGTATCAGCTGTTTATGCTTCTGTCTTCCGCATTGGGACATCCTAAAAATTTCTATTAATAATTTCGTAAAGTTCTTTCTATTGCTGGTCCATTTCAAGCAGTTAGGTTTTAATTTCACCTGAGTCAGGAAGCTGATATGTAAGTTGATACATATCAAGTGTTATTTCACTTGCTTTTTGTGCCGACAAGTCAGAGTCTTCATTTTTTCAATACTCTTTCAAATTCCTTATAAACAACATATGCTGTGAATGTAATACACAAATGTGCTTCAATCCGATGTCTGAACCTGTTATAAATGTGACGTGACCTTAAATCTGTCTTTAATATACGGAATGCCTTCTCGATATGTCATAGCTGTCCGTAATTATTCAAAACTATAGCTGAAGAAAGTTTACTGTTAGTAATGTATCCTTTTAACCCGTCACAAAGGTTATCTTTTTCGTATTTTTGATAATTGTTACTTATTTCAATATCGCCTTTTTTTTCGAGATATTTGTTGTAGCCTCTGTTATTGATGTTGGATTTTGTAAGTTTCTCTGATTTAAGACGCTTTTCCAGACGTTCCAATCCCTTTTTACGATTGTAGACATCTTTTCGTGCCCTTTTCTCCGAGTAATGAGCAATCAGGCGCGTTATCCTGGTTCGGTCATTAATTTTAACCTTCTTTCTTAAGCTGTAAAAACTCTTTTGTCGGTAATTTTGAGCAATGATTTGCTGTTGAATAGACTGACTCTCGTTTTTCAATCTGGCACCGATAATATACTGGTAACCATTGTCCTCCAGTGCCTGTGAATTATCATTGGATAAAAGCCCGGAATCGACAATAACAATTGGTTTTCTGATGTCAAACTTATTTTGTATTTTTTCAAGAAAAGGAATTAAAGTATATCCCTCATAGGTATTGCCTTCAAAAATATCGTAGCCGATAGCATAGCCGCTCAAGCCCACCAATAACCCAATTATGATTTGAGACTTACTGTGTTTGCCATCTTTGTTAAATCCTGTTTTTCACAAATTATCCTCATCACTTGCCTCAAAGTAAAGCGTAGTCATATCATAAAATACAACACTGATGCGATCTTTTAATACACCTTTGGTATGGGCAAAAGAGTTCTGTTCAATTTGCTCTTTATCTCGGCTGTTAAGCCTGTCTAAAAAATGGTAAATCTTACCTGTGCCGATAGAAATTCCTTGAAAACGATAAAGATATTCACTTGTCTTTAATTTACTTAAAGGGTAGGCCAAACGAGCTATAACCAAGTGTCGGAAATGAGACCCTCGGATTGCTCCAAAGCCGATAAAATCGAAGATTTTGCCAAAAATCAACTCCGGTCCAACAGTGCGGATATGAGAATTACTCAAAGAGCTTAATACCTCTTCAACAAGATTATCGACACTGGGTTGAAACAGAGATGCTGTTTTTTTAAAATCTTCTATTTCTTATTTGGCTATTTTTTTAAGCTCTTCAATTTTGTGACGCTCTGCGCCACTTCCTATTGTTTTAACAACCTTATATTGACCACGAGCCTTACTAATAATCTGAATACTAACACTTCCGGATCTGTTTTTCTTTTCTCTTATATTCATGAAAAATATTTTGGGACACCCAAAAATAGAAAAACAATTTGATATATTATTGATTATTAAGTATTTAATTTGGGTGTCCGAAAAGTATGCGGAAGACAAGAGTTGGAAGTGAGAGTATGTTTTGGACTAGAAAAGCGTAAATTACTTCAAACCTGCCTGTAATATCATTTTAAACAGAGGGAAAAGGCATTAACTGATTAAGTATCTATGCTCAGCCATGTGATGGATTGAAAATGACTGTATAGTGTGGATAGATAGTAGAAAAATTATATTCTAAACAAATGATATTCTTCATTGATTATAATTCAATGAGTTATGATATTAAAATGTAGGTTTTCTGAAAATTGGTTCATCCTGATTATACGCTTAAATGTTTTGAAAATTATTTGAAAGCTTTCATTATAAACTTCAAATTTTATTTTCGATAATTCATACGATCGTTTTTTTGCTATCATTTTATATTCCTGACCAGGATAAAAACTCTTGATCACATTTGTCATTCTCAGAAATTCAATTAGCAGGCGTAATTCCAGATTCGGTTTTCTTCCGTATATTAATACTCTTTCCAAAGCAATAAATACGGGTTTCAGACTGTCAGAACGAGTTAAGCGATAACGATTAAATAAGGTCATACCAAGGAAATAAGCCTGTTCGGCAGTAATTATCCGTATCTTGATAAGATGTTCGAGCTGCATTCGATAAATCTTGATTCTGGATTTTGATAACCGGTTTACCATCCAATGGAAACTTTTACCATTATTTTTAACAAACATTTCCAGTAAATTATTCAGTACAGGATCTCCGGTATCATTTCCTGTTGCTTCGATCTTTCCGTTATTTATACGTAGACACCCTAACAAAACAAGATCAATGAGGGCTGCTGCCACAAGCACGGAGTCTGCAATATTCCTGCTTCTTACCCTTCCATTTTGAGGATGGATAATTAACAGGATTAACAAATCTTTGATTTTTAGGGGTTCCATATTTATAAAATTGTTTTATTGGGTCTGATCTTATTAATCAGGCTCTTTATTTTCTTTATCTTTTTCGGTTTTTTTTAGTCTTCCGGATTTTTTAAGAGCCTGATGTAAAATCCATTCAATCTGCCCATTGATGCTTCGAAATTCATCTGAAGCCCATTTCTCAAGCCTTTTCATCATTTCAGGATGAAGCCTTAGCACAAAAGGTTTCTTTTTATCCATTCCGTTTTATTAATATATAGAACCTGTATTAACTACAGGACTGACATCTTTGTCAGAACATAACACTACCATCAGATTGCTGACCATGGTTGCTTTCTTTTCCTCATCAAGTTCAAGGATCTCTTTTTCAGATAACTGTTCAAGAGCCATTTCAACCATACTTACAGCACCTTCCACGATTTTTTGCCGTGCAGCAATAATTGCAGTAGCCTGTTGGCGACGAAGCATTGCATTGGCAATTTCCGATGCATAAGCCAGATATGCAATACGTGCTTCAATTACATGTATCCCTGCAATCTCAAGCCTTTCACTAAGTTCTTCTTCAAGTTGCTGATTGACTTCCTCTCCGCTCGAACGCAATGAAATTTCTGATTGCTCATCTTCAAAATTGTCGTAAGGATAAGCACCCGCAAGTTTACGTATAGCTGCCTCGCTCTGGATATCCACAAAACGGATATAATCATCAACTTCAAAAGCTGCTTTGTAGGTATTTTCAACCTTCCAAACCAAAACTATCCCTATCATGATCGGATTCCCAATCTTGTCATTAACTTTGATAGGATCGCTGTTGAGGTTGCGGGCGCGCAACGAAATTCTCTTACGTTTGTAAAAAGGATTTATCCAGTAAAATCCATTTTTCTTCAGTGTTCCGTGGTAACTGCCAAATAAAACAAGTACACAGGCTTCGTTAGGATTAAGAATTAAAAGCCCTCTCCAGCAAAAAATGTCAACTATCAATAGAAGAGGCCAGGCAAAACAGTTAGTTGAGAAAGCTAACCAGAAGGCTAAAATGGGTAAAGCAATGGATATGATTACTCCAAGATATCCCCCTAAATGAAATAAATTTTTTTCCTTTTCCATAATTTATGATATTAAAATGATATCGCAAAGATATTATAATAATTTAAAATACAATGATTTCTAAGAAAAAAGTTATTAACTTATAAGTGATTGAATAAGTGATGTATAGGAGTTTGATAGTAGTGGTTATGTATAAACCCAACTAATAAAAAGCAGTGTTGTAAGCATTTTTAGGTTCTGAAAACTCATGGATCTGTAAAAATAAATTCTGATTTGTCTGGTTCGTACGTGAAGAAAATTATGCAAAACAATATTTCTCATGTGCCAATAAGCTACTCTAAACCTATTTGTTAAATCAATTCATTAAATTTGTGCCCTTTTTTAACCGGTTTGCAGTATGACAATTCTGATTTTAAATGGTCCTAATCTAAATCTCACTGGTATCAGAGAAACCAGTATCTATGGGGTTTCAACATTCGGCGAACTGCTCAGGTCCCTTCAATCTGCCTATCCCGATGTGGAATTTGTTTACTATCAAAGCAATATTGAAGGTGAGCTGATTGATAAATTACATGAGTTTGGGTTTTCTGCTGCCGGAATCATTTTTAATGCAGGCGCTTACTCTCACACTTCTGTAGCATTGGGCGATGCCGTCAGAGCAATAAAAGCTCCGGTTATTGAAGTTCATTTAAGCAATGTTTTTGCACGGGAATCATACAGACATGTATCGCATATTTCGCCATGGGTTAAAGGTTATATCTGCGGATTTGGCTTATATGGCTATATGCTTGCTGCTGAAAGTCTGATCAGGAATTTTCAGTTACCGCCGACTAATGTGTAAAGTCTGACTGCTGCAAGTCGCTGAATTTCTTTTTCCTGCGTATAAAATGTTCTATCACAATATTGTGATTATAAATTCCTGAAACCTTTACCTGAAAGATTTTTCGGCGCTTCTTGATTTGCGTTTTGTAATGCCTTAAAAAATAATATTGAGCTCTGATAACTGCAGCAAAATCTGCAATGCCTCCCTGGCTAAGGAATTTTAATGCTGCAATGAAGTCAAGAAACCATCTTGTTAGAAAAACATAAATAATACGTTCAGAAGGGATATTCTTAAAGATCAGGATAAGGTTATTTCTGAAATTCAGATAAGTTTTCAGCGATGATTTTTTTGGTAGTGTGCCGCCTCCAACATGATAAACTACTGAATCAGGACAATACATTATTTTATATCCGGCGTTTTTCAGTCTCCAGCAAAAGTCAATTTCTTCCATGTGAGCAAAGAAATCATCATCGAAACCACCAAAACGATGAAACAATTCAGCTCTTACAAAAAGGCAGGCTCCTGTTGCCCAGAAGATCTCTGAAATCTGGTCATACTGCCCTTCATCTTTCTCTATTTCCTGAAAAATACGTCCACGGCAAAACGGATATCCAAAATGATCAATAAATCCACCGGCAGCACCGGCATATTCAAAATATTCAGTACTGTGGTATGAACGAAGTTTTGGCTGACAGGTTGCAATCCGGCGATCGGAATCCATCAGTTTTATTACGGGTTCAATCCAGTTTGGCGTGACCTCTATATCTGAGTTCAGCAGAATATAGTACTCACTTTCAATTTTCGACAATGCATCGTTATATCCTTTCGCAAAGCCATGGTTAAAAGTGTGTTTAATGATCCGGATATCTGGATATTCTTTTTCAATGAACTCTACTGAGTCATCTTTTGAATCATTGTCGGCAATTATAATTTCCGAGTATTCATTACAATTTGCAACTACAGACGGCAGAAATTTTTCAAGAAACTTCTTTCCATTCCAGTTTAATATGACAATAGCTACTTTTTTCAATATTGTTTGTTTTATTGTTCTTTTTCTTCTGTTGGCACGTATTTCCAGCGCCTGTGTGACCATAGCCAGTTATATGGCCGGCTTTTTATTGCTTTCTCAAGCATGCTTACATAAGCCAGAGTTATCTCTTGCTCAGCAGTGTTTTTAGGTTCGTTGGTAATTAGTTCAAAATCTACTTCATAATGTCCTCTAGTGGTTCTGAACACATTAGCAAATACCACAGGCTGATCCAGCATTTTAGCTATTTTTTCGAATCCTGTAAAGAAAGGTGTCAAACGGTTCAGAAAAGAAGTATTGAACACTATTTCACTTTTATGCGGGGTTTGATCAGCAGCAAGCAAAGTCAGTGTTAGTTTTTCTTTATTTTTCAGCATGATCCGAAGAGTCTGTTTAAATGGAATAACACTGTCTTTTCTGTGTAACATACGTAAATCATTTATGTATTTGTTGAAATACGGATTACTTAATGGCTTAACCACCGCTGAACCTTCAAAATTGGGAAAATTAAGCTGCAGTCCTGGTCCTAACCATTCCCAATTGCCCATATGAGCAATTAAGACCATAATGCTTCTGCCTTCTTTAGCAAAATTCTCTAATAATTCCTGGTTTTTAAAAGAAAATCTGTTTTTAATCTGGTTAGCTGAAAGCCCCGGTGTTTTCAAAACCTCTACTATAAGATCTCCTAAATGTTTATAATATTGATTTGCAATGCTGCTAATGTTTTTTTTATCAAACTCCGGAAAACTCTTTTTCAGGTTGTCTTTAACTATTTTAGTACGGTAGCGAATAATGTGCTTTAATATAAAACTGGTAAACGAAGACATTGCATACAGGCATCTGTCCGACATTTTGGATATTACCCACGCCAGTCCCTGAAACAGAATAAACAGTAAGCGCATTTAGTTATGATTAATTCCCTGCAAAGTTAATTTCTCGGGCCGGATAAAAGTGCATTTATAATTATAAAAAGACTTTTTGTTTAAAAATCAACGAGGGCGATCAAAATAATCTCTTGATTTGCCTCCCCAATGTTCGGGTGCATTCTCAGTATCTACATCCCAGCCTCTTGAACTGCGACTGTTCAAAAACAGGTTCCAGCGCGGGTTTGAAAGCTCACCTATCACATCCGAATGGAGCAGTTCAAAATTGTTTGTGACAATATCCTGGCTGTAAAATACAAAACGCTTATTCCGTTGACCATTTATTTCATAATAATGCCATATTTCGTATGGATATGAATGTGGTTCGTTATAGTTCTGAGTAATGGAATTAGGAGGTCCGTACTGCAGATATACCCTTCCGCGATCAGTATCATATCCTCGCTTTCTTAGAGTTTTGAAATTTGCATCGGCACGGCACATTTCAATATAATAGTTTTTCCAGGCTTCCTGAGGGTTCAAATAGTCACGCTGAAGCCAGAAATTATAGAAATAACGCTGCATTAGCTCCAGATTTCTGCCTGAAGCCAAATTATTTGCTAATTCTCTTTCTGTATAATTTGAGATTGGATCAAGAGCTTTTATAAAATACGAAAGACTGTCAATATTAACTATTTGTGTGGCGAAGGTATTGGTAATACTAACGTGTTCAAAAGCTTCAGAGTTTAATTTTAACTCCGGGTTCGAACGCTGAAAAAACACCCTGTTTGAAGCAAGAGTATTGTTATTACGATCCTTCATGCTAATGACAAGAAAGTAATTTCCCGAAGGTAATTCGGCAATATCAAAAGTATTAAGGACAATATTTACCTGTTTTGCAACATCACGTTTAAAACGGTTGAAGTTTTGCACTATAGTTTTAGTTTCAAAAGCTTCAATTGAGCATGTTATAAGCACATTTTCATCCTGCCCTAAAACATTGGCTGCATCATAAATTTCAGCATAATATGTAATAATGTTAATGTTTGACGGATAGAGATAATCAACATAAGGATAAATATCATATCCGCTTTTTGTCAGTGGCCCTGGTGTATCTGCTTTTTCAATTCGCTCAGCCAGTTGAATGGTTGAAAAATTAATTTGGTCGGGTTCAAAACTTATTGAGATGTCTTCAAAGTAAGTTAGCTTACTTTCTTCAAGATTTGCATCTTTTAAATAAATTTCAAGTCTGTAGTCACCGCCTGGCAAAAGAAATCTCTGCTGATCGGCAAAACTGAACCTGTTTTCCACAGTGTCCTGAATTGCAGGGCTTCTGAGTTCGTATTTTCTGAACTCACGAATAACACTGTCTTGTTTAAAAACCAAAAGGATCTCAACAGTTGCCTGATATTCATAACTTTCGGTTTCAATAAAATATAAACTTGAAGCATCAAAATTCAGATATGTTTCAATAAAAGATCCTATGTCGGGTGAATAGAATGTTCCGTATGAAAACATTGCCCGGGGTGCGGCAGTCGTTGGTTGTGCAGATAAGATCAATAACGGAACAACAAAGGATAAGTATAAAAATCTTTTCATGACTGACATCTTTATAAAATACTTGTTTGTGGTGTTTGTTAACGGTTTACATAAATTTACCTAACAGTAATAGTAGATGCAAAGATAATGATTTTCGGGCTGTTTTACGATGTAGCATCAAATTAAATACCAGATACTACATTGAAAAATTGAGGTGTCAACAAAATGCTATTCTGACCGGAAAAGTAATATTGATCAAACCTTTGTAACTAATAAAACAGAGTGGAGGACAGTGTGAAATCAGGAATTAATTGTAATTTTGGCATGATAAAAGAATTTTTTACTAATGACCGGTTACTGATGCATAGAGTTGCTAAAGAACTCATTATGAGTATATCTGGGTTTAGTAACTGGTGTTAACTTTCAATTTATTGTTGTGGCTGAATATTCATCAAAATTATTAGAAGAGGCTGTAAATCAGCTATCAAGATTGCCGGGAATTGGTAGGAAAACGGCTTTACGTTTATGTTTGCATATTTTAAAATCCGAAAATGGAGAAGCACAGCAATTAGGCGAAGCACTGATTAAACTGCGTGAAGAAATTTGTTATTGTGATATTTGCCATAATATATCGGACGGTAACACCTGTAAGATATGCCTTGATTTGCGACGTGATCCTGAAACTATCTGTGTGGTTGCTGATATCAGGGATGTAATGGCTATTGAAAACACATCTCAGTTTCGTGGACGATATCATGTTTTGGGAGGAATTATTTCACCAATTGAGGGGATAGGTCCCGGAGACCTTACTATTGATTCACTTCTCAGGCGGATTGAATCAGAAAAAACCCGGGAATTAATAATGGCTTTGCCAGCTACTATTGAAGGCGATACAACTAATTATTATATATACAAAAAGATTAGTACCCTGGGAATACTTGTTACCACGATTGCCCGTGGAATTGCTGTTGGCGATGATCTGGAATTTGCTGATGAAATAACACTTGGCCGCTCAATTCTGAATCGTATGCCTTTTGAAGGTACAATTGGTCAGAAAAAATAATACCAAAATATTTTATTGATTCAGGATATGGTTCATTGCTTTCCTATGCACCAAAATCAAAAATAGTTAACTGGTTCTCACTCACAGGCAGTTCTTCCTGGTCAATAATAGGTCCAATATGACTGACATAGGTTCTTAATGATTTCTTTATCAGCTTGTTGGGAGTAAGTTTGTGTTTTTTGCAATAGCGTGCTATGCGGTTATATTCTTTGTTACTTAATTTAAAACTCAATGACTTGTATTTGACTTTTTTTCTTCGAGATTTACTTAGTTTTTGTGCCATTTCTTTCCGAGTTAATTTAGTGTTGTGTCAGATTCTTCTTTTATGATTTTGCGTATATCGTCCAGAAGCTTTCGGGCAATAACATCAGCTTTATGAGGTGAATCGCTCTCAGCATAAATGCGGATAACCGGCTCGGTATTTGATTTTCGCAAATGTACCCAATCGTTTTCAAGTTCAATTTTAATTCCGTCAACTGTATTGATAGGATGTTTGGCATATTGCTGCCTTATTTTGTTAAGGATTTCGTCAATGTTAATTTCAGGTGAGAGCTGAATTTTATTTTTTGAGATATGTAAATCAGGGTAAGTAGCTCTCAATGCCGAACAGCTTTTACCTGATTTTGCCAGATGGGTGAGAAACAGGGCAGTTCCCGTCAAAGCATCACGTCCGTAATGTAGCCCGGGATAAATAACCCCTCCGTTACCTTCGCCTCCAATAACTGCTTGCTTTAACTTCATCATTTCAACCACATTAACCTCACCAACAGCCGAAGCATAATATTTTCCCCCATGCTTTTCGGTTACAATCTGCAAAGCTTTACTGGAACTAAGATTTGATACCGTATTGCCTTTGGTGTGCTGCAATACATAGTCTGCCACTGCAACCAGAGTGTACTCTTCGCCAAACATATTGCCGTTTTCATCAATAATAGCAAGACGGTCAACATCGGGGTCAACAACAAGCCCCAGATGAGCATCGGATTTTGATACCTTGTCTGATATTTCTGAAAGATTTTGCGGCAATGGTTCAGGGTCATGAGGAAAATTTCCGTTGGCTTCGCAGTATAATTCAATTACTTCCTTTACTCCCAATTGTTGTAATAATGGAGGTAAAGCAATGCCACCAGTTGAATTCACTGCATCAACAACAATTCTGAAATCTGCATTTTTTATAGCATTAATATCTACTAACGGAAGTGCAAGGATTTTATCAATATGTTTCTGAATATAGTTTTCTTCAATACGGTACTGGCCCAATTGATTCACTTCAGCAAAAGATATATTCTTTGATTCTGCAAGCTCAATAAGCTCATTTCCCTGTGCAGCACTGATAAATTCACCCTTGTTATTCAGAAGTTTCAAAGCATTCCATTGTCTGGGATTATGGCTTGCAGTTATAATGATGCCTCCGTCAGCATTCAGATCAACAACCGCTATTTCCACGGTTGGCGTTGTTGAAAGTTCAAGATTGATAACGTCAACGCCCATTGCAAGCAAAGTGCCTGTTACCAGATGTTCAACCATAGTACCAGAAATACGTGCATCGCGTCCTATCACTATGCTTGTTTTTTTATCAGGATCTTGTTTTTTTATTAAAGTAGCAAAAGCTGAGGTGTAGTTAACAATATCTACCGGAGTAAGTCCATCTCCCGGATTTCCACCAATTGTACCACGTATGCCAGATATTGATCGGATTAATGTCATTTGTAATTTATGAGTTTAAAAAATTGATTAGTTGAAAAAGTATTTATGAATTGAGTTTAATGAATTTGATGTTAATTGAATGAGTCGCGTTGAGTTTTGTTAGATAGCGTTTTGTGCTCATATTAGGTATGAACTGACTTTTAATAGATTTAGCCTGTACGGCTTACTCTTTTTAATACTTCACTATTTAAAAGTAAAATTTCATTATCCGAAATACTAATATATCCGGCATTATGAAAGTCTCTGAGAATTTTAACAGCACTCTCTTTTGCCATACCTGACAATTCAGCCAGATCTTGTTTTGATATTGAGGAATCTATTTTTGAGGATACAAATATATCATCAAACAGATAGATCAATGCATCAGCCATACGCCCCGCCATTTGCTTTTGAGTAAGGTTAATCAGACGATTATATATGTTGAGCATCATTTGACTGAAATTTTTCAATATGTTGTTTGCAAATTGCTTGTTTGTATCAATAAGATGTTTGAAAACATTGATATCAATAAAACAAACTCTGGTATCAATAAGAGCCGCAATTGAATAATGATGGATCTGATCAAGGAAGATACCCGGACCGCCAACAAAAGTAACAGGTTTCACAATGTTTATAATAGAGTTTTTTCCGTTGCTGCCTTCAATATAAACCTTTGCCAGTCCGGTGCTTATTACAATAATATGCGACAGATGGGTGCCTTGTTTACGAATGATCTCGCCTTTATTAAAGACTACAGATAGCCTGTTTTCTCTGACAGTGCCAAGTTCCTCATTTGACAAATGAGAAAATAAGGGAGATTGAAATTCACACCCTAAACAATCATGTGAGTTGTGAGGCAGAACCGACATTAATTCAATGTGTTAATTATTATTATACACTCTCCAAAATCAATCAAATAATGCTTTCTTAAAAATAAAACAATATTTGTGTCACAAGATAGTAAGTACAAAAGTACAAAGAAAATCAGAAAACTCAGTCGCGCAGTAGAATAATGGAATGTAGATATCGCTGCTTTTTACTGTTCTATTATACATTAGTAGAAAACACCTTCAGGCTCAACCCTGATCATGGTTAAGACTGAACCATTTTTTTACAATCTGGTCTATGCGGTTATTTTCATTTACATGTCTGAACTCGTTTTTATGCCTGTCGTAAATGTATTCCTGTTCCAGCTTTTTATGGTTTCTGGCAATTTCATCAACAGCTCCAACTATTGATTCTATTTCATTATCAGTCATTACCGGATGTATTGATAGTCTAACCCATCCGGGTTTCTCCGAAAGATCACCGGAAGTTATTTTATCAGTTATTACTTTTGATTTTTCGTATGAAACATCAAGAAGAAAATGACCATAGGTGCCAGCACATGCACATCCTCCGCGGGCCTGAATTCCATATCTATCGTTCAGAAGTTTTACAATTAAATTATAATGTATATCATTGATATAAAACGATATGACACCAATTCGATTTCTGTCGTTATTTGCCAGAATATTCATTCCTGGTATTTTTTCCAGCCCATCAAACAATTTATGCATTAGTTCGTCTTCTCTATTGCAAATATTGTCTGTTCCCATCTGTTCTTTAAGATCAATAGCCAAAGCGGTTTTCATAGCCTGAAGGAACCCAGGAGTTCCACCATCTTCTCTTGCTTCGATATCGTCAACATATTTGTATTCTCCCCATGGATTTGTCCAGTCAACAGTGCCTCCACCGGGTTGATCAGGCACAGTATTACGATACATGCTCCTATCAAATATTAAAACACCTGAAGCTCCGGGACCACCAAGAAATTTATGGGGTGAGAAAAATATGGCATCAAGCTTTTCAAGTGGATCTGCAGGGTTCATATCGATATCACAGTATGGTGCTGAAGCTGCAAAATCAATAAAGCAAAAGCCTCCGTGTTCATGCATTATACGCGCTAATGTTCGGTACGGGGTGTGAATACCGGTAACATTTGAACATGCTGTGAATGATCCGATCTTAATTTTTCGATCTTTATATTCATCTAATTTCTTCTTTAATTCTTCAGGGTTAACTAAAAGATTATCATCTGGAGCCAGCACAACGGTATCGGCTATGGTTTCAAACCATGAAGTATGATTGGAATGATGCTCCATATGAGTAATGAACACTACCGGTCTGTCTGAATTGTGAAGACAGTCACCATTTAAGAGCTGTCCACAGTATTTAAGTCCCAGAATACGCTGAAATTTAACCAATGCACCTGTCATCCCAAACCCGGTATTGATAAGTATATCATTCTTGCCTGCATTTACATGTTGCTTTATTCGCTGATGGGCATGATGATAGGCTTTGGTCATCATTGTTCCGGTTTCACTGGTTTCAGTATGTGTATTACCAATAAAAGGCCCAATGTCCCGAAAAAGTCTTTCTTCAATAGGGGAGTAGAGCCTACCGCTTGCAATCCAATCTGCATAAATCAGTTTTTGTTGCCCATAAGGAGAATTGAACGTCTGATCAATTCCTACTACTTTTTTTCGAAATTTTTCGAAATATTTTTCAAGAGTAAATTCTTTAGTAATCATAACTTTATGAGAAATGATTTTGTTGAACAATTTGGGCTACAAAGTTCATAAAAAAATCCGAGTAATAAACCATTCAGGGCTGATTTGTACTATTTGTAAACAATTTAAATAATGGAGCAGTAATCTTAAAAAACTGAAATTATAATTATTAAGGTGTTTGTATTAATGGATAACGGATAAAAACATAGTTGACACTGAGTAATATAAATTGTGTTTTGTTTTATATAAAAAGCAGTGTTCGATTTAGTACAAAATCAGAACACTGCTTAATATTGCAAGAAAAAAACTAAATGAAACAGCTATTTATTGTAGTCAATCATTACTCAATATAAGATTGACAATTCCTACACAATCAAGTATATCAATTACACCATCACCATTGATATCGGCATTTTCAAAGCAGAAAGGTTGTGGCTCCATCCCGAGTAAATAATTTGTAGTTGTAATAACATCAATAATATTCACAACTCCGTCGCAGTTGGCATCGCCCAGTAATATTCCAAATGAATCACCCATAATCATTACTTCATCAAATCTCCATGTTCCTGAAATAGTGTAGTTTCTGTCATCGCGGGTACCTTGATATGCTGTGTTTGCTTCCCATTGCGTGTTAGGAGACTGTGGGTCAGTGAAAGGTTCCGGAGAAAAGATTGAAAGGACTCTAAAACCAAAATCCGGATTATTATTTACACCATCTATTGAGCTTAGATCAAAATTGTGTTCTATAAAAGTATCATATGGCATATTGGCATATGTTTCAAAATCATTCCAGTTTACTCCATCCACAGTGTATTGCATTACTACATGGCGGGAAGCAGTTCCTGAATTACGATGAAAATATGAAACCTGAATATTCTGGTATCCGCTTGTACTAGTTAAGAACTTAACTCCTGCTGTTTTTGAATCAGTAGCTTGTTCGGGATAGTTTGATGTATTCCAACCCCGATCAGGATTACCTGGAACTCCTGCAGCCCAAGCAGTTGTAGTGCCGCCCACATTGGTAGCAGTACCTGTTCCTACAATAGGCTCAAGAGTTTCATCATTGAAATCCCAGTAACATATTAAACCTTCAGGAAGGCTTTCTATTGAAATAATTTCACTTTCTGCCGGAGTAAGTCCTGAGCTTGATGCTGATAAAGTGTAATCACCTGCTATATTGAAAATAATGTCGTTGAAAGTTGCTACTCCATCTACTGCAACGGTTGATAGCGTTCCTAAAACTTCTCCTGGTCCGCTTGCTTTGGCTAGGGTTATAAGTCCATTAAAATATTCATCAATTGAATTGTCGTTGCGCAGAGCATGAACGGTAAAAGCAGCAATGGTCTGATTTACAGTTCCATTTTCAGGGAAGTTATTGAATTCCATGTGGTCAGCTCCAGATAAAACCTGGAAAACAGCACTGGTGCCTGGTGAAAGTGACATTCCGGAGGTAACAGATGCAGTAATGCTTACCCCTTCCTCAGCAACATTATAGATAAGCTCGTGTAAAGTTGCAGTATTGCTACCAGCAGGAATGGTTGCAGTAAGTTCCCCTTCCAATGTTCCTGTTCCTGTTTGCTTTGCAATATTTATCAGGGTATTTTGGTTTACGTTTGAAGGAACACCGTTAACATCAAGAGCCTGAACTGTTAAATAAAAAGGAACATTTACCTGAACAGCAGCTCCTCCGTTAATACTTGTTATTGCAAGTTGAACCGGTTCTGAAGTAGAAATTTCTACTCCTGAGACAGTAACATCGTCAAAACGCCAAGTGCCTGCTTGACCATAATCCCCTGTACCTGTTCCTGTTCCCGGAGGTCCCGACTGAGCATTTGCGCGTTGGTAAGCCTCATTTGGTCCGTATGTTAATGTTTCATTCTGATCAAAAGCAAAAGGCGAAAAAATGGATACTATACGGATCCCAAAATTAGCATTATTGTTTGCCCCTGTCACTGAACTCAGATCAAATGAGAACTCATAAAAGGTATCATGAGGACTGATGCCGCCATTATTATTATCATGAGCTATCCATGTGCTTCCTCCATCAAGGGTATATTCAATCTGAGCCCACCGCGAGGCTGTTCCCGATGCCCTATGATAATAATCCAATGTAATATCCTCATATCCAAGCGTGCTCAACATAAACTCAACGCCGGCGGTACCCGGATTTGTTCCCTGTGCAGGATAAGTGGATGTGTTCCAGGCTCTGTTTGGCGCCGGACTATAGCCAGTAGCCCAGGTAAAAGATGTGCCACCAATATTGGTGGCTGTTCCACTGCCAATGTTTGGCTCAAGTGTTTCATCGTCGAAATTCCATTGTGTGATAACAACAGGTTGAGCTATAACATGATTTGCCAGTAATGCAATCATAATCATAGCAATTGATAAATAATTGAAAGCTTTTGTTTTCATAGATTAAATAATTTAAGGTGATATAAATATTAATTAGGATTTATGCATTTGAAATGCAAAGTTAAATAATTAAATAGTTTTCATAGAGAAAGGTAAAAAGTTTTAAGTCGGATATAATTTCTTTCTATTAGCTTGTTTATCTGACAAAAATAACTAATTTTGCAGCCCTTATAAAATAAAAGTAGTTTAAAAAGATGGCAAAGAAAGTAAAAGATGCTCGAATTCAGGTTATTATGGAATGTACTGAGCATAAGGAAAGTGGTTTACCTGGTACATCAAGGTATATAACTACCAAAAGTAAAAAGAACACACCAGAAAGGCTTGAGTTAAAAAAATACAATCCTATTCTGAAAAGAAAGACTATTCATAAAGAAATTAAATAAATAATATTATGGCAAAGAAATCTGTTGCAACGTTAAGAACGGCTACTGGTAGAGATTTTGCGAAAGTAATCCGTATGGAAAGATCGCCAAAAACTGGTGCCTATGTTTTTAAGGAAACTATTGTTCCGAATGATCAGGTAAAAGAATTCCTGGCAAAAAAATAAATCTTTATATTAAGATTCAGCAAGGCTCTTTTCCTGACAGAGAAGAGCCTTTTTTATTTGCTAATAG
This sequence comes from Bacteroidales bacterium, assembly GCA_012522795.1. Lineage (GTDB taxonomy): Bacteria > Bacteroidota > Bacteroidia > Bacteroidales > JAAYJT01 > JAAYJT01. Next base: position 25,225 of record JAAYJT010000054.1, on the reverse strand, counting down.
CCAACGTAAATAGCACCATACAGGTTCTTTTATAGGGTTTCAGCTTCAATAATTAATCCAGATTATGACGTTGTTCTTAATTATCAGGATATTTATGAGGTTTTTAACTTTGAGATAATACATACAATATAAATTCAGTAATATGGGATTATTTTCGTTTTTTTCTCGTGAGAAAAAAGAACAACTGGATAAAGGACTTGAAAAGACAAAATCCAGTGTTTTTGATAAATTGACTCGTGCCATAGCAGGTCGTTCAAAAGTTGATGATAGTTTTCTGGATGACCTGGAGGAAATACTTGTTACAAGTGATGTGGGAGTTGAAACAACTTTGAAGATTATTGAGAGACTGGAGAAACGTGTGGCAAGTGATAAATTCCTCAATACTAAAGAATTAAACAATATACTCAGGGACGAGATCATTAGTTTGCTTGATGAAAGTAATAATAATGAGGAAGTCAGGTTTGATTTTTCTAAACGTCCGGAACCGTATGTAATAATGGTTGTAGGCGTAAATGGGGTAGGAAAGACAACAACTATCGGTAAATTGGCATATAATTTCAAACAAGCTGGTAAAACTGTAGTTCTTGGTGCTGCTGATACATTCAGGGCTGCTGCCATAAGCCAGTTACAGATATGGGCTGACAGAGTGGGTGTTCCAATTGTAAGTCAAACTATGGGTTCAGACCCGGCGAGTGTCGCTTTTGAAACTTTGCAGGTAGCAAAAGAAAAGAATTTTGATGTGGCAATCATAGACACTGCCGGACGTTTGCATAACAAGGTAAATCTAATGAATGAGCTAAGTAAGATTAAACGTGTCATGCAAAAGGTAATCCCCGATGCTCCTCATGAGGTTCTTCTTATCCTTGATGCCTCAACAGGACAGAATGCAATTGAACAGGCAAAACAATTTACTTCAGCAACTGAAGTAACAGCACTTGCTCTTACCAAACTTGATGGAACTGCAAAAGGCGGGGTTGTAATTGGTATTTCCGATCAGTTTAAAATACCTGTGAAATATATTGGGATAGGTGAAAAACTTGAGCATCTTCAAATTTTCGATAGGCGGGCATTTGTTGATTCCCTGTTTGGCGATACTGAATAAAAGGTTAAGAAAAAACTACCATTGTATTATGTATTATTAATGAGTTCAAAAACCCGCTTGCATAAACCTCTGATCGCTGTTGTTACTCTCGGATGTCCAAAGAATCTCGTTGATTCTGAAAACCTTATGGGCGTTCTCAAAGCTGCTGATATGAATGTTCAGCATGGATATTCGCGCAAAGCTGATATTCTGATAATAAATACCTGTGGTTTCATTCAGGATGCAAAGGAAGAATCAATAGGCGCTATTCTTGAAGCTATTGAACATAAAAAACATGGCAGAGTTCAGAAAGTTTTGGTTATGGGCTGTTTGTCGCAACGCTATGCTTCTGATTTGCAAAAAGAAATCCCCGAAGTTGATAAATTCTATGGAGTTAATGATCTGAAAGAAATTATCAATGATCTTAATTTTGAATCCAGGCATGAACTCTATGGAGAACGACTGCTTACAACTCCAGATCATTATGCGTATTTGAAAATCGCTGAAGGCTGCGATCGCACCTGTTCTTTTTGTGCCATCCCGCTGATACGTGGAAAAAACATTTCAAGAAGCGTTGAGAGTTTATTACAGGAAGCTAAGAATTTGGCAGCACGTGGTGTAAAGGAGCTTATTCTTATTGCTCAGGATCTTACATGGTATGGTCTGGATATTTACAGAAAAAGGATGCTGGCACCTTTACTTTCTGACCTTGTTAAAATCAATGGCATCGAATGGATAAGATTACATTATACCTATCCGGCAGCTTTCCCTGTTGATGTTCTGGATGTTATGGCTTCAGAACCAAAGATTTGTAAGTATCTCGACATACCTTTTCAGCATATTAATGGTGAGTTACTCACAGCGATGAGAAGGGGAATAACGAAAAAGGAAACTTATGATCTGATTGAAACCATCCGGAATAAAATCCCCGGTATTGCTTTGCGTACTTCATTAATGGTTGGCTACCCGGGTGAAACTAAAATGCATTTTCAGGAATTGATGGATTTTGTTTGCAATGTGCGTTTTGAGAGGCTTGGTGTATTTATATATTCTGAAGAAGAAGGTACAAAGGCAGCGTCATTGAAGAATAATATTCCGAAACTGGTGAAACAGGAGAGAGCTGATCAAATCATGATGTTACAACAGGAAATTTCTGCTGAAATAAACAATGCAAAAATTGGTAAAGTATTTAATACCATTATTGATGGAAATGAAGGAGAGTATTATTTTGGTAGAACCCAATACGACTCACCTGAGATTGATAATGAGGTATTGATACATGCGGCCGGTTCTGAACTTGAAATCGGATCATTTTATAATGTATTGATTAAAGATTCTGCCGAATTTGATCTTTACGGAGAAGTGACGGATAATATATAACGTTTTAATACGGTTATTCAACAAACCGGTGATAATGAGTTCGTTAAAAAAATACTATGTCAATGAAAAAGATTAAAAACCCTTATCTTGGCTATGATGAGCATTACTGTTTTGGATGTTCACCCCGGAATCCCATAGGTTTGAAACTTGATTTTTATGAAGATAAAGAATGGGTTGTATCAACCTGGAAACCGGGTTCTGAATATGAAGGCTGGCATGATATATTGCATGGAGGAATTCAATCAGCACTGCTTGATGAATTAGGAAGCTGGGTAGCTTATTCAAAAAAAGGCGGAGTGGCTGTTACTTCAAAACTCGAAATAAAATTTATTAAACCTGTGTATATAAGTGATGGAGAAATAACTCTTAAAGGAAGGATAAAAGACATACGCCGGAGTATTTTGGTAATTGAAGCATTTCTTTACGATGGAAAAAACGAATTAGGTGCTGAATGCCTGATGCATTATTTTTTATTATCGCCTGCTCAAACTGCTAAACTTATGCCTTCCAGCGAAATAAATCAATTAATAAATGATGACTCAGAAGGCTAAAAGTAACAATTCAGTTTTATAGATAACCATGTATACATTTGATATACAGCTAATTGTGTATTAAGGCTGATCTTTTTAGAATTTCTTTCTTTTTACAAATCCCAAATAAAGGCTCCCTGTTCCTTCACTGCATGACATGATATCCCTGCCTCAGTGCATTTTTCTTTCCAGATTTGAACTACCCGGGGCGACACTTTACTACTGATTACCACATGGGTGCATTTAAAGTTTGTCAGAATCCTTTCAGCATCATTATTATTGTCAATAAGTATCAATAAATCAAGATTATACGCTGAATCGCCATTCCATGTAGGGAGATTTTTGTCAACAAGCAAAATATGGCGATTGTCAAACTGAATTAAAGGACAATTAATTTTAGCAGGTATGTTTTCAGATAAAGCTTGTTCCTTAAAAAAGCAGTCATTAAACGTAATTATTTGTTCCTGGTTAATTCCTTTATGTACATGATGGTTTGAAACCTGAAACTCAATTGAAGCAGGATCTTTTAAAACCAATGAATCAGCAAGTAAAATGCTATTACGGCCTGCTATCAGATCAACAACTGAATAACGGTTGATTGAATAAACAGTAAGTCGTTTTTGGGTTGAACGCTGGTATTGTTTTATTGTTCCGGAAACAGCAAATAAGATAAGGAGTAATAAAGAAAAATGTAAGAAAATTGGTTTTCTTGATAAGAAAGCTCTGAAAACAGCAAAAATAATCAGGAACAGAATTAATGTCTCAGCAAGATTGATGAATAGCCCCGTTGTAACTGAATAGGGGAGGTTATCAATAAAAGTTACACTTTGGTTTAGTACTTTAAGCATTAATGTCAGAAACCATGTAATCCATTTTGCAACAATAGTGAGCGAAGAAAATATCACGCTAAGGAAACCGGCATATAAAATCAAGGTTGCAAGAGGAATAGCAATAAGGTTTGTAATAATGAAATAGTTCGGGAACTGATGAAAGTAGAATAACCCCAAAGGTGCTGTTCCTAATTGAGCAGCAACAGAAACTGTAATGATCCCCCAAATATTGTCAGCAATTTTATTTTTTGGTCGCCAAAGCTGATAAATTGTGGGCTGAATTGCTACTATTGCTATTACTGCTGCGTATGATAACTGAAACCCTACATTATAAATAAGGAAGGGGTTGAAGAGAAGCAATAAGAACGCAGATACGGTAAGGCTATTGAAAACACCGGCTTTTCGCTTTATCCCGGTACCTATGATCACAAAACTGAACATGGTTGCTGCCCGTAATACAGCTGGTGCTAGACCTGTAAGCATGGCGTAGAACCAGATCCCGGAAAGTAAAATTATACTTCGGAGTACCTGTGCATATTTATTTCGTTTAAGAAAGAAAAGCATGGCATTAAGCACCATATAAATAACTCCTACATGCAAGCCTGATACACAAAGAATATGTATGGCACCTGCCGATGAGAATTCTTTTCGGGTATCGTTATCAAGATAATCGTCCATGCCCAGCACCAGGGCAGTGACTACAGCAAAGTTTCGTCCTGAGATTCCCTGATTTTCAAAAATGTTGATAAATCCCTTTCGAAGCTTCAATGCAAACATTATAACCGGATTACCATAATTATTTCCCAGGGTTACCCATTCATTGCTTCTGACAAAGCCCTGATACTGAATGTTTTTTAGGTGTAAAAACCGACGATAATCAAATTCGTGAGGATTTGCAGGTGGGTCTGGCTCACGAAGCGAAGCATACACAATTAATTTATCGCCGTATGCAATTCTTTCTTCATTGCTTTCTTTCGGAAAATAAAGCAATGCATTGCCGGTTGCTTTTACCCATGAGCTGTCGCTTTCAATGGCTATTATTTCGGCAAGTGCTTTGTATGAATTTGCCCTTATTTCTGGTTGCCATTTTATTTGAACCAGTAAGGGTTCAGTACCAGTATATGAATGTAATAAATGCAGAGGGTTGTTTCGTTTGTCATACATCCGGCTATATTCAAATCCTGTGGCAACCATTATCATAGCCAGGAGAATACCGGGTAACCATCGAAGTTTGTATATTTTTGATCTGGTTATGAAAATTTGCGAAACAAGTATTAAGAAAAACAAGACAGGGAAAATACTGTAATGAATTGAGATCTGTCGGTTTAGATTAAGTTGCAACAGTATCCCCAATACATAAAAAACAAGTAAACGAAACAGAGTGTGCTGATTCCACCGGTTCATGAATTAGCTTATAAAAATTGTTTTATTTCCGGATTTGTTTTTTTTAACCTAGTATCACACCAATAATGGTTGCCGAAAACAATGATGCCAGAGTTCCTCCTATCAGGGCTTTAATGCCATACTTCGAAAGCTGTACCCGCTGATTTGGAGCCAGCGACCCAATTCCTCCTATTTGGATACCTATAGATGCGAAATTTGCAAATCCGCATAATATATAGGTAGACATAATTATTGATTTCCCTGACACAAAAGCTCCGGCTTCTTTTAATTCAGCCAGGCTAACATAACCTATAAATTCAGTCATGATGACTTTTTCTCCCAATAGTCTGCCTACAAGTGCAATATCAGGGGTTGCAATACCAAGCAACCACATTAAAGGTGCAAAGAGATAGCCCAGAATAAACTGTAATGAAAGCCCATTATATTGCCCGTTACTAAAATCAGCTATTATCGGGTTCAAGCCGGTAAGACTTCCTGTTTTCATTAAGATAAAATTTGTCATTGCAATGAAAGCTATGAAAACCAATAACATAGCTGCAACATTAATAGCTAATCTTAATCCTTCGCCGGTGCCGTTTGAAATTGCATCAAGGATATTACTTCCAATTTTATCTTTAGTAACTTCAATAGTTTTGTCAATATCTTCGGTTTGTGGAACAAGGATCTTTGATACGATTATCGCACCTGGTGCAGCCATTACCGATGCTGTGATAAGATGCTTGGCAAATAAAAGTTTTTGAACTGGGTCAGTCCCGCCAAGAAAACTTATATAAGCTGCCAGCACGCCTCCTGCCATAGTTGCCATACCACCTACCATTACCAGCAGGATCTCGCTTTTTGTCATTTTCGACAGATAGGCTTTAACAAGCAATGGTGCCTCAGTCTGACCAAGAAAAATATTTCCTGCAACCGATAGACTTTCAGCACCTGATAAGCGCATAGCTTTGGTCATGAGCCAGGCGAGTGCATAAACTATCTTTTGTATTATTCCCAAATAAAATAAAAGACTTGTAAGTGCTGAGAAAAATATTATGGTAGGTAATACCTGAAAAGCAAAAATAAATCCATATGCATCGGGATTCATTAAATCGCCCAGCAGGAATATACTGCCTTCTCTTGTAAAGTCAAGAATGCGTACAAATATTTTTCCGACAAATTCAAAAGTTGCCATTATAAAAGGTACTTTAAGCACCCCAATGGCAAGCAATATCTGAATTGATAATCCTATTCCAACAACTTTCCAGGAAATTGCCTTACGGTTTGAACTTAGCAGATAAGCAACAAAAAGTAAAACCAATAACCCGAATAAACCACGTAAAATAGCTATGAATGTAATCCCGGTACCTTTTTCGGCATCCGTCAGTAGCAGTGATGATGAAGCTGAGGTTTCAGTTTGTTTAACTATTTCAGTCTGGATGATTGTGTCATTGATGTTTACAATGCTGCCTTGTTGCTGAGCATAACAATTTACTGAGAATAATAATGTAGTGAAGATTACCGGCAGCAATAATTTGATTAAATGTTTCATAAGAGCACCGAGAGATAAATGATTGAGTATAAATTGTTTATCAAAAATACAATTATTGTTTACCTGAGTTTTTTAAATTAATTTAAGTTTCTTCGCCTTTACGCTTTTTAATTTCATCACGGATCAAAGAAGCTTTTTCATAATTTTCAGTCTCTATAGCCTCCTGCAGCAAGATTTTTAATTCACCAAGATCAAGTTGTGGCAAGTCTTTTATTTTCTTCGTTTGTTCTTTTTCAGTCTTTTTTTTCGTTTCAGCTGATTCTTCTTCAACTACAATACCAGCTTCATCTAAAATATTTTCTGAAGTAAAGATCGGGCACTTAAAGCGTATTGCAAGTGCTATTGCGTCAGAAGTACGGGAATCAATTCTAATTTCACTATTTCCATCATGGCAAACCAATTCGGCATGAAAAACACCACTTATAAACTTATTTATCACTACTTCCAGGAGTTGTATTTGAAAAGCAGTTGCAAAAGTTTTAAAAAGATCATGGGTTAAGGGTCTGGCAGGTCTGATTTTTTCAATTTCTATTGCAATGGCATGAGCTTCAAAAGCACCAATGATGATTGGCAAACGACGCTTCCCATCAATTTCTCCTAAGATGAGAGCATATGCATTTGACTGAGATTGGCTGTATGACATTGCCCTTACTTCTAATTGAATCTTTTTCATTTTCTTTTATTTATCAATTTTGCCTGTTTCAGATCGCCATGTTAAAACAAAATAATATTCTAATTGCAGTTATTAAACGATGCATTCATTTTTCAGGCTTGTAAAAATACAACATAATTAACAAATGAACAGCGTACTTCGTTTTTAATATGACTATGATTTTTATTTAAAGTTTTAAGCTTACTGGCTTATTAATTAAGTTATTTAATTGATTAACAGTCACTTTTGTTGATAATTTATTAGTTTTTATAATGAGATATATTATGTCGTGCCATGAGGTTTTTTCATGAAAGAATAATTTGCTGCTTAATTAAACAGGGATATTCTGCTGAATAATCATTGAATTTTATTTTTTTCCCAACTGGTTACTATAAAACTGGTATGGCAGATAGGCAATAGCAGGCACTTCCGATGTTTTTCTCTTTATATTAATAATACTGCCTCCATTTTAAATTTACTTTGCTATTTTTGCCGGCTAATTACAGACTAATTTTCAAATATTCCCATAGTAAAGATGTTATTATTGAACAAAAAACGACTTTAAACATTTATCCATCAACTTTAAACTTTTTAATATAAACATTTATGAGAAGAAAACAACTTGTACTATCCGTTCTTACGGCATTGCTGCCTTTTATCGCTAATGCCCAATCAACCGGTGGAAAGTCAGATTTTGATTTAATGTATCTTATTGCTCTTGGATCAATTGCTGCACTGGTATTTGCATGGTATTTAACCAAACAAATTAATAAAAAAAGTTCCGGAACTGAGAGGATGAAAGAAATATCGGGATATATTCAGGAAGGTGCTATGGCTTACCTGAGGCAACAGTATAAGGTGGTTGGAATATTTTTTATTGCACTTTTTCTCTTACTGGGTTTTATAGCATGGGTATTGCCTTTTATTACCGGAGAGAAATGGCTCTCTGAATTTGTTCCTGTAGCATTTATTACCGGTGGTTTCTTTTCAGGTCTTGCCGGATATGTTGGAATGAGAGTGGCTACCAAAGCCAACGCCCGTACAGCTATGGCTTCAAGCGAAAGCTTGAATTCAGGACTCAGGGTTGCTTTTGATAGTGGAACTGTGATGGGAATGACCGTTGTGGGACTTGGACTGCTTGACCTGGCTTTATGGTATTTATTACTACGATATGTATTTGTTGTTCCAATTGGTGAGATTCCTCCTATTATGATTACTTTTGGTATGGGTGCATCTTCAATGGCTCTTTTTGCACGTCTTGGAGGGGGTATTTTTACTAAAGCTGCTGATGTTGGAGCCGACCTTGTTGGTAAAATAGAAGCCGGAATTCCTGAGGACGACCCGCGTAATCCTGCTACAATTGCAGATAACGTAGGCGATAACGTAGGTGATGTAGCTGGTATGGGAGCTGACCTTTACGAAAGCTATGTAGGATCGATCGTTGCTACTATGGCACTTGGAGCTGTTGGTGCAATTGCCAGTGGTTATGAGGAACTTGCATTCCGTTATATTGAATTACCCGGTATGATAGCAGTAGTTGCCGTTTTAGCTTCTATCTTTGGAACCTTTTTAGTAAAAGCTGATGATAATGCTACTCAGAAAACTTTACTTAGAGCTTTAAGAGCAGGGATATATACTGCTACTGCTATAATTTCGATAGCTTCATTTTTCATTGTATGGTGGCTTGTTGGAATGGAAAAGATTGGATTGTGGGGCTCAATGATGGTAGGTTTAATTGCAGGAAACGTAATAGGTTATTTTACTGAATATTATACTTCTGATAATTATAAACCAACTCAGAACCTTGCTTCTACAGCACAAACCGGTCCAGCAACCGTGATCATTGGTGGCATTGCTCTTGGTATGAAATCTACTGCTATTCCGGTTCTTACTATTGTAATTGCTACTCTTGGTGCTTACTTTTTTGCCGGCGGTGGCTTGTTCGGTTTATATGGAATTGGACTTGCAGCAGTGGGTATGTTGAGTACACTTGGAATTACTCTTGCTACTGACGCTTATGGTCCGGTAGCTGATAATGCTGGTGGTATTGCTGAAATGTCGAAAATGGATCCTCAGGTTCGTAAGCGCACCGATGCCCTTGATGCACTTGGTAACACCACAGCAGCCACAGGTAAAGGTTTTGCTATTGGTAGTGCTGCTCTTACAGCATTGGCTCTTTTAGCTGAATATGGCAATAAGATAATTGAAACCCTTAAACTTGATACACTTAATATAAGCCAGTGGAAAGAAGCTTTTGCAAGTGCTGAAAGTTCAGGATATGATAGTTTCCTTGTTCAGATCGACAATTTATGGCATCTTTCAGTTAATTTACTCGATCCTCTTGTTCTTATCGGGTTATTTATAGGAGCAGGCTTGCCCTTCCTTTTTACTGCAATGTCAATGGGTGCTGTTGGTAGAGCGGCTCAGGCTATGGTTGAGGAAGTTAGACGTCAGTTCAGAGAATTTCCCGGCATTTTGCTTGGCAAAGATAAGCCTGATTATGCACGTTGTGTGGAAATTAGTACCAGAGGCGCTCAGCGCGAAATGATAACTCCTTCAATATTGGCAGTTGTTGCCCCTGTTGTAGTAGGAATATTATTCGGCCCCGCTGCTGTAATTGCTTTATTAGCTGGTGCATTAACTAGTGGATTTGTGCTGGCTATTATGATGGCAAATTCAGGTGGTGCATGGGATAATGCAAAGAAATATGTGGAAAGTGGTAAGTTTGGCGGAAAAGGAAGCGATGCTCACAAAGCTGCTATTGTTGGAGATACAGTTGGCGACCCTTTTAAGGATACATCAGGCCCAAGTATTAATATCCTCATCAAGCTTATGAGCATGGTAAGTATTGTTTTTGTCGGAACCACTATTGGTTTGAATAAATTACTCATTGCCCTGATACAAAGTATTTTTGGATAATAATCATAAATAAATCATAATCACTTAAAATGCTAACAAACAATTTCGTAAAACGACACAATGGTCCTGATAAGGATCAGACAGCCCGCATGCTTGAGTATGTGGGTGTTAACTCATTGGATGAATTAGTTGACCAGATAGTTCCTGAATCTATAAGAATGAAAAAGGAATTGGATCTTCCCAACGGGCTTAACGAATATGAATTAATTCAGCACTTAAAGGAATTAGGTTCGCAAAACCAGATTGTTAAGTCTTTTATCGGGCTTGGATATTATAGTACGATCATGCCGGGCGTGATTCAGCGTAATATCCTTGAAAATCCCGGTTGGTACACATCTTATACACCTTATCAGGCTGAAATTTCTCAGGGCAGACTTGAAGCCTTGCTTATGTATCAGACTATGATAGCTGATATGACCGGTTTGCCACTTGTTAATGCTTCGCTTCTTGATGAAGGCACGGCTGCTGCTGAAGCTATGATTATGTTTTTTAATGCACGTTCGCGCGATAAGGTTAAATTGAATGCCAATATTTTCCTGGTTTCAGAACGTATGTTCCCTCAAACTCTTGCTGTTCTGCAAACACGTGCAAACCCTCTTGGTATTGAAATTAAGGTTGGTGACTATCAGAAATTTGAGGTCAGCGATAAGGTGTTTGGAATAATGGTACAATATCCTGATGAACGTGGAGCCATTCATGATTACCGGAAACTGGTTGAAAAGTTTTCAGCTTCAGGTGTTCCTGTTGCTGTAGCTGCCGATTTGTTAAGTCTTGCTTTACTTACACCTCCAGGTGAATGGGGTGCCGATGTAGTTCTCGGTTCAACCCAAAGATTTGGTTTGCCAATGGGATTTGGTGGACCTCATTCAGGTTATTTCGCTTCAAAAGATGAATACAAACGTTTTATCCCTGGTAGAATTATAGGCGTTTCAGTTGACGCAAAGGGAAACAGAGCTTTGAGAATGGCATTGCAAACCCGTGAACAACATATCAAGCGCGAAAGAGCTACATCAAATATCTGTACTGCACAGGCTCTTTTAGCCATCATGTCAGGATTCTGGGCTGCATATCATGGGCCTAAGGGGATTTATGAAATTGCACGTCATATTAATATTCTTACCGGTGTTTTGAACCAGGAGGCAAAGGCTCTGGGATTCAAACAGCATAATGAGAATTTCTTCGATACACTTTGTTTTGAGCTGCCCGACAAAGTTGGAATGAGTGAGATCAAAAAACTTGCTCTCAGAAATAAAATAAATTTCAGATATATTGACGACAGGCTGTTAGGCATAAGCATTGACGAAGTTACATCTCTTGAAGATATAAATGTGATTCTCAGAATATTTGCTGAAGTTAAAGGTAAAAAATATACTTCTTTTGTATGCGATCCGATTGAATGCGGTAAGATACAAACCTTTGCACCTGAATTCATTCGTAAAAGTACTTATTTGCAGCACGAAAGCTTTAATGCATATCATAGTGAAACTGAGATGATGCGTTTCATGAAAAAGCTTGAGAATCGCGACCTTGCACTTAACCGAACAATGATACCGCTTGGCTCATGTACTATGAAACTGAATGCAGCCACTGAAATGTTTGCATTGAGCTGGCAGGAGTTTGGTGCAATTCATCCGTTTGCTCCAGCTGATCAGACTCAGGGTTATCTAAAACTTATTGAGCAGCTTGATAAAGATTTGAGTGAGATCACAGGATTTGAACGTATCTCGTTTCAACCTAATTCAGGAGCATCAGGTGAATACACCGGTTTGCTTGTGATAAGAGAATATCTGAGAAGTATAGGACAGGAACAGCGCAATATCTGTCTCATTCCTGCATCCGCTCATGGAACAAATCCGGCAAGTAGCGTCATGGCAGGGTTGAATGTGGTTGTTGTAAAAACTGATCCCGATGGAAATATTGATTTGGCTGATCTTAAAGAAAAAGCTGAGAAATATCGTGAAAACCTTGCTGCTGCCATGATTACCTATCCTTCCACACATGGGGTGTATGAAGAGGGCATTCTTGAAGCCATAAAAATCATTCATGATAATGGCGGACAGGTATACATGGACGGAGCTAATATGAATGCCATGGTTGGACTTACCAACCCTGGAATTATTGGCGCTGATGTATGTCATTTAAATCTGCATAAAACTTTTGCCATACCTCATGGTGGCGGTGGACCCGGTGTTGGACCAATAGGGGTTGCAAAACATCTGGTTCCGTTTTTGCCGGGTCATCCTCTGGTAAAAACCGGTGGTGATAAGAGCGATCTGGTAGTTGCTGCAGCACCTTATGGTAGTGCAATGATCCTGACTATTTCATACGCCTATATTAAATTATTGGGTGGCAAAGGCTTAACTGAAGCTACCAAATATGCAATGCTAAATGCAAATTATCTTAAAGCACGGCTTGAAAAAGATTATAAGATCCTTTATACAGGCAAAGAAGGCTGGGTTGCACACGAGATGATTATTGATTGCAATACTTTTGGCCGCACAAGCGGAGCAGGTGCTATTGATATTGCAAAACGTTTGATGGATTTTGGCTTTCATGCGCCTACAGTTGCTTTCCCGGTTGTAGGGACTTTAATGGTTGAGCCTACCGAAAGTGAATCTTTATTCGAACTTGATCGTTTTTGCGAAGCCATGCTGATCATTCGTGATGAGATACGTGAAATTGAAGAAGGTAAGATCGCTATTAAGGACAGTGTAGTGAAAAATGCTCCTCACACCTGCGAAATGGTAGTAACAGATGAGTGGAAGTATTCCTACTCCCGCGAAAAAGCAGCTTTCCCTGCACCGTATCTTAAAAAGGATAAATACTGGCCTTCGGTTACAAGGATTGACGAAGCTTTTGGCGATAGAAACCTGGTTTGTACTTTAGAGTAAGCCAAATAGATGATGAAATAAAGAGTGTATCTGAATTATTGAAAATTCAGATACAGGAATTGTGATACAGAATAGTGCATTGATCTATGTTTTAATGCCTTAGCAGGCACATAGTAGTTTTACTTGTTGAATCTTAAGCTACACGTACATCTGAAGCACAGTGTTTGGTACAGATTGTGATTTGTTGACTTTATTGCATTCAGTACGATATTTATTGGATTCTTCTGGTCGCAAAGTATATTTGTGCCTTCTGCTTCTCAGTTAGTTCTTTTAGTTATCCTAAGGGAAAAACATGATTTCATTATACTAAGGAGTGTATCAGGGCTGCGAGTTGTTTGGCTTGTGCCTGGCGGCTGTACTTTAAGACATTTGTAAGTTGTTTTGATTGCAGCTTCTCAGCTAAATTTTCATTATACAGAGCCTCCAGCCATTGAGTCATTGATTTGAGGTCGTCGTATTCAAATGTTCTGCCTCTCTTAGTTTCATTTAATATCAGAGCAGCTTCACCGTCAACAGGTCCTATACATATTACCGGGCGCCCTGTGGCAAGGTATTCAAAAAGTTTGCCCGTTACTATACCTTGTCGGTTAGGTGTTTGATTTATCAACAGCAGTAATGCCGATGATGAAGCAGCAATTCTTAAGGCTTCAATATGAGGCAGGTATAATATAAATTCTGCGTAAGCTTCAAGATTGTATTTTTTGAGGTTCTCCATAACACTATAATCGGTTTTCCCTACAAATTGCAAACGAAGGGCTTCTTTGATACTGTGGTTTTTTTCTAAAAGACAGGAAATGGCTTTCCAGAGAGTTTCAGGGTTACGATCGCTATTTATACTACCAATATGGGTAACAGTGAAATGTTTATCAGGTACAACAGGAAGAAAAGTGAAATCATCCTCATCAAAACCATTTGGAATTATTTCTACATTTGATGCACCGAGAAATTTAAGCCTCCCTGCAAGATGTCCGCCAACGGTTATAACAGAATCGGCTTTGGAAAGCACTTCCTTTTCCAGTATTTTATGTTTGCGGTCAGCTAATCGGGTAAGTCTTAACTTATCATAAAAATCAATTTCTGTCCATGGGTCACGGAAGTCAGCTAGCCAGGGTATATTGAGTTTTTTCTTTAATCCCAAAGCAATAAGGTGCATTGAATGTGGTGGTCCTGACGAAATTATCAGATCAACAGGTTTTTTTTGCAGGTATTTGCTTAGAAATCTTATTGATGGTTTGACCCAGAAACACCTGGCGTCAGGAATAAAAAAATTACCTCTAACCCATACAGAGAGTTTTTCCAAAAAGCCTTTGCTTTTTTCTTCTTTTAGGAATCCATGTGTTATTCTGGCATCTTTTTTCTTACCTGTAAGCTTCTTGTAGATATGATATGGTTCCCAAACAGGTGTTTTTATTACTGTCAGATTTTCCGGTATATCATTTAGAAGAGTTTCATCAAAATCAGGTGGTTCGGGATTTTCAGGAGTGTAAATTACAGGTTCACAATTATGGAGGTGCAGAAATTTTGAAAGTTTCAGCCATCGCTGTACGCCTGCACCTCCGCTTGGCGGCCAGTAATATGTTATTATTAGCACCTTCTTCATGATGTTTAGCTTAATTTCAGGAAAGGCGCGAGTTGAGCTTTCTTTTAATCTCAACAGCAATAAATCCCAGAATAAGTAAGGCCATCAGTACCGACCCGGCCAGTGATATTTTCTCACCGGTATAGTATGATTTAGGTTCGAACCTGAATTCTATATCATGTTCACCCGGCGGTAAAACAATAGCCCGCAGAATATAATTAACCCTGAAATGTGGAACTGGATTCCCGTCAAGAAAGGCATTCCAGCCTTTATCATAATAAATATCCGAAAAAACAGCGATCTGGCTGGTTTCTGACGATGCTTTGTAAGTCAGCTTGTTAGGAGCGTAGGATATAAGTTCAATATTTGCCTCTGGGTCATGCTCCAGTGTTACATTTTTGTAATTGTCGCTAAATCTTTTATCTATTATTACATACAGTTCAGGTTCGAAATTATTTAATGCTG
The DNA here is from genome assembly GCA_012522795.1 of Bacteroidales bacterium. GTDB lineage: Bacteria > Bacteroidota > Bacteroidia > Bacteroidales > JAAYJT01 > JAAYJT01. Next base: position 9,966 of record JAAYJT010000054.1, on the reverse strand, counting down.
CTATTTCCGCATCAGCATTCTCAACTTCTTTATAGCGACTCACTAACCAGGCATTTCCCATAGCCTGGAGATTTATCTGTGCAACCGGCTGCTTGTTCTGATCAGTTGTGATTATATACTTGGTATTCAGTATGTTCAATACTGCCTCATTGCCTTTACTAATATGATGATCAATGAGATCCTGATATCTTTGAAGTTTTGCTCCATGATAACCACCTATTGATTTATGGAAATAACTGGTTGAAACTTCGTTAAATGTGTTTGAAGCCAGATTAAGAACACGAAAATAAGGGTCTACATCCTTAAGAATTATCTCATCGGCAACATTGGGCTGAAATGGTTTTTCTACTAATCTGCGGTTGACAAAAGCATCATTATTCAGGTAACGGCGGTCAATTGTCCACATGTCTGCAAGAATCAAAGCTGCAAGGATAAGAATGAAAATATGTGGTTTTAATTTCCTAAAATAAAAAACAATCATCAATGCTGCTGCGGCAAGGATGAAAGCAAAACTACGCAATGCATCGGCTTTTAAAATTGATATTCTTATAATTTTAAGCTGATTTGCGAACATATCAACAGTAGCAGCCAGTTCGGGCTGGCTGTTCTTAATATCCTGAAAGCCTGCCATTTCCTGGGGTGTTGTGAATTTGAAAAACATTCCGGGGAGTAAGTAAAATATCAATGCCAGTCCACCCGTGACAGTTAATGCAATAATGAATTCACTAATCTTCTCTTTGATTATCGAAGGATTGCTAATTATTTCCTTAATTGCAAGAAATGCCAGTAACGGTACACATAGCTCTGCAATTACCAAGGTCATTGATACGGCTCTGAATTTATTATATCCAGGAACATGGTTGAGGAAAAAGTTGCTGAAAGCCATAAAGTTATGACCCCATGCGAGCAACACTGATAATATGAATGCAGCTAACAAACCCCATTTAAGATGTCCTTTTACTATGAACACTCCCAGCACGAACAGAAAAAATATTATGGCTCCCAGATAAACCGGGCCGGAAGTAAAAGGCTGCTCACCCCAGTAATGATTCTGACTTCCAACCCATTCCTGGTATTGCCTTTCCGTTTTCTTAAGTGCATTTTCATTTTCAAAGATTGATTGGGTTGCACCACCCTTAATATTAGGAATAAAAAGAGAAAAAGTTTCTCCTATTCCATAGCTCCAGCGGGTAGCATAATCCCTGTCAAGTCCGGTGGCTGTTTGAATCCCTTCAGTGTCAGCTAATTCTGAACCACCTCGTATTGTGTACTTCGAATATTCCCAGGTGGTTAACATATTGGTGATATTAACTGTTACAGCAAGAATAAGAGATAGAACCAGCACCCCGATACCTGAAAAAAATGAGAGTAATTGCTTATTTATGATTGCATAAACCAGCCACGCAATGCCAATTGCAAGAACTAAAAACAATAGATAATAAGTTATCTGAAAATGATTGGCATTAATTTCCAGTGAAAGAAAAATGGCTGACAGTAAACCGCCACTGAGGAGTTTCCCCCGTAATGTTAAAATAATACCAGCCAGCACAGGAGCCATATAAGCTATTGCAACTGCTTTTGAATTATGTCCGGCGCCTATAATAATAAAATGGTATGATGATAAGGTAAAAGCTAATGCTCCTACTATTGAGAGCCATGGACTAACACCGAGCACCAGCATAAGTATATAGAATCCAATGAAATAAAGAAATATCATGTCGGCAGGACGGGGTAGCCCAAGAGTCATGATTTTATGAAATAGATTTGAAATATTATTTTTAAACAGTGTGGATATCTGATAAGCCGGCATACCTCCAAACATTGAATTAGTCCATAAAGGTTCTTCACCGGTTTTTGCCCTGAAATCACTTATCTCTTTCGACATACCGGTATGATTCATTATATCAGGCTGATATATCTTTTTCCCTTCCAGAACCGGTGAAACATAGGCAATTGATAAAACAATGAAAATGACTATTGCTGCAATATGAGGTACAGATTTTTTTATTATTTCCCGGATCATATTAATAAGGTATAATTGAGTTAATTGTTGTCATTAATTTCTACGAAATTAACATATTCGCCTTCCTTATCAGGTTTGTTCCCCGAAGCGCCGGACTTTTTCTGATATGTGATATGAATACTTCCTTCCGGTTTTGCCGGATCTTGCTTCACATGATAATTTTGTTGCTGTTTATGCATCCACGATTTGAATTTTCGTGACAGAAAATATCGTAGAAACAGCCTTATTAGTAGCGAAACCAATAAAATTATTGCAATAAATTTAAGCATAGAAATATATTTTCAGGCAAAAATAAGATATTTAACACTTCCTTAATGTAATTCTGTGAAACTACAATCAGTCGGATTATTAATCAATCACCTATACGGCTACATTTTTTCCGGAACTTCAATTCCAAGCAGAGCCATTGATTTTTTTACAACCTGTCCTGTGAATAACGAAAGTGCAAGCCTGAATCTTGCAAGAACAGGATCAGGTTCGTGCAAAATTGAAAATTCATGATAAAACTGGTTGAATTCTTTGGCGAGTTCGTAAACATAATTAGCTATAGTTGCCGGACTGTATGAATCACCAGCTTCCTGCACTACACCAGGGAATTCATACAATAAGCGCAACAGGTCTTTTTCCTTATCGGGAATTGGTTTTGGTGCTTCAGCAATCAGAAAAGGTAAATCCTGAATATCAATGCCATTCTCAACTGCTTTGCGGGCTACAGATCTTATACGGGCATGGGTATACTGTATGAATGGTCCTGTGTTTCCGTTGAAATCAATAGATTCTTTGGGGTTGAACATCATTGTTTTTCGTGGGTCAACTTTTAAAATGAAATATTTCAGTGCACCCAATCCGAGAATATTAAACAATTTGTCCAGTTCCTCTTCTGAAAACCCCTCAGTCTTGCCCAGTTCCATTGTAGTTTGTTTTGCTGTGTCATACATTTCCTGTATCAGATCGTCAGCATCAACCACCGTGCCTTCTCTTGATTTCATTTTTCCGTGTGGAAGTTCAACCATACCATAGGAGAGGTGATGTAATTTGTCAGCCCATGAATATCCTAACTGATTGAGAATTATTTTTAAAACTTTAAAATGATAATTTTGCTCATTTCCAACAACATATATCATTTTTTGCGGCTGATAGTTTTCATACCTGCTGCATGCAGTGCCCAGATCCTGAGTCATATAAACCGAAGTACCATCAGCACGTAAAAGTAATTTCTCATCAAGCTGATAATCACTTAGGTCTGCCCATATCGAACCGTCAGATTTTTCATTAAGATATCCCTGTTTTACTCCTTTTGCTGCAATTTCTTTTCCATCAAGGTAGGTATCTGATTCATAATCAATAGCGTCGAAAGTGATCCCAAGCCTATTATATGTTTTGTCGAACCCTTCATACACCCATCCATTCATTATCTTCCACATATTTCGTATTTCTTCGTCTGCATTTTCCCATTTACGAAGCATTTCACGCGCCTGAGCCATTAATGTTGAATTATTTTCTGCTTCTTCCTGCGATAAACCTCGTTGCATTAGATTCTGAAGTTCAGTCTGATACTGTTTTTCAAACAATACATAATATTTCCCTACAAGATGATCGCCTTTCATACCTGCGGTAACAGGGTTTTCATTGTTGCCCCATAGTTTCCACGCCAGCATTGATTTACTTATATGTATCCCCCTATCATTCACCAGATTGATTTTAATAACTTCCTTTCCATTGGCTTTCAGGATCTCGGCAAGCGAAAACCCAAGCAGATTGTTGCGAATATGTCCAAGATGCAAAGGTTTATTAGTGTTGGGTGATGAAAATTCTATTAATACCGGCGGCTCATCTGTTTGGAGTTGAAATCCATATTCGCCGTTATTCAGGGCTTCAATAAAAAATGAGTTCCAAAAATTATCAGTTAAATTCAGGTTTAGAAAACCTTTTATCACATTGTAGCGATTTATAATATCAGGATATGAAATCAGCAGGTGTTCACCAATCTCGTGGCCGAGCTTTTCAGGCGATTTACTTGCAAGTTTTGTCAAACCAAAAAGCACAATTGTAAAATCTCCTTCAAACTCCTTTTTTGTTTTCTGGATCTGAATAGTTTTATCGGAAATATCCAACCCGTAAAGGTTTTCAATAGCTTTTCGGGTTAAATCAGGTAGAATATCGTGAATCATTACAGTTAAATTATGAGCCGCAAAATTACAGCTTTTATAATATTTTCTATTGTTTTTGTAATAATTTGAATAACAGCGTGTTATGCGTGTTTTTCTTACAAAATAATTTGCCTGTTATTTTTTTGTTTATAAAATTTTAACATTCAATCATTTGCAAAATTACTTAAAAGTCTATCTTTGCAAATTACTATATTTTGAATGAATTTATTTTTATGGGAGGGGAAGGTTTAATTCAGAGCAATTCAAGCATTCTGTTATTTCCATTATTTTATTCTGTATCCCTTTGGACAACAATTTATTAACTCTAAATAATTCTATGTTTTTATGAAGAAAAAAGTAATTATTATTGGTGCTGCCGGAAGAGATTTCCACAATTTCAATGTTTATTTCCGGGGTAACCCTGCTTACGAGGTAGTAGCTTTCACTGCTGCACAGATACCTGACATTGATGATAGAAAATATCCGGCTGAACTGGCTGGTAAGGATCTTTATCCTGATGGAATTCCAATTTATTCACAAGATATTCTTGAAGATCTGATCAAGGAACACAATGTAAATGATTGTGTTTTTGCATACAGTGATGTATCATATAATGAGATAATGGGTGTTAGTGCTCAAGTTAATGCTGCCGGTGCCAATTTTGTACTTTTAGGGCCAAACGATACCTATTTAAAAAGTAAAAAACCTGTTATTGCTGTTGGCGCTACCCGTACAGGATGTGGTAAAAGCCAGACTTCACGTACCATTATTGAACTGCTTATGCAACAAGGACTTAAGGTTGTAGTTGTAAGGCACCCAATGCCCTACGGCGATCTTGTAAAGCAGAAAGTTCAGCGTTTTGCTACTGTTGAGGATTTGAAACTGCATAATTGTACAATTGAAGAAATGGAAGAGTACGAACCTCACGTAGTTCGTGGTAATGCTATTTATGCCGGAGTTGATTATCAAGCTATTTTAGACGCTGCCGAGAATGATCCTGATGGCTGTGATGTTATAATTTGGGATGGTGGAAATAACGATTTCGCATTTTATAAGCCCGATCTTATGGTTACAGTTGCCGACCCGCATCGTGCCGGACATGAGCTGAGCTATTATCCCGGTGAGGTAACTTTACGTATTGCTGACGTAGTGGTTATAAACAAGATTGATACCTCAGGTCCTGAAGATATTCAGACTGTTCGTGAGAATATTGCCAAGGTAAATCCAAATGCAATTGTTATTGATGGTGCTTCGCCAATTACTGTTGATGATATTTCAATGATACACGGAAAGCGTGTTTTGGTTGTAGAAGATGGTCCAACTCTTACTCATGGTGAGATGAAATTAGGTGCCGGAACCGTTGCTGCACTTAAATTTGGTGCCGCTGAGCTTGTAGATCCACGTCCTTATGCTGTAGGTAGTCTTGCTGACGTTCTTAAAACATATACCCATATCGGCGCTCTTCTACCAGCAATGGGATATGGCGAACAGCAAATAAAAGATCTGGAAACTACCATTGCCAATACTGATTGCGATACTGTGATCATTGGTACTCCTATTGATCTTAATCGTGTAATTAAAATCAACAAGCCAAATACACGTGTAAACTATGAGTTGCAGGAAATTGGGCTTCCTACGTTTAAAGAAGTAATAGCTGATTTTATAAAAGCACATAATTTAAAATAAAAGATTTAAAAGGCGATTCCGACGGAATCGCCTTTTTTTTCGAACTCTAATCAATCAAATTTTAATATTTCATTCATCAATGAAAAGCAAGAGTTTAATATCCATTAGCGATTTTAGTAAAGAAGAGATACTTCAGTTACTGGATCGTGCAAAAGAGTTTGAAAAAGAACCTATACAAAGGATCCTTGAGAATTATGTTATAGCCACATTATTTTTCGAACCATCAACACGTACCCGCCTTAGCTTTGAAAGTGCTGTTAGCAGGCTGGGAGGGAAGATCATTAGTTTTACCGATTCCATGACCTCAAGTGTGCAAAAAGGTGAGTCTCTGAAAGATACAATCAAAACAGTATGCAGTTACAGCGATTTGATTGTTATGCGTCATCCGCGGGAAGGCAGTGCACGTTTTGCGTCTGAAGTGGCATCGGTTCCGGTCATAAACGCCGGTGATGGAGCAAATCAGCATCCTACACAATGCCTTCTTGATCTTTATTCAATTTTTAAAACACAGAAACGACTTGATGATCTGAACATTATGATGGTTGGCGATTTAAAGTATGGTCGTACAGTGCATTCGCTTGTTATTGCCATGTGTCATTTTAATACAACTTTTCATCTTGTTTCACCGACCGAATTGAAATTGCCGGGTTCGGTAAAGGTCCATATCAAAGATAAAAACCTAAAATATTATCAATATACTGATATTGTGGAAGCTATTCCTAAAGCTGATATCATCTATATGACCCGGATCCAGAAAGAGAGATTCTCAGATCCAATAGAATATGAAAAAGTAAAAAACAGCTATATTCTGACTGCCGAAATGCTATACACAATCAAGCCTGATATGAAGGTGCTACATCCATTGCCACGCATAAATGAGATCAGCGAAGATGTTGATGAGTTGCCCCAGGCATATTATTTCAATCAGGCGATCAATGGTATTTATGTTCGTCAGGCATTGCTGGCAAATATATTGGGTGTTTGATTTTGTAATATCTAAAGAATCAGGATAATGACTAAAATGTTAAGAAGAGAATTAAAGGTATCAGCAATAGAAAATGGAACTGTTATAGATCATATTCCCTCAAAAAGTCTGTTTCAGGTAGTTCGGATATTAAATCTCGAAGATCTTGATAATCAAATACTTATTGGTGCTAATCTAGATAGTCAGAAGTATGGTAAAAAGGGAATACTTAAATTAAGTAACAAGTTTTTCAAAAGCGAGGAAATTAATAAAATAGCACTTGTGGCACCAACGGCCACAATTATTGTGATAAAGGATTTTCATATTATTGAAAAAAGCAATGTTACTATACCTGACGAAGTTTTTAGGATTGTAAAATGTTTTAATCCAAACTGTATAACCAATCAGGAAAAAGTTAAGACCCGTTTTACGGTGGTTGATAAGAGGAACCTGCGTTTACAATGTCATTATTGCGAACGCATAACAGCAAAGGATAATATGACCTTTATCTAACCGCGGCTAAAAAATGGCTAAAGCAGGCTGATTTTAATTTTGTTCAAATCTGATTTCACCATTTTGAGTTTTCATAACTATTTTATTCTCCTTTACAATATTACCTGCCAATATTTGCTTCGATATATTATTCAGTACTTCCCGTTGTATAACCCTTTTCAGTGGTCGTGCACCATATTGAGGATCGAATCCCATTTCGGTAAGCAGATTTATTGCATCTTCTTTGTATTCAAATGCTATTCCCTGAGATGAAAGCATGTTAACGACCGTATTGATCTGCATTACAACAATCTCTCTGATTTCTTCCTTTGTAAGAGGACAGAACATTATGATCTCATCAATCCGGTTAAGAAACTCGGGTCTTATAGTTCGCTTGAGCAATTCAAAAACTTCCTGACGGGCTTTTTCAATTTGTTCCTCTCTGTTATTTTCATTCATATTTTCAAATCGTTCCTGTATCAGGTGCGAACCTATATTTGACGTCATGATAATAATGCTGTTACGAAAATCGGCTGTTCTGCCTTTATTATCAGTAAGGCGTCCATCGTCAAGAACCTGGAGTAAAATATTAAACACATCGGGATGGGCTTTCTCTATTTCATCCAACAATACCACAGAGTAGGGACGACGTCTGACTTTTTCAGTAAGCTGTCCGCCTTCATCATATCCTACATAACCCGGAGGCGCACCGATAAGCCTTGAAACAGTATGTCGTTCCTGATACTCCGACATATCAATACGTATCATTGCATTTTCATCGTTGAACAAAAACTCAGCAAGAGCCTTTGCCAGTTCTGTTTTTCCAACACCTGTAGTACCCATGAATATAAATGAACCAACCGGACGTTTTGCATCCTGCAATCCGGCCCGACTTCTTCTGATGGCATCGGCTAATGCTTCTATAGCTTCGTCTTGTCCTACAACTCTTTTATGAAGTTCGTTTTCAAGATTCAACAGTTTATCTCTTTCATTTTGAAGCATTCTGCTTACAGGGATACCTGTCCAGCGGGAAACTATTTCGGCAATTTCTTCCGAACCAATTTCTTCGTTCACCATTGGGTCATCACCCTGAATGTTACGGAGTTTAAGATTTAGTTCTTCGAGCTTGTTTTCTGATTCCTTGATACGCCCGTAACGCAGTTCGGCAACTTTTCCATAGTTACCTTCACGCTCAGCCTGTTCAGCTTCAAGTTTATAGTCTTCAATATTCTTTTTTTGCTGCTGAATTTCTTCAACCACAGCTTTTTCTGACTTCCATTTAGCTTGCAAACTATTATGTGTTTCATTCAGATTTGCAAGATCTCTGTTGAGCTGTTCCAGTTTTTCCTTGTCATTTTCCCGTTTGATAGCTTCACGTTCAATTTCCAGTTGTCTTATCTTGCGGTCGGTTTCATCCAGTGCTTCAGGTACTGAATTTATTTCCAGCCTGAGTTTGGCAGCAGCTTCGTCAATAAGGTCAATTGCTTTATCGGGCAGGAAGCGGTCAGTAATATATCTTTGTGAAAGCTCCACCGCCGAAATAATAGCCTCATCTCTGATACGCACCTGATGATGGGTTTCATAACGTTCTTTCAGTCCGCGTAAAATTGAAATAGCATCCATGGTATCAGGTTCATTGATCATTACTATCTGGAACCTGCGTTCAAGGGCTTTATCCTTTTCAAAATATTTCTGATATTCTTTTAAAGTTGTTGCTCCGACAGCACGAAGTTCACCACGGGCAAGGGTGGGTTTAAGGATATTGGCAGCATCCATAGCACCTTCACTTGCTCCGGCACCTACCAGTGTGTGTATTTCATCAATGAACAGGATAACTTCGCCATCTGATGCAATTACTTCTTTTACAACACTTTTTAATCTCTCCTCAAATTCTCCCTTGTATTTTGCGCCTGCAATTAAAGCTCCCATGTCGAGGGAAAATATTCTTTTACTCTTTAAATTTTCTGGTACATCCCCGTTTATGATCCTGTGAGCTAAACCCTCAGCTATTGCAGTTTTACCCACACCAGGTTCACCTATCAGGATAGGATTGTTCTTGGTTCTACGTGTAAGAATCTGTAAAACCCTGCGGATCTCATCATCACGTCCGATTACCGGATCCAGCTTCCCTTGTCTTGCAAGTTCATTAAGGTTACGGGCATAACGGTTTAAAGCATTATAGTTGTCTTCCGCACTTTGACTTTTCACTGTACTTCCCTGACGCAATTGCTTTATGGCTTCTTTCATAGCTTTTACGGTTATTCCTTCCTCTTTGAGTATACTTGCCGCACTGTCATTTCCCTGAACTAATGCCAGCAAGATATGCTCAATAGCAATGAAATCATCATTGAATTCTTTCAGAAAACTACCTGCTTTAGTAAGAACACTGTGAGTGTCATTGCTCAGATATTGATTTCCTTCACTTACTCTGGGAAAACTTCTGAGTAGTGTTTCGACCTTCTGGTTAATACGATCAATATTGGCACTTAACTTTTTAAAAAGATAAGGCGTAACGTTATCGTCAATATTCAGAATGCCTTTCAGTAAATGCACATTTTCAATTGCCTGATGTTGCATTCCGGCAGCGATTTCCTGTGCTTTCTGAATTGCTTCCTGCGATTTTAATGTGAAATTATTAAGATTCATATTTT
>JAAYJT010000053.1 GCA_012522795.1 Bacteroidales bacterium | reverse complement strand
TGCCTCATGTATGCTGGTGGCAGTTTAATGTCTTTGGGTACTTCTTTGGCATTGTCATCATCTCTTACCTGCTTTACGCTGCAGCGGCAGCCCCAGTCACTTGGCGGCAGCCAGGTGTCCCAGAAGGGGTCATCCACCGGCTTCACAACTCCGTACAATCTCTGATGATCGTTGCGTGGTTCGGCAGCGGCTTTTAATCGTACCATAATGGAATTGAAATATCTCTTTGTTACGTTTTATGAGCGCCGTTATTCTCTTTTAATCGTACCATAATGGAATTGAAACTATTCAATTATCTGCTCCTCCATCCTCATCAATATTACTTTTAATCGTACCATAATGGAATTGAAACGGAGTAGATGATATTGATACTACTTCATTAAATATGCTTTTAATCGTACCATAATGGAATTGAAATCATGACAAAAAATTAACTATTCTTTTAAAGAAATTTATGGATTTATAATTGCAAGTATCTTTTTAATTTCCTCCATATTGGCAATTATTTTATTTCCGGTTATTGCCGATGTATGATAAAATTCAGTTTCAAACTTTTGAACCAGTATGTCTATATTTTTTGAACGTACTCCTCCGCCAGCGATAAATGAGATTTTGTTTTTTGCCCTTTTCTTCAATTCACTCAGAAAGTCAGCACCCAGCAAGGCTGTTTTTTGTCTTCCGGAAGAAAGTATATTCTTGAAACCCATTTGAATAATATCTTCAAGTGCATCAAAAGGTTCAGCAGTATGATCAAAAGCACGGTGAAAAGTACAGGGTAGTTTGCCTGCCTCAATAATAAGCTTTGAATTGGCTTCAATGTCAACCTTACCATCCGGTGTCAGTATCCCGAACACAAAACCATCAGAGCGACAATCAGTAAATATTTTTATCAATTCCTGCATCTTTTTAATTTCAGCAGAAGAATAAATGAAATCGCCTCTCCTGGGTCTTATCATAACATAAACAGGAACAGATGATATTTCTTTAAGAATTGTGAGTTCCTCTAGATCAGGTGATATGCCGCCGGATTTATAATCAGAGCATAATTCAATACGACTGGCTCCTGCAGCTATTGCATTCAATGCCGATTGAAAGTTGAAACAAGCTACTTCTAGCTTTTTTATGTTGGATGGTTTCTGGTTCATAACACTGATTTTAAAATTTTATTAAAGCGTTGAACTAACATTTTACGTTTATCAGACCTGCTAAAATCCGTTTCTGAGGCAGCTAAAAATTCTTCTTTACACTTTTACCATTCCGGCAAAACCCATAAATGCCAGAGCCAGAATTCCTGCAACAAGCAATGCAATAGGTGCGCCGTGTAAAGATTTGGGTACTCCCATCAGGTCGAGATGTTCGCGGATGCCGGCAAAAATGATCAGAGCCAGGGCAAACCCCAAAGCATTTGCTATAGCAAAAACTACCCCGTGAATAAGATCATATTCTTTTTGAACAGTTAAAATAGCTACACCCAAAATAGCACAATTAGTGGTGATAAGAGGTAGAAAAATACCCAAAGCCTGATAAAGTGGTGGACTAACCTTTTTGAGTATCAGCTCAACCATTTGAACCAATGCCGAAATTACTAGGATATATGTTATGGTTTGTAGATAATCAATTCCAAACGGAACTAATATGTAGTTGAATATCAGATAGGTAACTATTGTGGCGAGGGTCATTACAAAAAGCACGGCACCGCCCATGCCTCCGGCTGTTGATATTTTGCCCGAAACCCCAAGAGTAGGACAGATACCCAGAAACTGAGCAAGAACAATATTGTTAACAAATACAGCCGCTATGATTATTAAAATATATTCCATAATGCCTTATTTTATTTTTTTCGATAATCTGTCTTTTAACTTCATATTAAGCGCTACAAGATAGCCTAACGCGATGAATGCACCCGGTGCAAGCACAAAAACCAGAATAACAATAGGATTGCCTTCAGCATCAAGAGGATAAAACCCAAGATTAAGTCCGAAGATCTTCCCTGCACCAAGTATTTCCCGAATACTGCCCAAAACTGTCAATGCAAGTGTGAACCCCAGCCCCATACCCAGCCCGTCAATTGCAGAAGAGAAAACTGTATTTTTTGATGCGAATGCTTCAGCGCGACCCAATACAATACAGTTCACTACAATCAGCGGAATAAAAATACCAAGACTTTCGTAAAGTGCAGGTACAAACCCTTCGAGGATAAACTCTACAATGGTTACAAAAGAAGCAATCACTACAATAAATGCAGGGATGCGAACCTTGTCAGGGATAAGGTTTTTAATAATGCTGATCACCAGGTTCGACATTACAAGCACAAAAGTTGTTGCCAATCCCATACCCACACCGTTAACAGCCGATGAACTGACTCCAAGAGTCGGGCATAAACCAAGTAACATGACCAAAACAGGGTTTTCTTTTACAAGTCCCTTTGAAAAGTTATTCAGATTACTCATCGTTGTTTTCTCCTTTCTGTGCTTTCATAATTTTGTAAGCACGCGTTATTGCATCGCTGTACGCCCGTGAGGTTATGGTTGCAGCTGTGATTGCATCCACATCACCACCGTCCTTTTTTACAATTAATTTAAATGTTTCCGGATTCTTACCTTTGAACTGATCGCTCCATGATGATTTGGATTTTTCAATTTTATCACCAAGTCCAGGAGTTTCTGAATGTTCCAGATGCACAACATCAATGATGGTCCCATCCGGTTCGAACCCAACCATGGCACGAATATTTCCGCTAAAACCAAGAGAAGTGTATGTTTCTACTGCATACCCGACTGTATCGTCATTTTTTATAGCTATACTAAGCTCTATAGGTTTTTCTTCAGGTAATGCCGCTTCCAGACTTATAACAGTATCGAATTCAGGTAATACTGTATTAAGGGCAGCTATTTTCTTTGCCATTTTTGATTTTGCTATAGGTTCTTTGGTAATATTATAAACCCCCGATAAAGCAAAACCTGCAACAAATGTGATGATAAACAACACAAGCAGCATGTTTTTGAATGTTGATTCCATTTTAGCCATGTTTCACAACCTCCCCGAATCTTTTAGGTTTGATATATTTATTAAGCAAAGGCACAAAGGCGTTCATAATAAGAATGGCAAACGACACACCTTCAGGATAAGCTCCCCATATTCTGATTAAAATAGTCAGAACTCCGCATCCCACACCATATATCAACTGCCCGGTTCTGCTCATTGGTGAGCTTACCATATCAGTAGCCATGAAAAACACTCCAAGCATCATACCACCGGTAAGAAGATGGAACAAAGGATCAGCATAATAAGTAGGATCAATAAGCCAGAATATACCTGTAAATATTACCACTGAGCCAATATATGCCACAGGTATCTCCCAGGTGATAATTTTACGGATAAGCATGTAAATACCTCCAAGTATCAAAGCTATTGCTGACATTTCGCCAAGCGACCCACCGTGATTGCCTATAAGTGTTTGAATATAATCAGGGAAAGTCGGATCACTCATTATTTCTGGAACGGTTTTACCTAGTTTCAGTCCATCTTTTATAAGTCCGAGAGGCGTAGGACCTGTGACGGCATCAGTTAATGCAGAGCTGAAAACCGGTTTTGGAACCGGCCATGAGGTCATTTGAACCGGAAACGATATCAAAAGAAACACGCGCCCTACAAGTGCAGGATTAAACGGGTTTTTACCAAGTCCGCCAAACGACATTTTTCCAATACCAATCGCAACCAGGGCTCCGACAAGAATGATCCACACCGGGAGATTTGAAGGCAGGTTAAAAGCAAGTAATATTCCCGTTACCACTGCTGAACCATCGTTAATAGTAGGTTCGAGTTTCATTAGGTGTTTTTGTATCAGGTATTCAAAAATGAGGCAGCTCACTACTGATACAAGTATTACCCGCAAAGCACCGAATCCGAAAAAATACAAAGATACAAGCATGGCAGGTATCATTGCAATGACTACCCCATACATTATCTTTTTTACCGACTGCCCTCCGAAAACATGCGGAGAGCCTGAAATAGTCAATGTATCCATTCTATATTTTTTTTGCTCTTGTTCTGATTAACTGACCAACTTTGTTCTTCCCAACCCTAAGGTAATCCAGTAACGGACGCCCTGATGGACAGGTAAAATGGCATGAACCACACTCAATGCAATCGAGGATCCTTTCTCTTTCAGCATCTTCCCATCTTTCGTTAGCACTGAGCTGTGCCAGTAATACCGGTTCAAGTCCCATAGGGCATACACCAATACATCGTGCGCAGCGTATGCAGTTTGACATTAAAGGACGGTGCGATTCTTTTTCATTCATAATAAGGATACCACTGGTTCCTTTAACTACTGGCACTTCAGTTGAAACAAGCGCTTTACCCATCATAGGACCCCCACTGATAATCTTGCCGGTTTTTTCGGGTAACCCTCCTGAAGTTTCAATAAGGTTATTAACCGGTGTGCCTATTCTTACAAGATAGTTTGCAGGTTTTTTTACTGATTTTCCTGTAAGAGTTACTACGCGCTCAATGAGTGGTTTGTTTTTCTGAACCGCTTCATAAACTGCAAACGCAGTTCCGATATTCTGTACCACACATCCAACCTCAAGTGGTAATTTGCCCGATGGAACCTCGCGTCCTATAAGCGCTTTGATAAGTTGTTTTTCGCCACCTTGCGGATATTTTACCTTAAGAGGTTGTACTTCAATTCCTTTATAATCGGCAGCTATGCGTTTAAGATTCTCTAGCGCATCAGATTTGTTGTTTTCGATACCGATAAATGCTTTTTCAACCTTTAGGGCTTTCATAAGAATAGTAACGCCAATTATCAATTCTTCTCCTTTCTCAAGCATCAGTCTATGATCAGAAGTAAGATAAGGTTCACACTCCACACCATTAATTATCAAAAATTCAGCCTTTTTGTCCGTGGGAACCATAAGTTTGACATGAGTAGGGAAAGTAGCTCCTCCAAGACCTACAATACCCATTTCCTTAATTTTCTGAATGATCTCTTCAGAACTAAGATTACATTCTCGGATTACAGCAGGAGAACGATCAATACTTTCTTCCCATTCATCGCCTTCAACATCAATTACGATTGCTTTGTTCCTGTATCCGCTATGATCCAATACATTGTCAATACGTGCAACTTTTCCAGAAACGGAACTATGCACATTGGCTGATATAAAAGCTTCGCCACTTGCAATCAATTGTCCTACCTTTACTAAAGCTCCTTTATCAACAACAGCTTTTGCCGGTGCGCCCAGGTTCTGACCAAGAGGGATAAAAGCTTTTTGTGGCAGAGGTAAGACTTCTATGGCAGCTTTTTCGGAAATTTTATTTTCAGGGGGATGAACCCCACCCATTTGGAATGTCTTCATTCTGTTTTATGTAGTTTGCTTTATACAGTTTCAGTGATTTTAGCAGTTTTTTCAGTTTTTTCCTTTCGAGGAGGGAAATTTATTTCATGAATGGCGTTGGTAGGGCATACCGGAGCGCATTTGCGGCATAACTTACACTTTTCGTAATCAATATAGGCAAGGTTGTTTTTAATTGTGATAGCATCGAAAGCACATTCTTTCTCACATTTAAAGCAACCAATACAAGCCACTGAACAATTTTTTCTTGCTACTCCACCTTTTTCGGTGTTCATGCAGCTTACATATATCCTCCGGCTTTTCTTTCCCACATTTCTTAGTTCAATGATATTACGAGGGCAGGCTTTAACACAGGCTCCGCATGCCACACAGTTTTCCTCTATGATAACGGGCAGGCAGGTTACCGGATCCATATACATTGCATCGAATTTACATGATGCAACACAATCACCCAGTCCAAGACAGCCATCAGGACAACCACTGTCGCCCGATGAAAGTGCATGGGCAAAAGCACATGAAGCAGCACCTTCATATTGTACTTTTTTTGGTGCATTTTCACAAGAACCATTACACCTTACCACTGCCACCTGGGGCTCTTTTGTTCCTGCAGCCTTGCCAAGCATATTGGCTATATCAGTCATAACAGCATTTCCGCCTACCGGACAATTTAGATCCGACAAGTCAGTAGCTTTAACAATAGCCTCAGCAAAATTGCGGCATCCGGCAAAACCACAGCCACCACAGTTAGCTCCGGGCAGCATTTCGTTAACCTCATCAATACGGGGATCTTCAATGACTTTGAATTTCTGTGCAATAAAATAAAGTATGATCGCCGAGGCAGCCCCAATACTACTCAGCGAAATAATTGACACCAACATAACATTAGCAACCACGGGTGCTCCTTTCTGTATGAATAGTGATTCAAAATAATAAGTGATTTAATTTCAATAATTTGTCAAGTAACTTTATGAAAACATGCTACAAAAGTAGAAACAATAAATATATTATTTGTTTATTTATACATAGTCTAAATGATTGCGTAAGTGGTTGATAGACAGGTGTATGGGAGGTCGTAAATAAAAATGCAACTAACTTATATGATGTGAAGTTGTTGATTAACAGTGGGTTTCAAAATTAGTTTAGAAACAATCTAAATTATACTATTAGATTTTAACCGGTAATTAACAGCCTGATTTGAAAATCAGACCGAGGGAATAAATCAGTTGTTACCAAGAGATAGGTGTTTCTTTAATCAATATTTGGGTTTGTAAAAGCTTTATTATGCGGATGTTATAAACATCACTAAAGTTTAGTTTATTCTAACAATAGCGTGCTAATAGCAGATTACTAACAACTTTTCAAATTCCGAACACAAAACCTTTATTTCATTATTCTGTTATATATTCTGTTATAATAGTAAATATGTTATTATGAAAACCAGAACAGTAGAATTAGTTGTTGCGCCGGGAAGTTTCCATTGGGTAGGTGATGGATTCAGGGTTCATACATTTATACCGGATTCTCTCAGAATTAATATGGAACGAATGAATCCTTTTATTCTAATGGATTATAACCCTACTTATAATTTTCCTGCCAGCGATATACCAAAAGGAGTGGGTGTTCACCCTCACCGTGGGTTCGAAACCGTTACGATAGCCTATAAAGGAAAAGTTGAGCATCACGATAGCAGTGGGGGCGGTGGTATAATAGGCGAAGGTGATGTTCAGTGGATGACTGCTGCCAGCGGAATTCTGCACAAGGAATTTCATGAAAAAGAATGGAGTAAAAAAGGTGGTGATTTTCAAATGGTGCAGCTTTGGGTTAACCTGCCTACAAAATATAAAATGAGTGAGCCCACGTACCAGCCTATTGAGAACTTAGCAATGAGCCGTTATAAATTTGACGATAGTGAAATTGAGATTATTGCCGGAGAATATAAAGGAATGAAAGGAAATGCCCGTACTTTTTCGCCAGTACACTTATTTAATGCCAGACTTAAAAAAAATTCAGGAACTGAGTTTGACTTTCCTGCAAATTACAATACTGCATTATTGGTTATTGAAGGAAAAATAATGATTAACGATACTGAAACTGCCCCGGCTGATAATTTCGTTCTAATGGCGAACAACGGTGAGCAGTTCAATGTTAAGGCTCTGGAAGATTCTGTTGTATTGATTTTAAGTGGTGAACCCATAAATGAACCAATTGCTGCCCACGGACCTTTTGTAATGAACACCAGACAAGAATTAATTGAAGCTTTTGAGGATTTTAATAATGGTAAGTTTGGATATCTTGAAGATTGATTTGAGTTGTCTTTTCTGAACCGTCATTATTTTACTTCCTGATTATGATATCAAACCTTTAAATCGCATCGCAATAAACAAATGATCCAACCTTTGTGTATAACGCCATTGAATAACGATCTTCCGGATCCTATGGGTTTAAACCCAGGCGAGTCTCATCGTCATGATCATGAAGAATTATGGATAATAACTCATGGCAATCCAACTCATTCGGTTGATTTTAAGTCTGAGGTGCTTGACTCTCCAATTGTCGTTTATATTTCACATGGGAAGGTGCATTCATTTCTGCCGGATGATCAAACACAAGGGTGGCTTATACGCTACAGGAGCGATTTTATTCCTCAAAGTAAATTCAATTTTTATTCCGGTTTTAGTGAGAAAATATTATTTCAGCTCAGCCATAACTATTGCAGTACTACCCTTGAATCGCTTTGTGAGATCATTCTAAGAGAAAGCCTTGAAGATGATCCTGATTATCAGGTTTTACGCCATCTTCTTAGTGCTATTCTGGCAAAACTCGAGAAAGATGTACGAAAGGAATATATGGATGAAAGCATTGTTGCAAATCCACGGCTTATCACTTTCAATAATTTTTTAAAAATCCTTGAAAACAATTTCCATCGCCCTGAAGGAGCTGACTTTTATGCTGAGAAACTAAATATGTCAGCACGCAATCTTAATTTAATTACCCAGGCTTCGTTCGGAAAAACAGCAACAGAACTTATTGAAACACGTAAACTTATAGAAGCAAGGCGCTTGTTGCTAAGTACTGAAAAATCGGTTTCAGAAATAGGCTTTGAACTGGGCTATAACGAAAAATCGTACTTTTCAAGGGTTTTTAAAAAAAGAACCGGTGTTACACCGACCGAATTCCGGGAGCAGTCTTTTATATTGATTTCCTGAAAGTACCACACCTCTTCCTGAAAGTGTAACCTCTGTCAGGATGAGTTTTGCTAATTTTGCAATAGCTTTATTAACTAAAATATTTTGAAATATGTCAAGAACAAAATGGGTATTTGACCCCGCTCATTCCGAGATCAGTTTCAAGGTGAAACACCTTATGATATCAAGTGTAAAAGGAGTCTTTGAAAGCTTTAATATCGAAGTACTCAGTAATGGTGAGGATTTTAGTAATGCTGAAATTAGTGTTAGTATTGATCCTTCTACAATAAACACCGGCAGCAAAGACCGTGATGCTCATTTGAGAAGCGCGGATTTCTTTGATGTGGAAAACTTCAAAACCATTACTTTTAAATCAGAGAAAATGGAGAAAATCTCCGATGATGAGTTCAAACTTTCCGGGGACCTTACTATTAGGGGAATAACACAGAAAGTAAAGCTGAATGTTGAATTTGGTGGCTTAATAACTGACCCCTGGGGTGTTTTAAAAGCCGGTTTTACCCTTGAAGGAAAAATAAACCGAAAAGAATGGGATTTAAATTGGAATGCAGCTCTTGAAGCAGGTGGTGTACTGGTAGGAGAAGATGTAAGGGTTTATGCTGAGGTTGAACTTCAAAAACAAGGCTAAATCTTAGTTTGCTTTTTTGCTAAACTGAGATTTCCAAAATTAATGAAATGGTTCACAAGGTGCTGCATAAATCCGACAGTCGTGGCTTTGCTGATCATGGATGGCTGATAAGCCGCCATACCTTTAGCTTTGCTGGTTATTACGACCCCGAAAGAATAAGATTTGGGCTGTTAAGGGTTTTGAACGATGATCATGTTGAAGCCGGTGAAGGTTTTGACACTCATCCTCATGATAACATGGAAATAATCTCTATACCTCTTGAGGGCGATCTGGAGCATAAGGACAGCATGGGTAATGTTTCAGTGATCAGCAGTGGAGAGATCCAGGTAATGAGTGCCGGTAGCGGAATTACACATAGCGAATACAATAAGAATAACGACAGACCTGTAAAATTTCTTCAGATATGGATTTTCCCTAACCGCCGGAATGTAACTCCACGTTATGACCAGATCAGATTGGATGAAAACAAAATGCACAACAGATTGCAGCAGATCCTTTCTCCCAGCCCTGACGATGATGGAGTGTGGATATATCAGGATGCCTGGTTTCACATGGGAAAATTCGATGATAATATTTCTGTGGATTATTCACTTAAAAAACAGGGCAACGGAGTATATGCTTTCGTGCTGGAAGGTAAATTCGTAATTGAAGATACTGAACTTAATACTCGTGATGGAATGGGGTTGTGGAATACTGGTACGGTAAGTATAAAATCTGCTTCGGAAGGAGCAAGATTACTATTAATGGAAGTGCCCATGACAAGTTAAACAAAACGGTGTTTAAAAAAAAAAGTTTTGGCAGAACCGTGACTTTTCAGTGATTACTTAATGATAAAGGGGGAATTTAATAGTTTGTTTTCAGGGCATGATAAGCAAAATATCATGCCCGCTATGTTTGTTGGACATGGCAGCCCTATGAATGCTATTGAGCTTAATGAGTTTTCTAATGAATGGCGCAGGATTGGAAGAATCCTGCCTGTGCCTGAAGCTATCATCTGCATATCAGCTCATTGGGAAACGCGTGGAACCTTTGTCACTTCTACTGAAAAGCCCCGTACTATTCATGATTTTGGTGGCTTCCCTCCGGAGTTATATAAAGTTGAATATCCCGCTCCGGGAAATCCTGAGCTTGCTTCTTTGATCACTCAAATGGTGACAAAAACAAAAATTGAAATGGATGCTTCATGGGGTTTTGACCATGGTGCATGGAGTATATTGAAACATTTATACCCTGAAGCAAACATTCCAGTGGTTCAGTTAAGCCTTGATTACACAAAGTCGCCAGGCTATCATTATGAGCTTGCAAAACAGCTTGCCACGCTTCGTAAAAGGGGTGGGTTGATAATTGGTAGTGGTAATATTGTTCATAATCTTCGAACCCTTGACTGGAAGATGCCTGAAACCGGCTTTGATTGGGCTGTTGAAGCTGACATAGAAATCCGTAAATTGATATCGGAAGGAAATCACAAGCCGTTGATCAACTACGAACATGGCGGTAAAGCATTTAAAATGTCCGTTCCAAGTTCTGAGCATTTTTTACCATTATTATATATTCTTGCTTTACGGAGAGAAAATGAAAATCTTAGTTTTTTCAATACAAGGATCATTTTGGGTTCTGTTAGCATGACTTCGATCATCATAGGAACAGATGCATTAAGCATAGATCAATCATAATAATTATGCTCAAACATATTAGAATTTAGTTTGTTTAATTGTATTGAACCACAGAAGAAAATAATAAAATTTAAGTTTTTTTCTTCTTATTAATAAAAATAAAAATCAATACAATGAAAAACAGAATGAATTTATCGGAAGTAGCTCCTGAAGCTATGGAAGCTATGATAGGGCTTGAAAAATATCTTGCTCAAAGTGGTTTAGACAAGAAACTTTATGGATTGATAAAAACACGGGCATCTCAGATCAACGGTTGTGCTTATTGTATCAATATGCACGTAAGGGATGCCATGAAACTTGGCGAAACAGCCCAGCGTTTATTCCTATTGGATGCCTGGCGCGAAACCAACCTTTATACTGAAAAAGAAAGAGCGGTTCTGGCTCTCACCGAGGCTATGACAATGATCACCAATGGGCATGTACCCGATGAAGTTTATGATGAAGCCGCAGCTCATCTTACTGAAAAAGAACTGGCCGCTGTTATTATGACCGTGGTTACTATTAATGGCTGGAATAGAATATCAATTACCACAAGATCGCCACTGGATTAAAAATCAATCATTTTTCATTAGGAAGATAAACTACTGAACCATATTTGACTTAAAAAAAACTTTTATGAATCAGGAAGAGCTTATTTCAAAACTCATACAATTAAATCAGATAAGCAGTAAATTAGAAGTTCCCGAAACAGAAAGAGTGGAATTAATAGAAAATACCACTGAATTTATCAATAGTTTTATTTCAGGACTGGATGAAAAGAAGGTTTTTCATGAAAGAAAAGCGCATTATCTTGAAATAAACAATAAAAAAAGAATATTACCCGAACTATTGGATCTGTACAGGCGGGAAGTTGTAGAAACCGGCATCAATGCTGCTTCAGGAAAACATATGGGTTATATTCCCGCAGGGGGTTTGTTTGTTTCAGCACTCGCTGATTTTATTGCAGCCACTACAAATCCTTATGCAAGTGTATATTATGCTTCTCCGGGAGCAGCTGAAATTGAAAATCAGGTTATCAACTGGCTGAAATCGGTATTTTCTTTTCCTGAAACTTCAGTTGGCAATCTCACCTCGGGCGGTTCTATTTCAATGCTGATTGCTTTTACAGCAGCCAGAGACAAGCACAGAATAAAAAACGAACTCATCTCCAAAAGCGTTGTATATCTTACTGAACAGATCCATCATTCGGCACTTAAGGCGTTACGCATAATTGGTCTGGAGGATATTATTATTCGTTATGTTCCAATGGATGAACACCACCGAATGCGGGCAGATAAGCTTTTAGAGTATATTGAAAAGGATATTGTTGACGAATTAAATCCTTTTCTCGTAGTTGGAACCGCAGGCACTACTGATACCGGCGCTGTTGATCCTCTGGACAGGATCGCTGATATAGCTGAAGCCAACAAACTCTGGTTCCATGTTGATGCTGCTTATGGAGGGTTTTTTATTCTGACCTCAAAAAAAGATTTGTTCAAAGGTATTGAAAGGGCTGATTCAATAATCGTAGATCCTCATAAAGGAATGTTCCTGCCATATGGTGTAGGGGCAGTGCTTGTAAAAGACAAAGCCTCTGTACTCCATTCAAATCATTACTTTGCAAATTATATGCAAGATGCCAATATGGAGGAAATGATACAAAGCCCTTCAAATGTATCTCCTGAACTAACCAAGCATTTCAGAGGCCTTCGCGTATGGCTGCCTTTGCAGATCCATGGTGTTGAACCTTTTGTAGCCTGCCTTGAAGAAAAACTCCTGCTGGTAAAATATTTTAGGAACAAGCTTAGCGAACTTGGATTCAAGCTAGGTCCTGAGCCTGATCTTTCAGTAAGCTATTTCTGGTATCCTTTTGAAACAGATTCAAATGAGAAAAACAAGCAGCTTATGAAAGAGATTCATGCGGATGGGGATGTTTATCTAAGTTCTTCAATTATAAACGGGCAATTTGTTATCAGAATTGCGATTTTGGTTTTCAGAACCAAAAAAGAAACTGTTGACAAGGCAGTTTCTATGATAAGCAGATGCCTGGCAAAAGTTAAATGATCTGAGGGTCGCCTAATACTGTCGCTATTATTCGTTTGCTTATCCTGTTCTGTATCCTGATTACCAGAAAGAGGTTGTTTTTAGAGCCATCCAATGTAATGAAGGTATAGGTGTTTGTCAAGGCATGTTTTTTGTCTGATTATCAGGGCTTCTGTTGGATTGCAACGATTATCCCTACTTTTAAAAAAGAATTTTTAATTAAAATTCGTATCTTTGCATTGATTTACTACGATCATACTCTCCAAACTCTAAGCAGCAACGCTTTAATTAATTATTGCCATCTTTTTAATTGAGTTGTCTGGTTTAAAGCTTTTCTGCTTTGCTCGGTTGTGTAGTATCAGGTGGAGCTTATTGAAAACCTTTCTTGCACTACGGTTGCTGCCGGCATAATTGATTTTAATAAAAAACTTAAATTGTCATGATTAAAGATAATAATGTATTATATGAACCAAGAAAATTCAATACTATCAAAGCATGGGAAAATGTTACAGAAGATCAGTGGGCTGATCCAAACTGGCAATTACGTAATACGATCCGCAGTGTTGACCAGTTGGAACAGGTGATCAGATTAAACGATCATCAGAAAAAAGAAATCAAGCGAACCATTGATACTTTGAAAAGCGAGGGAAAAGAGCCTTTCAGGATTACACCTTACTACGCTTCTTTAATGCCTTTTGATCCGTTTCATCCTAAGATGCTGAATGGCGAAAAAGCTGCCAACCGGCTCGATCCTATTTTTTGGCAGAGTGTGCCTACTCCTGCCAATTTATTATTTCCTGATACTGGCGTTGAAGGTTCAATGAGTGAAGACTCAAGAAGTTACGGAGCTGCATATCAGCGCTACCCAAACCGTGTGGCGCTTTTTGTGGCGCAAAACACAAGTTGTGCTTCATATTGTGTTCATTGTCAAAGAACAAAATCTCTTGACGGAACAGTAGAAGTAAACCGTAATGAAATAGACAAAGGTTTGTTTTACATTGGTTTCAATAAAAATATTAATGAGGTACTGGTTACGGGTGGCGATGCTTTAATGATAAGTAAGGAACGATTGAAATATGTTCTCGAAGAATTAAGCAAGATAGAACATTTGCGCGTGATACGAATTGCAACACGTGTTCCGGTTGTACTTCCCATGCGTATCACTGACGAATTACTAGAATTAATACGGATTTCAGCCAATAAATATTCAACCGGCCTTGATAAATTTGTTTATTTCATGACCCATGTAAACCATTATCATGAAATAACCCAGGATCTGGCAAACGCTGTAAAGAAAATCCTTAAATATGGATTTACCGTAAGAAATCAGACTGTTTTAATGAATCATGTAAATGATAATTATAAGACTTTAGCTGAAACATTTCGCAGAATGTTCTGGATTGGAATACATCCTTATTATTTACTGCAATGCCATAAGGAGAAAGGTATTGTTCATTTCATTGTGCCGGTTCAGATAGGTGAAATATTTATTAAACATTTGCAGGGCTGGATCTCGGGTATAACAATGCCGCGATATGCAGCAAATATTGAAGGGGGAGGCGGAAAAGTGCTGTTAATGCCATCAGGACATGATACTTTAAATAATAGAAGCAATATTGATGAAAGAATTTCTGAAAGTTATGCAATGGTATCAACATGGGATGGTAAAACAATTTATAAATACGAGTCATTGGGAAGATCAACCAGAGAGGAGTTTGAAGAAGCTCAGATAATCATGGATAAGTTTATTGGCAGAAAAGGAGTCTTCCTTCCAAAGGTCATAATTGTTGATAAAAACGGAAATCATATTGAAACCACCAACAGAACAAAACTGCCGAATTTTGCAAGATTGAAGAAGGCTAATCTTCTGGATTATGGCTTGTACAATAACGGTATGCCGCTTACAAACCCAACGCAAATAATATCAGATCTGGAAAAAGAATTTGTGAAATCTGATTATTATAACCGTTAAATATTTGATAAGTGTTTGAATATTAGCTAATTGCTAAGATGGGCTTTGATAAAGAACTATTAATTTCCATCAATATTAATGGTTAACTTCGGATTAAGTTCACGTAAGAGTAATTTTAATTGTTTCTATAATTGTTTTTGAAGAATTACTTCTGCAAAATCAGAACTTACTCAATTTCAAAATCGAAAGAATGTTTTATTTGGTTTCTAAAAGAGTATAAAACAAGGTAATAAACTGCAAGTATAATTAATGCGGATAAGCCAATAACAGCTTCACTATCAGAAAGATAGCCTGCAACAAACAGAGTGAGTAACACTATCAAAAAAGGGATCAGATAACTTAAAAGCAAAGCCTTGTTGCCTTGAGATTGTTTCATGATTATAGTAACCTCCTCGCCGGCATTAAATTGCTTGTTACCCTTATTACTTACTTCTATTATTTTTTCTTCAACTTCGCTGAGATTACACATACCTTTGGCATAACATGATGCACATGCCGACAAAGAAAGAATCTTAACCAAAGTTTTTTCATTGTTTGATTCCACTACTATCCCGTTATGGCAAATATTAGTATCAGACTTCATTTTCAGTTTGTGATAAATGTGTAATCGTACTGTTTTACGGGCTGTTTCATTGGTCGAAGATATTTAAAAAACTAAGTTTACAAACGTAATATCGTCATGCAAAAATAGAAAACTTAATAACGTTTATTTATTAAACTGATTTTAAAAGGCTTTGTTTTGAAACAATACAAATTAATTCCTGAGTATAACTTTCGATATTGCGTTACACTTTTTTTACAGATTTGAATTTATGAATAATTTTGTCGGTGTACTAATCTATTGGCATTGATTGGCTGACATATTTTATTGATGCTTTAATATTTATCTCTATATTCGCATGTTGTTTTGCCGGTTAGTTTTTCAAATCCATAACATTGAATCATGGAACAAAAAATTCTCATCATTGATTTTGGTTCGGAGTATACCCGCCTTATTGCCCGCTCCATACGCAAATTGAAGGTGTATTGTGAAATTTATCCCTACACAAAGATCCCTGTTGATTTTGAGTCAGTTAAAGGCATTATATTTTCAGGAGGCTTGGATTCAGTATTTGATTCTGATGCTCCAAATCCGGAGTTTGGTTTTTTGAACCATGATATTCCGGTGCTTGGCATTGGTTATGGTGCGCAATATATTGCAAAAAAAATGAGTATGGACTTGAGCTCTTCAGGAAGAAAGGAATATGTTAGTACTGAACTTTCGTTTATTGCCGACAACAATCCACTAATGAAGGGAATACAATCCGGTCAACAGGTTACAATGTCGGTTAGTGATGATATAATGATCTCTGACAAGTTGATAGATATAATTGCTGCTGCCAATGATAGGCAAAATGCTGGTTTTCAGATCAAAGGCAGCAAGATATACGGTGTTTTGTTCCATCCTGATGACTACGCTAAAGATGAAGGTTCAGTTTTATTGAAGAATTTTGTATTTGATATATGTAAATGTGAACCGTTATGGACTCCGGCTTCATATATAGAGTCGGCAATTAAAGAAATAAAGAATACGATCGGGTCAGATAATGTTGTATTGGGTCTTTCAGGTGGGGTTGATTCGTCAGTTACTGCTGTTTTAATGCATAAAGCGATAGGAAAACAATTAAATTGTGTTTTTGTAAACAATGGATTATTACGTAAGAATGAGTTTACAACTGTATTAGATACTTATAAAGACCTTGGATTAAATGTAAATGGAGTTGATGCTTCGGCAAGGTTCCTTAAAGCTTTGCATGGGATCAGCGATCCTGAACAAAAACGCAAGGCTGTTGGCAAAACTTTTATTGAGGTTTTTGATGATGCAGCTCATAATATCCCTGATGCTCACTGGCTTGCCCAGGGAACTATATACCCCGATGTTATTGAGTCAATGCCTGTAAAAGGCGGTTCTGTATCCGTAAAGTCACACCATAATGTTGGGGGGCTTCCTGATTTTATGAAACTCAAAATCATAGAACCCCTGAAATCACTTTTTAAAGATGAAGTAAGAGAGGTTGGTTATGAATTGGGTATCAGTCCTTTATTGATTAATCGTCATCCTTTTCCTGGACCTGGACTGGCTATCAGAATCCTGGGTGAAGTAACGGCAAAAAAAGTATCTATTGTTCAGGAAGCTGATTTTATTTTTATTGAGACCCTTAAAGAGCAAAATTGGTATGATAAGGTGTGGCAGGCAGGAGCTGTTTTGTTACCCGTAAGATCGGTAGGAAGTACCGGAAGCGAACGTACCTATGATTATGTTGTTGCTCTCAGGGCTGTTGGCTCTGTTGACGGGATGACTGCCCAATGGATTCACCTGCCCTATGATTTGCTTGAATTAATATCAAACAGAATATTAAAGGAGGTTAAGGGTCTGAACCGTGTGGTTTATGATATTAGCTCCAAACCACCGGCTACTATTGAATGGGAATAAAATTTTATATTTGCTGAGAAATAAAAAAAGATTTTGGAAATATGTTGTGGTTTCAGATTATAAAATCTTTGTGATTAAAAGTTTGCAGTATTATTTTCAATAAACTATCGTTAATTGAATACTTGATAAATAATTCAGATAAAGTGAAAAATTTTTTTCTTCTCCTTTTTATAGTTTTTTTTCCATGGATCGCGCCTGCTCAGGTTTCAACATCTGTACAACGCTCGGAAGTAATTGAGAAAATAGGGGATAATAAGTATTACATCCACTATGTACAGCAGGGGCAAACCCTCCAGGCGATTTCTGAAGTCTACAATATTAGTACAGAGAAAATAATAAGGGATAATGCTGAGCTAAAGAGAGATATAAAACCTGGGGATGTTATCAGAATTCCATTCAGCAGTCAGGCAGCCATAAAAGTACATCAGCCAAAGTCAGAAAGTTCTGGCACTCAAAGTCCCGGAGTCAGTCATACAGTTCTTAAAGGTGAAACATTGTACGGAATAGCAAGGCTTTATAATATTTCAGTAAGTGATTTGATAAAAGCAAATCAAAACATTGAAACTGTGAAGGTTGATCAGGTATTGGTAATACCTTTAATGGGAACTTCTGCATCTGGTACTGAAACAATAGCTAAAACTACAGCCGGATCGAATGAAACTACTGGAAATATTACAATTTCCAGGGTAAATGAACAGAGCACTGAAAAATCATATTCAAACGACAATTCTGAATATTACACTGTTAAGCAGGGAGAAACACTTTATTCCATTTCTCAAAGGTTTGGAATAAGCATTGCAGAGCTTGAAGCATTGAATCCGGAATTGGCTAACGGACTCAAAGCAGGACAAACATTAAAGATCAAACATCTGGAACCAAAGGTAAATAAACAATATACCGAGGTTCAGGATACCACGGTAAGCTATATTTATCATCGTGTTCGTCGTAGTGAAACAATGTATAGCCTTTCAAAAAAATATAATGTACCCGACGACCACATACTCAAATATAATCCTCAGGCTGCAGGAGGTATTAAGGCAAATCAGGTTCTTCAGATCCCTGTATATACTATTACAACAAGGAGAGTAGTAAAGGAAGAACCAGTTACTGTGCCTATTAAACCTAAAATTGAGGTTTTAGAGCAAAGCAGATCAATGGATTGTAGTTCTATTTATCCTGATGAAAAGGTTTACAACATAGCTTTGATGATCCCTTTCTTTCTTGATTCCTACGATGATGATCATTATTATGATTCTGAATCTGAATCTGAATCCTATGTTCTGGGAGCGGAATCAAAGAATTCTTTTGAATTTATGCAGTTTTATTTTGGATCGTTACTGGCTATTGATAGTTTGAGTAAACTTGGCTTTAGATCAGAGGTATATGTGTATGACGTTAACAATACACCAAATAGTCTTGATGATGTGATGAGAAAACCCGAGTTGAAAAAAATGGACCTGATAATAGGACCTCTTTATTCCGGAAGTTTTGAAAGAGTTGCAAGTTTTGCCAGAGAACATAAAATCAGCATTGTAAATCCTCTTTCGTTAAGAAATGATTTTCTAAAAAACAATCCTTACGCGATCAAGGCTCAGCCGTCAAAGGATGCTCAGGCAATGCTTGTTGCCAGCTACATTAATGAAAGTCTTCCTGAGCATAATATTATTATTGTCAGGCAGTTTACATACAGTAACTTAGAATTTACAAATATCCTGAAACAAGAATTGAAAAACAAATCGGTTCAGGAAGTAATATATCTGCGTGACAGCATTGCAGGAATTACCCGCAAACTTGATAAAAACAAGGAAAATGTCGTAATCGGACTTTCTGACGACAAAGTTTTTGTAATAGATCTGGTGAGGAAACTTAACGATATCAGGGCAAACTATAATATTACCTGCTTTGGACTTGAAGAATGGAAAGAATTTTCACTTGAGAGTGAGCATATAGTTAATCTGAGCTTACATTTGATTTCTGATAATTTTACAAATTTTGATTCTGAACAGGTAAAACATTTTATTACTTCTTTCAGGAATAAATTTAATGCCGAACCTATACCTGAGCGGTTTGCATTTGCTGCATTCGACATAAGCTGGTATTTTTTAAGTGCACTTTATAAATTTGGCAATGATTTTATGGACTGCTTGCCATCATATAAGTACAGAGGTTTGCAGCTAATGTTTGATTTTGAGTCAACTGCTGTTAACGGTTTGGAAAACAAAGGTTTAACGATTTATAAACTTGATAATTACAAAAGAGTTGAGGTGTATCCGGCAAATCAGCAATGAGTTAATTATAGTAATAAAACTGAGTATTGTGTTTTATTTTTTTCTGGAGACCAAGATCACTATTAATACAATATTCAGGAATACACTTATTTCAAACCATAACGATAAAGAACTAAACCATCGCTTATAAACAGCTTTTATTTTCCTGCCCTTTGTGGTACTTCTGTCAGCATGAATTTTGCTTACTTTAGTTATTTCGGCTTCTAAACTGTCTTTAACTGCCATATATTTCAATAAATAGTCATAAGCCTTTTCCATGTTGTTAACCTGAATATTAGCATTTATCATACGCTGATAATTATCGCGTAATATTTGTCTGAAACTTAACTCCAGTGCTAATTCTATGCTTTTTTCAAAATATTCAATAGCCTTTTGGGGATCGTCCTTGATCAGCAGGTTGTTGCCTATATAAAAAAGACACATAGCAATACCTCTTGGATTGTTTAACTCCTGATTATATTTCAAGGATTGGAAAAAATAATTAATTGCCTGATCGTTATTTCCGTTTTCTTCGTTTATTGAACCTAAAACGGAAAGGCTGTTTGCAATGCCTTGCTTATCTCCTAGGTCCTCTCTGATCAGTAAAGCTCGTATTACATATTCCTGTGCCAGTTGAGGATCGCCCTTGTCCCAATAGGCATGTCCCAGATTCTGATAAATCATAGCCACGGTATAAAGATCGTTTAGCTCTGTTGCAATTACATTTGCTTTTTCAAGGTATTCCATAGCTTCGTCAATTAAACCGGTGGTTTCATAAACAGATGCTATATTAAGTAAACAATCCATCATCCCTTCTTTATGTCCGGCTTTTTCCAATACATCATGCGACCGGATAAAATACTGAAGTGCTTCCGAGAAATTTCCTTTATAATAGCTTATCAATCCAATATTATATTCAGTTAAGGCAACGCCTGTAATATTACCAAGCTGTGTTTCGATTAAAACTGATTGTTTGTATAGCTCAAGAGCCAGATCGTATTTTCCCTGTTCCTGCATCAACAATGCCATATTATGCAAAATAGCCGACTTGCCGGTTAAGTCACCAATCTCGTCATAGATGTCAGCAGCAATTGTATAATGTTTTTCTGCCTCGTTAAACGAACCAATGTAGAAATAAAGAATACCAAGGTTTTTATTTGAAAGTGCAATAACTTCTTCACAACCTGCTTTTTCTGCTAGGGCAAGAGCTTCTTCCGCCTTGCTGAATGATAATTTTCTGTCGGATTGCCTTGCATCAACAGATTCCTGATTGAGTTGCATTGCCTGCTCACAAATATCTTGTCTTAGTAATACATCCTGAGCTTTTGTATATCTCACGAATATCATCATGAGAAACGTTATGAAAACAATAAAATAATATGTTGTGCTTTTTGAACCCATATTAAATATCAATTGAACTTAAAATATGGAATTACTTTTTGGAATAATGAATCATGCATCATAGAAATATCATAAAGATCAATATCCGACAGGAGCTTGCCTTTCTTAATACGCTGATCAACAATTGATTTAGCCAAATAAAAGTCAATATATGGATGAGCTGTCAATTCCTTTACCTCAGCATTATTAACCTCAATAAAACGTAGTAATGACGCATCGAAAGCAAAATATCCCACTACCTGATTATAACGATCGGGGTCAAGTCCGTATACTTCAAGTAATTGTGCAGGTGAATGAAACCCTCCTAACAATTCACGGTATCTAATAATACGTCGTGCAAAGGCAGGTCCAATTCCGGGCACTGCAAGTAGCTGAACAGAGTCAGCAAGGTTGATGTTTATCTGTTTAACAGTTTTGGGTTTTTCGCTAACAGGTGTTTCATAGATAACCCGGTTCATAGCATCATCTTTTTCTTGTTTTAGCTCATGAACAGCGATTTGAATATAAGGCTCCAGAATTTCATATTCGGTTTCGCTAATTGTATAAATACGTTTAAAATCTTCCTTCTTTCTGAATTTACCACCATGTGCTATGAAATTCTGTATATTTCTGACTTGTTTTGCGTTCAAACCAAGTCCAAACCATTGTTCTTCAGTCATATTATTGGGATCAAAAATAAAAGGATTAAGTTTAATGGCTGCAATTTCTTTATCGGGCCTGTTGAATTCCAGAAACTTTGACTCAGGTTTTTTATTAGCTTTTTGTGCTTCATGTCTCGACTTTTCAAGAGCCAGTACCATACGTTCAAAATCAGTGAAATCTGGTTCAGGTGAGCTTGTAAACATTGGTATCAATAATCTGGCAAACAAAATGGCAATAAGAATGAACAGCAGCACATAAATCCCTCTTACGTCCTTTTTTGAAAATGAAAAATAGTTTCTTAATTCTCTCCACATTACTAAAAGAAATTAAAGTTTGCCAAAATACCTGTTTTTGTTAATTCGGCTCATTCTTTTAAATCCATTCAGTTACAGCCGTTTTGTTTATTAATTGAGTTTTTAAGTTTTGGAACGTATTAATTTAATATATCCGTATTAGTCTGTTATACAGAGTGTTATCTGTGTTTATATAATCTTATTATTTAAGCAATTCATTTCCGATCCTACATTCAAGACATCGTTTTTTATCACAGTATTCATGTTTCAGATTGAGTAGTGCCTGCGAACCAACAGCATTTTTCACCACTACACCTGAAGATTTCCAGTTTTGAATAATAGAGTTTTTTTCCGGTGGAAGCTGTTCCAAAATATTTAATGCTTTTTCTTTAAATTCAGAGAATTTGTGGTATGAACCATAAAAGTATAATATGGGAACAATAGCGTTAATTATAAGTATGTCAATTGTGCTTTCACTTAAAGCTTTGGCTCTGGTGACTTCGGCTATTGTATCAAAACGATAATGCGTGCTCCAATAATGGTTCGGGCTGGCATTAAAAAGGCTTCTTAAGGTGTTTATGTCATTGATTTCAAGAACCTCAGAAAAAAGAGTGGGCGAACTATGTAATAGTGCCGACAATTGTGCTAAACGGATTGTAGGAAATGACGCAGGGCGAAGGCGAAAAAATTTCCAGATTGATTTATCAAGAGGGTTCAAAGAATATTTATTCTTCAAAAATTCGTACTCATTCTTCAATTGTTGTGGATATGGATCTTTTAGGTCTTCGGATAAAAAACCAGCCTGACCGAAAAGTAGTGCTTCAATTTGTAATGGTTGATCCCGATGGCGTTGAATTATTTTATGAGGAAGTGAATAAGCCAGCATCTCAAATGGCGTTGTGTTTGTTTTCAGGCCAAATGATCGGAGCAATATTCGGTAAAAAAGTTCTTCCCAATCGTTACTTGCTGCTGAGTACATATTTTCAAGCATTTTTGCTTTGCTTAAAAGGCGTTCAACAATCTGAGATTCAATAGTTGAGTTGATAATTATTTCCGGACAAAATTTCAGGATTCGGGCGCAGGGTATCCATTGCCGCGATTTCATCAGTCCTTCGTACTTTTCATATACCTGCTCTGGGATCAGATCACTGCATTCAAGGCAGAAAATCTGCTGGCCGTCCGACCGGATGACAGGCTTATCATTGTTAAGAACAACATGAAGTATGACGTTGTTATAAGCCGGATCTTTGTCGTGACCATGTTCGTACCACGAAGATGACTGGATATGAATTTCGATATTACCTGCCCATATTGTATCGCCTATCCTGACACGGGCATCTGAAAAATCTGGTCCTGAATCGGTATTGCGAATCCCGGGTTTAATTACTTCAATGTCGTCTCCTTCGGTAGTTTTTAACTTACCCCGAAATAAGCCGTAATTCCATAAATAATGCAAAAAATCTTCTTTCACTGGTTGGTTTGTTATTGCGTTTATTTTATCTGATAAAAAATTTGGTCTAAAATTACTAAAATTTAACTGAGTGTCAATATTGTTACGGAGAGATTTATTAAGAAAAGGATCTAATAAATCAACTTATTATAACTAATGTACTGTTAGTCAATGTTATATTATCAATTATTAAGTTGATTATTTTAAATCTGAAGTATTTTTTAACACCATATCTTTGAGATTAATTTTTTTGCATTTTTCTTAAAGGAAAATATTCAGGGTATGGCATTATGATTAAATATTTACTATTTTTGCACAACATTTCCACAGCTAATGAAGTTATTAAGAAATGGAAGACCTTAGTGTTCTGATTTCGGGTATCGAATTTAAGCTTAAAAGCCTTACATCAAAGTATAAGCAATTAAAGGTTCTAAATAAGGAACTTGAAGAAAGGACAGAAGAGCAGAAACAAATTATAAACCATCAAAATCAACTGATTAACCAATTACAGGAAAAAATACAAAATATTAACATTACGAAAACGCTTGCATCGCGTTTTGAAATAAATGATGCAAAAAAAAGGATTGGAGATATGATGCGGGAAATTGATAAATGTATAGATCTTTTAAATAAATAGTATTTAGTATCAGGAACTTCGATATATGGAAAAACAGGCCATTACAGTAATAATTGCAGGCAGGCCTTACAGGTTGACAATCAATAAAAAGGATGAAGAGATAGTTAGAAATGCTGCAAAGTTAATTGAAACAAGAATGAATGTATATTCAAACAATTATGCTTACAAAGACCAACAGGATTTATTGGCTATGGCTTCCTTACAGTTTGCAACATCAACTTTAAATTATGAAAAAGAGGCAGATTTCAGAATTCATAATTTATATAACAGTCTTGTAGAAATTGACCGCCTGATCACTGAAGCTCTTGATTAATACAGATCGCAGTACAGCGTTCTTTGAAAATAAAAATATAGCCCGCTCTATTTCAATAGTTTGGAAACTCAACATTAATTAATTTAGAGTAAGCTCAAAGGTTTGTAGGACAGGCCTTAATTCCGGTTAAAACCGGAATTCTTATTCGTTAAGACATTGGACGTTCGAAAAACCTGGCAGCTCTATACGTGTCGTTTGGGGTTTCCTAAACGCTGATTTAGTTGCGGGCTTTTTTTATTGATATACCTACGGGTATCACTCCCTAAATGCCATTACTTCAGCAACTTATCTCCTTTCAGTATTAACCAAATAACTAAACAAATATATGAATGTATTATTATGGGTATTAATCGGAGGTATTACGGGACTTGCAATTGGACTTGCCATTGCCTTTACAATTGGTCGCAAAGCTACTAACCGCAAGAGCAGGAATATTCTGAAAGAGGCAGAAGAAAAAGCTGAAATGCTTAAAAAAGATAAAATCCTGCAGGCAAAAGAAAAATTTCTACAGCTTAAAGCTGAGCACGACAAAGTTATACAGGATAGAAACAATGAAATAGGAAAAACTGAAAACAGAATTAAACAGAAAGAAACGGTTCTTTCGCAAAAAATTGAAGATTTCCATCGTAAAGAAAACGAAGTAACAACCATAAAGGCTAATCTTTCAACGCAATTAAATATTCTAAACAAAAAGCAAGCTGAACTTGATAAAGAACATTTAAGACAAAAGCAAATACTAGAATCTATTTCGGGAATGTCAGTAAATGAAGCTAAATTGCAGCTTATTGAAACTCTTAAGGAAGAAGCCAGAGCTGAAGCCATGATCCAGGTAAAGGAAATTATTGATGAAGCCAGGCTTACAGCAAATACCGAAGCTAAAAAGATAATTATTGAGACAATTCAGCGAACTGCTGCCGAGCATACTATTGAAAACACAGTTACGGTATTCAATATCGAGAATGATGAGATAAAAGGTAGGATTATCGGCAGGGAAGGGAGAAATATCCGATCAATAGAGGCTCTTACAGGCGTAGAACTCATTATTGATGATTCACCTGATGTGATCCTGCTTTCAGCCTTTGATCCGGTTCGGAGAGAAATTGCCCGTCTTTCGCTTCATAAGCTTGTTACTGATGGTCGTATTCACCCGGCTAGAATAGAAGAAGTAGTTGCAAAAACCAAAAAACAGATTGAACAGGAAATCATTGAGATTGGAAAAAGAACTGCTATTGACCTTGGCATACATAATATGCACCATGAGTTGATCCGCCTTATAGGAAAGATGAAATATCGTTCATCGTACGGGCAAAACCTGTTAGAACACAGTAAGGAAGTTGCTTTATTATCTGCAACTATGGCAGCAGAATTGGGTTTAAGTCCTAAAAAAGCAAAACGTGCCGGATTGCTGCATGATATTGGAAAAGTGCCTGACAATGAATCAGATCTGCCTCATGCCTTACTGGGAATGAAATTAGCTGAAAAATACAAGGAGAAAGAAGATATTTGTAATGCGATAGGTGCACACCACGACGAAATAGAAATGGAAACACTTATTGCACCCATAGTTCAGGTATGTGATGCCATTTCCGGAGCCAGACCCGGTGCACGCAGAGAAGTTGTGGAAGCATATATTCAGCGCCTGAAAGACCTTGAAAATCTTGCACTTACCTATCCTGGTGTTGTTAAAACCTATGCTATTCAGGCAGGGCGAGAGTTGCGTGTAATTGTTGGAGCCGATAAAGTAACCGATACCGAAGCAGCTCAGCTTTCGTTTGATCTTTCAAGAAAGATACAGGATGAAATGAGCTATCCCGGTCAGGTGAAAATTACTGTGATCAGAGAAACAAGAGCTGTTAATTACGCTAAATAGTTGTTTAACAGCGTATTAGTAGTCTTTTGTTATTTAAGTTCTATTTGTTAAAACTCCTGGTTAAGCCAGTTCCAGAGCTAATTTTACCATGTCGGTAAAGGTTTTTTCACGGTCAATAGCCGGAATTTCTTCATTGGTAATCATATGATTGCTGACAGTAAGTATAGCCAGAGCTTTACGTCTGAACCGAGCTGCCAGAGTGTAAAGGGCAGCAGCTTCCATTTCTACGGCAATAATATTATAGGTCTGCCATAGTTTGTAAGGCTCAGTGTCATCATCATAATAAAAGATATCTGATGTAAGCACATTGCCTATGTGAAACCTTATACCAGTATTCTTAGCTATTTGATAAGCCTTGAGCAGCAATTCAGCATCGGCAAGCGGAGCAAAATCCATTCCATTGAATTTTAGCTTATTAATGGCTGAATCAGTACTTGCACCCTGGGCAATAACAATATCCCTGACTTTCATATCATCAGGAAAGCCACCGCAGGTGCCAATCCTGACCAAAGTTTGAACATTGTAATCACAA
Source organism: Bacteroidales bacterium (assembly GCA_012522795.1). Lineage (GTDB taxonomy): Bacteria > Bacteroidota > Bacteroidia > Bacteroidales > JAAYJT01 > JAAYJT01. The sequence continues at coordinate 20,302 of JAAYJT010000053.1, read as the reverse complement.
ATCAGTTCATGTGCATAAATACTTATTGACGGAATACCCATTCCTGTACCCTGCACCGAGACAGGTTTATTCCTATAGGTTCCTGTGAAACCGTACATCCCTCTTATTTCACTATAACAACGGGCATTTTCAAGGATGTTTTCAGCAATGAATCTGGCTCTTAACGGATCGCCGGGTAACAGCACAAAAGGTGCTATTTCGTTAGGCTTTGCTGCAATATGTAAACTCATACTCAAGGAATTATTTGTAAGTGATTGATTTTATTTGTTTTCGTTTATTTTTCTGATCCAGTTTTTGGCATTCACAAATGCTTCAATCCATGGCGAAATTTCATTTTTCCTTAATTCATCAGAGTAAAAAGCCCATTGCCATGGATATACAGAACGCTCAAGATGAGGCATCATAGCAAGGTGACGCCCATCAGTGGAACATAGTGCTGCAGCTTTGTAATCTGAACCATTCGGATTAGCCGGATAATCATTGTAAAAATATTTTACAGGAATATGATAGTTGTTTTCAGTTGCTGGCAGGCTAAATCTTCCTTCACCATTTGCGATCCAGACACCAAGCCGTGAACCTGATAATGATTTTAACATAATAGAATGATTTTCAGCTATCTCAACTGTGAGAAATGATGATTCAAATTTTTCTGATTCATTTAGCAGCATCTTCGGTTTTATGTCCTTATCATAATTGATAAGATTTAGTTCTATCATAAGCTGGCAACCATTACAAACGCCAAGACTGAGGGTATCAGTGCGGGAGTAGAAACTCTCAATAGCCTTTTTTGCAGGAGGGTTATATAAGAATGCTCCTGCCCAGCCTTTTGCTGAGCCAAACACATCCGAATTTGAAAAACCACCGGCAAAAACTATCATTTGTACGTCTTCCAGAGTTTCACGCCCGGAAATCAGGTCTGTCATATGTACATCTTTTACATCAAAACCGGCAAGATATAGTGCCCATGCCATTTCCCGATCTCCGTTAATACCTTTTTCACGAATAATGGCAGCTTTTATACCGCCGAGATTTTTCCTTGCAGGATCAATACCATATTGCTTAAACAATCCGGTAAATTGCTTCGGAAATTTATAGTTTAACGGTTGCTTATCGAAGTTTGCAAAACGTTTCTCTGCAAATCCCTTTTTACATTGATGCTGATCAAAAAGATATGAAGTCTTGAACCAGATTGCTCTGTATTCTTCAAAATCCAGATCTAATTTGGTTAAGTGATTTGTAATTTTGAGCCTCTTTTCGAAAACAGGTTTTCCAATAATATGAAAACGTATATTGTGTTCGTGAAGGAAGACACTTACATAATCCAGATCGCTAGTCTGGATAATCACTCCGGGATTCTCGCTAAACAGTATTTTAACAGTGTCTTCAATATTCAGCGAGTTGAAATTCAGGTCCAAACCCATATTATTTCCTGCAAAACACATTTCTAGAAGGCTGGTGATCAAACCTCCGGAAGAAATATCATGACCGGCAATGATCTTTTCCTTTTTTAAGAGCGTCTGCACAGCATTGAAAGCCCTGGAAAAGTATTCCGCATCCTGCATATTTACAGCTTTGCTACCAATTTTGTTCTGTGTTTGTGCAAAAGCACTGCCTCCTAATTGAAAATGTTCGTTTGAGAAATCAATGTAAACTAACGTTGTCAATAAGTCTGCTTTTAAAACCGGAGTAATTACTCTCTGAATATTCTCAACTTCGGCAATGGCTGATATGATAACAGTTCCGGGAGCAAACACGGTTTTTCCGTCAGGATATTTTTGAGTCATTGAAAGTGAATCCTTTCCTGTTGGAATGTTGATACCCAGCGCAATAGCAAAATCGCTGGCTGCTTTAACTGCCTGGTACAACCTGTTGTTTTCTCCTTCATTTTTTGCAGGCCACATCCAGTTTGCACTTAATGAAACTCCTGCCAGTCCATATGTCAGTGGTGCCCAAACCAGATTGGTTAATGCCTCAGCGATGCTTAATCGCGAACCTGCCTCAGGATCAATAAGGGCTGGCAAAGGAGCATGGCCAATTGCAGTTGCAACACCTTTAAAGCCTTGATAATCAATAGCCATTACCCCAAGATTATTCAAAGGTAACTGCAATTCGCCCGTACATTGCTGCATTCCTACTTTTCCTGTTACCGAACGATCAGCTTTATTGGTAAGCCAGTCTTTACAGGCAACAGATTCCAGCCGGAGAACATTTTTAATATACCGCTCTGTTTCATTTTCCTGATATTCAATGTCTTCGTATGTATGCTGCAAATGTTTGTCATTAAGTACAGTTTGCGGTGCCTTACCAAATAAATCACTTATATAAAGATCAACTGGTTTATTATCTGCTTCAGGATTATCGAAAACCAGGCGATGGTCTGAACCAACTACTCCTACATTAAACATTGGCGCACGTTCACGTTCTGAAATGAGTTTCAGCAAATTAAAATCTTTGCTCTTTACAACCAGTCCCATGCGCTCTTGCGATTCATTACTTGCTAGTTCTTTCGGAGAAAGGGTAGGATCGCCTAAAGGCAATTTATTCATATTGATAACAGCTCCTGTATTTTCAATTAACTCGCTGATGGTGTTAAGATGTCCGCCGGCGCCATGATCATGTATTGAAACTATAGGGTTTTCGTCAATTTCAGTCATTGCCCTTATTACGTTAAAAACGCGTTTTTGCATCTCGGGATTTGATCTCTGAACGGCATTCATTTCAATCTGATTGGCATATTCGCCTGTTGCTACTGACGAAACAGCACCACCTCCCAATCCTATCCTGTAATTATCTCCACCCATGACAATGATCTGGTCGCCGGGAGCAGGATTACCTTTTATAGCATCTTCTTTTCTGGCATAACCAATTCCTCCGGCAAGCATGATTACTTTATCATAACCATGTGTTTTTCCAGATTCATGGTGTTCAAAAGTGAATAAGCTGCCACAAATGAGGGGCTGCCCGAATTTATTGCCAAAATCGCTGGCACCATTTGAGGCTTTTATTAAAATATCCAGCGGAGTCTGATATAGCCATTTCCTCTCGTTCAGGGTGGATTGCCATTTTAAAGAAGGGTCAAGTCTGGGATACGATGTCATATACACTGCAGTTCCTGCAAGTGGCAGGCTGCCCTTTCCTCCCGCCATACGATCACGTATTTCGCCGCCTGTGCCCGTTGCGGCACCATTATATGGTTCTACAGTAGTGGGAAAATTATGAGTTTCGGCTTTAAGTGAAAGCACTGTTTCTATATCTTTAAGTACAAAAAAATCAGATTTATGCTGAACAAGGGGCGCAAACTGAATAGCCTCAGGACCTTGTATGAAAGCCACATTATCGCTATATGCCGAAATCATCTTGCCCGGATTAAGTTTCGATGTCTTTTTTATTAATTGAAAAAGTGTTTCATCCTTTTCATTACCATCAATTATAAATTTACCATTGAAAATTTTATGACGGCAATGATCGGAATTTATCTGTGAAAACCCAAAAACTTCGCAATCAGTCAAAGGACGTTTTATTTTTTTACTAAGTTCTTCAAGGTAAGCAATTTCATCATTGCTCAATGCTAATCCAAATTCATGATTGTAGTCCGAAATATCATGTAATGGCTTTAAGGGCTCAGCTTTGCGATCAATTGTGAAAATTTGTTGATCAATGCCTTTATATAGTTGTTGTAACATTTTGTCATAGGAGACTTTGTCGTTTTCAGCTGCAAAGAATTTCTCAATCCGTGTTATTCCGTTTATTCCCATGTTTTGTGTTATTTCCACAGCATTCGTACTCCACGGAGTTATCATTTCGCTCCGGGGACCAATGAAAAAACCTTCAAGCCTTATTTTGTCAACAAAAGAAGCGTTTCCAAATAACCATCTTAATTTCTCAATTGTCTGATCTGTAAGTTTTTCTGAATAAGAAATTACATAAAATAGTGGGTGTTCAGCTTGAAAATAAAGTATCATGATGTAATTGTTTGATGTACAAAAGTAGGAGTTTTTGTAATTGAATTGAAAAACTGAAAATAGCTTGAATGAAAATTTATTTTATCAGCCGTCATAACATCAAATATCTGCTGCAAAAGAGCAAAATATGTTTTTACATTACACGGATTAATAATTTGGCTCATGTTTTTAATAAAACCACTATTCTTTTATTTTTGTATTATTACATTCAATCAAGCCCTCAGGATTTTTCGCTAATTTTGCAAACTTTTAATTTAACCGGGGGTTCATGCATAACAAAAATAGTAATACAGGCAAGGATAAGCATATTAAGCAACAGGACGAAAAGATAGAAGTGCTTGGAGCCCGTGTTCATAATCTTCAGAATATTGATCTGGTTATTCCCCGTAATAAGCTGGTTGTAATTACAGGTTTGAGTGGGAGCGGAAAATCTTCTCTTGCTTTTGACACTATTTATGCCGAGGGTCAACGCCGATATATGGAGACTTTTTCAGCATATGCCCGTCAGTTCATTAGTCATATTGAACGCCCTGATGTTGACCAGATTAAAGGCTTGAGTCCTGTTGTGGCAATTGAACAAAAATCCTCCGGACGTAATCCCCGGTCTACCGTGGGTACAATTACTGAGATTTATGATTTTATCCGATTGCTTTTTGCACGCGTTGCCGACGCTTACTCATACATAAGCGGGGAGAAGATGATAAGGCATACTGAAGATCAGATTGTTCAACTTATCTCAGAAAAATACAATAAAAAGAATGTGCTGATACTGGCTCCACTGGTCAAAGGGCGTAAGGGGCATTATCGCGAACTGCTTGATAATCTGCGTAAGCAGGGCTTTTTGAAAGTCAGGGTTGATGGTGAGATAAAGGAATTAGTTGTCAGGATGCAGCTAGATCGCTATATGATCCATGATATTGAACTGGTTGTGGATCATATGAAGATTTCTGATAATACATTGAGGCGCCTCTCACAATCGGTTCAGACTGCAATGAAATTCGGACGTGGCACATTACTGATGATGGATAATGATACTGAAAAGGTTGAATATTACAGTCGCTTGTTAATGGACCCCTCGTCAGGGATTAGTTATAATGAGCCCGAACCAAATACTTTTTCTTTCAATTCGCCTTATGGAGCCTGCCCGCGCTGCAATGGACTGGGTATGATCTCAGAAGCTGATATGGATAAGATAATGCCTGACCCGTCAAGGTCTATCCGCAAAGGAGGGCTTGCACCATTGGGCGAATATCGTGAGAGCTGGATTTTCAAACAGGTAGAAGGGATCCTTAAAAATCAAGGATTTAGTATTGATACACCCGTTGGTGACTTGAATTCCGAAACCATGGATAAGATATTTTATGGTACTCAGGAAATTATAAAGGTCAAAAATGAATATCTTGGGGTAATAGGTACATATAACCTTAATTTCGACGGTATTATAAATTTCATTCTGAACCAGGATAATGAAAGTGGATCAGCAAGTATCAGAAAATGGGCTTCGGGTTTCATGAATAAAATAGAATGTCCGGTATGTAAAGGTGCAAGGCTTAAAACTGAGTCGTTGCATTTCAGAATTGCAGAAACTTCAATAGCGGATCTGGTAAATATGGATCTGATTCATTTGTGGGAATGGGTAAATCAGGCAAAGGATAAAATAGACGAACGCCGCAGGGTAGTGGCTCATGAAATTTTAAGGGAAATAAATAACCGTATTGATTTCCTTTTGCAGGTGGGGCTTGGTTATCTTACTCTGAACCGGCCTGCCGCCAGTCTCAGTGGTGGCGAGTCGCAACGAATTCGTCTGGCAACACAGATTGGTTCTCAGCTTGTAGGAGTGTTGTATATTCTTGATGAACCAAGTATAGGGTTGCACCAGCGTGATAATCAAAGACTTATCAAGGCTTTACAGGATCTCAGAGACCTTGGTAATTCAATTATTGTGGTTGAACACGATAAGGAAATGATACTTTCCGCTGATCATATTATAGATATAGGACCCGGCGCAGGGCGTTTAGGTGGGAAAATAGTGGCTCAGGGAACACCTAAAGAAATGCATTATTGCGATACTATAACCTGCGATTATATTAGTGGAAAAAAATCTATTTCAATCCCTGAAAAACGCCGGGTTCCCAATGGCAAGACCATTGTGCTCAAAGGAGCTTCGGGCAACAATCTTAAAAACATTGATTTGAAAATACCGCTTGGTATATTTATTTGTGTAACAGGCGTTTCGGGAAGCGGAAAATCATCTTTGATCAATAATACCTTATTCCCCATTCTAAACAAGAAGTTTTACCGTTCAGAAAAAGAACCACTTCCATATCAAAAGATTCTTGGGATCTCAAATATTGACAAGATCGTAGAAATTGATCAGTCACCCATAGGTAAGACCCCACGCTCAAATCCTGCTACATATACAGGTGTTTTCGATGAAATAAGGAAATTATATGCCCAGTTGCCCGAAGCAAATATAAGAGGATATAAACCTGGTCGGTTTTCGTTTAATGTGAAAGGCGGACGGTGTGAAACCTGTAAAGGAGCTGGTGTGAAGGTCATTGAAATGAATTTTCTACCCGATGTTCATGTTTTATGTGATACCTGCTACGGGAAACGTTATAACAGAGAAACTCTCGAAGTCAGATATAAAGCTAAATCAATCAGTGATGTACTCAACATGAGCATTGATCAGGCACTGGAGTTTTTTGAAAACATTCCTTCAATTGTTCGTAAAATCCGAACTCTTAAGGAAGTTGGATTAGGATACATTACTATGGGGCAGCGAAGTACTACATTATCGGGAGGAGAAGCTCAGCGTGTAAAGCTTTCAACTGAGCTATCAAGAAAAGATACAGGAAAAACACTTTATATTCTTGATGAACCAACTACCGGACTGCATTTCGAAGATGTAAAAGTTTTACTGGATGTGCTAAGCAGGCTTGTGGATAAGGGTAATTCTATAATCATGATCGAGCATAATATGGAGGTCATAAAAACTGCGGATTATATAATTGATCTTGGTCCTGAAGGTGGGGAAGAAGGTGGATATATTGTGGCAGAAGGAACACCCGAAGAAATAGTAGCACAAAATAAAGGTTATACTGCTGAATTTCTTAAAAGTGAATTAAATTTGTGAGATGGTTAGAATTTTGTTTATTGAGCAAAATTTTTCCATAAAAATATTAAAAACGAAATATAAGAAAATGAATAAACCGGAATTTAATACTGAAGACCGTATAAGAGAGGCGTTTAAGCCCAAAAATTGGAACGAAATTAAAACCCATGATTCATGGTCAGTTTTTAAGATCATGGCAGAATTTGTTGAGGGCTATGAAACACTGTCAAGGATAGGACCTTGTGTTTCAATATTTGGCTCGGCACGTACCAGACCAGGGGATCCAACATACAGATTGGCAGAAGAAATAGCTTATCTGCTAACCAAAAAAGGATTCGGTATTATTACCGGTGGCGGTCCTGGAATAATGGAAGCAGCTAATAAAGGAGCGCATTTTGGTGGTGGAAAATCAGTGGGATTAAATATAATGCTGCCACATGAACAGGTTGCAAATCCATTTATTGATCCCGATAAACTCATTAATTTTGATTATTTCTTTGTCCGCAAGGTGATGTTTATGCGTTATGCTCAGGGGTATATTGTGCTGCCAGGTGGTTTCGGTACTCTTGATGAATTGTTTGAAGCCATAACCCTGATACAGACACATAAGCTCATAAGTTTCCCTATCGTATTGGTTGGCAAAACTTTTTGGGAAGGTCTAATTTATTGGATAAAGGAACGTCTGCTTGAAACCGGGAAGATCAGTAAAGAAGATATGGATTTGTTCTCTCTGGTGAATACTGCTGAAGAAGCTGTTCAAAAAATTGAAGAGTTTTACGAAAAGTATGCACTTAAACCAAACTTTTAACAAGCCGCTATAAGGTGCATATAATCATTGTATTATAGTTTTATTTTTCTTCCTGCTATCCCTCATCTGACTCATAGGAAAGATTCGTAACTATGGGGTAATGATCACTCAAATGTTTACGTATGGTCTTAAAGCCCCATGCTTTGAAAGAAGGATCATGAAATATATAATCAATACGTAGAACAGGAAACAAACCTATATGAGTACTGCCAAAGCCTTTGCCACTTGTTGTAAATGAATCATTCAGGTTTTTTGTAATTTGTTTATACGTGTATGAGGTATGAGTATCGTTAAGATCGCAGCAAAGAATTACAGGGTAGGGTGATTTTTCAATTAGCTGCCTTACTTTTACTGATTGTATGGCACGTAGTTTCGTAGATTCTTTTACCTTTCTATATACACCTTTAAACTTTGTCGCAGTTTCTTCCTGGTTCTTGGTCTGAGGAATTTCATGAAACATTGTACGCTCATATTTACTGAGCATATTGGATTTAAAATGAAAATTAAGGATCCGAAAAGTATCAGTTTGCACTGCAATATCCGTTATGATTCCAACATAGTCGGGCAGACTTTTAAAAACATAAGTTCCGGCATTTATAATCGGGTATTTACTAAAAGTCGTAGTTCCGGGATAGTTTTGTCTGATACGTATATTTGGTGGTGCAGTATAATAATATTGAAAATCATATTTCGTAGTTAACAACTCTACGGTGTTAAAATCCGCTGTATTATCACAATAGAAATCCTGGAAACACACTATATCAGGTGCCTCAGTCTTAACCATATCAAAAATCCTGTTTTTCGTGTGGCCTATTTCTTTATTAATCCTATTTCTGTTATCAAAATTTTTGACATTGAATGACATTATTCTGATGCTTTGGTTTTTAATCGGATTTTCTTCAATGCCTGAGATTTTCACAAAACCGGTATGATAAGACCAGCCAATACTAATAGTAATGAGTGATAAGAACACCCATCGCTTGAATAGAAAAAGCCAGTATAAAACAAATAAAATATTGATAATTAGCAGAAAAGGATAAGCAAGAGCAAAAAATATCATTGGCCAGAATTTAACAGGATCGGTGAAGGAAGCCAGATAGCATAAAAGCAGGGCAAAAGCTGAAAATAAGTTAAACAGTAAAGCAGTGCCTGAAATGAATCTTGGTATTTGCTTTCCAATTTTTTTAAACGACATTTTAACCGATATTAATCATATGTGCAAATATCATCTGCGGCTTTTGTAAAAAAGGAAATCCTTTTCCTCCTTGCTAAGGCTGTCATACCCTGAGCGTTTAATTTTTTCAAGAATCCTGTCAATTTTCTTCTGATTCTCAATTTTCTTAAGATTATATTCTTCGTCAGTCAATGGACGCTCATTTACATAAACATTTCTAAATGACGATTTTTTCTTCCTTTTGAACCGAAAAGCAGGTTTTGACAAATTAAATTTCAGGAATTTCGACATGTCAAATCCTTTTTTGAAAGCATAAATGAAAATGAACCCCCATAATGCCCCTCCAAGATGTGCAATATGTCCTCCGGCATTCCCTGACTGGATCATAAAGAAATCGGCAATAACACTGAAAATAGCGATATATTTGAGTTTTATAGGACCTAATAAAAGAAGGTGGATTGTGTAATTTGGAACATAGAAAGAAATTGCAACAACAATTGCCAATACCGATGCTGACGCACCTAATGCCAGCGCTTGAGGCAAAGCTGCCTTAAATACAGGAAAAATATTATAAAACAGAATAAAGATTAATGCACCTGACAATCCTCCGGTAAAATATGTAAATGTCAACTGGCGGCTATTAAGGTATTGCAGGAATATCTGCCCGAACCAGAACAACCATAACATATTGAACAAAATATGAAAGAAATCGAGGTGGAGAAACATGTAAGTTACAAGTGTCCATGGTTTTGCAAGAAGTACTTCAACGTTGGCAGGTACAGCAAGCCATTGTGTAACAAAGTTATTTAAAACATATAATGTGTTTCCTTCGCCACTCGAAAAAAGGAATACAAAAACTCCTAAAAACCTGATGAGCAACCATATACTAATATTTATCAAAATTAGCATTGGTAAAGCAGAAAAGCTGCCAAAAAAGGTTTTTAAGCGGTCAAGAATAGTGGTTTGCTGATACATATTTAATAAGGATTGGGCTTATTTTTATAACGCCATAAAATAATAAGGAAATAGCCAAAGATCATACCGCCAAGATGGGCAAAATGAGCAACATTGCTTGACGATTGCGAAAATCCTAAATAAAGCTCAAGCAAGCCGTATAAAATTACAAACCATTTGGCTTTTATAGGGATTGCAAAATAAATGTAAATAATATAGTTGGGAAATATCATTCCGAAAGCAAGGAGTATCCCGAAAACTGCACCTGAAGCCCCGACTACATTTGGCAGGTTCAGAAAATATGTTTTATATTCTGACATGAATTCAATACTGCGTTGCAAGGCATCATAATTACCCGGATTATGATCTAACATTGCCATATCCCTTTTAAATCCGTTAAAATGTTCCCATATCTCGCCTGACGACTGATTTATCATAAAACGATGGTTGGCAATAAGGTCATTAAGGTTCACAATTCCAGGATCAGCAAGAAACCTGTTGATAATTGTAAGATCCGGTTTCAGGGTCAGATAAATAGTGATATAATGTACAATAGCTGCCCCTATACCGGTAACCAGATAATAGATCAGGAATTTTTTGGGACCCCATATATTTTCCAGTGCATTACCAAACATCCACAAAGCGAACATATTGAAAAAAATATGAGCAAAGTTTGCATGTAAAAACATGTATGTGATGAACTGATACGGGGCAAACTTTTCGGCTCCCATGTATCTTAATCCGAATTTATCAATAAGGTCAATACCCATAGAGCTTTGAAGTGCCATTGTAGCTAAAAAAGCCAAACCATTAATGATCAGCAGGTTTTTTACTACCGGAGGCAATACCTGAAAGCCCGTTGGTCTGTAATACCCATTACTCATATTTAATCTGTTTTATTCCCTGAATTTTTTATTGATCTCATTCAATGTAATAATGCGAATGGTAGGACTGCCATCAGGAGATATTTCCGGTGCTTTACTTGCAAATAACTGGTTGATAATTTCCATCATTTCTTCGCTGCCAAGAATTTTGCCCGGCTTTATTGCCATTTGCCTTGCCATTGACCTTGCAAGATTAGTATTTCTGTCGCTTTTTAGATCAATAAGATTCTTCTTATAATTATCAATTATCTTCTCTAAAAGTTCATTTATATCTTCATTTTCTGAATCTCCCGGAATAGCACTAACAACATAGGTGTTCATTCCCAGAGATTCAATTTCAAACCCAAGAGAATTAAGCTGAGGAAGTATTTCTTTTACAATATCAGCATTTGCCGGACTAAAATGAACGGTTTGAGGGAACATGCTTTTTTGTGAACCGGTTTTATTTGTTGACAGTCTCTCAAGCAGCTTATCGTATAAAATTCGCTGGTGCGCCTGATACTGATCAATAAGCATTAATCCAGATTTTACGGGGGCAACTATGTAACGGGCGTTCAACTGGATAAGGAAATTACTGTCTGGTGTTGTAAATTCATTGCTTTCAGTGCTATCCGTATATACCTCTTTAGTGTCTCTCTGCAAAATATACGAAGCCTGTTCTTCAGTTTTTTGTAAGAAAAGACTTTTCCAGGAATCGTCAACCGGTTTTTTAACCTGAAACTGGCTTGTACCAGACTGCTGGCTAAAAGGATTGTATTCAGGATCAACTTTTATTTCAGGCTGTTTAGGTATATAACCTGGTGGCAGAGGAGTTATTTCAATTCCCTGTTCTTTGTCAAAATCAAGAGTTGGTTCGAGGCTGAACTTTCCCAAAGCCTTTTTAACCGAGGATTTCAGAATTGAATAAATAACCTGATTATATCTGAAATTAACTTCAGTTTTTGTGGGATGAATGTTTACGTCTATATTTTCGGGATTTACATCCAGATATATGAAATACACAGGGTGAGAATCATCAGGAATAAGCTCTTTGTAAGCGCTGCCAACTGCGTGGTGCATATAGGCATTACGAATAAAGCGTTTGTTCACGAAAAAGTATTGTTCACCACGTGTTTTTTTTGCAAACTCCGGCTTTCCTATAAATCCGATAATATTAGCTTCCGGATTTTTTTCTTCAATTGGTATGAGCCGGTTCAGAAAATGGTTTCCCATCAGGTTTATAATCCTTTGTTTCAGATTTGTTGCCTGAAGTACAAACATCGGGCGATCATCGTTGTATAATGAAAAGCTAATTTCGGGATAAACCAATGCTACTCTTTGAAACTCTTCAATTATATGCCTGAATTCCACTGTGTTTGATTTCAGGAAATTACGACGTGCAGGAACATTGAAAAATAGGTTTTTTATAGCAATTGAAGTTCCGGCAGGGCAGGAGCAGGGCGACTGCTGTTTAAAATCAGATCCTTCAATCTCTATCAGAGTTCCAAGTTCATCTTCGTGTCTTCGTGTTTTAATCTGAATTTGTGCAATAGCAGCAATTGAGGCAAGAGCTTCGCCTCTGAAACCAAGGGTTCGAATAGCAAAAAGATCATTTGCTTCCCGGATTTTCGATGTTGCATGACGTTCGAAAGCCAGGCGGGCATCGGTTAATGACATTCCGCAACCATTGTCATTTACCTGGATTAATGACCGCCCTGAATCTTTAATAAACAATTTTATATCAGCAGCCCCGGCGTCCACAGAATTCTCAAGCAACTCTTTAACTGCTGAAGCAGGCCGTTGAATGACCTCGCCTGCAGCAATCTGATTAGCCACTGATTCGGGAAGTAATTTGATTATATCTGGCATGTATAAATGTTAAGTTAGTTGTTTTTAGAAGAATTTAGCAAAAAAGATAAGGTATATCAGCAAGCCGAGTATAATAAGATAAATTATCAACCGGGCTCCTGAAACAGCTCCTTTACCGCGACGTCTGTCATAGCGTTCACGCCACGAACGATGAATGTTTAGACGAATACGCTCGACTACATCATCTTCTGAATTACCCTGTATTTGCTTTTTAATATTTTCCAGTTCTTCCTTTCGCTCATCGTAATATAGAGGCTGATAATTAAAAGCTTTTGGTTTCCCGGTTTTAAAAAATGAAATTTTCATCTTGTATTATTTTATTGCTGCTTTGTTAAAGCATTGATAACTAATGATTAATTTAAGCAATTGTAATTGTGGTTAAACAAAAATTTAATACAAACTACTTTTATAAATATTAATAATGCGGAAATGCAAAGATATGGATTACTACGATTTTTAAACATATTATTGGTTAATTGAAAAATTGATATATCTTTGTTCGCTTAAAGAAAAGATAATTCTTTTAAATCTTAAATGGAGTTTGAATTACTGATTAACAATAACTTACTTAATAAATATTAGAAATCTTAGTGTCTAAATTCAATCTGGTATGAAACACAAAAATTTACTTTTCAATGTGCTGGCAGTACTTGCAGGCATTACTATCTTGAGTCTTACAGCAGCTGATTCTATTAAAAATCAGGATGTTACGCTGCAAAAAACTGGCTGGACTGATCATGATTCCTATCATGAATATTTTATGTCAATCAGAAACAATCAGATCACAGGTACAATTGACCCTGCTGATGTACTTGAAGCGAAACAAATGAAACTAAAATCTGCTGGATACGAACCGGATATTGTATGGGAAAATGCCGGACCTGATAATTTTGGAGGCAGAACACGTGCAGTTTTATATGATATCCGCGATGCGGAATATAAAACAATTTATGCTGCTTCTACCAGCGGTGGGATATGGAAGTCAGTTACAGGAGGAATAACCTGGGAATCAGTTCCGGGCACAGGCAATATCATGAATGTAACTTCGATGGTACAGGCAAGTAACGGTAAAATATATGTAGGAACTGGAGAAACTTTCCGAGTTTTCCAGTATTCAGCATATCCCGGTTTTATGGGAAATGGCGTGTTTGTGTCATCTGAAACAGGAGATAATTTTGAATTGCTGACATCTACTCAGCCTGTTGTTAATGATAGCTTGTCAGAGTGGGCGTATGTTAATGAGCTTGCAGTTCATCCAAGTAGTCCGTCAAAACTTTATGCAGCCACTCATACAGGTCTGAAATATTCAAGTGATGGAGGAAATAGCTGGGTAACCGCAACAGATATAGATAATAATATTTTAAATTTCCCGATGCTTGATGTTAAAATTGGATCTGACGGAATTACTGTAGCCACAGGTAATAGCAGGGTTTATATTTCGGATAATGGTGATCCTGAAAATTTTGTTAATCACTCAACAGGAGTATTACCGGCAGGGCTTCCATTTGCTGATATAACCCGGATTGAAGCTGCTATAGCTCCAAGTAATCCTAATTATATTTATTGCGTTGCTGCAAAAGGTGGAGCCTCGGTAGGTCAATTGGAGAATATTTATCTGTCAGTAAACAGAGGAGAAACCTGGAGAGTGGTTGGTCCCGGATCAAGTAATTTGTTCTTTAACCTGTTTGGTCCTGATAATATTGGGCAGTATGCAAATACTATTCTTGTTTATCCTGACAATCCGGATATGATACTGGTAGGAGGTATGGATATGTGGAAAGGAGTAAAAGTGCAGGAAGATGGATATTATGAATGGTTAAATAAAACAGGAGGTAGTATTGAGCCAGATTTTATAGGATCAAAACATCATTCCTATGCTTTTAAACCTGATAACATAAATACCCTTATTATAGGAACTGATCGTGGTATTTTCATTTCAACAGACGAACTAAAGACTTTCCAGAATTTAAATCGCAACTATATTACATCGCAATGCTATTCAGTTGGGTTTAACAGTGGTAAGAAAATGATATTAGGAACACAAACCAATGGTGTGCTTTATATTCCTGAACATGGAAATACAAACGGATATGCTCAGAGTTTTGATGGTAATGGCTTGAATGGTGGTCATGTTTTTATGAGTAGTGTTAATCAACAAGCCATTATCTGGTCAAGAGGCGTGCCAACAAGTTCTACAGCTCAACCTGTTCCACTGTATCGTTCTGACGATTTAGGTCAGACCACCGCTCTGGCACCATTTTCTCCTATCAATACAACTATCACTAAT
Organism: Bacteroidales bacterium; assembly: GCA_012522795.1. Lineage (GTDB taxonomy): Bacteria > Bacteroidota > Bacteroidia > Bacteroidales > JAAYJT01 > JAAYJT01. The sequence continues at coordinate 5,270 of JAAYJT010000053.1, read as the reverse complement.
CTTCTACCTGTTATGTTGTATTGGGAAAACTTCGATTATCAACATAGTATTGATAGTATTACATATGTTGCAAGGGATACCTTAGAAGCAAACAGTACAATCTGGGTGAGGAGTGAGAACGGCAGATATCCATTCCAATATACTTTAGCTGAAGATTTAAATGCAGGTGATTCTATAAAAATCAAGGATAAGATATTTACCAGATTGTTTTATGGTATTAAAAGCACAAATGTTCAAAATAGTGTTTTTATGACCAATTATGGTATTCAGTTTACCAAACCTGCAGTATGGTATAAGATTCTGACCCCAACTGGAATTCCCAAGAGCATGGGGTTATCTAATGATGGAGATTATTTTTGGGTAGGAACCAGGGATGGTAAATTATACCGACTGAGTAATATGAATCAGGCACAGGATTCATTGTCAGCAGATATTACAAGCGATCAGTGCAAAATAGTTACCACTGAGGTTCTGGATTTCCCTGGTAGAGTTGTTACTTCTATTGCTGTTGACCCACAAAATAATGATCATGTAATTATCACTTTGGGTAATTATGGTAATGATGAATATGTCTATCGTTCAACAAATGCTACCAGCGATGATCCTGAATTTTTATCAGTTCAGGGCAATTTACCCAAAATGCCAATTTATTCATCATTAATTGAAATGAAGAATTCAAATATAGCTATACTTGGAACTGAAATGGGAGTTTTTACTACAACAAACCTTAATGCAAGTCAGGTTGTATGGATACCACAAAACGGAGCCATGGGCGATGTAACAGTTGTTCAGTTGAAGCAGCAACTTATTAATACACCTTCAGTAACTGTACCTATTGATTCGGTTAATAATGAAACTTTCCCCGGTATTGATAACTATGGCAGAATTTATGCTGCTACATTTGGTCGTGGAATATATAAAACGAACCACTTTGCTATTGTAGGTATTAATGAATTAGATGGAAGCAGTAAGAAGGATATTGTTCGTTTAAACATATATCCAAATCCTGCTTCTCAGAATGTATTTATTGAATACAACACAACAAAGCCGGGTCAGGTTAAAGTAAACATAAGCGATTTGAGCGGACGTAGTGTTTTACAAAAAGATTACAGAATTATTAATAGCGATAACAATGTTCTGCAGCTCGATATTAGTAATCTGAAAAAAGGTGTTTATCTGATAAGCCTTGACAATAGCGAAAGTATAATCAGCAATAAATTAATTGTAAAGTAATAAATATTAACTCATTATAAAAGCGCCCGGCATAGTTCCGGGCGTTTTTTTTTTGATACCTTTTTGTTGCCTGCTCTATTATAATAATTGTTTTTTAAGTTGATGCTCAGGCAAGGTTATTTGATAAGCCTTTTGTTTTTTTGAATAACCTGTGCAACTGCCATTCTTAAACTTTCAGTAGCAAGTATTGCCATTTCGCCATCATCCGGAAAAGGAAGCTGCTTTGCATCAATTAATTTAAGTGTTCCTTCGTCAAGAGCTCCAAGGTCACCAATAGCTCTGGCTGATCTGTGTTCAAAACTATTTGAAGCTCCTACCGGTTCTTTTTTTAGTATTCTTTGTGGATTGAGCGACACAAATTCAACATCTCCTTCAATATAGGCATGTTTTTGTTGCAAAGTTTCAATAATGGCACAGGTTAAATTAACATATCGGGGAACCTTAATATCATTTCCGGCTGTATCTTTAGCCACATTGCCTCTGTCGTCAAGCATATATTCATAACCATCCTGTACACGCTTTTTAACAAGTCTGTCGCTATCCTTTGTATTATCAGGCGAAATATCGAATGATCTAAGGTTCACTACAATATAATAATCAAACATAATAGATTCATCCAGGTCTTTGAAATAATACTCAACCCATTCGCTATCCAGTTCTTCTGGTTTTACAGTTAGAAGGTTATTCAAGAAATCATCACTTAGCCTTATAGGAGTGTGATTATGAACCATGATAAGTACTCTGCTTATTCCATCATATTTTGATTTCTGTATCATTTTGTCAATATCCTGATAGTTTTGGCTGTAGGTTTTTGCTTTTTTAAATTCCAAATGAGCCTGCCTGTAGGCTTCTTTTGTTTTTTGTTGCATCAGCCTCATGGCATTATCATAAAAATAGCCTGCAGCAGAATTTTTAGCTTCTATGATTTCTGTATCATAGTTAACATAAGGGTAATTAATAACCCTGTCAGGAAGATTCAACGGTAATACAGTTCGTACAAGCGATTGCCGGTACTTTAATTCTGAATAAAGGTTTATTAATTCCTCAAGATTGCGGGGATTATTATCAAGCATCAGGAAGTTAATGCGCTCAATCGTGCGTTCGTTCAAAATTGAATAAGCCCGTTCAAGAGCAAGGATTTCTTCTGTTTTATCAGGATTCTTACGCAGTTCTTTAACTGCTCTATCCAGTGCAGCATCATATCTGCCTGATTGCATCAGCTTTGATGAACTCATGCAACCGCTTACAATTAAGCCAACAAGGAGTATAAGGTAACCCTTTTTCATAGCACCACCAGTATTTTTTGATAATTATTTCTGTTTTCAAAAGTAAAAAAAATATTAATCAAATATTATTATACCTGCTATTTACAAAATTCCAATAACTTTGCAGTTTAAAATAATTCTAAATAATGAATTCGTGTATTTAACTTAATCACTTAAATATATACTAACTGTGAACTTACTGCAACTTGAAGTAGGAGAAAAGGCCATCATTACCAAAGTTAAAGGACGTGGTGCATTTCGTAAGCGCATTATCGAAATGGGTTTTGTAGCAGGAAAAGAGATTACTACAATACAGCGAGCACCCCTTAAAGATCCGGTGGAATACAATATAATGGGCTATAATGTTTCGTTACGGAATTCAGAAGCCGCACTTATAGAGATAGCAAGCGAAAGCGAGGTAAAAACTAATAATTCAAATGGTTTGTCAGGTATTCCAGGTGATCTGCTGTTAAGAGAATCAGCTAAGAGCAAGCAAAAGACCATTAATGTAGCTCTTGTTGGAAATCCGAATTCAGGCAAAACCACAATTTTTAATTTTGCATCAAATTCAAGAGAAAGAGTTGGAAACTATAGCGGTGTAACTGTAGACGCAAAGGAAGCCCGGTTTAAAATGGGTGATCATGAATATATTATTACCGATTTACCCGGAACCTATTCATTAACGGCATATTCACCTGAGGAGCTTTATGTTCGTGATTTCATTGTTGATAAATTACCTGATGTAGTTGTAAATATTGTTGATGCTTCAAATCTTGAACGCAATCTTTACCTTACAACTCAGCTCATTGATATGGATATAAAGGTTGTTGTAGCATTAAATATGTATGACGACCTTGAACGTCAGGGCGATAAATTGGATTATGAAAATCTTGGCAGACTACTTGGTATTCCTTTTGTTCCGACAGTGGCATCGAAAGGAAAGGGGATAAAGAAATTATTTGATACTATAGCAGAAGTATATCACGATCGGGAACCAATGCTCAGGCATATACATATTAATTATGGTGTTACTATTGAAAAAGCAATTATTGATATACAAGACAAGATAAGGATAAAGGAAAATGACTTCATAACCAATCATATCTCTCCTCGGTTTATTTCGATTAAACTACTTGAAAACGACCGGCATGCTCACGATATAGTAAAGCAATGCGTGAATGTAGAAGAAATATTTAATACTACAAATGAGCATATAGCACGAATTGAAAAAGAAATGCAGGTTGATACAGAGTCATTGATCACTGATGCGCGCTATGGCTTCATTTCCGGTGCTATAATGGAAACATTAACACCAAGTCCTGAAAAGAAAGTACGCAAAAGCGAGTGGATTGACAGGGTTGTAACTGACAGGCTGTGGGGTATTCCAATTTTTTTGCTCTTTATGTATATTACATTTTACACCACTTTCAAGCTTGGGCAGTATCCAATGGAGTGGATCGAATGGGGTGTAAGTGAGATTTCTAATATTATTAATGTTGCATTACCTGAAAGCTGGATAAAGGATCTACTGGTACAGGGAATAATTGGCGGGGTAGGAGGGGTGATTGTATTTTTGCCCAATATTCTTTTACTTTATTTCTTCATTTCCCTGATGGAAGATACCGGTTATATGGCACGTGCAGTATTTATAATGGATAAATTTATGCATCATATAGGTTTGCATGGTAAATCGTTTATCCCTCTTATAATGGGTTTTGGCTGTAATGTTCCGGCTATTCTATCAACGCGTATAATCGAAAGCCGTCGCGACCGGATTATAACGATGCTGATTAATCCATTCATGTCGTGCAGTGCAAGACTTCCAGTGTACATATTGTTTATAAGTGCGTTTTTTACAAAATATCAGGGTGCTATTCTCTTTTCACTGTATTTTACGGGAATCCTTATCGCAGTATTATCTTCAATACTTTTTAGCAAAGTTTTCTTTAAGAAACAGGATATGCCATTTGTAATGGAACTACCACCATACAGATTACCGACCCTGAAGTCAATAGTTAAGCATATGTGGTACAGGGCTGAGCAGTATTTGCGTAAAATTGGCGGTGTAATACTTGCAGCATCCATTATTATATGGGCACTTAGCTATTTCCCTCGTTTATCGGATTCGTTAATAACACAAAATCATCCTGTAGAAAATAATTTGGAATTGCGCCTTATACAACAGGAAAATTCATATATAGGTCAGTTAGGTAAAGCTATTGAACCTGTTATGCGACCCCTGGGTTTTGACTGGAAAATGAGTGTTGCTGTTTTAACCGGTGTTGCTGCAAAAGAAGTCGTTGTTGGAACTCTTGGCGTACTGTATCTGGAAAGTGATGATAGTGTTGAGAATCCGTCATCTTTTGGCAGTAAGCTTCAGGCTCAGAAATATCAGGATGGTGAACGGGCAGGGCAGCCGATATATAATGGCATTGTAGCAATGAGCTTTATGCTTTTTATTCTGATATATTTCCCATGTGTTGGGGTAATTGCAGCTATTAAAAAGGAATCAGGAACATGGAAATGGCCATTGTTTGTAATTTTCTATACATCTACTCTGGCATGGCTTGCATCTTTTAGCTTTTATCAACTTGCTCATTTAATTAAGCTGTAATAGCCGATTATTTTTCAGAGAAATCAGAATATTTAGGCACTTTCAGAAAAGGCTTAAATATTTGATTTATAAATAATTAAGTTGTATCTTTGCGGAAACAAAACCCCGAAAACGAGCATAAAGTCTCAAAATCGGGGTTTCTCAAAAAAAGCGAGATG
>JAAYJT010000052.1 GCA_012522795.1 Bacteroidales bacterium | reverse complement strand
GCTGACTTGTATCCGAATTATCAGACAAATACTCTTACAGTTAGATTGAATAGTCTGGCAACTCCAAGGGACAATTTAGCAGTGCAAGAAATTTGTCAAACCATAAACGATTATGAAGCAATTTTTCCAGGTACAAAACTCAAGCTGGTCTACAAAACTACGACATTAACGACTGCGTGAGATCAGGAGTTCTGAAATTGAAGAATTCCGTACTGCCTGTCCCGAGAGGAAACGATTCGGGATACGGGACAATCGAAACCGTTTCCTGCCACTTTTGGTAATAACTTGTTAGCGGTTCGCCCGAATTTCTTTTATTGTTATGTCATTCAATTTTGTCAATGTGTTATTTCAATTTTTGAGTGTCCGTTACCACTTGTAATAACTTCAATGTGTGTCGCAATTCTTTCTTTAAGTTCTGGCAAGTGAGATATTACACCAATTATTTTCCCTTCGCTTTGCAGGTTTGACAAGGCGTTTAATGCTACGTCAAGATGCTCAGAGTCAAGGGTACCGAAGCCTTCGTCAATAAACATCGTATCTATCTGCATGTTTTGGCTGGCCATATTTGCCAGGCCAAGTGCAAGAGAGAGCGACATGATAAATGTTTCGCCTCCTGAGAGGTTGTTGGCCGTGCGCTCCTCTCCATCCTGATACTTATCTATAACGGATAATTCAAAGGGGTTCGATGTTTCATCCGACCGTTTAAGGATATAGCGGTCCGACATCTTTTCCAACTGCCGGTTGGCTAAAGCAATCAGATGCTCAAAAGTAAGCGACTGGGCAAAGTTGCGGTACTTCTTTCCATCGGCTGAACCTATCAGCTCATTCAATGCACTCCAGTGTTTGTAGATTTCCTGCTGGCGCTCCTTCTCCGCCAGTTTTGCCCTGTTGGCTGCCAGATTGCTTTCATTTACCCTTAATTCCTGATTTATTCCGCCTATTTCTTCCGACAGCCGTTTGGATTCCGCCTTCATCCCATCGTTATCCGATTGAAGTTCTTCAACGGTTTTCCCGGTCAGTTTCTGCTCCTCTTTGGCGTTCAGCTCTTTCTCCTTTTCGCTGATTACCGCTTTGCTGTTCTCCAAAGCAGTGAAAGCCGCCAATTTGGCTTTTTCAGCATCTTCCTTATCATTTTCAGCTTTTACCAGCAGCGATTTTAGCCGGTTTTCTTCCTCCTGAACCGACTTCCCGCCAAACAACTCTTTCCGGCTTGTCTCCAGCCTCTCCTTCTCCTTTTCGATTCCGGCCTTTTCTTCCTCTTTCTTTTTAAGCTGATCCTGTTTGTTCAGAATATCCTTTTCGCTCAAAGCAATATCGGTATTCAGCTTTTCAATGGCTTTCTCCAGTTTTTCCTTGTTCTTTTTGTTGGCATTCCATAGATCCAGGGCATTTTGTAGCTCTTCCATTGTTTTTACACCGTAATCCATCAGCTTATTTTCAAACAACGCCTGGTTATGTTCATACTTTTCGGTAGCTGAGGCAAGTTGCTTTTTCTTGTCTTCTATCTGCTGTGTGGTAAGCTGCAGCGACTGGTTTTTATCCACCTTGTTCCGCTCAGCCGCTTCCTTTTTCTGCTGAAGACCGGGAATCACTTCATCTCTCAGATGATCAATATCTTTGACTAATACTGAGGCGTCTTTAATAAGCTTTTCAATCCGACTATAATCGTTTTGGATTTCAGCCCTGAGCTTTCTAAGCTCTTCAACATCCGGTTCTGTAAAATCGGGGCGAAGCTGGCGGATTTCGGAAAGAATCTCATCTTTTCTTTTTAGACTTTCAGACAGAAACAGCTCTTTTTCTTGTTTGTTTTTCAGGCTGCTCTCCTCTAGTGCAACTATTCTCGCATGCGATGTGTTATCTTTTAAAATCCAGGCCTCAAGCTCTTTATGCTGAAGTTCGAGTTGCTTAAGCTCCACTTCCCTATCGCCAATTTTCGGAATATTTCCCTCTGCATAGGGATGCTCCAAAGCGCCGCATAGCGGACAAGGCTTTCCGTCTTCAAGCTCATGGCGATGCTGTTCAAGACTCTGAACTACCTTGCTAAGCTTAATATTCTCTTCCAGCAGTTTTATCTGTTTATCAAGGTCATCAGTTTTTGCCTTGTTATCAGCAATTCCATCCGACAGCCGTTTTTCTTCCTCACCGGCTTCCGCAATCTTTTTTGAAAGCTCCGTTACCTCCTCCTCTGCTTTGATGATGGCACTCTTCATCTCTATCAGGTCTTTGATAGCGCCACCATAATTCTTAAGGTCAATTAATTCAGCCTGATAATCCGAAAACTCCTTATCACCAAGGATCTCAGCTTTTTTGTTTCGCTTATCATCAAGCTCTTTTTGCCTGGCAGCAAGTTCACTTTCAGCCTTTGTAAGTTCTTCGGCTGCATTATCTAGTTCAGACTTTTTCGATGCTGCTGTTTCCTCTGATTTTTTGATTTCAAGCTTCTGGATATTGATATCTTCCAACGTCCTTTGAAGCAGTTTGTGATCATTTTCAATGACATTAAAGTAATAAACCAACGTTTCCAGATTCGCATTTTTGGCACTCCACTCCTTCTTTTCTTCAAGCAGTACTACCGATTTTTCCAGCTCTTTTTTCTGTTTTTCAACTGTTTGGGTAAGATATCCGAGTTCTGTATTTAAAGTTTCAATGGTTTTCAGAACCGGTACCAGCAGCTTGTCTTTCTCCCCGATCTGCACATCCAGTCCCCTTACCTGATTGAGCACCGGAGTGATGGCTACCACTTCGCTTTTCGCATCATTCAGTCCTTTCACTGCCGTTTCAAAATTCATCTGCGCTCCGGCAAAAGCCTCTTCCAGTTCAGGCAATTCCTCTTTCTTCTCTCCGATAACCTTCCTGATGGCAGATATATCGTCGAGCCATTTAATGGCCTCGCCAATGGTTTGAAGTTCCCTGTCCATGCGATTCTTATCTTCGGAAAGAAGGGCAATTTTTTCTTGTTTTTCACCAATCTCGGCATCCGTAAGCAGCCTGATCTGTTCCAGGGCAATATTTATGTTCTTTAGTTTCTGTTCCTCTTCTCTTTGTTTCTGAAAAACCTTTTCCGAAATAATTCCATAAATTTCCGTTCCGGTGATTTGCTCAAGAAGCTCCCCTTTTTCATTTTGTTTTGCCTTCAGAAAAGCAGCAAAGCTCCCCTGAGCCAGCATCATCACCTTTGTAAACTGTTCAAAGGTCAGACCTACAATATTGACAATCTCAGTATCGCAAGTCCGCACCTGATCGGCAATAATCCGGTCTTCCGAGTCTGCAATACTTCTTTTTACCGGTTTTAAATTGTTGGTACGGGTTCGCTCCTGGCTCCATGATGACTTCCAGATCCGACCATTCACTTCAAAAACCACTTCGGAGTAGCTGTCTTTCTCGCCCCTTGTCATCACAGGATTATCGCCGCCGGTAATATCAACCCTAGGTGTTTTTCCGTAAAGCGCTATCGAAATGGCATCCAGAATCGAGCTTTTGCCGGAACCTGTTTTTCCGGTTATGGCAAACAGCCCGTCGTTGGTGAAAACCGGCGAAGTAAAATCTATTTCATTCTCACCCTCAAGAGAATTTATATTTTTGAATCTAAGTCTTATAATCCTCATATTAAACTAATTAATGTCATTGATCTCATTCAGAATCTGCTGATAAAGTCCACGTAACATGGTTTTCGACTCTTCAGTAAAATCATTTTTACTAAGCAACTTCTCAAATACCTCCGTTTCATTGAGCGTATCAAGCGACTCCGCATGATCTTCTGTAGTCAACAACTGTTCCAAATGTGGTTTATTCTGGAGTCTCAGCACCTCGATTTTCGTATTCTCAACCAGCTCATTCACCCAAGTTGAGAAATCGGGAAAAATATCCCGCCCATCATAAACAACCTCCGTCCAAACCGATTCATCAAGTTTTTTCAGCTCATTTAAGCGGCTCTCAATCTGCTGTTTATCTCCTCTGATGGATTCAAGCCGCTGAAACAGCGGAACATCCACCGGGGTTATGGTTGGCTCTGAGCCAAACTCGCCTATAAAAACTTTTTTCTCCTGTCCGACTTCGCCAAACCCCATTGGAATGGGCGATCCGCAATAGCGGATGTGTTCTTTTATAACTGACGGAATATGGTAATGGCCAAGGGCTACATAATCAAATACAGTCGGAAAAATATCGTTGCCAACACCTGCAATATTGCCTATATAAGTATCTCTTACCCCATCATCATCACTCCTTTTACCGCCCATCACCGACAGATGCCCGGTGGCAACAATAGGAATATCAGCTTGCAGCTCCTGCCTTTTCTTTTCAGCAAGTTCAGCTATCTCCTGATAATGCTTTCTGATACTTTCATTAATTTTTACCGAACGGTCGCTGTAGCTCATTCCCTCCGCAAATCGGCTGATATCTCTCTCGCGGAGAAACGGAACCGCACAAACGATAAGAGCCGAAGCGCCATGCTCATCGTTCAGAACCAGAATCTCATTTTCGATATTCTCCGTTGCATTGCCAACCACCACCACATCCAAAGCTGCCAGCACAACTTTTGGTGCATTCAGAAAACTGGGAGAATCGTGGTTGCCGCCAACAACAATTACATGCCTGCAACCCGAATTCCTGACATTAATCAGAAAATCGTAATACATCTTCTGGGAAGATATGCCCGGAGTTGAGGTATCAAATACATCGCCGACAATAAGCAGCACATCTACTGCTTGTTCCTTTATGGTTTTCAGCAGCCAGTCGAGAAAAAGGCTGTGCTCCTCCTGTCTGTCTTTTCTGGAATAAAGGGTTCTGCCCAAATGCCAATCGGAAGTGTGAAGTATTTTCATTCTATCGGTTTTTGTTTACCCCGTTACACATTGTAGGTTATGGTGTCAACGGGTTTCTGATAATTTGCTTATATTCCAATAAAACCCTGGCTTATGCAACATGTAGGTGTTTATAAACACAAGGTTTTTATTGTTTTCATGTTTTTCAAAAATACAAGAATTTATTCATAAAATCTTAAAAGGATTTTAGATTTTTTTAATGCTTTTTTTGATAGTAGAGTGTAGATTTCTGTTGCTCGCCTTCTATCTCCCCTCTAGGTTGGCATAAAATTGGCTATTTTGAGCAGTAAATTTAGTCGCTTTTCAATACCAATTTCTCAGGTGCTAAAATAGGGTCAAATTCTTTTTTATGAATTACTTAGCTTCATCAGTACTGTTTTCGTCCATAATGTTCAGTTGGTTTTCAATTTCTTCAATGGTCGGTAAACTGCTTTTCAGGTTATCGGGCAATTTTTTGGTTAAGATATATTCACTTATCCCAATGGGTTTTTGTATATCTCTTAATGCAAATTCGACCTCTATGCTGTCTTTTTCTTTACACAACAAAAGCCCTATGCTCGGGTTTTCATTTTCCGTTTTCAGCAGGCTGTCCTCTGCCGAAAGATAAAAGTTTAGTTTTCCGGTGTATTCGGGCTGAAAAGCTGTGTTTTTTAATTCAATTACAACATAACATTTTAAATGGATGTGATAAAACAATAAATCCAGAAAATACTCTTTGTTAGATACCTGTATCGGGTATTGTTGCCCCACAAAAGCAAAGCCTTTGCCCAGTTCCAAAAGAAAACGGTTAACGTGTTTTACAAGCTGCTGCACTATATTCCGTTCTCTGTATGCTGTATCCAATTGTAAAAAATCAAAAACATAAGGGTCTTTAATTGCTTGTTGCACCAGATTGGAAAGCGGTTTTGGCAATGCTGTATCAAAATTACTGCTTGCTTTTCCTATACGCAGGTGCAATTTATTTTTTAAATTATCTTTTAATGTTTCCCTGCTCCATTGGTTCTCTACCGTCTTTTGAATATAAAACAGTGCGTTTTCTACCGTTTCTGTATTTGAAAAAATAAGGATGTGATGCCCCCAGGGAATTTGTCCAACAAGTTGTTGGATAGTTGTATTATTTTCAATTTCAGCATATTGTAATTGTCCAACAGGCTGTTGGACAATTGTATTTCTGTAAAAAAGAAAGAATTTTTTGCAATAATACAGATTGCTCCTGGAGAATCCTTTCATATCCGGAAACGCATCTCTTAAATCATTTGAGACTTGCTCTATAAGTTTACTGCCCCAGGTGTTTTCCTTTTCATTAATTCTTTTCCCCAATTCCCAATACAGGAAAATCAATTCCTGATTAACAGCAATAGCCGCTTTGGATTGGGCAGAATGAATCTTGACTTTTAATTCTTCAAGCCAGTTTAAATAGGTATGATCTAAATTAAATCTCATATCCCAAAACCTTAAAAGCGTTAATCAATTGTTCCTGTGATGCTTTTTCTTCTTTCAACAGTTCTAAGAACTCTTTTTGAATACGTTTTATTGTCGTTTTGTCGTCATTTACACTTACCGCTAACGGTGGGCATATTGCGTGTCAGTGCAAGCCATTTATTTTAGTTCTTCGGAAAAAGCACCTTCTATACTTTGTATATGTTTTGCATATATTCTTTCTGAAAATCCATCGCCATCTTTAATCAGACGACCATTACCTCTTGCTATTGTACCAGAATTTTCCATAGTCATAATAAATGCTCTATAGTGGTCTATTATTCCACCCTCAACGATTTCTCCGGAATAAATATATACGGACTTATATTCGCCATAGTTGTTTGTTCCACTCATTTCGGAAAAAACTGAAAACTTATTTCCATTACCTGTAATAAAAGAACCTAATCCATTTGCGCTTGAAGAACCCTGAATAAAATCGCAAACAACAGTTTGGTTGACATTATCCTGTTGCGAAAACGTCAAATACATATCAGCAAATTGATGACCGGGAATCAAACCATCAGGAAAGTTACTTTTCACCAAAATGCAGGGCGAAACATTAAATGTTCCTTCAACATCTGGAGGATTATTACCACCAATTATTTCAATACCAAGATCATAGAACTTTTCTAAAATATCGGGTGGAATAATTTCGTGAACTGCATCGGGAAGATCATCAGTAGTAAATACAATCTCATTGTCACTAACCCATTCAATAAGGAAGTCTTCGAAATGTTGCATAACATACGCTTTTACATAATAGACAGTTTTTGGTTCAAGGTCCCACAAATCGCAAAAATAACTTCCCTCAGCAGTTCCGGGTGCAGTAACTTTTGTTATAGGGCCATTCAATTTCCCATAATAAAAGCCTCTTTCTATAATACCTGGATCGCCTGCATATATCACTTCTCCTGCAGCTCTATAAACACCGTCACTTAGTAACTTAGAGTTTTCTTTACTTATGATAATATCAGGGCTAACTGTTTTTTTAGGATACATTCTATTAATGACTTCTTTATCAGCTTCTGACAAATGTTCACGTTGATATTCTTTTTTGTATGAATCTCCATTTTTCTTTTTAAAGACTTCTGTTCCAGGTTTTGCATAAGAAGTAGGGGGATACATCATTATAGAGCCGAAGTCAAAAAGAATGGAATGTTCACCCATTTCCAATGTAGCAAAACCGTTGTTATATATATCTTCTAATAGTTTCCCATTATCATCAAAATATATTTGATCAATATTAGCTGAATCAATTATCATATGGTCTAATTTGTCCCATCGGGAATGTTCATGAATTAAACCAAGGGCATGGCCTAATTCATGTATTATTGAACCAACTTTAGGTCTGCTTATACTAAGTTCCTGTCCAACCAATTCTCTTTTTTTATCCTTTTCAATTAATTGTATCACTTCGAGCGGTAGCATACCATAATATGACCAATTACCGTCTTCTTTAATAAAATAAATAAAACTTTTTTTCCTGAAGTCTCGTGCTTCAGGGGTTTTCAACTCAATAAACTTTATATTTGTATAATGAGATATATGCTCCATGGCTGCTGTAACCTCTTTTCTGTATTTAAATTTGCTATCATCTATATAATAATAGAGTTTCCCCTCATCCCACAATGTTACTCCAGCTAGCTCAGCTGCTTTCGTATTATCCTGGTCCGGAATAACAACTATATCGCCTTGAAAAATAAGATTGTCACCTATTTTTTGACAAGATATTGTCCTACCCATCCACTGAATGGTTACATTTTCGGCATCGGGGTCAAACTTATGGATTTCATCTACAAGCTCAGCGTCCGGGTCCGGATCTTCATTTTCTTTTTTACAAGCCGTAATGAGCAATAAAACACCAATAAAGACAAACAACAAACTAAGTAATGTTTTTGCCTGATTGAATTCTATAAATTTTTTTCTTAACATTCTGATTTTTCGCATAACACACATTTTTTAAGATTAATACTTTCGTTAAATTTATCATCTTTATAAGTTGGTACTCAGTCAGTTTAAGTGACACATTGTGCGGATTGCCCATAACTTACTTATAGTCCAATAAAACCCTGGTTTATTCAACATGTGGGTGTCTATAAACACAAGATTTTTGTTACTTTTAAGTTTTTTTCAAAAATACAAGAATTTATTTATAAAACTTCAAAAGCACTTTAGATTTTTTCAATGCTTTTTTGGATAGGTAAGGGTGGATTTCTGTTGTTCACCTACTACATCCCCTCCAAAAACGAGAGGAGCATATTTTTCATCAACAAGATTGCTTTTGATTGAGAGGGGGTGAGGGTTTTTACCGATAAGACTAAAATTGAATAACGAACTTTAAACTTACCGAATCCCGCACTGCCTGTCCCGAGAGGAAACGATTCGGGATACGGGACAATCGTAGCCGTTTACCCGTATTCAGATCAAAGAGTTGGTTTTGGATATGGTAGAATTATTTTTATATTTTTTGTTTAATAATTACTGTATTTGAATTTAAGACATTATAATTTTTTTGGAAAATAAATTCTTCAGGCAGATTACTTACAAAATCTCTTACTTCCTTTTTTTTCAAATCTATCCCTGCATTGAACAATACAAACCCATTATTTTTTGTAATTTTTTCTATCATTCTCCAAAATTCTGGGGTGTAAAATTTTTCAGGTACAGTTAGATCAATAAAAATATCAACAATGATAAGGTCAAATTCAGTTTTGCAGTTCTTAACGAAATTCCATGCGTCTTTGCAATGAATTTCCAGCTTCTCTTTCCTGCCAATATTAAATTCTTTATAGGCAATGTCTATGACCACAGGGTCAATTTCAACTGCAGTTACAGGAGCCTGACAGTTATATTTTGTTCTTAATGATTTAATAATTGATCCTGCGCCCATGCCCAGCAACAGTACAGATCCTATATTGGTAAAAGGAATACTGTCCAGACCGTATTCAAGAACATCTACCAAAGGCCCGTAAGAATAATTGGTGTTTTTTGTATTCAACAGCTTTTTCCCATCTTTTAAAACAATCTTGAGCCTGTGATTAAAAGAGGACTCTATTCTTTTTATGATTTTCCCTGAATTTTTCATCTGTAATTAACAATACCTGCTGGTATTTTATAATTTGTTGAGGCAGTTTTTAATGTGAAAATAAATACAAGCTTAAACAAAATTTTTAAAATTATTTTTTTAATTTTTTCATTTCGAATGCTGTCACAAATTTCATTAAATAATATATAGTTACATTGATCACAGTGTTTTTTGTTAAATCATAGCCAACGTTTGCTTTTTGAACCAAATATATAATATTCGTAAATATAATATACAATACTAACCTGTTATGCGATTAAGAAACGTGCTCATATTTTTACTTTTTACAAAATTACATATTCTTAACTGTTTAATTCACTTATTGTGGGTGTTTCGGTCTGATAGTGCCACTCTTTTCGGTTGAAACCGTGCCACTATAATTCATGGTTTTTTCACCTATTTGAAAGATCATTGGCAAAGTTAATAATTTTATTTGTTTGTACTTATTTCCCTTTTTCTAAGTGATTCATCTTTAAGTATTATTCTGTGTGATTAGACTACTATCCTGTCTAAAACTTCATCTGCTATTGTTTGTTCTCCAATCAGATCATACCAGGCTGATGCTGTAGCCACTTGAATTAAACTGATGTACATAGTTATTAACAGTATTACGAGATATACCGAGTGTAGCACCAATCTTACGATTGCTATAACCGTCATTAATTAAAACTAAAATTTGTTTTATATCTATAGGATCAAGTTTATTTGCCATACTGCATCCCTTTTTTAGGAACAAGATAACTTGATCTTTTCAAAGTGGCACAAATCGAACCGAAATATCCACTTATTCACGAATCCAAATATACAACATTCGTAAATACAAGGTATAAATTCACTTTCGGCTTATACAATATTATTGGGGATCGCTTCATCAGCTATTGAAGTCAAATATGGCTTATACTGTTTTTTTAATGAAGCAGTACTTTTTATTTGATAAGTTGTTCAACGATTTCTTTAACCGAAATAGCTATGTCACCATATTCTAAAGCTTCATTTTCATCAGGTATATAAAAATCATCCGGATATCTCAGGCTGACTCCAAAATCTGTCAGACTTTTAAAGTCTATGTTAAAAGCATTTTTATCTATTTTTTGACATTCAAGAAGAAGAAAATCTAAATCGTGTGTTCTGGGGAAGTCAACATCATGGTACGCTAAAAATGCTTTAAGGAATTTTTCTGAAGCTTGCTGAGCATGAAAACAAATACTACTTGTATAATATTTAGCACCGGAGTTTACCAGGCTCGCTATTACAGCAATATCTTCATTTGCTCTGAATAGCCAATTCTTAATATATTCAGTTTTGTCTTTTGTCATATCAGAACAGCTTCATTTAAGATTGATTTAATAATATGACCTGGCAAATTTCTCTTTTTCTTTATTTCATTTTTACTTTGAATCAGGATATCTGATCTGATCCCATCCTTAAGGAGTTCCTTTCTGATATTTGTTTTAATTGGTAATTTCTCTTTGGGAGATAAATCAATAGAAGTCAATACCAGGATATCATAATCACTTTCAGTAGTAGCATCCTCTCTTGCACGTGAACCAAATAAAAATACTTCTGCATTAGGCAAGTGCTTGCATGCTGTTTCTTTAATAAGTTTTAATATCTTACTGTTTGTATCCATTTAGTACAAAGATATCAAATAAGTAATCAACAAGTGAGGATCTTCATTCTATTTCAGTTTATATTTTCTCACAAAGGCTCAATTCGCGATCCAAATATACAACATTCGTAAATACAAGGTATAATATTAATCCATTGTGTAATTAAGACATGTGTTCATATTTTGGCTTTTTACAAAATTACAATCTCTTAACCGCTTAATTCACTTATTGCTCATCGAAACGCAATTAATACGATTTGTATTTACAATCGTTATAACATTAACTTTTGGTTTTTTTTGAGTACGTTAGTAACCAAAATGGGGAACGTTGGCATAATCTCATGATTCACTAAACCACTGAAATACACCAGTTTTTATATTGTATGTTGTAAGCAGTATTTACTTCTGAAATATCTCTTTCAGCTTATCTCCTAATTCATCGCCTTTTAGATCTTTTGCAATGATAACTCCTGACGGGTCAATTAAAAAATTCGCAGGAACAAGGGTTACACCATATCTTGAACTAACATTTCCAAGTTCAGAATCTTTATCTAATAATGAATGCCATTCAATAAAAGACCTGTCAGATGCTTCCTTTAAATTATCAATGTTTTTACCCCCTGCTATACTAACTATTTCTAAACCCTCTTCCTTATATTTTTCATACTCAGTTATGATATTTTTATTTTCTGCCACGCAGTTTATACAATCTACTCTCCAGAATTCCAATAAAACAAACTTGTTCTGAAAATCCTTTAAACTCACTTCATTTCCGTGAATGTCAGGCAATGAGAAGTTCTCTGCTATATCCCCAACTTGAGTCAACTTATGAAGTTTCAGCCAATGTGCAATGGTTTTCCCGTATTCAGACTCTTTAACTGTAAGAGACAGGTTTTCATAAAGTGTTTTTATTTCAGATTTTGGAAGACCTGGTAAAAATCCTTCTAAGACAAAAGCACTATAAAGATTATCAGGATTTTCTTTGATATAAAGTACTCCAAAATCTATTCTTTCATTAATGATCTTTGTTTGCTGTTTATCTAAGGCTTCGATTTTGTCATTATCCTGTTGCTGAAAAGCATTCATTAATTCTTTGGTTATACTATCCATCCTGTATTCCAATGGAAGAGAGGAATTTAAATAGTCATTTTTCTGTTTTTGTATTTCGCCTCCTGTAACTTTTGCATATTTCATTTTTCCTTTTACCCCGGTTATCTTTATGTCAGTACTTTCTATAAAAAGAGACAAATATTCTAATTCCGGAGCTTCTCCAATAAAAATCCCATGAAAACAGGGTTTTGTATTAGCAACTGTAAAACCGAATTTGTTGTTCAATATGTACGTAGTGTCTAATTCTTGATTAGTTTCCCAATTCATTAGAATCAACTTCGTACTATCAGGGAAACCCTGAACCTTTCCTGTAATTTTTATTTTACCATCATTCGTAGAACATGAATATAAAGTCAGTGATAAGATAAAAGCATAAATTATTTTTCTCATTTTAATTTATTTTATTGGATTGATTTTTTAATCCAGCGTTAAGATATTTCATACAACGTAATACAGACAGGCGTATTGCTACTTTTTAAAATTAGTGTTTCTTATATGAAAAACGACAAACTATGAATTTCTCAAGCCCCGATAACAGGGTCAACATGCTCTGGTTTATCCACATAACAATAGAATAAATTTTATTTTTCTCATTTTATTTTAATTTTTAATAGTTTGACCTTGTTTTTCATTTATTACTCATAACGTCTGGACTTCTTTGAGTTCTGGTAGTATCTTATCACCATTTTTGAACTGAAGGTAATACTTCAAATTTAGTAAATCCCGCACCGCCTGTCCCGAGAAGAAATGATTCGGGATGCAGGACAATCGAATATGTTTACTGCCGTTTTTGCCACCACGTAGTAGCACCGAAGGTAAACAAGCTGTTGCCACACGTTAACTTTCCAGAATTTTTATCACTTTACATGGGTTCCCATACGCCAGAACATTATCAGGCACATCTTTTGTAACCACGCTACCGGCTCCAATAGTTACGTTATTTCCTATTGTAACACCTGGAAAAATAACAGAGTTCCCTCCTATCCAAACATTATCCCCAATGTTTACAGGCTTAGCAGATGTTACATAGGATGCGCCATCGACATTTTTAATAATCCTTTCTGAGGCTTTAAGTGGATGCGTGGCAGTGTATATTTGTACATAAGGCCCAATTAGTCCGTTTTGTCCAATACTTATTTTATTGTTATCCAAAAACATACAATTTGTATTCACAAATGTATTTTCTCCTATTGAGATGTTTTCGCCATAGTCACAAAAAAAAGGAGTTTCTATCCAAACACCGGCTCCTTTGTATTCAAAAAGCTCATTAAGAATTCGTTCCCGTTCATCGATCAACTTAGAGTTTAAAGTGTTGTACTCTTGTAATAATCTCCTTGCATTATGATACATTCCCAACAACTCTTCATCTCTTGAGTCATAGTGTTTCCCACTTAGCATCTTTTGTTTTTCGGTCATTTTTTCAAATAATTTAGTATTTTTTATAGGTGTTCTTTTAATGTGTGGTAATGTTTTCAGGTTTTGTGTTCGGGCGGGTTTCGAAGCTCAAAGCTGTCAACCAGCACTACACTTGAATAGAAGCTCAAAGCTCCAGGTTTACACGTCAACCCACCTGATGCAAAACTCGAGTTTACGGTTCGTTCTTTACTTCTGTCACTTGTTGAACGCATAATCTTTCAATTCTTCAAGTTGTTTTTGGATTTGATTTTCCCAATTTAATTGTTTGTCTGTCAATAACCCGTAATTTGTTTCTATGTCGTAAACAACTCTCCTGTTCGCAAATTCGGTCATAATTTTTTGATGTAGTTCTTCAACGACATGAATTCCAGAAGCAATTTTCTTTCTATTTTCTTTTAGTTCTTTCCGAAATTGTCGGGTGTAAATTTCGCATAGGTCAAAAAGTGTTTGTTGATAGCGAAGTGATTCTAAAACATTGTTTGTTGTATCAATCCAAGAAGCCGAAACAATTACGTAATTGCGAACTTTCTTGTTAAAATTCTTAGTCAGAAAGTCAAACCCGTTAACTTGATACTCAACAGAGAATTGAGCAAATGAAGGATTATTTTCATTTCTTACTTTAATGCCAAAGTCTTCAACAGTTAGCTTTTTTGTAGCACTCCAAAAAACCAGATTTCCGTTTCCTGTCTGTCCTAAAGCAATAGTTGAATTGATTATTATAACCAAAAATGCAAATACGATTTGCTTGTTTGTCATTTGTAAATTTCAGGTTTAAAAGTTAGTTTGAATAAATGTTCACCATTTTTGTCTTTGTAATTGTAAGCCATTATTACATCGTTATCTCTGAAAGTCTTCAAGTCTGGATTGGTCTTGATGTTGTTCAAAATTATTGGTTGTAAGTAATTTTCAAGCTCGGAAATGTCAAGAGTAGCCCTTTCCATACTAACTAATGTATAATTGTATTGAAATGTATTGTCAGGAAGTGCAACAGTATTATCAAGTTGGGTTTCAGCGTCCACCATAATTGGGCAAGACTTATTCAATTCACTTGCTATTTGTATCATTTGTTTATCAAATGTTGGTGGTTTAAAAAGGACTTGTTGAACTGCAAAGTATGCAATTAAGAAAGCTGCTGCACCTACAATCATTCCGATTATCTTTTTCTTTTCCATTTTGTTGTTTGTGTTATTGTCCATATTTATTTGTTAAGGTTTAAATTTTTCTTGGATGTCTGCCTTTTAGAATGACCGCCAACTTACTTATAGCCCAATAAAACCCTGGCTTATGCAACATACATATGTTTATAAACACAAGTTTTTTGTTGCTTATATATTCCTTTCAAAAATACAAGATTTTTTTAAATCCTTAAAAGGACTTCCGATCTTACAATGCTTTTTGAATTGGTGAGGGTAGATTTATGTTGTACACCTACTGCCTCCCTTAAAAATCAGAGGAGTGTGTTCTAAATAAATAAGATAGTTTTTGGCTAACGCCATTGGCAGGCTGGCATTTCAACCAATTATCCCTGCCTGTTTTATTTTTTATACCGATTGGAAAAATATAACAGACCAATTATCGCTCCACTCAATTGTTCTTAATGTTTTAACCACCGGCACTAACGATTGTAATTTACAAAACAGCTTGGACTATTTTGTAAATACAATTCGTATTACTTGTTAAAAGCTTCTACACCTGAATCAAGAAATTGTATGAACTGGTTAACATTGGTATTGAAGCTGTATGGCTTTGCCAGTTGTTTTTCAGCATGATCAAGCAATACATAATATGGCTGGGAGTTCACACCATAACGCTGAGCCTGAAAATCACTCCATTTATTACCAATATTTCTGATCCGCTTTCCGCTGAATTCCGAAACATATTGTTTTTCCTTAGGGATCTCAGTACGATCGTCAATATACAGTGATATTATCACGTAATTATCACGCAATCGCTGAATGACCTGTGGATCACTCCATACCGCTGCTTCCATTTTTTTGCAGTTGGCACAGCCATGACCGGTAAAATCAAGAAAAACAGGTTTGCCAACCTTTTTGGCATATTCCATTCCTTCTTCGTAGTCAAGAAATTTTATCAGTCCCGAAATACCTTCCTTGGTCTGATAGGCAGATAATTCCTGATTATTGTCAGAACTCTGAACGAATGCTACATTTTGTGCCGGACGGTTTAAATTGAACGACTGAGTGGTAATAGAAGGAGCAAATGAGCTTATTGACTTTAACGGAGCACCCAATAAACCTGGAATCATATAAACAACAAAGGCAAAAGAAATGATAGCCAGAAATGTACGTGACACCGAGACATAGGGTAAATCGTCATCATGAGCGAATTTAAGCTTCCCGAGAAGATAAAATCCAAGCATTGAGAAGATCACTATCCAGATTGCAATAAAAACATCACGACTCATCAGACCCCATTGTGCAACAGAATCAGCTACCATTAAAAACTTCAATGAAAAAGCAAGTAACAGAAAAGCCAGCACAACTTTTACTGAATTCAGCCAGCCGCCTGATTTTGGCATATTTCCAAGCATTGACGGGAAAACAGCCAGCAAGGTGAAAGGAATCGCAAGGGCTACTGAAAATCCGGTCATACCAATAATAGGCGATAATTTATTGCCCGATACTGCTGCTTCAACAAGTAAAGTACCAATAATAGGACCGGTACATGAAAACGATACCAGCACAAGTACCAGCGCCATCAGGAACACACCTATTAATCCTCCGGTTTTTTCCGCTTTATTGTCAATAGCTGTAGTCCAGCTTGAAGGTAATTGTAGTTCGAAAGCCCCAAAAAACGCCGCTGCAAAAACAATAAGCAACAGGAAGAAGAAAATATTGAAATAGGGACTGGTAGAAAGTTGGTTCAGACCATCAGAGCCAAATATCATTGATACACCGGTACCCAAAGCAACATAAATGATCACTATTGAAATACCATAGATAAGGGCATCAGTCTTTCCTTTGGCTTTATTGCTGGTGTTGCGTATAAAATAACTCACTGTCATAGGTATCATCGGGAATACGCATGGAGTAACCAATGCAAGAAGCCCTCCAAGCAATCCTGCAATAAAAATATACCAAAGTCCTGTTTTTGTTTTTGGAGTTTCTTCATCCAGGTCGCTTGTTATAATGGTCTCTTCATCTGCTGGTATTTCCTCAGTTAGTTCTGACTGTTCAATACTGCTATCAGTATCAGTTTCTTCAGCAGCTGTTTTTTCAGGATCTGAAGTAAGGGAAGCAGAGGCTTCTTCCTTAAAAGCCGGCACCGTTATTTCAAAATCAACTGAAGTGGGGGGAAGACACGAAGTATTATCACAGCACATAAACTCAAGGTAACCAACAACTTTAAAAGCATTACCTGATGCAGGTATCACTTTTTGTGTGAAATCAGTTTTACCTTTAAAATATTTGAGCTCCATTTTAAAAATCTCATCGAACTTCTTAATAGGCTGTTTTTCAATTACTTCACCATTAAGTTTGAAGGCATCGCTTTCATCAAAATTAAAATTAGTAGCAACAGGCCCACCATCCGGTAAATCCTGTGAATACAAATACCAGCCATCTTCAATAGTTGCAGTAAAAATTATGTTTGCTTCGGTAGCAGAAATACGTTTGGCAGCAAATGACCACTTAACAGGTTCAAGCATCTGAGCTGCCAAAGGCAGTGAAAAAACTGCCAGCAGAATTAGTAATGATAAGCGTTTCATAATTAATTTCATGTTTTATAAAATTTTTTGCAAAAATAGAATTTAATTAAATGCCGGACGAAATTTTAAACTACGTCTCATTAATGACACATTCCAGCAAACAAACATATAATGCTTATTTACTACCACTTATGGTAATAACAAAGGCTGTTTGTGTAATTGACTTTATTCTGTTTTGATTAGCAATCCTGTATCCTAGTATCCAAACAATACGGTCGTGAGCATCGGTAAGCAGCCAGGTTCTCTCTTTATCGGCTATTGAGAATTTATTGGCAGTAAAAAAATCACTGATCTTCATTTGCCCTTTCATACCAAAGGGTTTTATTCTGTCGCCCTGTTTCCACTGGCGGATCTTTAAAGGAAACACCAGAGTGTCAAAATCGAGGAATGCTTTGTTTGGATCGGCAATAATCTGAAAATCAGTATCCATTCTCTGAATTTGAAATTCCAGATGCAAGGGTGCAAAAATTTCTGCCATTCCTTCTTCAATAATAAATTCCGAATCACTTACCCCGGTTTCTGACAATGACTGCAGAATAAACACCTCCCGGTCTTTAACAAGCCTGTGAGAAGAGCTGTAAAAGAGTTTTCCGGGCTGAGCATCAACTGACTGAAGTATAAATTGTATCTGATCAGTGGTAAAACCGTATTCCTTAAGGATCTCGTAAAGCAATAAACCCGGGAAACCAGTTTGAACAAGTTTCGAAATTGATAATTCCAGCCTTGAATCATGCTGAATAATGATTTCACTTTTCAGCTTATTTATTTCGTTATGAAAAAAAGATTCCGTTTCAGTTAAAAGTTCAAGATTTCCTGCCATTATTTTACGAAACGAAGGCTGCAGCTCATCAAAAACAGGGATCAATTGATGACGGATGCGATTTCGCAGATAATCGTTGCTGATATTGCTGGAATCTTCGCGGAAAGAAAGATTATGGATTTTTACATATTCTTCAATAGTACTAAGCGGAGTATCGATCAGGGGTCTTATAAAAACACCGCTTTTAGCAGCAATACCTTTAAGTCCGCCAATACCTGTACCACGGAGGAGATTTATAAAAAAAGTTTCTATTTGATCATCAAGATGATGTGCTGTAGCAATAAAATCCCATTTATATTGTGCTGAAATTTTTTCAAACCACCTGTAACGTAGTAATCGGGCTGCCATCTGAATGGATATGCTTTGCTGCTTTGCAAATTCTTCAGTATTGAAATATTGACAATAAAATGGTAAGCTATATTTATCTGCCAATGCTTTTACAAAAGCTTCATCACCGTCAGATTCTTCTCCTCGCAGATTAAAATTCACATGAGCTATTCCGGTTTTAATGCCTGAATTTACAAACATATGCAACAATGCCACCGAATCCATGCCTCCGCTTACAGCAACCAGCACAGCAGATGAAGCCGTAATTCCCAGTTTCCTGAAAGAACCAACTATCAGATTCTCATCTTCGTTATTATATTTTTGTTTTTGATTGATCATCAGCCTGTTTGTTTGTATTTATCAGGATCATAATAATGAATTTGCAAATATACTGTGTTTATAAATGTTAAAATTCTTTGATAAGCTGATAGCCAAAATCCAACTAGTTATAAAAGGATAAATACTTGCTTTCATGACAGCAGAAAACCATGAAAAGATCAATGAATCCGGTAATGAATAAATCATCACTCATCATTCTAAAATACTGCCTTTTTGAGCGCTTATTTCAACTAATTGGCTTTCAGGCATATTGGCTTAACTATCTGCCTTATCCTAACTTGTACCCTTCAAAATTAGTGCGGTATCAAAACAATAAACGAATTATTGTTCAACATATCGGATTAGCACATACTGAATCAGAATTAGAAGACCTTATACTTTTAGCTCAAGAATGAATGAAAGAGTACTCCGGACAATTATCTATTTTCTCTGATGAAAGCTCTAATAAGCTATTGCTCTTAACCATTGTAGCTTTGTCGGAGTCCAATACCGCTACTTTTATGAACAGATACAGTTTATTCAAAATAAATTGGGTCTGGACAGCCTACCATCATTG